>NZ_JAWOUQ010000005.1:300611-382994 GCF_033339475.1 Vibrio sp. 2304 | reverse complement strand
GCCGACTACCGGAATCGAACTGGTGACCTACTGATTACAAGTCAGTTGCTCTACCTACTGAGCTAAGTCGGCACACTTTATTCTTTGTGCTTTTGTCCGTGTTATAACATTTCGTTAAGACACCAACAAATCAAATTGTGGTGCCCGGAGGCGGAATCGAACCACCGACACGAGGATTTTCAATCCTCTGCTCTACCGACTGAGCTATCCGGGCAACGGAGCGCTATTAAACGGATTTTCCCGCGTTGCGTCAACCACTTTTTTTAAATAATTTCAAAAAAGTGGTTGTTCGAACGCTTTTTATTCAACTGTCACTACAAAGTTTGCTTCGAGTTAAATTCCTTTTTGAAATTTGTAACTTTTTCTAGGTAGCGACGCGCTTCTGCGTTCGGGTGTTTCTTGGTTAACGCCCAATAAACTTGGTTGGGTTGCAATGAATTAAGATCTTGCATTGCGCGTTTGCGATCACTGCGATGAAATGTGTTTAAAACTCCTCCAGTACCGCCATTGTAAGCTGAAATCATGCTGTACTCGAGAGAGGTAGGGTGGCGGACTTCTCTTAAATAACGATTTTTTAAGATATAGAAATACGCAGTACCGGTATCTATGTTGTTTTCTGGATTAAACAAATATTCAGGGCTTGGTTGGCCCGAGCGCTTTTTCACGAGTTTGAACACATCTCGTCCCGCTGTTTTAGGTACAACTTGCATTAGGCCATACGCATTTGCCCAACTTACCGCGTATGGGTTGAAGCTGCTCTCGGTTTTAATAATGGCGTATATCAAGTCTTCTGGAATGTCGTATTTCTTGGAAGCTCGACGCACGATATCGGCGTATTGGTAGCTGCGAGTTGAAAAGTGGTCTTCAACCATGGGAATTTCGACGTAATACGCTTTCTTGAAATCTACATTTTTGGTTTTTATTTTATTTGCGATGAGGTATTCCGCAAATCGGTTTGCCCGCCAAGACCATTGAATTGGCTTATTGTCTTGGTCGACAACTTGTTTATACAGGAATGGTTGCCCCTCTAACGTGATACCTTTAGAGGAGAATAAGTCGACGTGCGCGGGATCGTCTGGTGTTAATAAGGTGGTGACAATCGCGTCTTTTAGGTGTTTTTGGGGCTCGGTCGGTGATACGGTCTCTATCGTGATCACGCCTTTGCGAAAGTCGACCTCGGCGCGGCTAAGGTAGTTATCGATGTACTTAACGTAATTACTCTTGCCAGCGTACTTGATCTCTTTTTTACCCCAGCGCTTTTGAATATTGCCTGAAAAGCTATTGATTAAGGCATCTAGCGCCGCAGTATCTTTTTCAAATTGTCCTGGTAGCTCAGCTAAGTTATTGGCAAAACGGTTTGTTGGCTCGTAGTTGACGTCATAAATCTTTTCGACGAATTCACGGCTACAGCCTGCCATTAAAAGTGCGGCAGCGATAAAGACAATTTTTTTCATAAGTATCAGAGTTATTGAAGGTAATAGAAAAATGACACCACAAATGGTTGTGATGTCATTGTTTAACTCAAGCGACTTTATTCGCTCGGCGGTGTGTAACCTTCGATATGAACGTCTTTTCCTTCAAAGAGGAAGTTTACCATTTCTGTTTCGATCAGTTTGCGGTGTTCTGGATCCATCATGTTGAGTTTCTTCTCGTTGATCAACATGGTTTGTTTGTGTTGCCACTGAGCCCACGCTTCTTTCGAGATGTTGTCGAAAATGCGTTTACCTAGTTCACCAGGGTAAAGTTGAAAGTCTAGACCTTCGCCTTCTTTCTTTAGTCGAGCACAAAATACAGTGCGGCTCATAATGACTCCTTGTATTCAATTAACGAAGTTCGTGGGGTAGCGTTTCCAGCAATAGTTTTACTGGCGCGGCTAAACCGACTTCTTCAGGTTTAGATAAGTTATACCAAAGACCTTTGTTGCCTTCCATTATCACGTCCGGTTGCTTTGATAAATCAATCAAAATTGGCGTGATATCTAGGTGGTAATGGCTGAATGTATGACGAAAGGTAATCAGTGTTTGCTTCTGTTTGATATTGCTGGCTTGAATGCCGCGTTGATCCAGTAGCAATTCAATGTCGCTTTCTGCATCCACATGTTCGGTTTGTGGGAAGCAGAATAAGCCACCCCAAATGCCTGTTTGTGGTCTTTGCTCCAACCACACCTCATGACCATTTTCGGTGTTGTGGTGAAGCATCACGAAACGAGTTTGCTTGATTGGCTTATCTTTCTTCGGTTTTTTGCCCGGGTAGTCGAGCACATTACCTTGTTGCTTTGCCACACACAGATCAGCAACAGGGCAGAGGCTACATTTGGGTTTGCTGCGAGTGCAGACCATTGCGCCCATGTCCATCATTGCCTGGTTATACTTATCTACATCCGTTTGTGGGGTATGCGTTTCGGCAATTTCCCACAGCTGGTTTTCAACCTTTTTTTGTCCTGGCCATCCTTCGACTGCGAAACAGCGGGATAGGGTGCGCTTCACGTTACCATCAAGAATCGCGTGTGGTTGTTTATACACAGACGATAAAATGGCGGCAGCAGTAGAGCGACCAATCCCCGGTAGGGCGTTCATTTTCTCTATATCAAGAGGAAACTCACCATTGTATGTAGAGGCGACCTCTTGTGCTGCTTTGTGAAGGTTACGGGCTCGGGCGTAATACCCTAAGCCAGTCCAAAGGTGTAGGACTTCATCTTGCTCAGCATTGGCAAGATCGATCACGGTTGGAAAGCGCTCCAAAAAACGTTGGTAATACGGAATAACCGTAGTGACCTGAGTTTGCTGAAGCATAATTTCAGACAACCAGACACTGTATGCGGTCTTATTTTGTTGCCACGGAAGATCTTTTCTTCCATATGCGTCATACCATTCTAGGATGGCACTGGCGAAAGGTGTCACGACTTGCTCTGTATTCTATTATTGGTTAGGTGCAAAATTGCACCACATAATGGGCAAGAAGTACAACGGATAAACAGTAGGGATATAAAGAGGTGTGTCGTTGCTTTTGGGTTGCCATAGACCAAGAGCTCAACAAATACTTGCACCTAAGTAAATTCTTTGGATAATCCCCGCTTTGATTAATCAATGTGCAGGCAAAATCAATGAGTGAAGTAACCACTAACGAATACAACGAAGACGGAAAGCTGATCCGCAAAATCCGCAGCTTTGTACGCCGTGAAGGGCGTTTGACTAAAGGTCAAGAGAGCGCGATGAATGAATGCTGGCCTACGATGGGTATTGACTTCAAAGCTGAACTTCTCGATTGGAAAGAGGTGTTTGGCAACGATAACCCAGTAGTGCTTGAGATCGGTTTTGGTATGGGTGCTTCATTGGTTGAAATGGCAAAGAACGCGCCAGAGAAAAACTTCATCGGTATCGAAGTTCATAGCCCAGGCGTTGGTGCTTGTCTTGCCGATGCTCGCGAAGCGGGAATTACTAACCTGCGTGTAATGTGTCACGATGCGGTAGAAGTATTCGAACACATGATCCCAAATGGCAGCTTATCGACACTGCAATTGTTCTTCCCAGACCCTTGGCATAAGAAGCGTCACCACAAGCGTCGTATTGTTCAATTAGGTTTTGCGGAAATGGTGCGTGAGAAGCTTATCCCTAATGAAGGTATTTTCCACATGGCGACCGACTGGGAAAACTACGCAGAGCACATGATTGAAGTGATGAACCAAGCGCCAGGTTTCGAAAACATTGCTAAAGATGGTGATTTCGTTCCTCGTCCAGACGATCGCCCGCTAACGAAGTTTGAAGCTCGTGGTCACCGTCTTGGTCACGGTGTTTGGGATATCAAATATAAGCGTATTGCGTAACCAGAGGAGTTCATGGGATGTACCATTACGCGATATTAGCGAATCCGGGTCATAACCGAATTTACTTTGATAGCGCAATGACCATTGCCTGTTCTGAACTAAAAGCAATTTTAGCTTCACAAGGCGTGGATGTGACAGAAATTGGTAGTAAAGACGTTGGCTTACCTGCTGCGTTGGTGTTTTCTTGTCAGGAAGCGCTAACCGATGAGCAGGCGCGAAGAATCGCAGCCTCTTCGATTTACTATGCGCTATTTGAAGTGCGCGAAGATGGTTTACTTCGACCAGTTCAAGCGCCCGTATTTAACACTTTCCCGGAAAGCATGAGCCAGATTTTGCGCTACACCGGGAAAACAAATGAGCAGTTTACCCGTTTGATGGTGAATATCGGCATTAGTGCGTCCAATACGGGAAGTGAACAACTGACCTTAATGGATCCAATGTGTGGTAAAGGTACAACCTTATTTGAAGGCTTGATCCACGGTTTGAACGTGGTAGGGGTTGAGATCAACGCCAAGTGGGTGCAAGAGATCCAGACCTTTATTGTTAAGTTCATGAAGAATGGCCGCTTTAAGCACAAAGTGAGCAAAGAAAAGCGCACTGCGGGTGGCAAGAAAGTGGCGGATGGTTTCGTGGTTGAAGCTGCAGCAAATAAAGAAGATTACAACCAAGGCAATCTTCAGTTTATGAAGCTGTATTCGGCTGATACTCGTATCGCTGATCAAGTCGTGAAAAAGAACTCAGTTGATGTGATGGTGTCTGATCTGCCTTATGGCGTGCAGCACGGCAGCAAAAATGCCAAGGACAGCAAACTGAACCGTAGTCCACTAGAGCTTTTAAAAGAGGCTCTGCCTGCATGGAAAGTGGTATTGAAAAAGCAAGGTTCAGTGGTGTTGTCTTTCAATGAATTCACATTGAAATGGAAAGATGTCGCGGCATTATTTGAAGAGCAAGGTTGGAAGGTACTTTCAGAAGAGCCTTACATCGGTTATCTTCACCGTGTTGATCAATCTATCAACCGCAATATTATTGTGGCAGTAAAACCATAATCGACTTGAGTCGAACGAACCCTATGGAAAAGCCAACGACACGTTGGCTTTTTTTACCTCTGAGCTCAACGAGTTCTCTTGTAAATAGAAGGTAGAGAATGAAACCGACAGTGGAAATTTTGACAGATATTTTGGCGGAAGTACGCCCTTTAATCGGCCAAGGTAAAGTGGCTGATTACATTCCTGCTCTGGCAAAAGTACCCAGCAACAAGTTAGGTATTGCGGTATACACCAACGAAGGTGAGGTTATTAAGGCGGGTGATGCCGATGAACCTTTCTCTATCCAATCTATTTCAAAAGCATTGAGCTTGACGTTAGCGATGTGCTTGTACAAGCAAGAAGAAATTTGGTCTCGAGTGGGAAAAGAGCCTTCGGGGCAGGCATTTAATTCGCTAATCCAGCTAGAAATGGAGCAAGGTATTCCTCGTAATCCATTTATAAATGCTGGAGCGATAGTAGTGGCAGATTTGTTACAAACTCGCTTATCTGCACCTCGTCAGCGCCTGTTGGAATTTGTGCGTCAGCTTTCTGGTGATACCCATATTGTGTATGACAAAGTCGTTGCGGCATCCGAAATGATGCATGGTGATCGTAATGCGGCGATTGCATATCTCATGCGTTCGTTTGGCAACTTCGAAAATGAAGTGATTCCAGTACTACAAAACTACTTCCACGCTTGTGCGCTGAAGATGAGTTGCGTCGATTTGGCTAAAACGTTTAGCTATTTAGCAAACAAGGGCACATCGGTACAAACGGGTAAGCCTGTAGTTTCTCCTGTGCAAACCAAACAACTTAATGCACTGTTAGCAACGTGTGGCTTGTATGATGGCGCGGGCGAGTTTGCTTATCGCGTTGGTATGCCTGGTAAGTCTGGTGTTGGTGGTGGCATTATCGCGGTAGTACCTGGTGAAATGACCATTTCAGTATGGTCTCCAGAGCTTGATCCTTCAGGTAACTCGCTTGCGGGTACTAAGGCGCTTGAGCTGCTCTCAGAGCGAATTGGCCGTTCAATTTTCTAATGTTAGAAATGTGTCAACCTTATTTAGGACGGCACAGTTTCTAAATAAAAAGCCTCTCAATTGAGAGGCTTTTTTTGTTTTTGGGTTGCGTTACTCTTCGCTTTCTTCGGCCATAAAGGCTTCGAGCAAATCATTAAGGAAGAGCTTCCCTTTTTCAGTAATTTGCCAGTGGGTAGGCGTTTCACTCAGGTAGCCCATTTCTATCGCCCAGTTGATGGTTTCTTGAATCGTACTAAGCGGTAAGCCCGTGGTGTCCACGTAATCTTGCTTCGGACAGGCTTCAATTAAGCGGAATCGGTTCATAAAGAACTCGAATGGACGATCTTCATCCGCGACGACATGTTCCGTATGCAGATAAGGTTTGACCATATTTTGATAAGCCGCTAAATAGCCTCGCGGGTGTTTTACCTTTGTCGTTCGAATAATACGTCCGTCGGTAAAACTGAGTTTGCCATGAGAGCCACAACCGATACCAAGGTAATCACCAAAGCGCCAGTAGTTGAGGTTGTGCTGACACTGATAGCCCGGCTTACTGTAACCGGAGATTTCATATTGCACATAACCCGCGGCTGCAAGTTTTTGGTGTCCGAGCTCGAAAATATCCCACAAGTCATCATCGTCAGGTAGCGTTGGTGGCTTGTAGTAGAACATGGTGTTTGGTTCGATGGTCAGCTGATACCAAGACAAGTGCGGCGGTGCCAACTCAATCGCTTTGTCCAAATCTGCCAAGGCTTGTTCGATGCTTTGATCAGGTAAGCCGTGCATGAGATCGAGGTTAAAGCTGTTCAAACCGATTTGGTGCGCCAGCTTAGCAGCATTGACGGCTTCGTCTTGGCCGTGAATGCGCCCCAAACGCTCAAGCTTCTGCTGCTCAAAGCTTTGTACGCCGATAGAGATACGCGTTACACCAGCTTTGCGGTAGCCAACAAAACGCTCTGCTTCGATGGTGCCTGGATTCGCTTCCATGGTGATTTCGATTTCAGGCTTGAACGGAATACGCGCTTCAATGCCCTTAAGTAGATGCTCGATGCCTTCTGCCGAAATCAAACTCGGCGTACCACCACCAATGAAGATTGAATGCAGTGGACGTGGCGCTTCGTTAAGTCGGTATTTCTCAATGTCGGTATCCAAATCTTCTAAAAGGGCACTGATGTACTCTTCTTCTGGAATCTCGGTTTTGAGCGCGTGAGAGTTAAAGTCGCAATACGGGCACTTTTGCACACACCAAGGGATGTGTACATACAAGCTGAGTGCTGGGGGCGTTAACATGGTCTAATTCGCTCGTGATTACTGAGACACTTGCTCAGACAGTTGAGCAAACAACGACTTGAGCGCTTTACCGCGGTGAGACAGTTGTTTCTTACGTGCAGGTTCAAGTTCGGCTGACGCACAGTTGTCTTCAGGAACAAAGAAGATAGGGTCGTAGCCAAAGCCATTTTCACCGTGTGCTTCAGTTAGAATTCGGCCTTCCCATTTACCGTGACAGACGATAGGCGTTGGGTCGTTCTCGTGACGCATGAGGACTAATACGCAGTGGAAACGTGCTGTACGCTCTGCTTCTGGTACGCCTTCCATTGCCGCTAGCAATTTTTCTAGATTCTCTTGATCAGATGCGCTCTCGCCTGCGTAACGTGCAGAGTAAATGCCCGGAGCGCCTTTTAAGAAATCGACTTCTAAGCCAGAGTCATCTGCAATCGCAGGAAGCCCTGTTTCTTGTGCGGCATGGCGAGCTTTAATGATTGCGTTTTCAATGAAAGTTGTACCCGTTTCAGCTACTTCCGATACATTGAATTCACTTTGCGCTAATACTTCAAAGCCGAAGTCAGACAACAAATCTGCCATTTCACGAACTTTGCCTTGGTTACCAGTTGCTAGCACAATTTTTTTCATGGGAATCTCTTTTAATAGTGATAGAGGAGAACAAATCGTTCTCCTCTAGATATTCTTTAACTAATAAGTGGTTTTTAGCCTGCTTAGATCCAAAAGCTTTTGGAACATCACAACCCAATTACTCTTCAACATAAAACTTCTGGGTGAATTTAAGCTTACCTGAGCCTTTGTTTCCAGCTTTTACGTCAATATCGAAAGTAAAAGTTTCTTCGTGGGTAATTGGCAGTTCGGCTAAATAGTATATCGCATTGCCTTCTTTGACTTCCCGAAAGGTCAAGGTCTGAGTTTGGCCGATAAGGTTCTTCGCGCGTCCAGCAATTTTTGCTTCTAATGCTGGCTTACCCAATGAAGCTCTATCTAACACGCTAATATTAACCACAGCGAGGTATCCATTACGTTTGATATCGTAGCTACGTGCGACTTTGGGTGTTAGGAATGTTGAGTTAAACGCGACATAGTGGACTTCGATATCTTTCATATTTTTAAACTGATCGGCGAAGCTTGGTAACGACAACAGGCTAATCAGTAATGCGGTAATCCATTTGCTCATTGTTACTTCCTCAAAGCACTTGTTATAAAACAACCATAGCTGCAATTTTACCTTGGTCAGGGGGTAAAAAATGCGTACTCAGTCGTTGGTATTAGTAAGTGTGGTACAAAATCGTAAATAAAAAGCCATCATATGATGGCTTTAATTTCTGTCGGTATCTGGGTAGGCGATTCTATCCGAATTTGTTTGTGCCGTCCTAATTCACCTTTTTCTATGTGAACCAAGCCCTTAGCGATTTTAAACTGCTTGGCTAAGAACTTAGTTAGGTGTGCATTAGCTTTGCCATCGACAGGTGGAGCAGTAATGGCGATTTTTAGCTCTTCACCATGCAAGCCAACGATTTTATCGCGGCTAGCTTTAGGTTGAATATAGAGCTTCAGGATGATGTCCTCACCATCTTGCCAAACTGCAGCTGACATTATAGCTGGAACCAAATTGGACCAATGATATCGCCCATTAAGAAGTTCGCGAACTGCAAGCCGATAAATAACACCAGTACGCTTAAATCAAGACCACCAATAGCCGGAAGAATACGACGGATTGGAGCGCACATTGGCTCGGTCAGTTGATGGAATACGTACTCGATAGGGCTGCGGCCTTGGCTTACCCAGCTCAAAATTGCACGGATCAATAGTACCCAGAACAATAGGCCACCTGCGGCTTTGATTAATGATAATAAGCCCAAGAATAAGAAGTCAGCGCTGAAAGAGACGGAACCGTTCGAAGCTATTAGGATAAGCACGACAAATTTAAGCACACACAACACGTAGGCAAACAACACGGTTGCTAGGTCAATATTCCCCACGGAAGGGATAACGCGGCGCAATGGACCAATGACCGGCTGAGTCGCTTTTACTATAAATTGCGAGAATGGGTTGTAGAAGTCTGCGCGCGCAGCTTGCAACCAAATTCGCAAAATTACGACCATGATGTACAGGTCAAATAGGGTTGAGATGAGAAAACTCATTGAATTCATAAGGTACCCTTAACAAGTGATGGATGATACTAAACGGAGTTCATCCAAATAATTAAAACAGTTTTTCCATTTCTTCCGCGCGAGCCACAGCAGCTTGCATGGCTTTAGCGACAATATCTGAAAGTTGATGTTCGTTGAATGTACGCAGTGCTTCTGCCGTTGTCCCACCTTTCGAAGTTACGTTCTCACGCAGGGTTGATAGCTCAGTTTCTGGGTTGCTAACCACCATACTGGCCGCGCCCAGTGCAGCTTGCTGAACCAATAGTCTAGCGGTCTCTTTATCAAAGCCTTGCGCAATCGCTTCTGCTTGCATCGCTTCCATAAACAGGAAGAAGTATGCTGGAGCACTGCCCGCAGCGGCAATCACATTATTGATGCCAGACTCTTGCTCAACCCAGCATACTTTACCGACCGCTTCCATTAACTCTGCGGCAAAAGCTTTGTCGTGCTCGGTTACATGAGTTGGTGCGAATAATCCACTCATACCCAACCCAAGTTGCGATGGCGTATTTGGCATAACACGAACCAAGTTCAATTTGGTGGCTAGCATATCATCCAATCGAGAACAGTTGATGCCTGCGGCAATAGAAATCACCAGTTTATTAGTGAAATCGATCGATTGCAGTGGTTTACAGACATCCGCCATCATTTGCGGTTTCACAGACAATACCACCACATCCGCCTCGGTCGCAGCTTGGATGTTATCGCTGGTGGTACGGATGCCAAAATCTTGTTCTAGCAGAAGGCGACGAGCCTCTGAAGGAGCCGTCGCGGTAATGTTTTGCGCTGGGTATCCGTTAGCAACCAAGCCGGAAACAATGGCTCTCACCATGTTGCCAGCACCAATGAAGGCGATTTTTTTATGTTCCATTTGTCTGATTTCCATCATGATATTTAGAATTTGTTGTGCGCTAAGGTGTATAATGGCGCCGCTGTTACTTACTGCTCCTATTGGCGAGTAAGATGATTGCGCATTTACGCTCTAACGATTGACGACATAACTTATGTCGCGAGTGAGCGTTTAGTTGATTTAGCTGTAGTCTCGTGCGCCGAAAATAGCGGTTCCAATACGAACCATTGTACTACCAGCTTCGATTGCAGCGGTCATATCACCACTCATTCCCATTGATAATGTATCGATTTCTGGGAACTGTGCTTCTAGTGTTTGCTTCAACGTAGCCAACTTCTGAAATTCACGGAGTTGTGATTCGTAGTCAGACACGTTGGCAGGAATCGACATCAACCCTCTTAAAGTGAGGTTGGGTAGGCGAGAAATCAACTCCGCCAGCTCGAATACTTCCGCTTCAGTGACACCAGACTTAGATGCCTCACCACTGGTGTTAACCTGAATCAGAACTTGTAGCGGTTTAAGTTCGCTTGGACGCTGATCATTCAGGCGTTGAGCAATCTTGGTTCGATCGATGGTGTGAACCCAATCGAAATGTTCGGCAACAAGTCGCGATTTATTCGACTGAATCGGGCCAATGAAGTGCCATTCGATTCGATTATCTGGATAATGCTCGGCAAAGTGCTGAACTTTACTGACGCCCTCTTGGACGTAGTTTTCACCAAAGGCGGTTTGTCCCGCTTGGTAGGCTTCGAGAATTGCCTCGACAGGTTTAGTTTTGCTTACCGCTAGAAGTTGCACTGACTCTGGAGTTCGACCACATTTTTGCTCGTCATATCGAATTTGAGAGGTGATATGTTCAATATTTTGTTGAATACTACTCATAGCTGTACTTTAGACTTAAGGATTTTAAATGGATATCACTGAGTTACTGGATTTTAGTGTAAAACATAATGCCTCGGATCTACATCTTTCTGCAGGTGTCCCACCAATGGTTCGTATTGATGGGGATGTGAGAAAACTAGGCATTCCAGCGTTTACACACCAAGAAGTGCATCGTTTGGTTTTCGAAATCATGAACGATGCCCAACGCAGTGAGTTCGAAGAAAAACTCGAAGTCGATTTCTCTTTTGAGTTGCATAACGTTGGCCGTTTCCGTGTCAACGCTTTCAACCAATCTCGCGGTTGTGCGGCAGTATTCCGTACCATTCCAAGTAGCATTCCAACTCTGGAAGAGCTAGAAGCGCCAGAGATCTTCAAAAAAATTGCGAACGCTGAAAAAGGCTTAGTTCTGGTCACTGGCCCAACAGGTTCAGGTAAATCGACGACCTTAGCAGCCATTGTTGACTACATTAACCGTAATCACAACAAGCACGTACTCACAATTGAAGATCCGATTGAATTTGTTCACAACAACAATAAATGTTTGATCAACCAGCGTGAAGTTCACCGTGACACCCATAGTTTCCAAAATGCTTTGCGTAGTGCATTGCGCGAAGACCCAGACGTTATTCTGGTTGGTGAGATGCGTGATAAAGAAACCATCAGCCTTGCCTTAACGGCGGCAGAAACGGGTCACTTAGTTTTCGGGACGTTGCACACCAGCTCGGCGGCAAAAACCATTGACCGTATTATCGATGTATTTCCTGGTAGTGATAAAGATATGGTCCGCTCGATGCTATCTGAGTCTCTTCGTTCGGTTATCGCGCAAAAGCTTCTGAAGCGTAATGGTGGTGGCCGTATTGCATGCCATGAAATTATGATGGCAACGCCTGCGATTCGTAACTTGATCCGCGAAGACAAAGTCGCGCAGATGTATTCGATCATTCAAACAGGTGCGGCTCACGGCATGCAAACCATGGAGCAAAATGCTCGTCAGTTAATGGCGCAAGGCATGGTTGCTCGTGAAGAGGTCGATAGTAAGATCGGATTAGAAGTGCAGCAATTCTCGTAACGTTCATACAGATAATGGTGAATACGGAAGATGGATCTAGATAAATTTCTCGAAGGCATGCTGGCGCTGAAAGCGTCGGATCTTTACATCACGGTTGGAGCGCCAATTCTATTTCGTGTGGATGGCGAATTGCGTCCGCAAGGGGAAAAACTCACCGAGAGTGATGTGGCTGCATTACTCGATAGCGCTATGGAACCAGATCGGCGTCAGGAATTTCGTAAAAGTCGCGAGTCGAATTTTGCCATTGTGAGAGATTGTGGCCGCTTCCGTGTGAGTGCCTTTTTTCAACGCGAGTTACCAGGCGCAGTGATTCGTCGTATTGAAACTAATATTCCTACTTTTGAGCAGTTAAAGTTACCGTTAGTGTTGCAAGATTTGGCAATAGCTAAGCGTGGTTTGGTGCTGGTGGTCGGTGCTACTGGATCGGGTAAATCGACCACCATGGCGGCGATGACAGGCTATCGAAACAGCAATAAAACCGGGCACATTTTGACGGTCGAAGATCCGATCGAATTCGTGCATGAACACAAGCGCTGTATCGTGACTCAACGCGAAGTTGGGTTAGATACGGAAAGCTATGAAGTTGCGCTTAAAAACTCGCTGCGCCAAGCACCAGATATGATTTTGATTGGTGAGATCCGTAGCCGTGAAACAATGGAATACGCGATGACCTTCGCCGAAACGGGTCACCTGTGTATGGCAACGTTGCACGCCAATAATGCCAACCAAGCATTAGAGCGCATTCTTCACTTGGTACCGAAAGATCAAAAAGAACAATTCTTGTTCGATTTGTCGATGAACCTAAAAGGCGTGGTTGGTCAGCAGTTGATCCGAGATAAAAATGGGCAGGGACGTCATGGTGTATTTGAGATCTTGCTAAATAGCCCACGTGTGTCGGATTTGATTCGTCGCGGAGATTTACATGAGTTGAAGTCAACCATGGCTCGCTCAAATGAGTTTGGTATGCTGACGTTCGATCAATCTCTCTATAAGTTAGTGATGCAAGGTAAGATCAGCGAAGAGGATGCACTACATAGTGCCGACTCGGCAAATGATCTGCGCTTGATGTTGAAAACGCAGCGTGGTGAAGCATTCTCTACGGGCAGTTTGGCGAACGTTAAGATCGATATGGATTAATCCAATCCAGAAACAAAAAAGGTTGGCAGGAGCCAACCTTTTTTCATTGTGCTTGAAGTGTTTACTCATCCCAAAGGGCTTCAAACCAGCTTTCTAGAATCACCACTGCTGACTGGCAGTCAACATTACCTTTCGATAGGGCTTTATAGCCGCCCATGCTGAACAACTCCGCACGAGCTTCTGCAGTAGATAAACGCTCATCATGCAGTTCAACAGGCAATCCGTATCGGCCTTGCAGACGCTTAGCAAATTTTCGTGCACGAGGGGTTATGGTCTCAAGGTCTTTACCATGCAGATCGGTCGGTAAACCGACCACTAGCAAATCTGGTTGCCACTCTTTGATTTGCTTTTCGATATCGTCCCAGTTTGGAATACCGTCATTGGCTTTAAAGGCTTTTAATGGGGAAGCTGTACCAGTAATTTCTTGGCCAATAGCGCTACCAATGCTTTTGGTTCCAAAGTCAAAAGCCATAATTGTGCGTGACATAAGGTGTCTCTATCTAATGTAACTGTATATTTGGACTAAGCATGTCCAGAGTCTGCTGAAAGGTGACTTGGGTCGATGCCCAGCTTTTCGACCGCTTTCTTCCAACGCTCGTTGATTGGTGTATTAAAGATAATTTCAGGCGTCGCTTCAATGGTGAGCCAAGAGTTTTCGACCAGCTCACTTTCTAATTGGCCTGCACTCCAACCGGAGTAGCCAAGTGCCACTAAGTAATCACTTGGTTCTGCTTCTGTTCCTAACACCGACAGAATATCACGCGAAGTGGTTACCGCGAGGTCATCGGTCATTTGGACGCTGGACTCGTAGTAATCTTTGGGTTTATGCAAAATAAAACCACGATCTTCCGAGATTGGGCCGCCATTGTAGACTGGTCTATCTAGACTGGCTTCAAATAGGCGCGGGTGTACTGGCTGAACTTCCACCTGCTTGAGCATGTTGCCGACGGTGATATCAACAGGAGCATTGATCATCAGCCCCATAGCGCCGTCTTCGTTGTGCTCACAAACGTAGATCACGCTGTTTTGAAAGTACGGATCTTTCATCCCAGGCATGGCAACCAAAAAGTGATTTGTGAGATTCATACTCATACTGACCCTTAACTCTCGTAAATGCCCTTAAGCAAACATCATACAATTTACATCTAGGTATGTGCATGAGTTTGCTTAAGTTAATGTACTACGCTCTCTATTAACTGTAATACAGTTTGAGTTATTCGCCTTTTACTCGACGCTCAATCGCATCCATCAGCTTGCCTGTGATTGAGATATCAAAAGCTGCTTCAATTTCGCGAATACAGGTTGGGCTGGTGACGTTGATTTCTGTTAGCTTGTCGCCAATTACGTCAAGGCCAACAAAGATAAGGCCTTTTTCTTTCAGTGTCGGGGCAACGGTTTGCGCAATTTTGAGGTCGGTTTCGCTTAGCGGACGAGCTTCACCAGTACCACCAGCGGCTAGGTTGCCGCGCGTTTCGCCTTTAGCAGGAATGCGTGCTAGACAGTAAGGCATAGGTTCGCCATCTACCACTAGGATACGTTTGTCACCGTTGCTGATGTCTGGCACGAAGGTTTGTGCCATTGCGTAGTTTTGACCGTGGTTAGTCAATGTCTCGATGATTACAGAGACGTTTGGATCGTTTTCTTTTACACGGAAGATGGACGCGCCACCCATACCATCAAGCGGTTTCAGGATGACATCACCATGTTTTTCACGAAATTCTTTAATTTTCTCTGCTTTTCGCGTCACGATCGTTGTAGGTGTCAGCTCTGGGAACCATGCTGTAAACAGCTTTTCGTTACAATCACGTAAGCTTTGAGGCTTGTTAACGATCAGTGCACCTTGTTCTTCTGCACGCTCAAGGATGTAAGTCGCGTAGATGTATTCAGTATCAAACGGAGGATCTTTACGCATTAGCACCGCGTCTAGCTCAGACAGTTCGATAGTTTGCTCTGATTTGAACTCGTACCAATCGTTTGGATCTTCTTTTAGTTCTACCACTTTAGTATCTGCAATGGCAACGCCTTGATCGAGATGCAGATCATTCATTTCCATGTAGTGGATTTCATAGCCGCGTCGTTGCGCTTCAAGCATCATGGCAAAGCTAGAGTCTTTTTTGATGTTAATGGACGAGATTGGGTCCATTACGATACCGAGTTTGATCATTATTTTTCTCCGTTTAACCAAGATCGCCGAAACGAACTTGTAAGGCTGTAATTGCTGTCAGAGCCGCTGTTTCGGTACGCAGAACGCGAGGGCCGAGTAGCGTTTCTTCAAATTGGTATTCTCGAGTCATCTCGATTTCTTCAGACGATAAACCGCCTTCAGGACCGATCAGTAGGCGCACTTTTTCAACCGGGGTTGGCAAAGTGTTGATTGAGTATTTAGCACGAGGGTGAAGGTTAAGCTTTAAACCATCGTACTCTTCTTTACACCACTCTTCCAAGCTCATAATTGGACGAATTTCGGGCACGACATTACGCCCACATTGCTCACAGGCACTGATGGCGATTTTCTGCCATTGCGCGAGTTTTTTCTCAAAACGCTTTTGGTCAAGCTTGACGCCACAACGTTCAGAAATCAGAGGAGTGATGGTATTGACGCCAAGTTCAACAGACTTTTGGATGGTGAACTCCATCTTATCGCCACGTGAAATGACTTGACCAAGGTGCAGATCTAGAGGGGATTCAATATTGTTTTCTAAGCGCTCGGTGATGTTAACCAAAACTGATTTCTTGCTGACGTCACTGATAACCGCTGGGAACTCTGCGCCACTGCCGTCAAAAAGGAGAACGTCTTGGCCTTCTTTCATGCGCAAAACACGACCGATATGGCCTGCTGCGTCGTCACTTAAAGCAAGTGAGCCAAGTTGATGAATGGTTTCTGGATGATAAATTCGAGGGGTACGCATGAGATTTCCAGCAAGAGAATAAACTTAAACCCTAACATGGATGCTTTGCACCGAAAAAACAAGGGGCAAGAAGCGTTTCAATATCAGTAATTGAAACGCTTCGAGGTCGGAGGTTACAGTGCGCGGCAGGCTTCTTGAACAAATGGGTTGTGATTGCCCTGTACTTTTGCAATGCGCTCGTCACGCTCACATTCCCATTTATCGACAGGATAGGTTTTGTTCCAAGCACTCATTAATTGCGTTTGCTGCTTCGACAGTTTGAAACCGTACTCTTTGCTCATGTATAGATAGGTGCGAGCAATTGAGCCACGCGCACGGTCTGGTGGCATGACTTTACGCTGCTTAAAGTTCACTTGCATCTCACAGCGACCATAACTTACGCCATCCATACCGTTCCATTGGCTGAAGTTGTAGTTCGAACGGTCACCGTTTACTTCACCAATAGCAGGAGTTAGGTTGTGCAAGTCTGCTTCCATCAAACGAAAAGTTTCGTCTTTTTTCTTACAGTTTTTACGTCCGCCATCTTGCCAGCATTGACGCTGGTGGCCAAATTGCCACGCAGGAACAACGTGCTCCCATTCGATTCGTGCAGCCCGTTTTTCTTGTTTACGGACTTGGTAGCCGCAAGAGGCTAAATCGGGTAAGCCTTTCTTGCCTTGCCATTGAATGTTACAGCCACAGTAGAAGCTTGTTGGATGGTCTTGATAAATTTTGACCGCCTCACGTTTGGCAGCAGAGAATGAGCTCGGTGGCGCGGCAATCGCAGTGCTAGAAAGCGCGATAAGCAACAGAGAGAGTAAGTATTTCATGATAAAAGTCTTTATAAAGTATGACTTTATTCATGATAACACGCATAAAATAGCTTTAGTGATGAGCAAGTTAACAATAAGTGGCGAAGGGAAGGTTTTGATCAACTCGATTTTTATTTTGGGAACGCAAGTAACACTATGAGGTAAGGGCTACGATAATTGAATGCCGGTGAAGTTAAGTGGTTGGCGACATTTTTGACAAGAGTACGTCGCCTCTTTGCGCAGCACTTTATTATGACGGCGAATCGATAGAGGGTAGGTCATACAACCACAACGATACTCAAAGGTTTTACCTTGAACGGATTTTACTTCAAAGCTGTGAGTGGTTTTGGCTGGTACGTTAAATACGGCTTCCATGACGCCTTTCCATTCTTTACCGTGAGGCCTTACTCGCCCGTAAACCTGATAAGTAATCAGGTGTGCTACTTCATGAGGAATGACTTCATCTAAGAATGCTTGGGTGTTTTCGCGAAATAAAACAGGGTTTAGGCGTACTTGATTTAATTGAAGGTAGGCTTTTCCTGCCGCTTTCCCACGGACGTCGAAGGTGATTGTTGGAATCGGGAAAGAACGTTTGAAAGCTTGTTCCGCCATCGCGATACAGCCCGCCATCACTTGCTTGGCTTTATAGCTGAGTTCTATATCCACAATTCACCTCGATAAATTAAATAAAAAAGCCCCCGCATTTGCGAGGGCCAGATCATAGCATCAGTTAATTATGGTGTGTGTTTTTTCTTGATGGTGGCATGGTAAGCGTGCCATGTACCGTAGCCTAGAATTGGCATGGTAAACAACATTCCGATCCCGTAGGTCGCAAAGCCGATAAGAATACCGCCGCAGATGATCGCTGCCCAAACAATCATTGCTGGAATGTTGGATTTCACGGCATTAAAGCTGGTAAATACAGCGGTCATCATGTCTACGCGACGCTCCATCATGAGCGGAATAGAAAAGGCTGAAATGCTAAACACCACACAAGCCAAAACAAAGCCAACTAAAGAGCCGATGACAAGGAAGGGTAGGAACTCACTTAAAGGTGCCCCTTGAACAGAAGGGTAGAGTGCATGAAGTAGAGCGGCAATGCGCATCCAAAATATCATACACACTGCGAGTAACACGGCGAACGCCCATTGAGATGTTGAGTTACGACCGATCGCTTTCATTGAATGGAACAAGCTTGCTTTGTGTCCGCGCTCTCTCTCCCAACTGGCATCATACAAGCCCAGCGCGAGAAACGGACCAATTAACATGTAAACAATCAAACTGGGCATGACGACTAAGTGTGTGCCTTGCCACTGTACGAGCAAAACAATGCCTATCGCAGCTGCCATAAAACAGATGCCATAGAAAGCACTAATAAGTGGCATTCGCACGAAATCATGCAGACCTAATGCGAGCCAATGAAAAGGTGCAGAAAGATTGACCGTATTGCACGGTATGGTTCTGGCGTATTCGTTGTCTGGCACTTCCTTTCGCTTGTTGTGGAAGTCCGATGGATTAACAGTTCGAGGCATAACTCCTCCTTGATTTATTCCCACATTATCCGCTTATACCAACTGACAGCGGTTTTGTTCAGTCAAACTTGAAGCGACTTTTTCAAGTTTACATCTGAGCATTGGCTTAGTTTGGTATCGGCCATAAAGATGCCTGACTCATGTCTTTACTTAAGTGTGCTTCCACAGTCGCCAGCATCCGACGTCTCTATTTAAATTGGAGTTAACAATATTTTAACTATTGGCGGAGATGGGATAATTTACAAATAATTGCTTAAAATTTATTCGGTATAAAAAATGAGGGAGAAACAGGACTGCTTTGTGGGTCAGGGCGGTATGAGCCGAAATGGCTGGATAAAAGTTGCTGAAAATAAAAAGCCCCCGCCATAGGCGAGGGCTTGATTGATTCTTGCTTGGCTTGATTATTTGATGCCAGCGAAATCGCGTAGAAGTGCAGCTTTGTCTGTCGCTTCCCACGGGAATTCTTCACGACCGAAGTGACCGTATGCCGCTGTCTTCTTGTAGATAGGTTGAAGAAGGTTAAGCATTTCTTGTAGACCGTATGGACGTAGGTCGAAGAATTGACGAACCGCTTCAATGATGATGTCGTGAGATACTTTCTCAGTACCGAACGTTTCCACCATGATAGACGTTGGATCAGCAACACCGATTGCGTAAGAAAGTTGGATCTCACAACGGTCAGCCATGCCTGCCGCTACGATGTTTTTCGCTACGTAGCGTGCTGCGTATGCTGCACTACGGTCAACTTTTGATGGATCTTTACCAGAAAACGCACCGCCACCGTGACGAGCTGCGCCGCCGTAGGTATCTACGATGATCTTACGACCAGTTAGACCACAGTCACCCATAGGACCACCGATTACGAAGCGACCGGTTGGGTTAATGAAGAAGTTTGTTTCTTTGTTGATCCACTCAGAAGGTAGCACTGGCTTAATGATCTCTTCCATTACCGCTTCACGCAGGTCTGAAGTTGAGATTGAGTCACAGTGTTGAGTTGAAAGAACAACCGCGTCGATACCAACGATGTTACCTTGATCGTATTGGAATGTTACCTGAGATTTTGCATCAGGACGCAACCAAGGTAGTGTGCCGTTTTTACGAACTTCTGCTTGCTTTTGAACAAGACGGTGAGAGTAAGTAATTGGCGCTGGCATTAGTACTTCAGTTTCGTTACAAGCGTAACCAAACATGATGCCTTGGTCGCCTGCACCTTGTTCTTTAGGGTCAGCTTTATCAACACCTTGGTTGATATCTGGCGACTGTTTACCGATTGTGTTTAGTACCGCACAAGAATCTGCGTCAAAGCCCATATCTGAATGTACGTAGCCGATTTCACGAACGGTTTCACGAGTTAACTCTTCGATGTCTACCCATGCTGAAGTCGTGATTTCACCACCCACCATTACCATACCGGTTTTAACGTAAGTCTCACATGCAACACGAGCCTTTGGATCTTGCTCTAGAATCGCGTCAAGAACCGCATCAGAAATCTGGTCTGCAATTTTATCTGGATGACCTTCTGATACTGACTCAGAAGTAAACAGGTGCTTAGCCATGTTAGCTCCACTATATCTGGTTTAAAACTGGGGAATGATAAACTCTCCAGCGCAAATTAATACTAATTTTTGTAGGTGTATCTACATCTAGACGTCTATTCTAAATTTGATTGCTCGAATTACAAGCTCTTTTTTGGTTTTTGTTATAACCAAACGTTTGCCTGATTTATTGATAATTTTAAGAACTTCGAACGATTTGGCGCGAAAGGTGCAATATTTGTGAGGTTTTGGACTGGAAAACGTTTGCACACCCAACAGGGCTTTGAGAGAATTATGACCTACTTTTCGTTTCGCTTAATGTACTCAGGAGCAGACATGTCGTCTCGTAAACATCTTGCCAATGCAATTCGTGCTCTAAGCATGGATGGTGTTCAACAAGCTAACTCAGGCCACCCAGGCGCACCAATGGGTATGGCTGATATCGCTGAAGTTCTTTGGCGCTCTCACCTAAACCATAACCCTTCAAACCCAGAGTGGGCCGACCGCGATCGCTTTGTGCTGTCAAACGGTCATGGGTCAATGCTTATTTACTCTCTACTGCACTTAAGCGGTTACGAGCTATCTATTGACGATCTGAAAAACTTCCGTCAATTGCACTCAAAAACCCCAGGTCACCCAGAGTACGGCTACGCGCCTGGTATCGAGACAACAACGGGTCCTCTAGGTCAAGGCATCACTAACGCTGTTGGTATGGCGATCGCAGAGAAAGCACTAGCGGCACAGTTCAACAAAGAAGGTCACGATATCGTTGACCACTTTACGTATGTGTTCATGGGTGACGGCTGTCTAATGGAAGGCATCTCGCATGAAGCATGCTCTCTTGCTGGGACGTTAGGTCTAGGCAAACTGATCGCGTTTTGGGATGACAACGGCATTTCTATCGACGGTCACGTTGAAGGCTGGTTCTCTGACGATACACCTAAGCGTTTTGAAGCGTACGGCTGGCATGTAATCCCAGCAGTCGATGGTCACGACTCAGACGCGATCAACGCAGCAATTGAAGCAGCAAAAGCGGACCCACGTCCTACGCTTATCTGTACCAAAACAATTATCGGTTTCGGTTCTCCTAACAAGTCTGGTTCGCACGACTGTCACGGTGCACCACTAGGTCACGATGAAATCCAAGCGGCTCGCGAATACCTAGGTTGGGAGTACGGCCCATTTGAGATCCCGGCAGATGTTTACGCTGAGTGGGATGCAAAAGAAGCGGGCGCCGCGAAAGAAGCAGCTTGGAATGAAAAATTCGAAGCATACGCTGCAGCTTACCCTGCAGAAGCGGCAGAGCTTAAACGTCGTCTAAACGGCGAACTTCCTGCACAGTGGGAAGAAAAAGCGAACCAAATCATTGCCGATCTTCAAGCAAATCCAGCGAACATTGCATCACGTAAAGCGTCGCAAAATGCACTAGAAGCGTTTGGTCAAATGCTTCCTGAGTTTATGGGTGGTTCTGCTGACCTAGCGCCTTCTAACCTGACCATGTGGTCTGGTTCTAAGTCTCTAGAAATGGAGGACTTCTCTGGCAACTACATCCACTACGGTGTGCGTGAATTCGGTATGACCGCTATCATCAACGGTATCGCATTGCACGGTGGTTTCGTTCCTTACGGCGCAACATTCCTAATGTTCATGGAATATGCTCGTAACGCAATGCGTATGGCTGCGCTGATGAAAATTCAGAACATCCAAGTTTACACGCATGATTCGATCGGTCTTGGCGAAGATGGCCCAACTCACCAACCTGTTGAGCAAATGGCGTCTCTACGTGTAACTCCAAACATGAGCACATGGCGCCCATGTGACCAAGTTGAGTCTGCAGTTGCATGGAAACTAGCGATTGAACGTAAAGATGCACCAACTGCACTTATCTTCTCTCGTCAAAACCTAGCGCAACAAGAGCGTACTGCTGAACAAGTCGCAGACATCGCGAAAGGTGCTTACATCCTGAAAGATAGCGAAGGTAAGCCTGAGCTAATCCTTATCGCAACAGGTTCTGAGGTTGAGCTTGCAGTGAAAGCCGCTGAGCAACTAACTTCAGAAGGCAAGAAAGTACGCGTTGTTTCAATGCCATCAACAGACGCATTCGACAAACAAGACGCTGCTTACCGTGAATCTGTACTGCCATCAGACGTAACGGCACGTATCGCTATTGAAGCGGGCATTGCGGATTTCTGGTACAAGTACGTAGGCTTCGACGGTCGCATCATCGGTATGACAACATTCGGTGAATCAGCACCTGCTGGTCAGCTATTCGAGATGTTTGGCTTCACGACTGAAAACGTAGTGAACACAGCTAAAGAATTGCTAGCGTAATTGCAGGACCATCTAAACAGTCGAACGTAAACGACAACTGTTAGATGCTAAAGTTAGAAAGGCCATCATTATGATGGCCTTTTTATTTTTGTCAGGTTTTCCAACCTTGTGGAATGCTTTGGTGAATGCAGTCTAAAAGTACGGATAAGCGCAGTGGTGGTCGTCCTGCTGGTGTATAGCAGTTAATGGAAATAGGCTCAGAAAGCCAACCTTCTAAGCAAGGTGTGATTCGCCCTGGGTGATGTTTCTCATAGCCGCATGCTGTCCAAGTCGGCAGCAGTCCAATACCATGACCATTCGCGATACTGTCTATTTGCATTGCTATGTTGTCGCTGTATAACCGACTAACAAAGGGTTCTAAAAAGAACTCACCGTGTTGAGGGTGTGCTAGCATCAATCCATTTTCTTGCACTGAACCAAAATCGATCCATGGATGTGCTTCAAGTTCTTTGGGGTGCGGTATAGGCCCATGTTGTTTTAGATAATTTGGAGAGGCAAAAGGCGTATAGCGAAATACCCCCAGCACTTCTTTTCGCCAGTCTAGCTCTTTACGTTCACCGAGCCAGATGAACAAATCTGGGTCATGGTGCGCTTCAGAAAAGTCACTGGTAAGTTGAACTCTAACATCGGGATTATCAGCAAGAAAACGATTGAGTACGCCGCCGAGCCAGCTTCTAACTAAGGCAGTGTGACAAACAATATGCAGTGGCCCTGAAACTTGGTTCGTTAAACCTTGGAGTGCATCATAACTCTCTTCACTTAACTCAAGAATCTGGCGGCTGTAGTGGGCAAAGATTTCTCCAGCTCTTGTCAGAACTAATCGATTACCTTGTCTGGCGGTTAGAGCCTGACCGAAGTCTTCTTCTAATTGTGCCAAGCGACGACTTAGCGTTGATTTTGGCTGATTAAGGGCTTTAGCAGCGGCTGTCAAACTTTTATGCTGATTGAGCGCATCAAAGGCTCTAATTGATGCTAAGTCGTGCATATTTCTTTTACTCCTTACTGCGTTATGTACGAGTTCCATAAATGGAAAGAACCGTTCCATAACTCTCACTATGCATCTCATTCTATTTGTGAATAATTCACTTTCGAAAATAATAATCATTATCAATTATGGAGATGTAGATGTCTACTCTTAGACTGCCAGTTATTACCGCAACTGGTATTTTAGCCTTCGTCAGTGTCCCTCATGTTTTTGCCAATGATGCAGTTTCTAAAATGGAAACAGTGGTTGTAACTGCATCAAGCTACGAGCAATCTCAAGCGGACGCGCCTGCAAGTATTAGTGTGATTTCACGTGAGGAGTTGGACTCTCGTTATTACCGCGATGTGACTGATGCACTAAAAAGTGTACCAGGTGTTGTCGTGACAGGTGGTGGTGATACCACCGACATTAGTATCCGTGGTATGGGTTCTAAATACACTTTGATACTGGTCGATGGTAAGCGTCAAAGCACGCGTGAAACTCGTCCAAATAGTGACGGTCCTGGTATCGAACAAGGTTGGTTACCTCCTCTTCAAGCGATTGAGCGAATCGAAGTTATTCGTGGCCCAATGTCGACGCTTTACGGTTCTGATGCGATTGGTGGTGTGATTAACGTCATCACACGAAAAGATGCGCTAGAGTGGACGGGTAATGTTCAACTGGGCACGGTACTACAAGAGAATAGTCGCTCAGGGGGAGAGCAGAGCGCGAACTTTTTCGTTAATGGTCCGTTGGCTGAAAATTTATCTCTCCAAGTATATGGTCAGTACACAACCAGAGAAGAAGATGACATCGAATACGGTTATGAAGATAAAGATATGCAGAGTATCTCTTCAAAACTGACTTACCAGATTAATGATCGCCACTCGGTGCAATTAGAGGGCGGCACGTCGGCACAAAGTCGTCGTGGCAATGTGGGCCTTTCAGTGCCGACCACAGGGTGTCGTGGTGGGTGTGAAGATTCACTGAATGAATATCGTCGTAATTACGTAACGGTAAGCCACAACGGTGATTGGGATTCGGTGGGAATTTCAGATACTTACTTACAGCGAGAAGAGAGCGAGAACAAATCTCGTGAGATGACGATCACCAACACCACGTTCAAATCGAGCTTGGTGACTGGTATTGGAAACCATACGTTGACGACGGGTGTGGACGCTACTCATGCAGAGCTTGAGGATTTCACCTCCAACAAAGCGTCATCGAAGACTGAAACATCGAATACGCAGTGGGCTGTTTTCATTGAAGATGAATGGAGAATTGCTGATCCGTTTAGCGTTACGCTTGGCGGCCGTCTAGATCATGACGAAAACTATGGCGCGCATTTTAGTCCGCGTGTTTACGGTGTATGGCGAGTTGATCCGTCTTGGACGGTGAAAGGCGGCGTGGCAACAGGTTTCCGTTCTCCACAATTACGTGAAATTACTCCTGGCTGGGCGCAAGTCAGTGGTGGCGGTAATATCTACGGTAACCCAGATCTTGACCCTGAAACGTCGCTAAACAAAGAAATCAGCGTCTTGTATCAAGGTGATTCTGGCTTAGATGTCTCTTTGACAGCGTTCCATAACGAATTCAAAGACAAGATCACACGTGTTGTTTGTCCAGACACTATCTGTACTGATGGTCCAAACCAATGGGGCGCAGATCCAACGTACCGTATTAACGTGGATGAAGCCGTCACACAAGGTATTGAAGCGACTTTAGCATCGCCGTTAACGGAAACCATTTACCTTAGCTCGAGCTACACATTTACCGACTCAGAGCAAAAAACAGGTGAATACAAAGGCATGCCGCTGCAGCAGTTACCAAAGCATCTGTTTAATGTGGATGTGACTTGGCAAACGACAACAGATCTAGAGAGCTGGGCGAAAGTCACGTACCGAGGTAAAGAAATGGATCCGGTTACTGGCCCATCAAGAAACAGTATTGTAGAACCAGCTTATACCTTTGTGGACGCCGGTGTGACATACCAGTTAACCGACAATACTCGTATTAAAGGCGCTATCTATAACTTGCTAGACGAGGAAATCAGTTACGAAGAATACGGATATATTGAAGATGGTCGTCGCTACTGGTTAGGTTTAGACGTCGCATTTTAATTATCTATCGTTGTAATAAGGTCGAGCATAGTCTCGACCTTTTTTAATCCTGCTTTACTTTGATTCAACAGGTGCGTTTGTCAGCCTGATCAGGTAGTATCTGTGACACGAAATTTTTGGTAGGGCGAAGGATAAATGCTAAAGGTTGCGATCAATGGATTTGGACGTATAGGTCGTAATGTTCTGCGAGCGGTGTATGAAAGCGGAAAACACCAGCAGATCAAGGTTGTGGCGGTAAACGAACTAGCACAGCCAGAGGCGATGGCACACCTACTGCAATATGACACCAGTCATGGTCGCTTTGGTAAAAAAATTTCCCATGACCAAGAACATTTGCATGTTCATCATGACAGCGGTGAATATGATTCCATTCGCATTCTCCACCTCTCCGAAATCGAATTACTTCCTTGGCGTGATTTAGAAGTTGATATCGTCTTGGATTGCACTGGCGTATTTGGTTCGCAAGCGGATGGGCAAGCGCATATAGAAGCTGGCGCGAAGAAAGTACTGTTTTCGCACCCGGGCGCAAACGACCTAGATAATACGATTATCTATGGCGTGAACCACGAAACTCTGAAAGACGAGCACCGTGTTGTCTCCAATGGCTCTTGCACCACCAACTGTATCGTTCCCATCATTAAAGTATTAGACGAAGCCTTCGGCATAGAGTCTGGCACCATTACCACAATTCATTCGTCCATGAACGATCAACAAGTAATTGATGCGTATCATAACGACTTACGCCGTACCCGCGCTGCAAGCCAATCTATTATTCCGGTGGACACTAAGTTGCATAAGGGGATTGAAAGAATCTTCCCGAAATTTTCCAACAAATTCGAAGCAATTTCTGTTCGTGTTCCAACGGTTAACGTCACTGCAATGGATTTAAGTGTCACAATTAGTACAAATGTGAAAGTTAATGACGTAAATCAAACCATTGTTAACGCATCTCAGTGTACATTACGTAACATTGTTGACTATACTGAATCGCCACTCGTTTCCATCGACTTTAACCACGACCCCCATAGTGCGATTGTGGATGGAAGCCAGACTAGAGTGAGTAACGGGCAACTCGTAAAAATGCTCGTTTGGTGCGACAACGAATGGGGCTTTGCTAACCGGATGCTGGATACTGCCTTAGCAATGCAAGCTTCTTCGCAAGTGGAACAGTAATGACGAAGAAGTGATGGAGAATTTTTATTTCTAGCCTTGAAATAAATCCATAATATCTCCATATCTATAACCAGTTTGAAGAATTAACAGGCTTGGCAGGGTTGCCGAGTTTTCAAAAACTTTAATTATTAAATATTTGAGAGGACACATCATGTCTGTAATCAAGATGACTGACCTGGATCTTGCAGGTAAACGTGTATTTATCCGTGCTGACCTAAACGTGCCAGTAAAAGACGGTAAAGTAACTTCGGATGCACGTATCATCGCATCTCTTCCAACTATTAAGCACTGCCTAGAAGCAGGCGCTAAAGTAATGGTTACGTCTCACCTAGGTCGCCCAACTGAAGGTGAATACGCTGAAGAGTTCTCTCTACAACCAGTTGTTAATTACCTAAACGACGCACTAGATTGCGAAGTGAAGCTAGCAAAAGACTACCTAGATGGCCTAGAGCTAAATGCGGGTGAACTTGTTGTTCTTGAAAACGTTCGCTTCAACAAAGGCGAAAAGAAAAACGACGAAGAGCTATCTAAGAAATACGCAGCACTATGTGACGTATTCGTAATGGACGCATTCGGTACGGCTCACCGTGCTCAAGCATCTACTCACGGCGTTGGTATGCACGCAGACGTAGCATGTGCTGGTCCTCTACTAGCGAACGAACTAGAAGCGCTAGGCAAAGCAATGGACAAGCCAGCTCGCCCAATGGTTGCTATCGTTGGTGGTTCAAAAGTATCTACTAAGCTAACTGTTCTTGAGTCTCTATCTAAAATCGCTGACCAACTCGTTGTTGGTGGTGGTATTGCTAACACATTCATCGCAGCTGCTGGCCACAACGTTGGTAAGTCTCTATACGAAGCAGACCTAGTTGAAACAGCTAAGAAGCTAATGGACGAGTGTGCAATTCCAGTAGCAACTGACGTTGCATGTGCGAAAGCATTTGACGAGAACGCAGAAGCTGAAATCAAGCACGTTTCTGAAGTACAAGACGACGACATGATCTTCGACCTTGGTCCAGATTCAACTGCTGAACTAGCTGAAATCCTTAAAAACGCTAAGACTATCCTATGGAATGGTCCAGTAGGCGTATTCGAATTCAAGAACTTCGAAGCAGGTACTAAAGGTATCTCTGAAGCTATCGCAGCTTCTGAAGGCTTCTCTGTTGCTGGTGGTGGTGACACGCTAGCGGCTATCGACAAGTTCGGTATCAAAGCGGATGTATCTTACATCTCTACTGGCGGCGGCGCTTTCCTTGAGTTCGTAGAAGGTAAAGTTCTTCCAGCAGTAGAAATGCTAGAAGCACGCGCTAAGTAATTAAAGCAAAGCGGGGGAGTGATTCTCCCGCTTTCTTGTTTGCTGCAACGTGTGAGGAACTCTGCTAGAATAGCCTCAGTTGTGAGCAAACGTTTGCAAGATTTTCAACTTAACAAGTTTTGTTTAAAAACGACAGATAAATAGGATTACATCCATGTCTAAGATCTTCGACTTCGTAAAACCAGGTGTTATCTCTGGCGATGACGTTCAGAAAGTATTTGAAGTTGCAAAAGAAAACAGCTTTGCACTTCCAGCAGTAAACTGTGTGGGTACTGACTCTGTAAACGCAGTACTTGAAGCAGCTGCAAAAGTTAAAGCTCCAGTTATCGTTCAGTTCTCTAACGGTGGCGCTGCTTTCTTTGCTGGTAAAGGTCTAAAACTTGAAGGTCAAGAAGCTCAAATCCTAGGTGCTGTTGCTGGTGCGAAATACGTTCACGCTGTAGCTGAAGCTTACGGTGTTCCAGTAATCCTACACACTGACCACGCAGCTAAGAAACTACTTCCTTGGATCGACGGTCTACTAGACGCTGGTGAAGAGTACTTCGCGCAAACTGGTAAGCCACTATTCTCTTCTCACATGATCGACCTTTCTGAAGAGTCTCTAGAAGAGAACATCGAAATTTCTGCTAAGTACCTAGAGCGCATGGCTAAAATGAACATGACTCTAGAAATCGAACTAGGTTGTACTGGTGGTGAAGAAGACGGCGTTGACAACTCTGATATGGATGCGTCTGAGCTATACACTTCTCCAGAAGACGTTGCATACGCATACGAGAAACTAAGCGCAATCAGCCACCGTTTCACTATCGCAGCATCTTTCGGTAACGTACACGGCGTATACAAGCCAGGTAACGTTGTACTAACTCCAACTATCCTACGTGATTCTCAAGCGCACGTTTCTGAGAAATTCGGTCTTCCAGCGAACTCTCTAAACTTCGTATTCCACGGCGGTTCAGGTTCTTCTCTAGAAGAAATCCGTGAATCTATCGGCTACGGTGTAATCAAAATGAACATCGATACTGATACACAGTGGGCTACTTGGGATGGTATCCGTAAGTTCGAAGCTGAAAACCACGATTACCTACAAGGTCAGATCGGTAACCCAACTGGTGAAGATGCACCAAACAAGAAGTACTACGATCCACGCGTATGGCTACGTGCAGGCCAAGCTTCAATGGTTACTCGTCTAGAGCAAGCATTTGCTGACCTTAACGCAGTTGACGTACTATAATCGTTACTGATTAAGTTACTTAAAAACCCGCTCTTTGAGCGGGTTTTTTTATGTCTATCATTTTCTTCCAGGCTGCTTTCTCCCGATATTTTTATGCGTTAGATTGTATTTGCTAGTGAGATATCTCACCTTTAACGTTTTTTTAAAGAAAACATGGGAATATCAGTCTTAAGAGTGGCGAAATCAGAGTGCATTGCGTAACCTGTAACAAGTCAGTGTCAGAAAGCTCTGATAAAGTCTTGTTTTGCATATCTTTGCGAAACTCTGACTTTGAAAAAAGTCAGAGTTGGGATATTGTGCCAAAAATCTGACACTGTTCAGTGGAGCAATAGGGATGTTGTTTTAGAAAAGAGCCTTTAAAAAACAAGGTTCATAAATTAACGGCAATTGGATTTATATCTCTTTATTTTTGAGGATAAGAATTATGGCAGGTGAATCGGTGGGTATCGATACCACTTTAACGGATGGTCTAACTCAGGCTGAAACTTGGCTGACAAACAATTCAGATCTACTGGTTCAGTACGGTGTGAACATTATCTCTGCGCTGCTTATTCTGTTTATCGGTAATCTTATCGTTAAGGCAGTCGCTGGTAGTGTTTCTAAAGTACTAGAAAAGAAAAACATGGATAAGGCCGTCGTTGAATTTATTCACGGTCTTGTTCGTTACTTGCTATTTGTAATCGTGCTAATCGCGGCTCTTGGTCGATTAGGAGTTCAAACCGCTTCTGTTGTTGCTGTGATTGGTGCGGCAGGTCTTGCTGTTGGTCTTGCACTACAAGGTTCACTATCAAACTTTGCAGCAGGCGTACTTATTGTTGCGTTCCGTCCATTCAAATCAGGCGACTACGTAGAAATCGGTGGTGTAGCGGGTAGTGTTGAAGCAATTCAAATCTTCCAAACCGTTCTAAAAACACCAGACAACAAAATGGTTGTTGTGCCTAACTCTTCAGTTATCGGCGGTGCCATTACTAACTACTCTCGCCATGCGACACGACGTGTCGACCTAGTGATTGGTGTTTCATACAAAGCAGACCTTAAACTAACGAAGAAAGTGATTCGTGAGACGCTAGAGAAAGATCCACGTATCTTGAAAGACCCAGATATCACAATTGGTGTACTTACGTTAGCAGACTCTTCAGTTAACTTTGTGGTTCGTCCATGGGTGAAAACTGCAGATTACTGGGGCGTATACTTTGATGCAATGCAAGGTATTAAAGAAGCATTGGATGAAAATGGTATCGAGATTCCATTCCCACAAATGGATGTTCACCTGAACAAAGTCGACGCTTAATCAAAAGCAGTCGATATTCAAAAGCGAGGCCAATAGGCCTCGCTTTTTTATACTTCGTAAAGGGTGTGATGACCAGCAAGTAAGAGGCGTTTTAGATGTTTACCTGCAAATCCAAATGTGAACTCAGGTAAGCCAGGCGTATAGAGCAACTCTTGATGTTGATAGAGATTGGTATCAACAATGATAGTGATGTATTCCGGTAAGCCTATTGGGCAAACCGCGCCGGGTACGCAACCTAACACTTCGACCATTTCATCGTCATTACAAATAGAGGGACGTTTACCTGTAATCGCTTTAATCTGCTTGGCATCGAGGCGCGAGTCCTTATCTGTCAGATAAACCGCGTAACCTTGTCCTTTGAGTGTTAAAAAGAGGCTTTTGGTATGCGTACCCGTCCAACCAAGCTCTCTCGCAATGCGTATATCTGTCTCAAAGTCTAAGATGGCTTCGTGCTGCCATTCCCGAAAAGGAATAGAGAGCGCGTTGAATCGCTCTCTATTGTTGTTATAAATACGTTTTAGTGACTCCATGTCTTTGCTGCTTTACTACCTTATGATTACCAATACTTATCAATAAGCTCACTCGCTAAGATATACGCTATTGTGAACATCATCATTGCGATTGCAATGTCGATGGTTTTTTTCACTTTTGGTTTAGAGAGTGTTGGACCTAGTTTGGCGGCTCCTATCGATAAAGTGTAGAACCAAACAAAGGAAGCCATAATCGTACCTAGTGCAAAAGCAATGCGATCATGGCCTTCAAATTGTCCACCGATCGAACCTAGAATAACGACTGTATCTAAATATAAGTGCGGATTAAGCACAGTGACGGCTAACGCACCTAGAATAACCGTTCGACGACCTCGAGCTACGATCTCCCCTTTTGATTCCGATTCACTCTCTGGCTTAAAAGCACTTTTTAGCGAGAGCAGTCCATAGAAGCTCAAGAAAGCAATACCACCAAGTGTCACCGACGTCAGTAAGATTTCATTTTGAGACAGAATTGCACCACCACCAAAGATACCTAGAGAGATGAAAATCATATCTAGCACGCTACAAATAGTGGCGGTTGTTAGGTGGTGGTTACGCTTTATGCCTTGATTCAAAACATACGCATTTTGCGCGCCGATCGGAATGATCATTGATGCTCCTAAACCAAAACCTTGCAATAGAACCCACAAGTTCACACTTCACCTCACTTCAAAATAACAAATACATTTACAGAGAGGGGAAAGATAAAGCGTTTATCTAAATAAGTATAATTAATGATTTTAATCTTACATTAGATAGACTAATTTAACGGGAGGCGTTTGATCAAGAGTGAGAGGAAAGGTATGCGAGGGTTAGATTACAAATGGATTGAGGCATTAGACGCTATAGTTTATCAGGGTAGCTTTGAGCGTGCTGCCGAGCATTTATTTGTTTCTCAATCCGCCATTTCTCAACGTATCAAGCAGTTAGAGAAGTTTCTCGCGCAGCCTGTTTTAATTCGAAGCCAGCCACCTAAGCCAACGCCAATTGGTAAAAAATTGTTGGGTCTTTATCGGCGAGTACGCTTGCTAGAGCATGAAATTCTCCCCGAACTAAAAAATGATACCAGTACGCGACCTGTGCAACTCTCTTTAGCGACTAATGCAGATAGCCTTGCAACATGGCTACTGCCAGCGCTGCAAAATATTATGAAGCAGCGTCAAGTTGAACTAAAACTGACTATCTTTGGTGAATACCGCTCTATTGAAAAACTCAAAAGTGGCGAAGTGACAGGAGCGATCAGCTTGGAGTCCCAGCCAATCCCCGGATGCAGAGCAGACTATTTAGGTCGCATCGATTATGTTTGTGTCGCGAGCCCAGAGTTCTATCAGCGTTATTTTTTTAAAGGCGTAAATAATCAGACATTGGCAAAAGCACCGGCCGTTTCATATGACCAATATGATGATCTACATAAAACATTTCTTACCGAGCATTTTAACGTCAATCCTGACAGCGTTATTCATCACAACATCAGTAGTTCTGAAGCGTTTCTAAAAGTGGCGTTAGCTGGTGTTGCTTATTGCTTGATCCCCCGCTTGCAAATTACCGACGAATTAGACAGAGGTGTGTTGGTTGATGTGACTCCAGGTTTTTTAATGTCCCATCGGATTTATTGGCACCACTGGCAGTTAGAAACTGGGGTATTACAAGAAATCTCACACGCGATAGTGGGGTATGCGCAGCAGCATCTACCTCAATAAGTTTGTCAGAGCTGCATATCGTTAACTTAGTGTGTTTTGTTTAAAAATTACGCCAATGTTACATAGTCAAAGTTGTGTTAGAAGTCACTATGGGTGCTTGGATAATCGGCGGAAGTTTCTATTATGAAACCACACGCTTTCTCAGCCATGATAGTGATGTTGGAATCTGAGATTAAGTACTTAATTTTGTATGGATGGATTTATTGAATGAAATTGTATTCATTTTTGCTGGCTTCAGCACTCAGCCTTACCAGTGCTTCAGTTTTGGCGAATACGCCAGAGTTTGCTCATGTTACGACAACGGGGTATGGCGAAGTGACGGCCACACCTGATATGGCTACGTTTTCTGTAAAAGTAGTCGATACGACAATGACGGCCGAACAAGCGAAATTGTCCGTAGATAAAACCGTTGAAGAGTTTCTAAAAAGCTTATCGGATGCCGGCTTATCAAAAGACAATATTACTAGCTCGAATTTATACCTTGCTCCTCAGTACCATTACCCTAAATCAGGAAAAGCAGAACTTGTTGGGTATCGAGCATCTCGCAGTATTGATGTCACGGTGACGGATCTGAAAAACCTTAACCAATACCTAGATATGGCGTTAGAAGCGGGAATTAATCAGGTTGATAATATTCAACTTAAGGTAAGCAACCAAGCCGAGTATCAGCAAAAGGCACGAATGGCTGCGATTAAGGACGCAAGAGAAAAAGCAGGGTCATTAGCGACTGGTTTTGAGAAAAAGTTGGGCGATGTATGGCAGATCAATTACAGACAGATGCACGTTCAGCCTGTGTTAATGCGTTCAATGGCGATGGATAGTAAAGAAGGAGCGAATAGCTACCAAGATTCAACCATGATCATTCGCGATCAAGTCGATGTCATTTATAAGCTAAAGTAAGGCTTAGCAAACAGTAAAAAGCAAAAGGCAGGGAGTTACAACCCCTGCCTTTGTCATTTCTATTTCACAGTTTAATGCAGGATACGAGCACGGATTGTGCCTTCAATGTTTTTGAGCTTTGTTAGAGCTTCTTCTGAGCGTTCAGTTTCAACGTCGATCACTACGTAGCCTATTTCAGCGGCTGTTTGTAGGTACTGCGCGGCAATGTTAATGCCTTCTTCAGCAAAGATGGTGTTGATCTGAGTTAGGATACCAGGACGGTTCTTGTGGATATGAAGCAGACGAGAGCACTCACCACTGTGTTCTGGTAATGACACTTCAGGGAAGTTTACGCTTGAAAGTGTCGATCCGTTATCAGAGTACTTAGCCAGTTTACCCGCCACTTCTAAGCCGATATTTTCTTGTGCTTCTTGTGTTGAACCACCAACGTGTGGAGTGAGGATGACGTTATCGAATTTTTGTAAAGGAGACTCGAACGGGTCAGCATTCGTTTTTGGTTCAGTTGGGAATACATCAATTGCAGCGCCAGCAAGGTGACCAGCTTCTAAGCTATGGCAAAGTGCAGGAATATCCACAACGGTGCCACGTGCCGCGTTGATAAAGATGGAACCTGGTTTCATTCGAGCAAATTCAGCTTCACCCATCATGTTTTTCGTTTCCGGTGTTTCGGGAACGTGCAAAGAAATCACATCACATTTGTTCAATAGTTCACTCATGGTATGTACTTGCGTCGCATTACCAAGGGACAGTTTGTTCTCAATATCGTAGTAGTAAACGCGCATACCTAAGTTTTCGGCAATAATACCAAGCTGCGTACCAATGTGACCGTATCCGATAATGCCAAGGCACTTACCACGAGCTTCGTAAGAGTTGTCTGCACTTTTCTTCCAAATACCGCGATGTGCAAGTGCATTCTTTTCAGGAATCCCACGCACTAGTAAAAGGATTTGCCCAAGTACAAGCTCTGCCACGCTTCGAGTGTTAGAGAATGGTGCATTAAAGACAGGAATACCGCGTTTTGCTGCTGCATCTAGGTTTACTTGGTTAGTACCAATACAAAAACAGCCAATTGCAACCAGCTTGTTCGCCGCATTGATTACCTCTTCGGATAGGTTCGTACGGGAGCGGATACCAATGAAGTGTACGTCTTTTACCGCTTCAATTAGTTCTTCTTCCGGAAGGGAACCTTTATGGTATTCAATGTTGGTATAACCAGCTGCTTGAAGAACTTCAACTGAAGAAGGGTGGAGTCCCTCTAACAAGAGGATCTTAATCTTTTCTTTTTCCAGTGAAACTTTGGCCATTTTTTCTCGTCCTTAAAATGGAAAGGTGGGCTAATGTGGCGCACATTGGACAAAACTATTAAAAAGGGGATAATTAACAGTTTTGTAGGAAGACAAACGTTTCCCTGTGCGTCTTCTGTTCAATAAAGTAACAAAAAAAAATTGCTTTGGGTAAGAAAATTACGGAATAAGAGATAATTTTCTTATAGAAAGGAATAAAAAACGGTGCCTTGCAGCACCGTATGTAATGAAATAACAGAAAAGTGAACCAGATAGGTTCATTTTGGGCTGTTATTTACTCTTCAATTTTTGCACCTTCTGGTGTGCCAGTGATCACTACGTCTGCACCACGATGAGCGAAAAGACCCACAGTCACCACACCAGCGATGCCGTTTATTTTGTCTTCCATTTCTTTCGGGTTGGTAATTTGCATATTGTGCACATCCAGAATCACGTTGCCGTTGTCAGTCACAACGCCTTCACGGTAAGCTGGATCACCACCTAGTTTTACCAATTCACGAGCCACGTAAGAGCGTGCCATTGGGATTACTTCAACAGGCAATGGGAACTGGCCAAGTACGTCAACTGCTTTAGTGCCGTCAACGATACATACGAACTTATCAGAGATTGCTGCGACAATTTTCTCACGAGTCAGAGCCGCGCCGCCGCCTTTGATCATTTCACGTGCTGGGTTGATCTCATCTGCGCCATCAACATACACATCCAGCTTCATTACATCGTTGCACTCGTATACTTCAATACCAAGCTCTTTAAGGCGCTCAGTTGAAGCGACAGAGCTAGACACTGCACCTTTAATATCATCTTTGATAGTGCCTAGTGCATCGATGAAGTGATTCACGGTAGAGCCAGTACCAACACCGACAATGCTGCCTTTCTCAACATATTTTAGTGCTGCCCAACCAGCCGCTTTTTTCATTTCATCTTGAGTCATGCCAATCTCCTGAATAGATGTTCGTTAACGTTTGCGGGCGTGATTATAGCGGCTTACTTGTCACTTTCCCATTGCCATATTTGGCTTGGGGTCACGATCTTAGGTAATGGAATGTCCCAGCTTTCAATTGGTAAGCGTTCTACATGTTGGCAGTCATGAGCGATACCGACAGGTTTAGCACCCTCTCCAGTTACAAACCAACGTGACAGAGTACGATCGTAGTACCCCCCGCCCATGCCTAAGCGGTGTCCGATACTGTCGAACCCAACTAAAGGTGTGCAGATTAAATCAAGCTGGCGAACGGGTTTGAGGTGTCTGATATCGAGCTTGGGCTCTAAGATGCCGTACTTGTTGTAGACGAGCTGTTCATCACTTATATACTGAAGAAACAGTAACTGACCTTTAGAAAAGGGATGGATGACGGGCAGATAAACCGATTTTCCCTGTTGCCATAACCATTTAATGAGCGGTTTAGTATCAAGCTCACCGTCTGCAGAAAGGTAGATGGCAATATGTTGCGCCTGATCGATTTCAGGAAGTTGGGAAAATTGAGTAATCAGGTCGATTCCCGCTTGGTATTGCGTATCACTGCACAGAGCGTTGCGCTTTTCACGAATCAGTTTGCGGAAGTCTTGTCGAGAGAGGTCTGACATAGAGAGAATACCCCAGGGTGCCGTTGAGGATTGTGGCCCTTGAACCAGCTGGTTCAAGGCGGATCAGCAATGACAACCGTAGGCTTCTCGGTGCATGCCGAGCTTGCTCAATAGTTACCAAATACTAACCCTTAGGTATTGCTTATCGGCTCAGGGACTTAAATCCTGCTGACGCACACCCCAGGGTAAATTTTGTATTTACTGCTGTCCTTGCGTAACTTTGCTTAGTGCGTTCTCTAAAGACGCGGTGAGCTTTTCCATTCGCTCAGTAATTTCTTGCTGTTGACCATTGGATTCGTATGACTTGGTGTGCAACTCATAGCAAATATTCAATGCAGCAAAGGTCAGCAGTTGGATTTCATTGGTTACCTTAGTACGTTCGCTCATTTCTTTCAATCGGCGATCAAGATCTTTTGCCGCTGCAACAAGAGACTCTTCTTGTCCTGTCGGACAATTCACTCGTGTAAGTTTGCCTAATATTTCAACGTCGATCGCTTGATTGCTCATGATGAATAAACTCTATATTCGCGCTATCTAAGGTGTTGCTTCATACAACTACCGAGGAGCAAACTATAGGAAAACCGCTATTAAGATTCAAGCATTTCCCATCACAGAAAGAGAAATGATGACGAGATCACACAGGAATTGGGCAAATTGAACAAATGCTGTCCAAAATTGAATTTGATAGCCGTTTCAGACCACTAACCTTGATGGTAGGATATACCAATACATTATTACGCAAGAATGAGCCAAGTTATGAGTGAAATCACCCTTCCTGAATACCAATCTATTGCTGCTGAACTGCAATCTGCAAGTCTAGCAGTAACACCTGCGGAATTACATGGCTTATTTGTCGGCATGTTAAGTGGTGGATTGGCGATTAATGATCAAACTTGGCAGCCTATTCTGTTTGACTACACCAATGATGGTATGGGTTGGCCTTCTACCGCGCTAGCTTTTGCTCAAAGCGTATTCACTGTTACTGTCAATGAACTAACTGGCACGTCGATGGAGCTGTCTTTATTATTGCCAGATGAGCCGGGCGAAGAAGGCTTATTCGCATTAGCCGACAGTGTGTCCGACTTTGTAAACCACTTTATTTCTGGGCTAGGTCTAGCAGGCGTTGCTCTTAATAAAGCATCTGATGACGCTAAAGAAGCACTGGCTGATCTAGAAGAGATTGCCAAATTAGGCATTGATGAAGATGACGATCTTGGTGAACAAGCGCAATTGCTAGAGCAAGTGATTGAGCACATCAAAGCTTGCGTACTAACGATTCATGCTGAATTTGGTGTTCGTCCTGAAAGCAGCGACAAAAAACCTACTATTCACTAATCGTAGACCGTCCAGAGGTTAGTATGAAGCAATATGATGTAGTCATTGCTGGTGGTGCCATGGCTGGTGCAACGTTAGCATTGGCGATTGACCATTTGTCTCAGGGAAAGCTCCGCATTGCCGTCGTTGAGCCTTTTAAAGCACAATCAGATATGCACCCTGGTTTTGACTCTCGCTCAATCGCATTGTCTTACGGTACTGTCAATCTGTTGCGTCAACTACAGCTCTGGACGTCAGTAGAACCGTTTGTCACACCCATTGAACATATCCACGTTTCTGACCGTTCTCATGCTGGGATGACGGAGATTACCAAGCAAGAGGTTGGGGTGGGAGCTCTAGGGTATGTTGTAGAATTAGCCGATGTTGGGCGTGTATATCAAGAATTATTAGACAGCAGCGAATCAATTACGCTGTTTTGTCCTGACTCGGTTACCGATATCGAGCGCGAGCAAAACTGTACCCATGTGACGTTGAAAAGTGGTGAGCAACTTGAAGCAAAACTGCTGGTGGCTGCAGATGGTGCTGTTTCGACCTGTTGTCAGAAAATTGGTCTAGAACTTTCTGAGCAAGATTTTGAACAAGTGGCTGTCATTGCCAATATTGTGACTCAAGAACCTCATCAAGGTAGAGCCTTTGAACGTTTTACTGAAAATGGCCCTGTTGCTTTATTGCCAATGAGTGACAATCGAATGTCCTTAGTTTGGTGTTTGCACCCTGAAGAAGCCCAAGCCGTTCTTGAGTTATCTGATCAAGCATTTCTCCAGCATTTACAGAACGATTTTGGTTGGCGTTTAGGCGCGATGAAAAAAGTGGGGCGTCGTGCAAGTTACCCATTGCTTCTTCGCCATCGAAAGCAAAATATTTCACATCGCTTTGCGATTGTTGGAAATGCGGCGCAAACGCTGCACCCGATAGCTGGACAAGGCTTTAATCTCGGTATTCGCGATGTAGTCTCACTAGCAGAAGAAATTGTGCACCAAAGTGAGGATGTGGGTCTTTATCAAGGCCTGATGCGCTTTAGTCAACGTAGAGAAGCAGATCGAAGCGAAACTATTTGGCTAACCAGTGCCTTGGTGCATGTTTTTTCAAATGATTTACCCGCGATGCGAATTGGCCGAAATACTGCCTTAGCAGCGATGGATAACCTTTCTATTTTTAAGCAGCCGCTACTACGCCATACACTTGGCTTGGTAAAACGATGAACGGCCGCACTGAATTAGGTAATAAAAAGCAATGATGCAAAGTGTAGATATCGCCATCATCGGCGGAGGGATGGTTGGGTTGGCACTTGCTGCCGCGTTCAAAGACAGTGATCTGCGTGTCGCCGTTATTGAAGGTAAAGTGCCAGATGATTCGTTGAAAGAATTGCCCGATGTTCGTGTGTCTGCGCTGAGCCGCTCTAGTGAGACGATTTTGCGTAAACTTGGTGCTTGGCAGGGCATAGAACAGCGCCGAGCTTCACCTTACCATGGCATGGAAGTATGGGAACAAGATAGCTTTGCCAGTATTGAATTTAATGCACAAAGTATGGCACAACCTGATTTAGGGCACATTGTTGAGAATCGTGTGATTCAACTTGCGCTGCTTGAACAAGTCCAAAAGCTCGATAACGTCACTATGTTTATGCCTGCACGTTGCGCGACTCTCGCGGTCGGTGAGCAAGAAAGCTGGCTGACGCTCGATAATGGCCAAGCCATGACCGCTAAATTAGTGGTCGGAGCCGATGGGGCGAATTCGTGGCTTCGCCATCAAATGGATATTCCATTAACGCATTGGGACTATGGTCATCATGCTTTGGTCGCGAATGTCAAAACTGCTATGCCACACAACAGCATTGCGCGCCAGATATTTACTCCTCACGGACCGTTGGCATTTTTGCCAATGTCGCAACCAGATATGTGCTCTATTGTTTGGTCCACGGAGCCAAATCGAGCAGAGCAGTTAGTGGCGATGAGTGAACATGATTTCAATAAAGCGTTGACGAGTGAGTTTGATGCTCGACTTGGTCTATGTGAAGTAGTGGGAGAGCGTGCTGCGTTTCCTTTGAAAATGCGCTATGCGCGAGATTTTGTTGTCGAGCGAGTCGCGCTGGTTGGTGATGCGGCCCATACCATTCACCCATTAGCGGGGCAGGGTGTGAATTTAGGTTTATTAGATGCGGCCAGTCTTGCTCAAGAAGTATTAGCACTTTGGAAGCAGGGTCAAGATATCGGCAGTAAACGCAACCTAAGAAGCTACGAGCGTTGGCGAAAAGCGGAAGCGGCAAAGATGATCGCTACTATGCAAGGGTTTCGAGATTTGTTCTCTGGCGAGAACCCTGCTAAGAAGCTTGTTCGTGGCATTGGCTTGAGTTTAGCGGGGCAACTGCCGGGAGCGAAAGATGAGATCATGAAGCGCGCGCTTGGTTTAAAGGGACACTTGCCGGATCTGGCGCGTCAGTAAGTGCAAAGCGAACTTCAAATACACAAAAGGCTGGTTAATCCAGCCTTTGTTTTATCAACATTTTGCTAAGCATATGCGCATCGGAGTTTCATTATTTCTTGATTGATCTCTTTGACCGCTCGGAAATGGCGTTGCTCTGCTTTCTCCGGCAGTATTAACTTACCGTTATCAAACTCGAATCTACCGACCCCGTAAATATAAATTCTTCCTTTAAAAAGACGACTTATATGTTTAGCAATCATACTTGGTGTATAGCGCTTAAACAGTCTCATATTTACTTTCCTTTTATCTAACCTAGCCTAGGTATTCTACGTTCTGGACGCGAAAATTATTGTGACAGCAATAGTATTAAATACAGATGTAGGGTGTTGCGTCAGAGAATTGTGTTGTCTTAGACAATTTGACAGTGTCATCTCTTAAATAGCGTGAGGATTACCCCAAAAATAACCTCTCTAAAGGAACCCTTACGCCAATACACTCCTTTTTACGTGACGCATTAAGCAATAGTTTTGTTACAGAATTAAGAATAGAACGAAAACGGTTGTTTGCTAGTTGTTTCTATTAAGGTCGTGCTTCGCGTAACACACTTTACGTTCTAACGATTAGAGGAAATGAAAGAGAAAAAGTTCCACGTAAAAAAAAGCCCGCTTCAGCGGGCGAATAGTCACAGATGCATTACACAAAAGTGGATAACTAACTGCATGAATGCTGTCACTCAGCTAGCTGACTCACTTTATATCGGTTAAGTGCTTGTTTGAAACTTAACCAACAAATTCAGCATATACGAGTTTTATCTTTGTGACTATTTATGTTTTATATGTGATTAAAAATTCTCATGTCTATTTTTGTAGATATGAGCGAGATCACGCAGTGATAGAAACACTACGTGTCATTACATTGTTTTTAGACGATTAACGACAGATCTCAGCTACGGTCGGCTGGCACAATTGGATAAGATCTTGAATAGAAAGCGCCAGCCCAGCCATTCGATCGCCACTGCTGATCGTGACTTCCTGTTCTTCTAGTAAGCTAGGGTCGAACACGATTGGCATATGACGTTTGAGTAACAGAGGAGTGACAGTACCAATTTTGTAACCAGTGATGGACTCAACGTCGGCTTGATCAACACAAGTCATCCGGCGACATTTCAGTAACGAGCGCACTTTTTTGGGATCAACGCTACGATCACCTGGTGCACAGGCGAGTGCATATTGATTACCCATGTCTCGTAGCAAGATTGCTTTCACCATTTGAGAGGGGCGAATGCCGCGTTGGTGCGCGGCATCCTCAATGGTCGTTGCTGGTCTTTGATGCGGTAACAGACGAAACGGAATGTGTTGGTCTGTGAGAAATTGCATCAAAGGAGTATTGATTGTATTACTCATCATCAAGACTGTAAGGCAGTGATTCGATTGTCCATTCACATTCTGGTTGCGCAACTAAACGAAGACGAGTGTCCTCATCGAGATTATTAGGCAGCACGATCAGGCCAATCGCGTGATTGTCACTGAACTGGTAGTGATTTAATAAAGCACCTACTGAACGCCAGTTTTCACCTACGCTGCGTTCGAGCTCAATTGGTTCGTCACTAAATGGAGCAGAAGTTGCACCTTTTACGATATACATCGCACGTTTATTGGTACCGCGATACTTCGCTCGTGCTACCGTTTCTTGTCCCGTGTAGCAGCCCTTTGTGAAGCTTATGCCTCCTAAAGCTTGCACGTTGAGTGCTTGTGGAATGTGAGCATTCTGCGCGGATGCAGAGACAAATGGTAAACCTGCCTCAATATCGAAACGATTCCAAAGCTCATTTGTCGTAAAGACAGCGTCGGTAGTTTCAACGATTTGCTGTGCTTTTGGCGCACTTAATATCAGTAACCAACGATCTTGTGCAACTTGCACTGCTGTGCCACCGTCAACTGGGCGAACGCTGCCAGTTGTCTTGCTCATTGTTGAAATGAATTCGTCGGCTTTGACGCCAGCAACACCTAAGATAACGTCATCAGAAGCTTCAATCGTTACTTTAGAGAAAATGGCGTATTTCTTTATTTCACTAAGTTCTACGTCAATCGCCGATTTTGGTTGGATCATGCCGTAGCCATCATAATGATGGAAAAGGCGGAACACGCTCCACACTTTTCCTTTCGCATCACAATGTGCGCCCAGTGTTGATTGGTCTTGTTCTAAAGAAACAACATCGCAGGTAACCTGACCTTGTAAGTATGATTTTTTATCGTCACCGATCATGGTGATCATGCCGAAGTTATCCAGCAGTGAGATAGATAACTCTGGAAGTGCGTCTTGAGTTGAGAGAGGTAATGCTGAAAAACGAGTTTGCCATTCCATAATTACAATGCCTTTTGAAGATATTTTTCCGCTATGTTATACCCAAATAACCTTGAGATACTAGGGGAGCGATTTACGAATCAACATTTGTCTGCTTTCACTATCGTATTGTGACCCGCACACTAGTGACGTAGCACATCCCTTGTTACACTCCGCACTAACAACAAGACATCTATGAAGGAATAGTGAATGTACACTCCGGAAGAAAAAGCGCGTATTAAATGGGCTTGTCGTCGAGGCATGCTTGAGCTTGACGTAGTAATTATGCCGTTTTTTGAAGAGTGCTTTGATACTCTGAGTGAACAAGAGCAGCGTGACTTTGTTTCTTTACTTGAATGCGATGATCCTGATCTGTTTACTTGGGTAATGGGGCATGGCCGTAGCGAAAATTTAGGTCATGCAGCAATGGTTGATAAAATTGTCGCCCATAACCTCAGCAAAGTTCGTTAATTTTACTGCTTCTCCCTCTCTGACTGCCCGAGTCTTCAATGTTGTACTTTTCTTATTGATGACTTGGGCTGTTATCCTCTCTAGCATTCCGCTCGTATTATCGACTTATTTGTTATTACTGATTGTGAAGGCTTTCTCAAACCAAAGTCTTGTTCAACCTACAAGTCATGGGCATTGGTATGTGCACTGCGATGGCTCGGTTAGGTTTGATGCCCTTGAGTGTGGCGAATACTCGGAAGATATTGAGTCCGAAAAGGGTCATTTACAGCGAGTTGATACATCGGCATCACCATTCAAGATAACATTCCAATTGCAATCTGGCCGTAGTGTTACGATTTGGCGTGATAGCTGTGACGATGAGCAGTATCGTCAATTATCTTTGGTATTACGCCAATGGGAAATGAAACAGGGAGCTAATGCTCCCTGCTGATGTAATAGTTTACTCGGTAGAGTTAAAGCTGTTTAGCTGGAACCAAAATCGTTGGTCCGCTGTTTTCCAGTTGGTTCGGATAATCAAGCGTGTAGTGCAAACCTCGACTCTCTTTACGCTGCATCGCACAACGAACCATCAACTCTGCTACTTGTAAAAGGTTACGCAGTTCTAATAAGTTGTTCGACACGCGGAAATTGCTGTAGTACTCGTGTGTTTCTTGTTGCAACAGTTGGATACGGCGTAAGGCGCGCTCTAAACGCTTGTCAGTTCGCACAATGCCCATGTAGTCCCACATAAACAGACGAAGCTCGTGCCAGTTGTGCTGAATGATCACTTCTTCATCACTATTGGTTACTTTGCTTTCATCCCAACATGGCACCTGTGAAGGTAGCTCAACGTTAGTGTGATGTTTTAGAATATCTTTTGCCGCAGACCAAGCATAAACCACGCATTCGAGAAGTGAGTTTGATGCCATGCGGTTAGCACCATGCAGCCCGGTGTAGCTAACTTCACCAATCGCATACAAATTTTTCAGATCGGTGCAGCCATTTCTATCCACCATGACACCGCCACAAGTGTAGTGTGCAGCAGGTACGATTGGGATTGGCTCTTTAGTCATGTCAATGCCCAAGTCCATCAAACGTGAATAAATGGTTGGGAAGTGTTTCGTAATAAAGTCAGCAGGCTTATGGCTGATGTCGAGATACATACAGTCGGCACCTAAACGCTTCATTTCGAAGTCGATAGCACGAGCCACGACGTCACGCGGAGCAAGCTCTTTACGTTCATCGAAATCTGGCATAAAGCGAGAACCATCTGGACGACGCAGGTAAGCACCTTCGCCACGTAACGCTTCAGTTAGCAAGAAGTTACGTGCTTCTGGGTGATATAAACACGTCGGATGGAACTGGTTAAATTCCATATTAGCCACACGACACCCTGCACGCCAAGCAATCGCAATACCATCACCAGACGACACATCTGGGTTAGAGGTGTATTGATAAACCTTTGAAGCACCACCTGTAGCGAGAACCACAAATTTGGCTCGCACGGTTTCGACATGCTCTTCGTTGCGGTTCCAAATATAAGCACCGATAACTTTGTTTTTATCACCGCCAATTTTGTCTTCGGTGATTAAGTCCAGAGCATTGTGACGTTCGAGAACATGAATGTTTGGATGGTTATGAGCGTTATCTTGCAGGGAGGTTTGCATCGCCATACCTGTCGCATCTGCCGCGTGAAGAATACGACGACGGCTATGACCACCTTCACGAGTTAAGTGGTAGCGAGGTTCATCGTCAGAGTCATCTTCTTCACGATCAAATGGGACACCACCGTCAATCAACCACTGTACACACTCTTTTGAATGCTCAGCAATGAACCTTACGGTCTCCTCATCGCAAATACCATCCCCGGCGATTTGCGTGTCTTCAACGTGTGAATCAATGGTGTCTGACTCATCAAATACGGCAGCGATACCGCCTTGAGCATAGTAGGTCGCCCCTTCGCTGCGTGGTCCTTTACTCAGCACCATCACCTTACAGTGGTTAGCAACGCGCAAAGCCAACGACAAACCTGCCGCGCCACTCCCTACCACTAATACATCACACTCATGTTCACGATTTGTGTTCATATAACTTTTATAATCCCAAGCTAAGGTAACAAAGTTACCTTGTGTATTATTTGCACACCATGTGCATTCCATTATCGCGACATCTGTCGCTAAGGGCTAAGTTGGGAGACCTATCGACGTCCGTGTTACTGCGGTGACTGAGCCACTCTTCTTTTTCATGCAGAGCATGAGCATGCTTCCTAAGTTATAATTTGTAACGCGGTGTTCAGATAGCCATTAGCCATGCAAATGAAAAGTAATAGTTTGTCAATGCCATTGCTTTTCCATGCTCGACCCAGCACAATCTGGGACAGAGATCATTCATTATACCCATTTCCCTCCAAGATGCTCGCTTGTCAAACTTAGACTAAAGTCAGGCAGCGGTGGTCATTTGGGTACAGACATCACACTGTGAAAAAACAATGACAAAAAACTTGAGAAACCATGGAACTTTCTCATTCACGTTAGGGTCACAATAGTGCTCAAGTAAGCAGTGGTGTCAATACTACGTTTTGCATAATTAGTACCCATATCTGAGAAGAGTAGGGGCATAACAAATAGGAGTATCCGCTCGAATGAACGAGCAGCTGACCGATCAAGTATTGATTGAGCGAGTTCAGAATGGCGATAAGCAAGCATTCAACCTGTTGGTAACAAAGTACCAGAATAAGGTATGTAATCTTATTTCCAGATACGTTAGTAATCCTGGCGATGTACCAGATGTAGCACAAGAAGCGTTTATTAAAGCTTACCGAGCTATCCCTAGCTTTCGTGGGGAAAGTGCGTTTTATACGTGGCTGTATCGCATTGCAGTGAATACTGCGAAAAATCACATTGTTGCTCAAGGGCGTAGACCTCCAGCGACAGATGTCGATGCTGAAGATGCTGAATTTTACGAAACAGGTAGTGCACTTAAAGAAATATCGAACCCTGAGAACTTAACGTTGTCCAAAGAGTTGCAACGGGTGGTGTTCAGTGCAATCGAAGCTTTACCTGAAGATTTAAAAACCGCAATGACATTACGAGAGCTCGATGGCTTGAGTTATGAAGAAATTGCAGAAGTGATGGATTGCCCGGTAGGAACGGTACGATCGCGTATCTTCCGTGCTCGTGAGGCGGTGGAAAAGAAAATCAGACCTCTTTTGCAACGCTAGTACAAGTAATAACTATGGTGAAAATAATGGCTGACAAAGAAAAACTTTCAGCTCTCATGGATGGAGAATTGGTCGATAAGGCTTTAATTCAAGAGTTAGAGCAAGACCAAGAGAGCCGTGATGCTTGGCAGAACTATCACCTGATTGGTGATGTGATGCGAGGCGAAGCGCCAGCAAAACCTGAGTGGAATATTGCTGAAAGCGTGGCGTTAGCGTTAGAAGATGAACCTGCACACCGTGCGTTTGATTCGCACAGTGCAAATGTTATCTCAATTGCGGATACGCCAAAAGAGTCGCAACCAGAACCGCAAAAAGCAAAACGTCAATTGCCAGGTTGGTTGACGCAGTTTGGTCAAGTTGCTGTTGCTGCATGTGTATCGCTTGTTGTTATTTTAGGTGTACAGCAGTACGGTGGTAGCGATTCAATGTCGCCGCAAACAGATCAATTACCTGTATTGCAGACGGTTCCGTTTGCTGGCAGCGCAGAACCAGTGAGTTTGACTCGTGAGTCTGTAGAACGTTCTGTAGGCGAGGCAAATATGCAAGAGCAGCGCAAGCGTGTTCATGCTATGCTGCGAGACTACGAATTGCAGTTACGAATTAACAGTGATGCATCTCAACAAGATGCAAATCTGAATCCGGATATTGAATGAAAAAATTTCTGATCAGCGCTTGCGCTCTGTTCAGTATGATGTCTTCTCAAGCCTTTGCTGGTGATAAGCCAGCGGAGGCTTTATTGCATCAAATGAGCGAGGCGAGTAAGAATTTAAGTTACGAACTCTCTTATATCCTTATCAAAAAGAACAGCATTGAGCCGTTGCTGTATCGTCATGCTACGCATGGTGACGATCAATATGCTCATCTTGTCTACTTAAGTGGCCCTGTGCGTGAAGTGATTCGTCGCGGAACTGAAGTAAGTTATATCGAAACGGGTTTAGAACCGTTCACCATCGAGTCAGGTAAAATGGTCGCTCCGACTATGCCTATGCTCAACACCAATATCGATGAGCTAAACTTGTATTACGACTATGTAAAAGTGGGCAGAGCTCGTGAAGCTGGTGTGGCAACACAAGTGCTGCGTATTGTTCCTAAAGACGGTCTGCGCTATTCATACGTACTATGGATCGATGAAAAGAGTAAATTGCCGTTACGTGCCGACCTTGTGGACCGAGATGGTGAGATGCTTGAACAATATCGCACTATTTCTTACACGGTAAACCCAAAAATCGCAGAGTTAATGAGTGGCCTGCAAGATGTTCAATTACCTGCTGTTCTCACCATGCCAAAAGGCGATATTGGGACCAGTAATTGGCAGGTTGGTTGGATCCCTGAGGGTTTCGAGCCGAACGAGCTCAACCGCTATCGAATGGCCGTTACTAACCAAATGGTGGAGAGTCAGCTGTATTCTGATGGTCTGTTTAGCTTCTCTGTTTACGTAGCAAACAAAGATGAGCATTCGTTAAAAGGGCAGTTGGTTCGCCAAGGCAGAAGAACGCTACACAGTTTTGTGAGCGGTCAACATGAAATCTCTGTTGTAGGAGACATTCCACCGACCACAGCACAGCGTATCGCCCAATCTGTCACATTTAATGTAACAAAGAGTAAATAACAATGATGACCGCGTTGGCTACCGTTACAGACGTGCATCGTCGCGGCAAGCAATTCGAAATTGATTTAAGTTGCGAACAGCAGACCAGTTGCAGTAGTTGCTCTTCACAGAAAAGCTGTGGAACGGGCGTTGTTACTAAAGCCATTGGTAACAAGAGTTTATCTTGGCACCTGCGCACGGATAAATCGGTGAAAATAGGTCAAGTCGTCGAGATTGGTTTTCCTGAGTCGAGCCTAATAAAATCAGCAATGGCGGTTTATTTACTGCCATTGTTTGGTTTGATTATCGGTGCGATGTTTGGTCACTTCCTATTAGCGCCGCTGACAGCCGGCGGGGAAGGCATCATCATATTGGCATCGGTATTGTTTGCCGCTGGTGGAATGTGGATCGCAAAACGTGTTTCTCGTCCGTTAGAAGATGAATCCAAGCGCCAAGTTACCCTCGTTCGGGTACTTGGAGAGCCAATCCAGTAAGTGCTGTCCCCCTCCACTAAAGGTTATTTGGGTATGTACTTTAAATTACGTGCGCCCGTTAACGAAATTCGGTAGAATCTGCCAACTTGATTGAAATGCCGTCAGTAGATGGCGTTTCTTACTGTCCCTATTTGTAAAGAGTTAGTCACCCTAAATCTATGAAGCACATTCGTAACTTTTCGATTATCGCCCACATCGACCATGGTAAGTCGACCCTATCAGACCGTCTAATCCAAGTTTGTGGCGGGTTAACCGATCGTGAAATGGCCGCACAGGTTCTGGATTCTATGGATCTTGAACGTGAGCGTGGCATCACCATCAAATCTCAGAGTGTGACGCTAAACTACACCGCTAAAGACGGTGAGACGTATCAGCTGAACTTCATCGATACTCCGGGGCACGTTGACTTTGCATATGAAGTATCACGTTCTCTAGCGGCTTGTGAAGGTGCGCTATTGGTTGTGGATGCGGGTCAAGGTGTTGAGGCTCAAACACTGGCTAACTGTTACACCGCGATCGAAATGGATCTAGAGGTTGTGCCAATCTTAAACAAGATTGACCTACCTGCAGCTGATCCTGAGCGTGTAGCGGAAGAAATTGAAGAAATCGTTGGTATCGATGCAATGGAAGCAACCCGCTGTTCTGCGAAGACAGGCATCGGTGTTGATGACGTTCTAGAGAACATTGTGTCAGCGATTCCAGCACCGGAAGGTGATCCAGATGCGCCACTACAAGCGCTGATCATTGACTCATGGTTTGATAACTACCTTGGCGTTGTTTCTTTAGTGCGTATTAAAAACGGCGAACTGAAGAAGAACGATAAGATCAAAGTGATGAGTACGGGCCAAGTTTGGGGTGTAGATCGTCTTGGTATCTTTACGCCAAAACAAGTAGATACCGATATCCTTCGTACTGGTGAAGTAGGTTGGGTTGTTTGTGGTATCAAAGACATTCTTGGTGCCCCTGTTGGTGATACGCTGACTCTAGCGAAGAATGGTTGTGATAAACCGCTACCAGGCTTTAAGAAAGTTAAACCTCAGGTTTACGCAGGTCTGTTCCCTGTATCTTCTGACGATTACGAGAACTTCCGTGACGCACTAGGCAAACTAAGCCTAAACGACGCATCGCTATTCTACGAGCCAGAAAACTCTGCAGCACTAGGCTTTGGTTTCCGTTGTGGTTTCCTTGGCATGTTGCACATGGAAATCATCCAAGAGCGTCTAGAGCGTGAATACGACTTGGATCTTATTACCACAGCACCAACGGTAGTTTACGAAGTTGAGAAGACGGATGGCGATCTGCTGTATGTTGATAGCCCAGCAAAACTACCAGCGATCAATGATATTGAAGAAATTCGTGAACCGATTGCGCGTTGTAATATCCTTGTGCCTTCAGAGTACCTAGGTAATGTAATCACCCTGTGTGTTGAAAAGCGAGGCAGTCAAGTTGATATGGTTTACCACGGTAACCAAGTCGCTGTGACTTACGATATTCCAATGGCTGAAGTGGTACTGGATTTCTTCGATCGTCTGAAATCAACATCACGCGGTTACGCATCTTTGGATTACAACTTCCAGCGTTTTGAAGCTTCGAACATGGTACGTGTAGACGTTCTTCTTAACGGTGACACTGTTGATGCATTGGCGATGATCACACACAAAGATCAGTCTCAGACTCGCGGTCGTCAGTTGGTAGAGAAGATGAAAGAATTCATCCCTCGCCAAATGTTTGATATCGCAATCCAAGCGGCAATTGGTAACCACATTATCGCTCGTTCAACGGTAAAACAGTTGCGTAAGAACGTTATTGCGAAATGTTACGGCGGTGACGTAAGTCGTAAGAAAAAACTTCTGAAGAAACAGAAAGAAGGTAAGAAACGCATGAAGCAGATCGGTAACGTTGAGCTGCCTCAAGAAGCGTTCCTAGCCATCCTTCACGTAGGTAAAGACTAAAGTTGAACTTTGTCTCACACTTGTCGGTCTTAAGACGTTAGATATTAAAATAAGTGAAAGGGTTTCGGCTCTTTCACTTTCGTATTTTTAGATAAGGGAATTTAATGGCGAATACATTCTCACTGATGTTGGTTATTGCGACTTTGGTAACTGGCGTGGTTTGGCTATTGGAAAAGCTGGTTTTCGCGAAAAAGCGTCAGGAAAAACTGGCTGAGATTCAAGCTCAGACGTCTAATGGTTTGGATGCAGTGACCTTGCAAAAAGTTGAGCGTCAGCCTTGGTGGGTTGAAAATAGCGTCTCTATTTTTCCTGTGATCGCGTTCGTTTTAGTATTACGTTCTTTTATCTACGAACCATTTCAAATCCCATCAGGCTCAATGATGCCTACCTTGCTGGTTGGCGATTTCATTTTAGTTGAGAAGTACGCGTATGGTCTAAAAGACCCAGTATGGCGTACTCAGCTAGTGGAAACTGGTAAGCCTGAGCGTGGTGATATCGTGGTATTCAAATACCCACCACAACCAAGTGTGGACTACATTAAGCGTGTAGTTGGTTTACCTGGTGATATCGTGCGTTATTCAAGTGATAAGCAGCTTTGCGTGCAAAGCCAAGGCGAATCGGCATGTAAGCCAGTTAAACTGAGCAATGTTGAAGAAAGTCAGTTTAGCTCGAACGGTATTCCAATGATCCAACTGGATGAAAAATTGGGTAACGTTGAGCACAATATTTTGGTTAACCCTCTTGTGCGTAACCGCGTGGAGCAATATTTCCCACACAGCGGCACGACAGAGTGGGTTGTACCACAAGGTCAGTATTTTGTGATGGGTGATAACCGTGACAACAGTGCTGACAGCCGTTACTGGGGCTTTGTTCCAGAAGCAAACTTAGTCGGTAAAGCTGTCGCGATCTGGATCAGCTTCGAGTTTGATCGTGGCGCAGATAGTGTTCTACCTTCATGGATTCCAACTGGTGTGCGTTTTAACCGCATCGGTGGCATTCACTAACCATTCAAATATCGAGAGAGTATGAATTCTCCAATTGATAAACTAGAGAGAAAGCTCGGCTACCAGTTTCAAGATGCCGGGCTTATCAATTTGGCGCTGACGCACCGCAGCGCCAACAGTAAGCACAATGAACGTCTTGAGTTTCTGGGCGATTCAATTTTAAGTTTTGTCATCGCTGATGATCTGTACCATCGTTTCCCAAAAGTGAACGAAGGTGACATGAGCCGCATGCGTGCTACTTTGGTTCGCGGACATACATTGGCGGAACTGGGTCGTGAATTCGATCTAGGAGATTATTTAAAATTAGGTCCAGGTGAATTGAAGAGTGGCGGTTTTCGCCGAGACTCTATTTTAGCCGATGCGGTTGAAGCCATTATTGGCGCAATTTACCTAGACAGTGATCTTGAAGTTGTGCGAGGCATTGTACTGAGTTGGTACAACTCACGCCTTGAAGCCATTAAACCAGGCGTTTCACAGAAAGATCCGAAAACTCGCCTACAAGAGTTCCTACAAGGCAGAAGAAAACCGCTGCCTGTCTACACAGTGACTAATATTAAAGGTGAAGCGCACAACCAAGAGTTCACGGTTGAGTGCGAAGTAGCAGGTGTGGATAAGCCTGTAATCGGTAAAGGCACCAGCCGCCGCAAGGCAGAACAAGCGGCTGCTGAAACAGCACTTGAGCAATTAACAAATGGCTGATAACGAATTCGATATCGATGCGTTTTTCGCATCACAGGGTGAGCCAAGCTCGCCAGAAAACCAACACTGTGGCTTTATTGCTATTGTTGGTCGTCCAAACGTAGGTAAGTCGACACTTTTGAACAAGATTTTGGGTCAGAAGATTTCGATCACCTCACGTAAGCCGCAAACAACACGCCACCGCATAATGGGTGTGGACACGGATGGCGATTACCAAGCGATTTACGTCGACACGCCAGGACTTCACATTGAAGAAAAGCGTGCGATCAACCGTTTGATGAACCGTGCAGCTAACTCGTCATTGAGTGATGTAAACCTTGTGTTCTTCTTAGTCGATGGTACGCATTGGACTAAAGACGATGAGATGGTGCTGACCAAACTTCAAAAATCGAACTTCCCAGTTGTGCTTTGTGTAAACAAAGTCGACAACGTACAAGATCGTAACGACGTGATGCTACACATGGCGGAGATGTCGAAGAAGATGGACTTCGTGGATGTTGTGCCAATCTCTGCCAAGCAAGGTAAGAACATTGACGTACTGCGTAAGCACGTGCGTAATCACTTACCTAAAGCAACGCATCACTTCCCAGAAGAATACGTGACTGACCGTTCTCAGCGTTTTATGGCGTCTGAGATTGTGCGTGAAAAGCTGATGCGCTTTACTGGTGAAGAGCTGCCATACTCAGTAACGGTTGAAATTGAACGTTTTGATTACAACCCAGAAACCGACGGTTTCCACATCAATGCCTTGATTCTTGTTGAGCGTAATGGCCAGAAGAAAATGGTGATTGGCAAAGGCGGCGAGAAGATTAAGACTATTGGTCGCGAAGCGCGTTTAGATATGGAAGAATTGTTCGGTCGTAAAGTTTACCTAGAAACCTGGGTAAAAGTGAAATCTGGCTGGGCAGACGACGAACGAGCGTTGCGTTCGTTGGGTTATATAGACGATTTATAATCTTGGCTGCGAAGGTGCTTCGCTCCAACATCGATGAAAAATCAGTATCGATTAAAATAAGGAGCCGCTCGGCTCCTTATTTTTTATTTCACACTTTTTAGGCACAATGACTTAGATGAGTAATCTGTCTTCCGAAGGTTTACAGCGCTGTTTTGTATTGCACCGACGCCCTTACAGTGAATCGAGCTTAATCCTTGATGTATTTAGTGAGGAATATGGCCGAATGACTTTAATGGCCAAAGGCGCGCGCAGTAAGCGTTCGAACTTAAAAGGCGCATTGCAACCTTTTACCCCGCTATTACTTAAATGGTCGGGGAAAGGCTCGATGAAAACTTTGCGTCAAGCCGAGCCGATAAGTCTAGGTTTGCCGTTAACGGGCATTAATCTCTACTCAGCCATGTACGTCAATGAACTGATTGGCCGTATTTTGATGGCTGAAGTGCCGATGCCAGCACTATTTCATGATTATTTGCATGCGTTAACCGAGTTGGCGCACAACGAGAACCCTGAGCCTGCACTGCGTCGTTTTGAGTTAGCCTTGCTGTCTGCGATGGGGTATGGCGTGGATTTTTTGCATTGTGCAGGTACCGGCGAGCCCGTCGATCCAGAAATGACCTATCGTTACCGGGAACAGAAAGGGTTTATTGCTTCGGTTAGGCGCGATAACCTCACGTTTTTAGGGAATGAACTGATTGCTATCAGTGAGCGGCGGTTCGTCACTAAAGAGCAGCTAAAAGCGGCAAAACGCTTTACACGTATAGCCTTAAAGCCGTATCTTGGCGGCAAACCTTTAAAAAGTCGTGAATTTTTCATTCAGACCCCCAGAGCACGGAGTAACGGAAAATGAGCTCAATTTATTTAGGCGTCAATATCGACCATATTGCCACTCTACGTAATGCACGTGGTACAAAATACCCAGATCCTGTTCACGCTGCTGAAATTGCAGAGCGTGCAGGCGCGGACGGTATCACTATCCACTTACGTGAAGACCGTCGCCATATTTTGGATCGTGATGTACGTATTCTGCGTGAAACCATTCAAACGCGTATGAATCTAGAGATGGCAGTGACGGACGAAATGGTTGAGATTGCGCTGCAAACTAAACCAGAGTTTGTGTGTTTAGTGCCTGAAAAGCGTGAAGAACTGACGACGGAAGGTGGCTTAGATGTAGTAGGGCAGCTTGAAAAAATTAAAGCTGCGACGAAAAAGCTGACAGATGCAGGCATTAAAGTTTCGCTATTTATTGATGCTGACCGTCAACAGATTGAAGCTGCGAAAAAGTGTGGCGCTCCGTTTATTGAGCTACATACTGGCCATTATGCAGATGCGACGACAGAAGACGAGCAACAAGCTGAACTGAAGAAGATTGCCGCTGGTGCTAGTTATGCACATGATCTAGGTATTATTGTTAATGCCGGGCATGGCCTGACTTATCACAATGTCGCACCAATTGCTGCATTACCAGAAATTTACGAACTCAACATTGGTCACTCAATCATTGGTCGCGCGGTATTTGATGGTTTAAATAAAGCGGTTGCTGACATGAAAGCATTGATGATTGAGGCTCGCCAGTCATAGGGCTATCTAGATGGCGATTATAGGGTTAGGGACCGACATTGCAGAAATTGAGCGTATTGAAAAAGCGTTAGCTCGTAGTGGTGAACCTTTTGCTCAGCGGATTCTTTCAGAAGAAGAAATGGCCAAATTCTCACAGCTTAAGCTGCAAGGTCGTTATCTTGCTAAGCGCTTTGCTGTTAAAGAAGCTGCCTCAAAAGCATTGGGGACAGGGATCGCAAAAGGGGTCACGTTTCACGACTTTTCCATCTCGAACGATGAGCTTGGAAAACCAGTACTCGCATTGACGGGCACAGCCAAGCAAATAGCGGATGCGATGGGTGTTAACCACATTCACCTGTCCATTTCCGATGAGCGTCATTACGCTGTGGCGACGGTCATTTTTGAATCCTAGCTTGTAAGTCTTAAACAAAATACTAAAAAGCCAGAGCATTTGCTCTGGCTTTTGTTTCTCTTCAATAGATCACTGTTCAAGGTATAACTTTGCGGTTGTTGTTACTTTAATCATTTCATCTTGCAGCTCGAACATTTCAGGCTCAACCTCCTCAAGACTGACCCCTGAGCGCAGTGCTTGCTCAAGCGTCGCACAGAGTGACTTCAGTCTTGGAACGCCACAATATGAACTACTGCCGTGCAGCTTATGGATGACATGAATTAGGTCATCACGAGAGATATCTTCTTGCTCCAGAGCTTGGTCAACGACTGCTTCTACTTCAGGGATGAACTCAATCAACATGCGTAGCATGTCTTTAGCGAGATCCTCTTTATTCGCGCTCTGTTTTAAGGCTGCTTGCCAATCAATAATCACATCCTGCTGAGGCGAAGAAACGGGTTGTGGTGCGCTTCCTTCAGGTTCATCAACGTATGAAGGGGCGACTTTGCCAATGCTCTCTGTACAAGCATTTGGGTTCCAGTGAACCAAAACCTGTTGCAGCACATGCTCTTCAATAGGTTTGGTCAAGTAGTCATCCATTCCTGCTGAGAGCAAGCGGTCTCGTTCCCCTGCCATGGCATGCGCCGTTACCGCAATCACTGGCGTGTCTTTATTTAGCTCCAACTCTTTAATGTGCTTACAAGCGGTCACACCATCCATTTGTGGCATTTGGATATCCATGAAGATTAAATCGTACTTTTTCTCTGTCGCCAGGTTCACCGCTTGCTGGCCATTGCTACAGGCGGTGACGGTTTCTACTCGTTCGCGGAGTAGTGCAGAGATCAGCTTCAAGTTTGCAGGGTTGTCATCCACTGCTAGTACAGTGAGAGGTAAACGGTCCCCTTCGCTTGGCGTAATTGGAGCGCTTAATACCGGTGGCGATTCTACATGTTCGCTAATCAGGCTTTGTAGCAACTTACGGCGAGACAATGGTTTCGTCAGGCACTGGACGTGATGCTCTGTCATTATTTGGTCCGCAAGCGCCAATTCGGTACTCGGTGTCCCTAGGAGAACACTCGGAGCCATGCGTTTCGCTTGTTCTATCCAAGGTGTAATAACTTCCGCATCGTGAGTCTGGTTGGCCGCTAAATTCAACAGTACATAATCATATTGTTCTTCGTTGTTTGGTAGCGAAGAGCGGTAGGTTACTAAAATACCCTCCTGACTTAGAATCTGTTGGGTTACGGATGCGGCTTGCATGTTTGGTTCAATCAGCAGTAACTGCTTCCCAGTCAGAAGTTCCACTTCAATCAGTTCGCTCATTGGCATCTCGGTTGAGTGCAAGCGCACCGTAAACCAGAAGGTTGAACCTTGGTGTAGACGGCTGGTTAAACTGATTTCGCCGCCCATCTGGCTCACCAGTTTCTGAGTGATAACTAGACCAAGACCAGTACCGCCGTAACGACGTGAAATACTTGCATCTGCTTGGCTAAAGGCTTGGAACAACTGCGCTTGCTGACGCTCAGAGATACCAATACCGGTATCACGCACCATGAATTGCAGTTCGACGGAGTCTCCTGATTGAGAGCGCATTTCTACGCTAACATCAATGTTGCCTCGCTCGGTAAACTTGATTGAGTTACCGACTAAGTTCGTCAAAATTTGCTGAATACGTAGTGGATCCCCAACTAAACCTGGTGGAATTTTAGGGTCCACTTTTAGGGTGATTTCTAACCCTTTCTCATGTGCACTTGTGGCTTGTAGGTTAATTACCTCTTCTAAACTTTCTCGGAAATCAAAAGGAATATTTTCCAGCGCCAGCTTACCCGCTTCAAGTTTCGAGAAGTCGAGAATGTCATTGATGATATTCAGCAGGTTGTTCGCCGACTTCTCAATCGTCTGTAGGTAATCCGTTTGGCTGTTAGAAAGCTGCGTTTTAAGCATTTGACGAGTAAAGCCAATCACCCCATTGAGCGGAGTACGCAGCTCGTGCGACATGTTCGCCAAGAACTCTGACTTAACCCTGGCTGCTTCTTGCGCGCGTTTCTTCGCGATATCCAGCTCAACGTTCTGAATTTCTAGCTGCTCAAGCGTTTCACGTAAGTCGGACGTGGCTTGGTCTATACTGTGCTGCATCTCCACGTGATATTCTGATAACGATACCGCCATGGCGTTGATGCCATTTTTTAGCTGGTCTAACTCACCGTGCATTTTGCCTTCGATACGCACATCCAGATGACCACGGCGAATTCGGTCAACGACATTCTTCATGTGGGTGATAGGTTGGGTCACATCGTGCATTAGACGTGAAGCAAACACACTTGCTAAGCCAAGACCGAGAACCAGAACTAAAAACGCAGAGAAGACTTCTTGATACTGTTGCAGCCTCAAGGAGGAGAGATCTAACTCGACGGCGATGTAACCAATCGCTTTTGTGCCTTGGCTTTCGTTCGACAACTCCGCTAAGTAGTGACCTTCTGACAAAATGGGGACACGCAATATCAGTGAGTTTTCGTAGATTTCCGAATTACCCAGTTGCGGGATCGGTTTATCTTTGGGAAACATCAAGGCTTCAAAATTAGGATGAAAGTTAGAGGTTACAAAGAGCTCATGATGTTCATCAAATACCGCGATACTACGAACCAGTTTGGAGTTTTTACGGTGCGCGTAGCTTATCAAGCGACGTACCGCCTCTCGGCTTTCTGATAGTAGATGAGTTTCACTGGCAATCGCCAGCGGCTCAATAATGCTGTTACCAGTGGTGATAACTTGTTTCTCAAGGTCTTGGTAGCGGTTAAATGAGAAAAAGCCGCTCAGTAATAAACCAATAATGAGAGTGGGAGCGAGAGTTAGTGTAATTACACGTGCTCGTAAGCCATATCTGGTCATGTTATCTAATTACATCGGAGTCTGGATATGGGAAAATAACGCATTATTTCTCAAGCGCACGATAAAGCCTTGAGCAAAGAAGTGACGTCACCGAATAAACGGTAAGCATAATCAAGTCACTCGAATCACACAACGGCTGCAATCAAGAATAGTGAAGCCGAAGAGCAATTACACATAAATCAGGCATAGAGCATGGCACGCATCTTTCAACCGAAAAAGAAAACCCAACTCAATACTCGGCACCAAGCAGTGCAAGTAGAGCGTTTAGATCACCACGGCGCAGGCATTGCTTACCTCAAAAAGAAGCCATTGTTTATTGATGGAGCACTGCCGGGTGAGGAGGTGGTCACTCAATTGGTGGAAGAAAAGAGCAAATACGCTCGCGGTAAGTTGATTAAAATCCTTAAGCCGAGTGAAGCTCGTGTGGAGCCATTTTGCCCACATTATCATGAGTGCGGTGGCTGTGATTTGCAGCATTTAGATTATGACCAACAATTGACGTACAAACAGCAAACGTTGCGTCAGCTAATGCGAAAATTTTCAGGCAGTGATATTGAACTAGATGCCCCGTTATTGGGATATTCGCAGGCCTACCGTCGCCGTGCGAGAGTGAGCTTGTTTGTTGATAAAAAAACACGTCAGCTACATTTTGGTTTCCGTAAAAAGCAGAGTAAGCAAATTGCGCAAGTGACCGATTGCCTAGTGCTGGCACCGGAACTGAATGTTTTGCTGCCAGAGATTTACTCAGCCCTAAAAGCGTTCAAAAAGCCGGAACAATTGGGTCATGTAGAGCTGGTACTTGGTGATAATGGACCGTGTATTACGCTGCGCCACTTGAGCGCTCTGACAACGAGTGAAACTCAATCTCTAACGGAGTTGGCAAAACGTCATGGCGCATCGTTGTACTTGATGCCATCGACAGAACAATTAGACCTTATCGAAGGCGATATGCCTTTTTATCAAGAAGTTGGAGTGAAAATCCCTTTTGCACCAAATAACTTTATTCAAGTAAACCAAGGTGTAAACCAACAAATGGTCAAGCAAGCGGTTGAGTGGTTAGACCCACAAAAAAGTGACCGAGTGTTAGATTTGTTCTGTGGTTTAGGCAACTTTAGTTTACCAGTTGCGAAATTAGCTAAGCACGTGGTTGGAGTAGAGGGTGTTGCAGAGATGGTAGAAAAAGCCACAAACAATGCATCTTTGAACCAAATCAATAACGCGCAATTTTATCACGCTAACCTTGAGCAAGATTTTGAAGGCCAAGCCTGGGCCGCAGAGCGGTTTGATAAAGTATTATTAGACCCGGCACGCGCGGGAGCGAGTGGGATCATCGATCAAGTTTCTGAGCTTGGCGCACAGCGTGTAGTTTATGTTTCTTGTAATCCTGCTACCCTTGCTAGGGATAGTCAAAGCTTGATAGAGCAAGGCTATAAATTAACTAAATTAGGTATGCTGGATATGTTCCCTCATACCAGTCATCTAGAATCGATGGCATTGTTTGAAAAGTCCTAACTTTAGGACTTTGACCCCTTATTTGTGGTGGGTGGTCATAAAGCCAGCGTGTACGCGCGGTAAAAAGAACTAACCTGGACGGTGTTAGTCAAACCACACGAATATAATAATTAGGATGATGAGATGGTTGCGGTAAGAAGCGCGCATTTAAACCAAGATGAACAGTTTGAACTCGAAAACTGGGTGGCTAGCCTAGGACAAGAGAAAAACACAGCCTCACGCTTAATCGAAGTATATCGAGATTGCCAGACGGTATTGGCTGATAACGAGCAAGCGGAGCTGTTGTTGTGGCGTGGACGAGAAATGATCGAAATTTTGATCACCTTGTCTATGGATCAAGCCACTTTAGTGGCTGCTCAACTGTTTCCTTTGGTTTCAAGTGGTGCTTTTAACAGAGAAATTCTGGAAGAGAAATACAGCAAAGAAATCATAAAATTAATCGACGGCGTTGAAGAAATGGCTGCTATTGGCCAACTCAACGTCAACATGGAAGGCAGTGCAGCGTCATCTCAGGTAGATAACGTACGCCGCATGCTGCTTGCCATGGTGGATGACTTCCGCTGCGTAGTTATCAAGCTCGCGGAACGAATTTGTAACCTTATTGAAGTTAAAAAAGCGCCAGATGAAGTTCGACGTGCGGCGGCAAAAGAGTGTGCCAACATCTATGCGCCGCTAGCAAACCGATTAGGCATCGGTCAGCTGAAATGGGAAATTGAAGATTACGCTTTCCGCTACCAACAACCGGAAACTTACAAACAAATTGCCAAACAGCTTTCTGAGCGACGCATCGTTCGTGAACAATACATCAAAGACTTTGTTGAAGACCTCACGCACGAAATGGAAGTGTCGGGCATCAATGCCGAAGTGAGTGGTCGACCTAAGCACATCTACAGCATTTGGCGAAAAATGCAGAAAAAGAGTTTGGCCTTTGATGAGCTGTTTGATGTGCGAGCAGTGCGTATCATCGCAGACAAACTGCAAGATTGTTACGCGGCTTTAGGCGTAGTTCACACCAAATACAAGCATCTACCGAGCGAGTTTGATGACTACGTTGCTAACCCTAAACCAAACGGTTATCAATCGATCCATACAGTAATTCTAGGGCCAGAAGGCAAAACCATCGAGATCCAGATTCGTACCAAGCAAATGCATGAAGAGTCGGAACTGGGGGTTGCAGCGCACTGGAAATATAAAGAAGGGGCAAGCAGCCGAAGCGGTTATGATGAGAAGATCACGTGGCTGCGTAAGCTACTGGATTGGCAAGAAGAAATGTCTGACTCTGGCGAAATGCTCGATGAGCTGCGTAGCCAAGTCTTTGATGACCGTGTTTATGCCTTTACACCACGTGGTGATGTTGTCGATTTGCCAATGGGGGCAACGCCGCTAGATTTTGCCTATCACATTCACTCCGAAGTGGGACACCGTTGTATCGGTGCCAAAGTCGGAGGTCGTATTGTGCCGTTCACGCATAAATTACATATGGGTGACCAAGTCGAGATTATCACTCAGAAAGAACCTAACCCATCACGTGACTGGTTAAACCCATCATTAGGCTTCGTTCATTCTGGTCGTGCGCGTGCCAAAATTAACGCCTGGTTCCGAAAACAAAGCCGTGAGAAGAACCTCGAAGCAGGTCGTGAAATCCTTGAGCATGAGTTAGCCAAAATTGGCGCAACGTTAAAAGATGCAGAGCATTACGCCCTCAAGCGGTTTAACGTCAAAACACCAGATGAATTGTATGTTGGGGTAGGTAGCGGTGATTTGCGCATCAACCAAATCATTAACCATATCAACGCGTTAGTTAACAAGCCAACGGCAGAGGAAGAAGACCAGCAAGCACTGGAAAAACTGCAAGAAGCTGAGCATAAATCACCCGCGCAAAGCCGACCGAAAAAAGACGCAGTTGTAGTAGAAGGCGTCGATAACCTAATGACACATCTAGCACGTTGCTGTCAGCCAATTCCAGGTGACGATATCTCTGGTTACATAACGCAAGGTCGTGGGATTTCAGTACACCGTAGTGACTGTGAACAGCTAGAAGAACTGCGCCATCATGCGCCAGAGCGCATCATCGATACAGTCTGGGGCAGCGGCTTTGTGGGGTCATACATCCTCACCGTGCGTGTTGAAGCGATGGAGCGAGGTGGTCTACTCAAAGACATTACGACACTGTTCGCCAACGAAAAGATCAAAGTGACCAGTATGAAGAACCGAGTCGACTACAGACGTCAACTTGCCATCATGGACTTTGACCTAGAAGTCACCAATATTGAGGTGCTTTCGCGGGTTTCGAAGCGTGTGGAACAGATCAAGGATGTCATGACGGTGAAACGCCTCGGCTAAAACTCTCGTCATAGTTATCGTTGTAGCGTTGTTGCCTGCGCTCACTCCGGAGTGCCGGCCCAGGCTCATCACATAGGCGAGCTATGCTCAGGAGTCGCGAAAATTTGTTGCCTTGTCAAAGTAACAATTACTTAGTGAAAGCTGCTGAGAAAATATAATGTAGAAGGTGAGTGGTTTTGGCTGCTCACCTTTTTCTTTAATAGAAAGGTTTAAAGGAACAAAAAATGAGTCATCCAATTGAACAGTTAGAACAAATCATGGCGAAGCTGCGTGACCCAGAAAACGGTTGCCCTTGGGACTTAAAACAAACCTTTGACACCATCGTTCCGCATACTATAGAAGAAACCTACGAAGTGGTGGACGCGATTCAAAATCGAGATTGGCCCAATCTAAAAGAAGAGCTAGGGGATTTGTTGTTTCAGGTGATTTTTTACAGTCAGCTAGCGAAAGAGCAAGAGCTGTTTGACTTTTCGGATGTCGTTGAAACCGTGAACGAAAAACTGACTCGTCGCCACCCGCATGTTTTTTCAGATGTTGAGTTTGAATCTGACGAGGAAATTAACGCGAACTGGGAAGCGGAAAAAGCAAAAGAAAAAGCCCTAGTAGGCAAAGCGGAAGAAAGTATCCTAGACTCAATACCAAACTCTTTACCGGCACTTTCTCGTGCTACAAAAATTCAGAAAAAATGTGCAAAATTTGGGTTTGATTGGGATTCACTTGGCCCGGTTGTCGATAAAGTACGAGAAGAAATTGACGAAGTCATGGAAGAGGCACTGCAAGTTCAGCCCGATGAAGAGAAAGTTGAGTTGGAGCTCGGTGATTTGCTATTTGCGACTGTCAATTTGGCTCGCCACCTTGATAAAAACCCAGAAGTCGCACTAGGAAAAGCAAACGTAAAGTTTGCGCGACGTTTTAAACAAGTTGAAGGCAAGGTCCAGCAGTCAGGCAAAGTACTTACAGATTGTTCTTTATCAGAACTTGACCATTTTTGGGATGAAGTAAAACAAGAAGAATCGAGGCAGAGGTAAACTGGCAGAATACATAATATAAGGTCCGCTTGTTTGGTTACACGAAAACGGACTTTGGTTTGTCTTTGCTCACTTTGATTTGAAGCAAAAAATAAAAAATTACGGTGTGATAGATTTCACGTTGTGGCGGTAAGGAGCTTCTGGTATATTTATCTCCCGTCCAGAAGCACTCCATTTCCCTCATTCAACCAATTTCAGGTTAAACATGACGACAAATTACATTTTTGTTACTGGCGGGGTTGTATCCTCTCTAGGTAAAGGTATTGCAGCAGCATCTCTTGCGGCTATTCTAGAAGCTCGTGGTCTTAAAGTGACTATGATGAAGCTTGACCCTTACATCAACGTTGACCCGGGCACAATGAGCCCTACTCAGCACGGTGAAGTGTTCGTTACAGAAGATGGCGCAGAGACTGACCTTGACCTTGGTCACTACGAGCGTTTCATCCGTACCAAGATGACCAAGCGTAACAACTTCACTGCAGGTCGTGTTTATGCCGACGTACTTCGTAAAGAACGTCGTGGTGACTACCTAGGCGCAACTATTCAAGTTATCCCTCATATCACTAACGCGATCAAAGATCGCGTTATTGCAGGTTCTGAAGGCCATGATGTGGCTATCGTTGAAGTTGGCGGTACTGTTGGTGATATCGAATCACTACCATTTATGGAAGCGATTCGTCAGCTAGCTGTTGAGCTAGGCCGTGAGCGCGCAATGTTCATGCACCTAACACTTGTTCCTTACCTAGCGGCAGCGGGCGAAGTGAAAACTAAGCCGACGCAACACTCTGTAAAAGAACTTCTATCTATCGGTATTCAGCCAGACATCCTAGTTTGCCGTAGCGATCGCGTTATTCCTGCGAATGAGCGTAAAAAAATCGCACTGTTCTGTAATGTTCCAGAAAAAGCAGTAATTTCAATGAAGGATGTAGACTCTATCTACAAGATCCCTCAGTTGATTAAATCTCAAGGGCTAGATGACCTTGTGTGTGCTCGCTTTGGTATTACTGCTCCTGAAGCAGACCTTTCTGAATGGGAACAGGTTATCTACGAAGAAGCAAATCCTACTGGTGAAGTAACCATCGGTATGGTTGGTAAATACATTGAATTACCAGATGCATACAAATCTGTGAACGAAGCGCTTAAACACGCTGGCTTGAAAAACCGTCTAAGCGTCACAATTAAGTATGTAGACTCACAAGATATCGAAACAAAAGGCGTTGAACTTCTAGAAGGTTTGGACGCGATCCTAGTACCAGGTGGCTTCGGCGATCGTGGTATTGAAGGCAAGATCCGTGCGGCTCAATATGCACGTGAAAATAACGTGCCTTACCTAGGTATTTGTTTGGGTATGCAAGTTGCACTAATCGAATACGCGCGTAACGTTGCGGGTATGGAAGGTGCACATTCAACAGAATTTAACAAAGAGACTAAGTACCCTGTGGTAGGTTTGATCACAGAGTGGGTAGACGAATCAGGTAGCGTAGAAGAGCGTACTGAAAAGTCTGACCTAGGCGGTACGATGCGTCTTGGTTCACAGCTGTGTCACCTAGAGAAAGGGACTAAAGCTCGTGAACTGTACGGTAGCGCGACGATCCATGAACGTCACCGTCACCGTTACGAAGTGAATAACGTGCTTCGTCCGCAAATCGAAAAAGCAGGCCTAAAAGTATCAGGTCTATCTGCGGACAAGAAGTTAGTGGAAATGATTGAGAACCCAGCTCACCCATGGTTTGTAGCGGCTCAGTTCCACCCAGAATTCACCTCGACTCCTCGCGATGGACATCCATTGTTTGCAGGTTTTGTTAAGGCTGCGGGCCAAAACGCACGCGGCGAATTCGAGAAGTAAAAGGATACGGGCGGCGGCGAAGGTTGTGCTGCTGCCCTTTAAGATTGACATTTATATTTGAAACGAGAGGAAACATTAATGTCTAAGATCGTTAAAGTTCTAGGTCGTGAAATCATCGACTCACGTGGTAACCCAACTGTAGAAGCTGAAGTACACCTAGAAGGCGGTTTCGTAGGTATGGCGGCAGCTCCATCTGGCGCATCTACTGGTTCTCGCGAAGCTCTTGAGCTACGTGACGGTGACAAAGCACGTTTCCTAGGTAAAGGTGTTCTTAAAGCAGTTGAAGCTGTAAACGGCCCAATCGCTGAAGCTCTAGTTGGCAAAGACGCTAAAGACCAAGCTGCAATCGACGCAGTAATGATCGAACTAGACGGCACTGAAAACAAATCTAAATTCGGTGCTAACGCTATCCTAGCTGTTTCTCTAGCAAACGCTAAAGCTGCTGCTGCTGCGAAAGGCATGCCTCTATACGAGCACATCGCTGAGCTAAACGGCACTGCAGGTCAGTTCTCTATGCCTCTACCAATGATGAACATCATCAACGGTGGTGAGCACGCAGACAACAACGTTGACATCCAAGAGTTCATGATCCAACCAGTTGGCGCTAAGACTCTTAAAGAAGGTCTACGTATCGGTGCAGAAGTATTCCACAACCTAGCTAAAGTTCTTAAGTCTAAAGGCTACAGCACTGCAGTTGGTGATGAAGGTGGTTTCGCTCCTAACCTTAAATCTAACGCTGAAGCTCTAGAAGTTATCGCAGAAGCTGTTGCAGCTGCTGGTTACGAACTAGGTAAAGACGTAACTCTAGCTATGGACTGTGCTGCATCTGAGTTCTTCGACAAAGAAGCTGGCATCTACAACATGAAAGGCGAAGGTAAAACTTTCACTTCTGAAGAGTTCAACCACTACCTAGCTGAGCTAGCTAACCAATTCCCAATCGTTTCTATCGAAGACGGTCTAGACGAGTCTGACTGGGATGGCTTCAAGCACCAAACTGAACTACTAGGTGACAAGCTTCAACTAGTAGGTGACGATCTATTCGTTACTAACACTAAGATCCTTGCTGAAGGTATCGAGAAAGGCGTAGCTAACTCTATCCTTATCAAGTTCAACCAAATCGGTTCTCTAACTGAGACTCTAGCTGCAATCAAGATGGCTAAAGACGCAGGTTACACAGCAGTAATCTCTCACCGTTCTGGCGAAACTGAAGATGCAACTATCGCTGACCTAGCGGTAGGTACAGCTGCAGGTCAAATCAAAACTGGTTCTATGAGCCGTTCTGACCGTGTTGCTAAGTACAACCAGCTAATCCGTATCGAGGAAGCTCTAGGTGAGCGCGCTCCTTTCAACGGTCTTAAAGAAGTTAAAGGTCAAGCTTAATTCTTCACTGAATTAGCTGCTTAACTTAAAGCTTTTAAAACACCCTGCTTTGGCGGGGTGTTTTTTTATATAACGGAAGCGCTAAGTCCATGTTTCAAGTAAGCGATCTTAAAGAAGTTAAAGGTCAAGCTTAATTCTTAACTGAATTAACGGCTTAACTTAAAACTTTAAAAACACCCAGCTTTGGCGGGGTGTTTTTGTATCTGACATATGAGAACAGGCTTTGCTTTTTGATGTCTTTCGCTTACGTTCATTTGTGATTCCATAGAACGAGGAGAGAGTAGAGAAGTCTCTTTGTTTCATTTTGCTGCTTATTTCTTGTAAGGAGCGTGTGAGTCTCCCTTTCTCCCCTAGAGGCAACCTCGCATTTATGCTATATATGTCACCTTATCTAATTCCTTCCGGTACAGAATGTTAGCAGTGATATGCGAATCTTTGTTATAGCCCTTACGCTACTGTTTGGCTTGCTTCAATACACTCTATGGTTTGGTAAAAACGGAGTGTCTGACTACTACACAGTAAAAGATGAAATTGAAGTTCAGCAACAAGTGAACAGCAAGCTACAAGCTCGCAACAATGAAATGTTCGCTGAGATTGATGACTTAAGGCAAGGTCTTGATGCGATTGAAGAACGTGCGCGTCATGAGCTCGGTTTAGTTAAAGATGGCGAGACTTTTTACCGCATTATAGGTGAGGAAAACCATTAAAATGTTGGATATGAACTCATCGCATATCGCAATTGTGCCTGCTGCTGGTGTGGGTAGCAGAATGAAGGCAGATCGCCCTAAGCAATATTTATTGATCGAAGGTAAAGCGGTACTGGAACATACCGTAGAGAAACTGCTTTCTCACCCAAATATTTCTAAGGTTGTCGTTGCCATTACTTACGGCGACCCATATTACCCAGAATTGTCCATTGCTAAGCACCCAGATGTGATTCGTGTAGCTGGTGGTAAAGAAAGAGCAGACTCTGTGTTATCAGGGCTAAACTATGTCAATGAGCATCTGGAAAGCGAGTGGGTATTAGTTCACGACGCTGCAAGGCCATGTGTATTAACATCCGACATTGACCGTTTGATTGATGTTTGCTGCGCTCACTCAACGGGTGGCATTCTCGCATCTCCTGTGAGAGATACAATGAAGCGAGCAAACGCAGTACAAGATATCGATCATACGGTAGATAGAGAAGCATTGTGGCATGCACTGACTCCACAAATGTTTAAAACTCAGCAGCTTACTCAAGCACTGGCTGACGCATTAGAACAGGGTGTAACCATTACCGATGAAGCCTCGGCTTTGGAATGGCTAGGCGAGAAGCCAGCCTTAGTTCAAGGGAATGCGAACAATATAAAAATCACTCAGCCAGAAGATCTTGCGTTAGCCGAGTTTTATCTAAGCCGTGAGCGCGGCGAATAAGAAAGGATAGAAAATGATTCGAATTGGTCATGGTTTCGACGTACATAAATTCGGCGGTGAAGGTCCGGTAATTATCGGTGGTGTAGCGATTCCTTACGAACAAGGTTTGATTGCTCACTCAGATGGCGATGTAGCGTTGCATGCGTTAACGGATGCTCTGCTGGGCGCGATTGCTGCCGGCGATATTGGTCGTCATTTCCCAGATACGGATGATAAATGGAAAGGCGCAAACAGTCGTGAATTACTGAAAGACGTTTACCGTCGAGTTAAAGAGCAAGGCTACCGTCTTGGCAATGCTGATGTAACCATCATGGCACAAGCGCCTAAAATGGCACCACACATTGACGCAATGTGTGCGGCGATAGCCGAAGACCTAGAAACCGACATTAGTAACATTAACGTAAAAGCGACGACGACAGAACGTCTCGGTTTTACTGGACGCAAAGAAGGCATTGCAACGGAAGCCGTTGTACTTCTGTTTAAGCAATAACTAGCAATTTGCTCCCCTAAGCTGTGATATCAGCGGAAACACATCATGTCAGACATTTTATCTTCATTGGCTTACCTAACGGGTAAGCCAGTTGCATCGGCAAAAATTAAAGCGCAGCCAGAGCATTTTCAGGTTCGCGAAGATTTAGGTTTTGCCTTTACGGGCGAAGGCGAGCACCTAATGGTTCGTATCCGTAAAACGGGCGAGAACACCAGCTTCGTTGCTAACGAGTTAGCGAAAGCCTGTGGTGTTAAGTCGAAAGACGTTAGCTGGGCGGGTCTTAAAGACCGTCATGCGGTGACGGAACAGTGGTTAAGTGTCCATTTACCGAAAGGTGAAACGCCAGATTTTTCAGCGTTTTTGGCTCAATACCCAAGTATCGAAATCCTTGCAACAGATCGTCACAATAAAAAACTGCGTCCTGGTGACCTAGTAGGGAACGAGTTCGTGGTTACTTTGTCTGAAGTGACAGATATAGCGGATGTAGAGCAACGTCTTGAAAAAGTGAAACAAGTTGGCGTGCCAAACTACTTTGGTAGTCAGCGTTTTGGTAACGATGGCAACAACCTTGAAGAAGCACGTCGATGGGGACGCGAAAACGTTCGTACCCGCAATCAAAACAAGCGCAGTATGTATTTATCAGCGGCTCGTTCGTGGATTTTCAACCGTATCGTTTCAGCTCGTCTAGAGAATGGTGTGTTTGATAAGTTCATTGATGGTGACATTGCGCAGACGAATTCTGGCACTCAGTTGATTGATGCAAACAACATTGCTGCTCTGCAAGTGCAATTTGCGCAAGGTGAAGCGGCAATTACCGCTGCGCTTGCTGGCGATAATGCACTGCCTACTCAAACTGAGGCTCTGGCATTAGAGCAACCGTTTTTAGACGAAGAGCCTGACCTCATGGCGCTGATTCGTGGTAATCGCATGCGCCACGACCGTCGCGATATTGCGCTAAAGCCAAAAGATTTAGCTTGGACGGTTGAAGGTAACAACATTACGCTGACTTTCTCACTGGATGCGGGATCTTTTGCGACCTCTATTGTTCGTGAGTTAGTTAATGAGGTTGAAGTAGAAAGAGAATACTAATGGAACAGGATTCACGAAACCCGAAGCCCTTAAGAGTCTTAATCAGCAATGATGATGGTGTTCATGCTCAAGGGATTCATGCCCTCGCTGATGAGTTGAGAGATATCGCTGAAGTGACCATTGTCGCACCTGATCGAAATCGTTCAGGTGCTTCGAATTCACTTACATTAGAACAACCATTACGCGTGACTGAAATTGCCCCAAATATCTACTCAGTGCAAGGCACGCCCACGGATTGTGTGCATTTCGCGCTGAATGAGCTAATGAAAGATGATTTGCCTGATCTTGTTCTGTCAGGAATCAACCATGGCGCTAATTTGGGTGATGATGTTCTTTATTCTGGAACAGTAGCAGCAGCCATGGAAGGTCATTTCCTTGGCGTTCAGTCGGTGGCTTTTTCTCTAGTGGGTAAGCGACATTTCGAATCCGCCGCTAAAATTGCACGTCAAATTGTACAACAGCATTTAGCGTCGCCGATTCCAACGAATCGTCTACTGAACGTAAACGTGCCTGACTTACCATCAGAGAATTTAGGTGAAATTGAAGTTACTCGTTTAGGTGCACGTCATCACGCAGAGAATATGATCAAGCAGAAAGATCCGAGAGGCCATGACATTTATTGGTTAGGCCCACCAGGAAAGGAGCAAGATGCAGGAGAGGGCACGGACTTTTATGCAATTGAGCATGGCCGAGTTTCAATGACGCCTCTGCAAGTTGATCTCACCGCTCACGAGTCGCTGCGTGCTATGGATAGTTGGTTAAAGGAAGAGAAGTAATGAGTAACCCACATGCTGACAGGTTGATAGCGTTTCTTATCTCCAGTGGCATCAAAGACCAAAGAGTTCTGGATGCTATCCAACGCTTGCCACGAGAAAGCTTTGTTTCTCAAGCGATGATGCACCAAGCCTATGATAACAATGCGTTACCAATTGGTCAGGGACAAACTATTTCTCAGCCTTATATCGTTGCTCGTATGACCGAGTTGCTTGAGCTAGAGCCGGCGAGTCGTGTTCTGGAAATCGGAACGGGATCGGGTTATCAAACCGCGGTACTGGCGCAAATTGTTGATCATGTATACTCCGTTGAGCGAATTAAATCGTTGCAATGGGAAGCAAAGCGTCGCCTGAAGCAATTGGATATCTACAATGTTTCAACTAAGCATGCTGATGGGTGGCAGGGCTGGGAAGCGCGAGGTCCTTTCGATGCTATTATTGTTACCGCTGCCGCTGAAGTGATTCCCCAAGCTCTTCTCTCACAATTAAGAGATGGCGGAAAAATGGTCATTCCTGTTGGAGATACGGAACAACAGTTATTAAAAATAGAGCGTAAGGGAGACGAATATCTCTCTACCGTTGTAGAAATGGTTCGGTTCGTACCTCTGGTTGCGGGTGATTTAGCTTAAGGGTTAGGGATAGGTGAATAAGTTACTACGTCATATTGGTATTAGCTTTGTGTTTGCTGCAGGACTAGTTGGTTGTGCAGCGCATTCCCCTGCACCTGTCTCTAGCCTAAAAAAAGACTATTCAAGCCTTGAAAGAGGGAGTTACAGAGGGAGTTATTATGAGGTAAAAAAAGGCGATACGCTTTACTTCATAGCTTATGTCACAGATAAAGATGTAAATGATCTTGTTCGTTACAATGAGTTAACTCAGCCTTACACTATCTACCCAGGACAGAGGCTAAAACTTTGGGCTCCGAAATATGTCGCCCCTAAATATGGTCAAAAAGTTGAACCCGTTGTGGCTCCTGTTGTTACGACACCCCCAGCTCCAGTGACGAAAACATCAACAGCCTCTAAACCTAAACCTTCGAGTAAAAACTCTAGTCAAAAACCTACAGAGACTAAGCCTAAAGTCGTACAAAAACAGCCTCCAAAGAAGGTTGAACAATCGAAAACAAAGGAGTATGTTGGTTTAAAAGATAACCAAAAAGTGAAGCAAAAAGCGCCAACTACCACAGCAAAGAGTGATAAAGTCTCCAAGTGGTTGTGGCCAACAAAAGGGAGAGTAATCAAGAACTTTTCGGCGGGAGAACAGGGAAATAAAGGTATCGACATCGCAGGACAGCGTGGTCAACCTATCGTTTCAACCGCAGCCGGCACAGTCGTTTATTCAGGCAATGCGCTACGAGGTTATGGCAACTTAATTATAGTAAAGCATAACGACAATTATTTAAGCGCATACGCACATAATGACAAACTGCTGGTCACAGAAGGACAAAGCGTAAAAAGCGGACAAAAAATCGCTACCATGGGTAGTTCAGGTGCAAAGTCGGTCAAACTACACTTTGAAATTCGCTATCAAGGTAAATCAGTGAATCCAAAACGCTATTTGCCTTAAAACTTTGAAAAACAACTTGCGACATCATTTAGCGACATATTGAGTTGTCATGTCTTGCTAACTCGCCAGGGGGAGGCGTTATGAGTATCAGCAACACAGTAACCAAAGTTGAAGAGTTTGCATTTGATAATGCGTCAGTGAAGACCATTGATAACGAACTCGAAAGATCATCATCCACAGAAAGCAAAGCGACTGCGCGTGAAGAATTTGACGCGAGCAGTAAAAGCTTAGATGCAACTCAGTTGTATTTGGGCGAAATTGGCTTCTCACCTTTACTTACTGCCGAAGAAGAAGTGCTTTACGCAAGACGCGCCCTACGTGGCGACGAAGCGGCACGCAAACGTATGATCGAAAGTAACCTACGTTTGGTTGTTAAGATTTCTCGTCGATACAGTAACCGTGGTCTAGCACTACTCGATCTGATTGAAGAAGGTAACCTCGGCTTGATCCGAGCGGTCGAAAAATTCGACCCAGAACGTGGTTTCCGTTTCTCTACTTACGCAACATGGTGGATCAGACAAACGATAGAGCGAGCGTTGATGAACCAAACTCGCACGATCCGTCTACCTATCCATGTAGTGAAAGAGCTGAACATTTATCTGCGTACTGCGCGTGAACTTTCTCAAAAGCTCGATCACGAACCGACCGCAGAAGAAATTGCTGCTCAATTAGATATTCCAGTCGAAGACGTAAGCAAAATGCTACGCCTTAATGAGCGTATTAGCTCTGTCGACACGCCAATCGGTGGTGACGGTGAGAAAGCGCTGCTAGATATTATTCCTGATGCAAACAACTCTGATCCAGAAGTTTCGACTCAAGATGACGACATCAAATCATCGTTGATTCATTGGTTAGAAGAGTTGAATCCGAAACAGAAAGAAGTGCTTGCACGTCGCTTCGGCCTACTAGGCTACGAGCCTTCGACGCTGGAAGAAGTTGGTCGAGAGATTGGTCTGACACGTGAGCGAGTACGTCAAATACAAGTGGAAGGTTTACGTCGTCTTCGTGAAGTCCTAATCAAACAAGGTTTGAATATGGAAAACTTGTTTAACGTAGAAGACGATTAAATAATCCGTATTTCACTAGATACATAAAAGGCTATGGTTCCCCATAGCCTTTTTTCTTTTTTTCTCGTTGGTGTGAGTCTGTTTACAGCATCTTCTTCAAGCGATACAGCTCTTCAAGAGCTTGGCGTGGCGTTAAGTCGTCAGGGTCAATACCTGACAGAGCTTGTTCGACCTCGCTAGGCTCTGGAATCAGGCTCAACTGGTTAGCCACATCTACTGCACTTGGACGCGGTGTGTCACTGTTTTGCCCCAGTTGCTCTAGCTGAGATAGCTTGTTACGCGCATTTTTGATGACCGTTTTTGGTACGCCTGCTAAGCCCGCAACAGCCAGGCCGTAAGACTTACTTGCCGCACCTTCTTGAACTGCGTGCATAAAGGCAATGCTGTCTCCATGTTCTACGGCATCCAAGTGAACGTTCGCTAAGTTTGGCAGCTGGCTTGGTAACTCTGTTAATTCGAAGTAGTGGGTTGCAAATAGGGTCATCGCACCAATTTGTGTTGCGAGCCATTCCGCACTTGCCCAAGCTAAAGACAGACCGTCGTAAGTACTAGTACCACGTCCGATTTCATCCATTAGCACCAAACTATTCTTAGTTGCGTTGTGAAGAATATTGGCTGTTTCGGTCATTTCTACCATGAAGGTCGAGCGGCCAGATGCAAGATCATCTGACGCACCAATACGAGTAAATATACGATCTAAAGAACCAATCTGTGCGGATTCTGCCGGTACATAAGAGCCGATATGTGCCATCAATGCAATCAGCGCAGTTTGACGCATGTAGGTTGATTTACCACCCATGTTTGGACCGGTGATGATCAACATCTTACGGGCTGGGTTAAGCTCAATTGGGTTCGCGATGAACGGCTCTGTTGTTACTTGTTCTACGACTGGATGACGACCAGCTTGAATGTGAATTCCTGCGTCTTTCACAAGCGTTGGGCGGCAGTAATCTAACGAATCTGCACGCTCTGCTAGGTTTTGTAATACATCCAGTTGAGACAGGGCAGAAGCTAGGTTTTGCAGCTTCTCAAGGTTTGGCATCAATAGATCAAACAGTTCTTCCCACAACTGTTTCTCAAGTGCTAACGCTTTAGATTTCGAGTTAAGTACTTTGTCTTCGTGTTCCTTAAGCTCTGGGATGATGTAGCGTTCAGCGTTTTTGAGTGTTTGGCGACGTACATAATGCGGTGGAACCAAATGGCTCTGGCCACGGCTTACTTGGATAAAGAAGCCATGAACGTTGTTGTAGCCTACTTTAAGCGTATCGATACCGTGTCGTTCACGCTCATCTCGCTCAAGCTGCTCAAGATATTCTGTTGCACCGTCTGCCAATTTTCGCCATTCATCGAGCTCCGCATTGTAGCCTTCAGCGATGACGCCACCATCACGAATAACAACCGGCGGATTTTCTTTAATCGCGCGCTCTAACAGGTCACATACTTCGTCAATCGGAGCTGCATACTTCGCCAATTTCGTTAGGTACGGATGGGTCAAAGAAGCGGTGACAGATTCTAGCTCTGGTAGCTGTTGCATGGCATTGCGAAGTCTAGCCATATCGCGAGGGCGAGCAGAGCGTAATGCAAGGCGCGCTAAGATACGTTCAATATCACCAATTTGCTTTAACGTTGGTTGAAGATCGGCAAACAGAGCTTGTTCTTTAATCTCACCAATCGCATCAAGGCGATTGTTTAACGTTTCAATGCAACGCATAGGCTGATGCAACCAACGCTTCAGCATTCGGCTGCCCATCGGAGTTGCACAATGGTCGAGTACTGCAGCGAGCGTGTTATCGGTTCCGCCTGCTAGATTTTGAGTAATTTCCAGATTACGTCGGGTAGCAGCATCAAGGATGACGGATTGATCCTGATGATCAAACGTTAAAGAGCGAATATGAGGTAAAGCCGTACGTTGAGTATCTTTTACGTACTGGATCAAACAACCAGCAGCACATAACCCTAAGGACGCATGCTCTACACCAAAACCAACCAGATCTTTTGTGCCAAATTGTTGATTGAGTTGTTGCTTAGCCGTATCAAGCTCAAACTCCCAGACTGGGCGACGACGGTTACCATTGCGGCTCGCCATTAAATGTACAGGTTCAAAATCTTCTGGGAACAGTAGCTCACGTGGTGCGGTACGTTGAAGCTCGGCTGTCATCGCTTCTTCAGTTTCTGGTTCTGTCAGTTGGAAGCGACCAGAGGTGACATCCAGCGTCGCATAACCGAACTTACCGTTGTGATGGTAAATTGCTGCGATTAAGTTATCGACACGCTCAGAAAGCAGCGCCTCATCCGTCACTGTACCTGGTGTCACGATACGCACAACTTTACGTTCTACTGGGCCCTTGCTGGTGGCCGGATCGCCAATCTGTTCACAGATCGCCACAGACTCACCAAGCTGAACAAGTTTTGCCAGGTAGCCCTCTACGGCGTGAAATGGCACACCCGCCATTGGGATAGGTTCACCTGCAGACGCACCACGTTTGGTCAATGAAATATCAAGAAGCTGAGAAGCTCGCTTGGCATCATCGTAAAAGAGTTCGTAGAAATCGCCCATGCGGTAGAACAGCAAAATCTCTGGGTTCTCAGCTTTTAGCTTGAGGTATTGCTGCATCATCGGAGTGTGTTTTTGTTCAGCTTTCACAGGTAAGTTCTTTTGTTTATTTCCGTAGCGGCTTAGGATACGTGAATCCCTATCAAGTAAAAAGAGACAAAGGGCATTTTGGCTATGGAAAAAACAACAAAATTGAGTGCCGATTTAGGCGCATTATTGGCTAAACACGGGCATCTTTTAACGACCGCAGAATCATGCACAGGTGGTGGTGTTGCAACCGCCATTACTGACATTGCTGGTAGTTCAGCGTGGCTTGACCGTGCGTTTGTCACCTACAGTAATGAAGCGAAAATGGAGATGCTTGGTGTGCAAGCTTCAACGTTAGAAGCGCATGGTGCAGTGAGTGAGCCAGTTGTGATTGAAATGGTACAGGGTGCAATTAAAAACTCCAATGCGACCATCGGTGTGTCCATCAGTGGTATTGCAGGGCCGGGTGGTGGCAGTGAAGAGAAACCAGTCGGCATGGTCTGCTTTGCTTTTGCTGATAACCAAAGTTGGCAGCAAGTCGAAACCATGCATTTTACTGGTGACCGTGCAGAAGTTCGCAAAAAAGCGGTCGAGCATGCGCTGACTCAATTGTATCAACATCTACTCTAGAATTTCTTAAATTGTTTTAGCCCAGCATTGATAAGGGCTAGAGCAAATCATGACTTTAGGTCAGCCAAATTTTTTTCATACAGGTATGGACACTGTATGAATCAACAGTATAATAACTTTCATTGCTGAGCAGTTCTTCTGCTTAAGAAAAATGAATTACTATTCGTCGCCCAAAGAAGATGAATAAATCGGAGAAAGTAATGGACGAGAACAAACAGAAAGCGCTCGCCGCTGCGCTAGGTCAAATTGAAAAGCAATTCGGTAAAGGCTCTATCATGCGCCTTGGTGATAACCGCGCAATGGACGTAGAAACCATCTCAACGGGTTCTCTTTCTCTTGATATCGCTTTGGGTGCTGGTGGTCTACCAATGGGTCGTATCGTAGAAATCTACGGTCCAGAATCTTCAGGTAAAACAACGCTAACCCTTGAGCTTATTGCTGCTGCACAACGTGAAGGCAAAACGTGTGCGTTTATCGATGCAGAGCACGCTCTAGATCCTGTATACGCGAAGAAACTTGGCGTTGATATCGATGCATTGCTAGTTTCTCAGCCAGACACAGGTGAGCAAGCGCTAGAGATCTGTGACGCACTTGCACGTTCTGGTGCTATCGATGTTATGGTTGTCGACTCTGTCGCAGCACTAACACCGAAAGCAGAAATCGAAGGCGAAATGGGCGATAGCCACATGGGTCTGCAAGCACGTATGCTTTCTCAAGCAATGCGTAAGCTAACGGGTAACCTAAAGCAGTCTAACTGTATGTGTATCTTCATCAACCAAATCCGTATGAAGATTGGTGTGATGTTTGGTAACCCAGAAACAACAACAGGTGGTAACGCACTTAAGTTCTACGCTTCTGTTCGTCTAGATATCCGTCGTACTGGCGCAATCAAAGAAGGTGACGAAGTCGTAGGTAACGAAACGCGCATCAAAGTTGTTAAGAATAAGATTGCAGCACCATTTAAAGAAGCAAACACACAAATCATGTACGGCCAAGGCTTTAACCGCGAAGGTGAACTTGTCGATCTAGGTGTGAAGCACAAGTTAGTTGAAAAAGCCGGTGCTTGGTATAGCTACAATGGCGATAAGATTGGTCAAGGTAAAGCGAATGCGTGTAACTACCTGCGTGAGCACCCTGAAGTGGCTAAAACTATCGATACAAAACTGCGTGAAATGTTGCTAGCGCCAGCACTTGCGGAAGCGCCTGAAGCTGGTGAAGCGCCAGAGCAAGCTGAAGAGTTTTAATCTCTCATAGATTAATAAATGACAAAGCCCTGCAATGCGGGGCTTTGTTGTATCTATTGAAATCAAAAATCGAATTATCACAAAGGCCATTGAGAGCCTGTACAGCAAAAATACTTTTAGGATCATCATGTACCAAAAACGCCAGGCGCCAACATTATCGAGCAAAGAGGCAGCTATCCAATTGCTTAGCCGTCGCGATCATGGTCAGTATGAGCTTTACCAAAAATTATCGATGAAGGGCTATGAAGAATCAGACATCGACATCGCAATTAATTTTTGCCTAGACCATAATTATCTAGATGATTTACGTTACGCGAAGAGTCAAATTAGACAGCATGTATACAAAGGACATGGAGAGCGTCGAATTCGTCAAGAGTTAAACCAGAAGCGTGTTGCGGAATCGGTGATTGAGCAAGCTATGGCTGAAGAGCCGCAAGATTGGTTTGAACTGGCTAAACAGGCGGCAGAAAAGAAATTCAAAGGTATTAAAGCCAAAGACCAGAAAGAGTACGCTAAACAGGTGCGATTTCTGCAATATCGTGGCTACAGTTTTGACCAAATCAGCTACGCGCTGAACTTTGAGGACGAAGATTAACGGTCAGTCGTCCGCACTGATTTTTGTTTTGCTTCAAATTTTTTCTCCTACTCCCTCTTTTCCTCAAGAAAACTAGTCTCAGCTGTTTGCATGATCTACAATACGGCAAAATTCTAACTCGACTATTTTCAGGAAGAGCTGCATGTACATGAGCACTGATGAGGTTCGTAACGCGTTCCTCAAGTTCTTTGAGAGCAAAGGACACCAAATCGTAGAAAGTTCATCGTTAGTTCCACATAACGACCCAACCCTGCTGTTCACAAACGCAGGTATGAACCAATTTAAAGATTGTTTCTTAGGCTTAGAAAAACGAGCCTACACTCGAGCGACTACGGCTCAGCGTTGCGTACGTGCTGGTGGTAAACATAACGACCTAGAAAATGTTGGCTTTACTGCTCGTCACCACACATTCTTTGAAATGTTAGGCAACTTCAGCTTTGGCGATTACTTCAAAGAAGATGCGATCTCCTTTGCTTGGGAATTCCTAACCGAAGTTCTTAAACTGCCAGCGGATCGTTTATTGGTAACTGTTTACGAAACCGATGACGAAGCGTTTGACATCTGGAACAAGAAAGTTGGCGTACCCGCTGATCGTATTGTTCGCATTGGTGATAAAGAAGGCGGCAAGCCGTACGAGTCTGATAACTTCTGGCAAATGGGCGACACTGGCCCTTGTGGTCCATGTACTGAAATCTTCTACGATCACGGTGAGCACATCTGGGGTGGCCGTCCTGGCACGCCTGAAGAAGATGGTGACCGTTTCATCGAGATCTGGAACAACGTATTCATGCAGTTCAACCGTCACGCAGACGGGACTATGGAACCGCTACCAAAACCATCGGTAGATACTGGTATGGGTATCGAGCGTATCTCTGCAATCATGCAGGGCGTTCACTCAAACTACGAAATCGATGTATTCCAAGCTCTTATCAAAGCAGCAGCAGAAGTGATCGGTTACGAAGACCTATCAAACCAATCACTACGCGTTATCGCTGACCACATCCGTTCATGTTCATTCCTGATCGTGGATGGCGTTATGCCTTCAAACGAAGGTCGAGGTTACGTATTACGCCGTATCATCCGTCGTGCAGTTCGTCACGGTAACAAGCTGGGCGCACAAGGTGCATTCTTCCACAAGTTGGTTGGCGTTCTAGCTGACATCATGGGTACGGCTGGTGAAGAGCTGAAGCGTCAACAAGCTGTGGTTGAAAAAGTACTGCGTATCGAAGAAGAAAACTTTGGTCGTACACTTGAGCGCGGTATGGCGATTCTAAACGAAGCACTAGATAACCTAGACGGTAAAGTACTAGACGGCGAAACCGTATTTAAACTTTACGATACTTACGGCTTCCCAGCTGACTTAACTAACGACGTAGCACGTGAGCGTGAGTTCGCAATCGACGAAGAAGGTTTCGAGAAAGCGATGGAAGAGCAGCGTCAACGTGCGCGTGAAGCGGGTAACTTCGGTACTGACTATAACGCAGCAATCAAAGTTGATACGCAAACAGAATTCTGTGGTTACACAGGTACTAAAGGCTCTAGTTCTGTAGCAGCGATGTTCGTTGAAGGCAACGAAGTAGATTCGCTATCTGCGGGCGACAAAGCAATCATCGTACTTGGTGAAACACCATTCTACGCAGAGTCAGGCGGTCAGTGTGGTGACGCTGGTGAAATCCGTACTGAGTCTGGTGTATTCCGCGTTGAGGACACTCAAAAACTAGGTAACGCAATCGCGCACCACGGTGTAATGGCAGAAGGCGTTCTAGCGAAAGGTGATGAAGTAGCAACTATCGTTGACGCAGAGCGTCGCGCAGCTATCTCTCTAAACCACTCAGCAACGCACTTGCTACACGCAGCACTACGCCAAGTTTTAGGTGAGCACGTAACGCAGAAAGGCTCATTGGTGAAGGCAGACAACCTACGTTTCGACTTCTCACACCTAGAAGCCGTAACTGCAGCAGAACTGAAAAAAGTTGAGCGTCTAGTTAACGCGCAAATTCGTCGCAACCACACGATTGAAACCAACGTGATGGACATTGAGTCTGCTAAGAAGAAAGGCGCAATGGCACTGTTTGGTGAGAAGTACGATGACGAAGTACGCGTACTGTCTATGGGTGACTTCTCGACAGAGCTTTGCGGTGGTATTCACGCATCAAGCACAGGTGATATTGGCCTATTCAAAATCACTTCAGAAAGCGGCATTGCTGCAGGTATTCGACGTATTGAGGCGGTAACAGGCGAGGCTGCATTAGACGCGATTGAAGCTCAAAACGCGAAGTACGAAGAGAAACTGTCAGAATCTGCGCAGAAAGCAAAAGCGCTAGAGAAAGAAGTGCAGAAGCTAAAAGATAAGATGGCGGCAGCAGAAAGCGCTAACATCATGGGCAAAGCGGTTGAAGTCAATGGTACAAAAGTTCTAGTCGCAGCTCTTGAAGGTGCTGACAGCAAGAACCTACGTACTATGGTTGATGACATCAAGAACCAAATGGGGTCTGGTGTCGTACTGCTTGCCAACGTAACAGGTGACAAGGTTGGCCTGATTGCTGGTGTGACTAAAGATCTAACTGGTAAAGTAAAAGCTGGTGATCTAGTTAAGATGATTGCTGAGCAAGTCGGTGGTAAGGGCGGTGGTCGTCCTGACATGGCTCAAGCTGGTGGTACTGATGTAGCCGCACTACCAGAGGCAATTAAAACAGTTCAGCCTTGGTTAGAAGAGCGCTTATAAGCTTTTAACTACTAAAATTACGCTCAATCAAGTTTCTTTGATTGAGCGTAATTTTTTTTAGCAGCCAAGTGGTTTAATTGACCAAAAGTTAACCGAGTCATTTAGGCTATTTGGTTTTTGTTGTAACTACTGCTTATATAATTTTTCTAAAAGGAAATACTGACGATGTAAGCAGTTCTAAAGAGACTTCGGTCTTGGGAAGGTGAAGACTGGTGAAAAAGCCCCTTATCGTGCAAAAGTTTGGCGGAACCTCCGTGGGTTCAATTGAAAGAATCCACCAAGTTGCTGAACACATCATTAAGGCGAAAAATGATGGCAATCAAGTTGTTGTTGTCGTGTCTGCAATGTCAGGCGAAACAAACAGACTGATGGACCTCGCTAAACAGATAGATAGCGTGCCTACAGCTCGAGAACTTGATGTTTTGCTCTCTGCTGGTGAGCAAGTGTCAATGGCACTGTTAGCAATGACACTCAATAAATTGGGTCATGCTGCACGCTCGCTTACCGGAGCACAGGCGAATATTGTGACGGATAATCAACACAATGACGCAACGATTAAACACATTGATACTAAGACAATTCTGGGATTGCTTGAGCAAGACCAAATCGTGATTGTTGCAGGCTTTCAAGGTGTGAATGAGAACGGGGATATCACCACATTAGGTCGAGGTGGCTCAGATACGAGCGCTGTGGCACTGGCAGGCGCATTGCGCGCTGATGAGTGTCAAATCTTTACCGACGTTGATGGTATTTATACTTGTGACCCACGTGTAGTGAAAAACGCGCGAAAATTGGCGGTTATCGATTTTCCTTCCATGGAAGCGATGGCAAGCCGAGGCGCGAAAGTATTACATTTACCTTCAGTGCAATTTGCATGGAAGAATAATGTGCCACTGCGCGTGCTTTCGACATTTGATGTTAATGAAGGCAGTCTGGTAAAGGGGGAGTTAGGCAATCAAGCCGTCTCTGGTATAGCCATTCAACGTGACCTTGCCATAATCGAAGTCGATAAAGAACATTTATCTAGTGCTACAAAACAATGTCAGATGTTGGGTATCGACATTTGGAATGTGATCGAGGAAACAGAACGGGCAGGTATCATGATAAAACAAGATGCATGTGCCAAGTTCGATCTGGTGTTCAGCGACAAAATCCGTAATAGTGAAGTGGTAAGCCTGTTGACCGCAGTGGGGCTTGAGGCCAATGGAATGGTAGAGCACGCATGCGATTTGTTGGCAAAGCGAGATATTGAGATCAATTTCAGCGCAACGAATGCACTCACTATGATGCTAGTTTTAGCACCCGAATGTGTGGATACAGCAGCAAACATTCTGCATGATGCTTACATTACGTCTAGTGAAGCATTAAACATTCAACAAAAACATGCCTTTTTAGGCTGATTTTCGCTAACAAGGTAGTTTACGAAAATATAACTTTTGTTGGATAATAGCTTTGTAGCAAGAAAATTTAGAGATTACTCAAGGAGCAAAGAATGCTAATTTTGACTCGCCGCGTAGGCGAAACACTGATGATTGGTGATGAAGTGACTGTAACTGTACTAGGTGTTAAAGGTAACCAAGTGCGTATCGGCGTTAACGCTCCGAAAGAGGTTTCAGTTCACCGTGAAGAAATCTACATGCGCATTCAAGCTGAAAAAGGCAATGGCAACGTTGCTTCAGGTAACTACTAAGTCGCTCCTGTTTACAGAGCTTAGTTTGAATGAAAAAGGCTAACCGAAGGGTTGGCCTTTTTAGTTTTTACTGTTTTTGAAAATTTGCAGAAACTATTGTGTTGAGTATGGCTGTGAATTCATCAATAATGTTGATTCGAACTTCAGAAAGTTATTTGAAAATAAATGTCTTTTTTTCAGAGAAGACTCTCTTTTTTTCATCATAATAGAGTGATAAAGTTCGTTTAATAGTCACTTTGATTAAATCAGCAACGGTTAAGCCAGTTTCGTAGATTTTTTCAAAGAAAGTGTTTGACATATTTTCGGTAAAACGTAATATGTGCCTCCGCAAGACGGTGAGGTGGCCGAGAGGCTGAAGGCGCTCCCCTGCTAAGGGAGTATACGGTTTATCCCGTATCGAGGGTTCGAATCCCTCCTTCACCGCCATTCTTGCAACGTTGATTTATCAACAAAAAGTGCGTCCTTAGCTCAGCTGGATAGAGTACCTGGCTACGAACCAGGCGGTCGGAGGTTCGAATCCTCCAGGACGCGCCATATCTCTTTTGAGATATAACAATGAAAACGGTGAGGTGGCCGAGAGGCTGAAGGCGCTCCCCTGCTAAGGGAGTATACGGTTTATCCCGTATCGAGGGTTCGAATCCCTCCTTCACCGCCATTC
>NZ_JAWOUQ010000005.1:0-300511 GCF_033339475.1 Vibrio sp. 2304 | reverse complement strand
TGCGCGTCCTTAGCTCAGCTGGATAGAGTACCTGGCTACGAACCAGGCGGTCGGAGGTTCGAATCCTCCAGGACGCGCCACTTATTAAAGGGTAATGCCCTGATGTTGACGAAAGTCGATGTCGAAAATTGCGCGTCCTTAGCTCAGCTGGATAGAGTACCTGGCTACGAACCAGGCGGTCGGAGGTTCGAATCCTCCAGGACGCGCCACTTATTGCAGGGTAATGCCCTGATGTTGACGAAAGTCGATATCGAAAACTGCGCGTCCTTAGCTCAGCTGGATAGAGTACCTGGCTACGAACCAGGCGGTCGGAGGTTCGAATCCTCCAGGACGCGCCACTCATTGAAACAGCCTCGCAATTGCGAGGCTTTTTTGTATCTAGACATCTGAAATATGGCGTAGGATCACTAGAGCCTATGTTCCTCTTTTTTAAAAGCGAATATGTGCGTATCTAAGCAATTTGCTATCAAGCTTCTGTCGCATCGTGTGAAATCATCCTGATTATCCCTCCTATACACTGACTTCCATTTTTCATTTCAATCACTCTCATGTAGTCACTTTGTTTGTTATTTGTTTATTTATTGTTAATCTTGTTCATCTTTTTGTTTTTGTTGGTTTTTACTGCGTGAGTCCCGATTTGATTTTGAAATCTAAATCGCAGTTTTTATTTATGTCCTCCTTTACTCTGTTCGTAAGGTGATAGCGATTTGAAGTGATTATTTTGTCATGAACTGTGATCTGGGTAGTGAATAAATAATCATTTATCAGGATTACTACAAACCTTCCTTAAACAAAATTGACAAAATTTAACCAATCGAGATAATCCATGGGTCGGGATTTGACACTATTAAAGTCCTGCACGTTGTCAGGATGACAAAGAAAGGAAGCAACATGACTAATATAGGAAGCCTGCTAGTAGATGCGGCCACCCTGATGCTAACGGGGATGGCGGTCGTATTTATTTTCCTCACTATTCTTGTTTATCTCGTTCGGTTAATGTCGAAATTGGTACCAGAAGAAGTACCAGAGCCGATCGCAGCACCAAAAACAAACACTAATATTCAATCAACCTCTTCAGCTGTTAGTCCACAAGTAGTGGCGGCGATCTCGGCTGCGATTCATAAACATCGCGCCTCATTCGCGAAGTAGCCGAACTAGGATTAAAAAGGAGTTTAAGAGCATGTCTAAACCACTAGCTATTACTGATGTGGTCCTTCGTGATGCCCATCAATCACTATTTGCTACGCGTATGCGTATTGAGGATATGCTGCCTATCGCAGCTGAGTTGGATAAGGTTGGTTACTGGTCTCTAGAGACTTGGGGTGGTGCAACATTTGATTCTTGTATTCGATTCTTAGGGGAAGACCCTTGGGAGCGTTTACGTGAACTAAAAAAAGCGATGCCTAATACACCAATGCAAATGCTACTGCGTGGTCAAAACCTTTTAGGATACCGCCATTATGCCGACGACGTAGTAGAAAAGTTTGTTGAACGCGCGCATGCTAACGGCATGGATGTATTCCGTATTTTTGATGCAATGAATGACGTGCGAAACTTCCAGAAAGCCGTGAAAGCAACGGTTGATGTTGGTGCGCATGCTCAAGGTACGTTGTCTTACACAACGAGCCCAGTGCATAACGCAGACACTTGGGTTGACTTGGCAAAACGCCTAGAGGATTTAGGTTGTCATTCGCTGTGTATTAAAGATATGTCTGGCTTACTTAAGCCTTATGAAGCGGAAGAGCTTATCACGCGTATCAAAGCGTCTTGTGATGTGCCATTGGCACTTCATTGTCATGCAACAACGGGGCTGTCTACAGCAACAGCGGTAAAAGCAGTAGAAGCCGGTATTGATATTCTTGATACTGCGATTTCTTCAATGAGTTGTACCTACGGCCATACACCGACTGAAACGGTAGTCGCTATGCTAGAAGGCACCGAGCGAGATACCAATTTGAAACTCGAGCAACTGGAACCTATCGCCGCATATTTCCGTGAGGTACGTAAGAAGTATGCGAAGTGGGAAGGCCAGTTAAAAGGAGTCGATTCACGCATCCTGATTGCCCAAGTGCCTGGTGGTATGTTGACCAATATGGAAGGCCAGTTGAAAGAGCAGGGCGCTGCGGATCGCATTGATGAAGTATTAGAAGAGATCCCTCGTGTACGTAAAGATCTTGGTTTCATTCCATTGGTGACTCCAACTTCACAGATCGTCGGTACGCAAGCGGTGATTAACGTTCTTACTGGCGAGCGCTATAAGAGTATTACCAAGGAAACCGCTGGCCTATTGAAAGGTGAGTACGGTCAAGCGCCAGCCGAGTTAAATGCAGAACTGCAAGCGAAAGTGCTTGATGGTAAAGAGCCAATTAGCTGTCGTCCTGCCGATTTACTTGAACCTGAAATGGAGACGCTTACGGTTGATCTGATGGAGAAAGCGAAATCAGAAGGCATTAAGCTAGCAAGTGAGCGTGTTGATGACGTACTCACTTATGCACTTTTCCCTCAAGTTGGGCTTAAGTTCCTTAAGAATCGTGAAAACCCAGAAGCATTTGAGCCAGCACCAACGCTAGAAGCTGCGAAGCCTGCTGTACCTGCAGCTCAACCAGCAACTGGTGGTGTAGAAACTTATAGTGTACGTGTTGACGGGCAGGTGTATGAGGTGGAAGTTGGCCCTCAAGGTGAACTGACATCTGTTGCTCCTTCTAATGCACCGGCAAAATCGGCTACACCTAGCACACCTTCTAATGCTTCAGCTGAAGCGGTGCCTGCTCCTCTTGCAGGTAACATCTTCAAAGTGAATGTTCAGCCTGGTGCTGAGGTAGCTGAAGGCGATGTATTGCTCATCCTTGAAGCGATGAAAATGGAAACTGAAGTACGAGCGGCGCGTGGTGGTGTGGTTCAAGAGCTGAACGTTAAAGAAGGCGATGCTGTCACAGTAGGTGCGCCTCTGTTGAGCCTAGCGTAAGGGAGTATCATGGACGGATTGTTAACCCTTTGGGCAGAAACAGGGATCGCTAACTTCGAGTTCGGCCAAATCTGTATGATGCTGGTTGGTTGTACTTTGCTGTTTTTGGCAATTAAAAAAGGATTTGAACCTTTACTGTTATTGCCGATTGGTTTCGGTGCTATTTTGGCGAATATTCCAAATGCTGGCTTTACTGAGCCTGGTGGCTTGCTCTACTACGTTTACTACATTGGGATTGAATCGGGTGTGTTCCCGCTATTGATCTTCATGGGTGTGGGCGCGATGACCGACTTTGGTGCTTTGATCGCAAACCCAAAAACGTTGTGGTTAGGTGCGGCTGCGCAGTTTGGTATTTTTGCAACACTGTTTGGCGCTATTTTACTCAACTATGTACCTGGCATGGAGTTTTCCATGGCGGATGCATCGTCTATCGCGATCATCGGTGGTGCTGATGGGCCAACAGCGATTTTCTTAGCGAGTAAGCTCTCTCCAGATCTGCTAGGTGCGATTGCAGTCGCGGCATACAGCTATATGGCATTGGTGCCGATCATCCAGCCACCAATCATGAAAGCACTGACAACCAAGGAAGAGCGTCAAATCAAGATGGCTCAGCTTCGTCATGTTGGTAAATGGGAGAAAGTCATCTTCCCGCTTGCTGTATTACTGATGACGATTCTGTTCTTACCTTCAGCTACGCCATTGGTTGGTATGTTCTGTTTGGGTAACTTGATGCGTGAAGCTGGTGTGGTCGATCGTTTATCGAAAACTGCTCAAAATGAATTGATCAACATAGTGACTATCTTTTTAGGTCTTGGTGTTGGTTCTAAGCTGCAAGCTGAGCAGTTCTTGAACCTAGAAACGTTAGGTATCTTGGGGTTAGGCGCAGTTGCATTTAGTATCGGTACTGGTGCGGGCGTCCTGATGGCGAAACTGCTTAACAAGTTCTCGAAAGAAGACATCAACCCACTTATTGGTGCGGCTGGCGTTTCTGCGGTACCAATGGCCGCGCGAGTCGTAAACAAAGTTGGTTTACAAGCTAACCCGCAAAACTTTTTGTTAATGCATGCGATGGGACCAAACGTTGCTGGTGTGCTGGGTTCAGCCGTTGCGGCTGGTATATTGTTAGCACTTGTTGGTTAGACATTATTGAAAATGGAATGATCAACCAATTTACAAAATCACGATTAACTTAGGTTAACAAAATGGTTTATAGTCAAAGGGATGCTTTCGCATCCCTTTTTGTTTTCTTGCAGGGAATGGTTTATGGAACACAAACAGATCGTTATCACTGAGTTTGGTGATGCCAACGTACTCGCGATTCAACATGCTTCTACACCATCACCACAGCCTGGTGAAGTCTTAGTAAAAGTCGCTTTTTCAGGCGTAAATCCTATTGATGTCAAAACTCGAGCTGGGCTCGGTTGGGCGGCAGCGCAGAATAAGGATAATTTACCTTGGGTGCCAGGTTACGACATCTCAGGAAAAGTGATGTCTTGTGGAGAGGGGGCATCACGTTTTAATGAAGGTGATGAGGTGGCTGGATTTATTGGTTTCCCAGTTCGAGGCGGTGGTTACAGCCAATACATATGTGTTCCAGAAACTGAGTTAAGTCATGTTCCTAGCTCTGTCACTTTAGAGGCAGCTGCTGCATTACCGTTGGCGGGACAAACTGCGGCACAAGCTCTCAGTAAGGCTAATGTGACGGAAAACGATCGCGTACTTATCCTCGCTGGAGCCGGTGGTGTTGGACACCTCGCGGTACAAATTGCGATCGCGACGAAAGCGGAAGTCTTTACAACCTGCAGTGAACGAAATCTAGACTACCTTGCGACGCTCGGTGCTCATGCAGTGAACTATCAATTTGCACCAGTGTCAGAACGTGTGGAAGATGTTGATGTTTTGATTGATTTAGTAGGCGGAGATGCTGCGTTAGATGCGCTTAAATGCTTGAAAGACAATGCGAGAGTCATCACCGTTCCAACCATAACTGCTGAGCTGATTTGTGAAAAAGCCAAACTCCTAGGCTTTGAGGCTAGTGGCATGTTGGTTGAACCAGACCCTGCGCAGTTAGATACCTTGTTGTACATGGTCGGCGTTGGCTTACTGAAGACTGAAATTCAACAGGTTTATCCTATGAGTGATGTCATTGGTGCTCACCAGCAGGTCGAATCAGGAAGAACCAGAGGCAAGGTGTTGCTTGATATGACATGCTAGAAGCATTTAACACGAGTTTTGAAAGTTTAGCGCTTTGGTTTTCAGATTCAGCATTATGGGTGCTTTTCATGACCGGTTTTCTCAGTGCCACGTTGTTGCCTGGTGGTTCTGAAGCGGGCTTAGTTGCCACTCTCTCATTAAATCAATACTCCGTTTCTTCAATTGTTATGGTCGCTACTATCGGTAATACGCTTGGTGGCTTAACAAATTATTGGCTTGGCTTGTGGATTCCCAACAAAGCACAAGAGGAAAAGCACGGTCATACCGCATTAAAGTGGCTCTCTAAGTATGGCTATTGGGGGTTATTTTTTAGCTGGTTACCTGTAATAGGAGACCCGCTGTGTTTAGCCGCAGGGTGGCTAAGAATGAAGTTTCTGCCTTGCGTGATTTTAATATTTTTAGGAAAGGCTGCTAGGTATAGCTTACTTGCGGCCATCTATCTCGGATTATTTTAAGGAAAGTACATGAAGATGTTTTGGGTTGGCGCGTGTTCACTGTTGGTGATCACGGGCTGCGCATCAAATACGCCAGTTTCATCACTGCCGAAAGGGGTAACTTTCGTTGAGTCATCGAAAGCTGAAGAAGGCAAAGTTAAGATTCCATACCAAAAGTATAAACTCGATAATGGTTTAACGGTGATCTTAGCTCCTGAAGATTCTGACCCATTGGTCCATGTGGATGTGACTTACCATGTTGGTTCAGCTCGTGAAGAAGTGGGTAAGTCTGGTTTTGCGCATTTCTTTGAGCACATGATGTTCCAAGGTTCAGAGAACGTTGGTGACCAAGAGCACTTCAAAATCATCACGGAGGCTGGCGGCACATTAAATGGTACTACAAACCGCGATCGTACTAACTACTTTGAAACTGTCCCTGCTAACCAGCTCGAGAAAATGCTGTGGTTAGAGTCTGACCGTATGGGCTTTTTGTTGGATGCGGTTTCTCAACGCAAATTTGAAATTCAGCGTTCGACTGTAAAAAATGAGCGAGCTCAGCGTTACGATAATCGTCCTTATGGCTTAATTTGGGAGCGCATGTCCGAAGCGCTATATCCTGAAGGTCATCCGTATTCGTGGCAAACCATTGGTTATGTTGAAGATCTTGATCGTGTTGATGTGAACGACCTCAAAGCGTTTTTCTTGCGTTGGTATGGCCCAAACAATGCGACTATCACGATCGGTGGTGACTTAGACGTTGAACAAACTCTAGAGTGGGTAAATAAGTACTTCGGTTCGATTCCTCGTGGTCCTGAGGTTGAAAATGCGCCGAAACAACCTGCAAAACTGCAAGAAGATAAATACATCACTCTAGAAGATCGTATTCAACAACCTATGGTGATGATCGCGTGGCCAACAACCTACAATGGCGAAGAAAGCCAAGCGTCTCTCGATACATTATCAGAAGTATTGGGTGGCGGTACCAACAGCGTGCTCTATCAAGACCTAGTGAAGACTCAAAAAGCGGTCGATGCTGGTTCATTCCATGATTGTGCTGAACTGGCGTGTAACTTTTACGTTTACGCAATGGGTGATTCTGGAGACAAAGGCGACCTATCAAAACTGTACGACGAGCTTTTACAATCACTGAATCAGTTTGCGGAAAAAGGCGTGACAGAAGATCGCCTTGAGCAGTTGAAGGGTAAAGCGGAAGCGGATGCTATTTTTGCGCTAGAAAGCGTTAAAGGTAAAGTGACTCAGTTGGCTTCCAACGAGACATTTTTCGGCGATCCTGATCGTCTTGAGCAACAGCTTGAACAAATCCGTGCAGTTACGCCGACTTCGGTAGAAAAAGCGTATACGGACTTTATCCAAGGTAAGAACAAAGTGACCCTAAGCGTGGTCCCAAAAGGAAAAACAGACCTTGTCGTAAAACCTGCGACCTTTGTGACACCAAAGCGTACGCTGCCAGAATATGAGAAGATTTCCGATGACCAATTGGCGTATCGTCGTGCGACCGATAACTTCGATCGCTCAGTGCAACCGCCAGTAGGAGAACCAGTGAAAGCGACGATGCCAGAGCTGTACGAGTTACATTTCAAGAATGGCTCAGAGCTGCTTGGTGCAGTTAGCGATGAAACGCCGACGGTGATGATGCAATTTAGTTTACCTGCAGGGACACGTTTTGTTGAAAAGGGTAAAGAAGGTCTTGCCCAATTGACCGCTGCGATGTTGCAAGAAGGTACAACGAAACGCAGTGTCGAAGAGATTCAAGCTGAGCTTGATAAACTAGGTAGTGTTATCTCTGTTAATGCCACAGGTTATACAACAAACATCAGTGTTTCTGCTCTAGAAAAGAACTTAGAGCCGACGTTAAAAATTGTCGAAGAGATGTTGCTGTCTCCTGCATTTAATCAAGATGATTTCGAGCGTGTAAAAATGCAAGCGCTAGAAGGCCTGGTATATGAGCACCAAAATCCAAGTTGGATGGCGTCACAAGCGAGTCGTCAGGTGCTCTATGGGGATTCGGTTTTTGCTCGACCAAAAGACGGCACGCAAGCAGGTGTCAGTGCATTAACGTTGGATGATGTCCGTGAATTCTACTCGAAGCATTACACGCCACAAAGTGCGCAAATCGTCGTTGTTGGTGACATCAATAAACAGGAAATTGAGCAGCAACTGACGTTCTGGAAAAACTGGCAAGATGAAGCTGCGCCATTGTATGCACCGCAAAGCATTGCTGCATTAGGTGAGCAAAAGATCCATCTTGTTGATAAACCAGGAGCGCCGCAAAGTGTGGTCATGATGGTTCGTCAAGGTATGCCTTACGACGCAACGGGCGATTTTTACCTAAGCCAACTGGCAAACTTCAACTTAGCTGGGAACTTCAATAGCCGCATTAACCAAAATCTACGTGAAGACAAGGGTTACACATACGGTGCTTACGGCTACTTCTCTGGTAATCCAGAAACAGGCTCGGTGGTTTTCACCGCGCAAGTACGAGCGGATGCAACGGTTGCTTCGATCATTGAGATGGAAAATGAGCTAAATGAATACTCGCAGTCAGGTATTACTGATGAAGAGATGAAATTTATGCGTCAAGCGGTCGGTCAAAAAGATGCACTGAAATATGAAACGCCAACACAAAAAGCGGAGCTCATCAGTGATATTCTTAAGTACAACCTCGATCATGATTACTTGCAGCAAAGAAACGCTATCGTAGAAAAAGTCGATAAGCAGACGTTGAATGCGCTGGCTCAGAAATGGTTTGATCCAAATGACTATCAAATTATCGTCGTTGGTGATGCTAAATCGTTGCGTCCTCAATTAGAAAAGTTGGGGAAAGACGTAGAAGAGCTTGAAATCATTCGATAGAGTACACATTTAATAGCGGAGAAACGTTTCTCCGCTATTCATCTAGATAAGCAACTTTTCGTGGGTTATTTATCTAGATGCATTAACTATCAATAACTTAGCTTACACTTGTGTTATGTGACAAGTGTCCTGCTCCCAATATAAGCGAACCTCATTTTGACTGATTTTGCTGCGCGACTAAAAAAAGTTGCATCAAACCCCGAAGTATTTAAGCAGTTTGGACGCGGTGTTGAGCGAGAAACTTTGCGCTATCGTCAGGATGGACATCTAGCTACAACTCCTCATCCTGAAGGGTTAGGCTCTGCGTTCACAAATCAATGGATCACAACGGATTTTTCGGAATCATTGTTAGAGTTCATTACGCCTGTGTCACATGAAATTCCAGAACTGATGGCACAGCTGAAAGATATCCATCATTTCACTCAAACCAAAATGGGTGAAGAGAAAATGTGGCCACTATCAATGCCTTGCTACGTCGGCTCAGAGGATGATATTCAGTTAGCCCAGTATGGCTCTTCGAATGCAGCGAAAATGAAAACGCTGTACCGAGAAGGTCTAAAGCGTCGCTATGGCAGCCTGATGCAAATAATTTCAGGTGTCCATTTTAACTTCTCATTTCCTGAAACATTTTGGGATGCGCTCTATGGCGAGCAAGATGAACAAGCCCGCCAAGATTCTAAGTCTGATGCGTACTTTGCGTTGATCCGTAATTACTACCGCTTTGGCTGGATGATTCCCTACTTCTTTGGTGCATCACCAGCGTTATGTGGCTCTTTTATTCAAGGTCGTGAAACCGATCTGCCATTCGAGAAGATTGGCGGGACATTATATTTGCCGAAATCGACGTCTTTGCGTTTGAGCGATCTTGGCTATACCAATAGTGCGCAAAGTGTGCTGAAAATTGGTTTTAACAGCATTGACCAATACCTCGATGGTTTGAGTGATGCTATTCGCCACCCATCAGAAGAGTTTGCGAAAATTGGGGTAAAAGTGGATGGTGAATACCGCCAGCTTAATTCCAATATCTTACAAATTGAGAATGAACTGTACGCTCCGATTCGTCCAAAACGTGTATCGAAAAGTGGTGAGAAGCCTTCAGATGCGTTACGACGCGGTGGTGTCGAATACATTGAAGTTCGTTCTCTAGATGTTAACCCATTCAGCGCAGTGGGCTTAAATGAAGAGCAAGTACGATTCTTGGATCTCTTCCTTACCTGGGCGGCCTTGTCAGACTCAGACCCTATGGATAACTGTGAATTAGAGTGTTGGCGCGATAACTGGAATAAAGTCATTGTTTCTGGCCGTGAAAAAGGTCTAATGCTGCAAATTGGTTGTCAAGGTGAACGTCTATCTCTACAAGATTGGGCACACCGAGTTTTCGTCGAGTTACGTCAAATAGCACAGCAAATGGATATGACCGCTGGTGGCAGTGCATACCAAGATGTGTGTAATCAACTCGAGACATGGATTGATAACCCAGAACTAACGATCTCTGGTCAACTATTAGAGCTAACGAAAGAGCTGGGTGGGCTAGGTAAAGTTGGTTGTACTCTTGGTATGAAGTACCGTGATGAAAACCTAGCTCACGGTTATCAGTACTATTCACAAGATACGATGGAAACGGAAGTAGCGTCGTCCGTGGAAAAACAAAAGCAAGCAGAGCAGAGTGACACGCTTTCTTTTGATGATTTTTTGGAAGATTACTTTGCTTACCTGAAGCAGTAATGACTAACTAAGGATTGGTGCGGTTGAACATTAAGTCGTTAGTAGTAGCGGTACTTGGAAGCGTGTTACTTGCAGGTTGTGCTACGGCACCGCCAAAGCAGCAGAATAACTTATGCGAGATATTCCGAGAGAAATCCGGTTGGTATGATGATGCCAAAGATATGGAAGATGAATGGGGGACCCCTATTCATGTCGCTATGGCCATCATTAAACAAGAAAGCAGCTTTCGGCACGATGCAAAACCACCTAAAGATTATTTGCTAGGGTTTATTCCTTGGGGACGAGTCAGCAGTGCGTATGGTTACGCTCAAGCTCAAGACCCTGCTTGGGAAGACTTCCAAGATGCCACAGGCCAGGGTGGCTCTCGTACCAACTTCGATGATTCTATGATGTTTGTCGGTTGGTACACTCATGAAACACGGCGTCAGCTAGGGATTTCATTATGGGATCCCTATAACCAGTATCTGGCTTATCATGAAGGGCGAGGTGGGTATAAGCGAGGCACTTATAATCGAAAACCTAGTTTAATCAAAGTCGCTCGACGTGTTGAACAAACAGCGAAAACTTATGGCTGGCAGCTGAAGCAATGTCGTCAGGAATTAGAAGACAACAGCAGCTGGTTCTTTTAGCCCACAGTCAGTTCATGTGCTGTAGGGATGAATGACATTTATCCATTACCGAAAGGTACTGGAGTTACAATCAGGAGAGATGTAATGCCTTTACTCGATAGTTTTACCGTGGACCACACTCGTATGAATGCACCCGCTGTACGAGTGGCGAAAACCATGCAGACCCCAAAAGGGGATACGATTACTGTTTTCGACTTACGCTTTACTGCGCCAAACAAAGACATTCTTTCTGAAAAAGGTATTCACACCCTAGAGCACCTTTATGCAGGCTTTATGCGTAATCACCTAAACGGTGATTCTGTTGAGATCATCGATATTTCGCCTATGGGTTGCCGCACAGGTTTTTACATGAGCCTGATTGGCACACCATCAGAGCAGCAAGTCGCAGATGCTTGGATTGCAGCAATGGAAGATGTGCTGAAGGTAGAAAGTCAGAATAAGATCCCTGAACTTAACGAATACCAATGCGGCACGGCAGCAATGCACTCTTTAAAAGAAGCACAACAGATCGCAAAGAACATTTTGGATGCTGGTGTTTCGGTGAACAAAAATGATGAACTTGCTTTGCCTGAGTCGATGTTAAAAGAGTTGCGCATCGACTAGGTGCTCATTAAGAAGCATATTGCCCCAATAAGTAAAAAGCCTGACATGAGTCAGGCTTTTCTTTTGGTTATTTGGATGTCGATTTTTTCTTCTTCGGATAAACACGAACGAGCTTGATTCGGTTCTCTTCAATCTCAACAAGTTCCATTGGGTGACCCGCTACTCTCACACTTAGATGGCTCTCAGGAATATCTTCCAAGTGTTCTAAAATGAGCCCGTTTAGCGTTCTCGGGCCATCCGTTGGTAAATCCCATTTCAGGCCTTTGTTGATATCTCGGATATTGGTGCTGCCTTCAATAAGAAAGCTTCCGTCACCTTGAGGACTGATTTCATCAGAGAGGCTTGGAGAAATGGACGTCGTGAACTCACCAATGATCTCTTCCAGAATATCTTCAAGAGTGATTAGACCGATGATATCACCGTACTCATCCACGATCAGACCGATACGTTGCTTGTTACGTTGGAATTTTAACATTTGCACGTTCAGTGGTGTGCCTTCTGGGATGTAATAGACCTCATCAGCAGCACGTAATAGCGTTTCTTTGTTGAATTCGTTCTTTTCCAACATCAGACGATAAGCTTCACGCAAGCGCAGCATGCCAACCACTTCATCAATTTGGTCACGATAGAAAACTATGCGTCCATGTGGTGAGTGTGTTAGCTGGCGAACAATGGATTTCCAGTCGTCGTTAATATCAATACCGGTAATTTCATTGCGTGGGACCATAATGTCGTTCACGGTGACGTGCTCAAGATCTAAAATAGACACTAGCATGTCTTGGTGTCGGCGAGGGATCAAACCGCCAGCTTCATTTACCACCGTACGCAGCTCATCGGAGCTAAGATGATCTTCTGCTGAGTGATCCGCTCTTACACCAAGTAAGCGGATAAAGCCATTCGTAATAAAGTTAACAAGCATCACTAAAGGCGACAGTAACTTCATCAGTATGGTCAATAATATACTGCTCGCGTAGGACACACGTTCAGGGTAAAGCGCTGCAATTGTTTTAGGGGTAACCTCGGCAAAAACCAATACAACCATAGTTAGTGCACCGGTTGCGATAGCGACACCTAAATCACCATACAAACGCATACCAATAATGGTCGCGATCGCGGACGCGAGAATGTTAACGAGGTTGTTGCCGATAAGAATAAGACCAATCAAACGATCTGGACGGTCTAATAGTCTTTCGACTCGCTTAGCACCCTTATGCCCGTTTTTGGCTAAGTGTTTTAAGCGATAACGATTCAGAGACATCATCCCTGTTTCTGAACCGGAAAAGTAACCTGATATGACGATAAGACACGCGAGTAGCGCAAACAAGATACCCGTAGAGATGTCGTCCAAAACGTTGCTGTTCCTTGTAAGTATTGGGTTATATAACGGTTGAGTAATTCCGTTAAGTCAAAGAGTTAAGGCGTACTGTATTTTATCTAGCCTAAAATATAAAGGATAGGAGCCCTAGAGCTCCTTAATTCAAGATGATTTCTTTTACAAAGCGACTGCCAAAATATGCCAGAGTTAACAGTGTTGCTCCTGCAACAGCGAACCATGTGACTTTTCTACCACGCCAGCCTTTTTGATAGTGACCCCAAAGCAGTATTGAGTACACCACCCAAGCGATGAAAGAAAGAATGCCCTTATGTGCCTTACCTTGGGCAAACATATCCTGCACAAAGACAAAGCCAGTAATGAGCGTGGCAGTTAACAATAAGTTACCGATCAAAATAATTTTGAAGAGTTGACGCTCCACCATTAATAGAGGCGGCAGGTTTGGGTTAATCGCCAAAGATTTTTTTGCTTTCAGTTTGTGATCCAGCCAAGCCAACTGAAGCGCATAGAGTGCCCCGATAGTTAAAGTCGCGTATGAGAAGAGCGCAAATGAAATATGAATGAGTAGCTTAGGGTCATTCTCTAGGTGCTTTATAAACGTGCTTGGCAAAAATGTGGCAGCAGATAAATTGATGGCAGCAAAGCTATAAACGACAGGCAATAAAAACCACAGTCGGTTTTTCAACATAGCAAGGCTCATGACCAGAGAAATAATAAAACTGATCAAAGAAGCCACGTTGAGAATACTCAGGTTTTGACCTGAACCATCAAAAATCAGATCACTCAAAATCCACGCATGAAAAACAAGCGCGCAGGCAGCACTAGCAAACACTGTTTTTGCTTTGATTCCTGACTGTTGTGAGAGTCCGGGTATGATGGTCGCAATCGCCAAGACATAAAGTATGGCGGCCGCGATGGCTATTAAGCTATCCATGAATCCTAAATATTATTGTGCACGATGGAGAAATTATACCTTGCATTACACTTTGGGGCTACGTTATATCCGACATCAATCGTGAGAGATGAGATATTGAAATTAATAAGTTACCGCACCATATATAAATAGAGACAAGAATAGGACAGCGGTACGGGTATGACTCAGACCTTGGCTAATGTATACTCACACTAATTAATCGCCATTTTAGCGAAGAGACAAAGATGTTTGAGAATTTAACGGATCGATTATCCAAAACGCTGAAAAATATCAGTGGCAAAGGTCGTCTGACCGAAGACAACATTAAAGAAACCCTACGTGAAGTCCGAATGGCTCTACTTGAAGCTGACGTTGCGCTTCCGGTCGTTCGTGAATTTGTGAACCGCGTTAAAGAAAAAGCGGTGGGCGTAGAAGTTTCTAAATCTCTGACTCCAGGTCAGGAATTTATCAAGATCGTTCAAACAGAACTTGAAGCCGTAATGGGTGAGTCGAATGAGGCGCTAAACCTTGCCGCTCAACCACCTGCTGTGCTTCTTATGGCAGGTCTACAAGGTGCGGGTAAAACCACATCGGTAGGTAAGTTATCTAAGCTTCTAAAAGAACGTGACAAGAAGAAAGTTTTGGTTGTGTCTGCCGACGTTTACCGTCCTGCGGCAATCAAGCAGCTTGAAACACTGGCATCAGACATCGGTGTTGACTTCTTCCCATCATCACCAGACCAAAAGCCTATTGATATCGCCAATGCAGCGATTGACCATGCGAAGAAAAAATTCTACGACGTACTTATTGTCGATACCGCAGGTCGTTTGGCAATTGATGAAGAGATGATGGGGGAGATCAAAGATCTTCACGCAGCTATCAACCCAGTAGAAACGCTATTTGTTGTTGACGCCATGACGGGTCAAGACGCAGCAAATACAGCAAAAGCCTTTGGCGATGCGCTACCTCTTACCGGTGTAGTTCTAACTAAGGTTGATGGTGATGCTCGTGGTGGTGCGGCACTTTCAGTACGCCATGTCACGGGCAAACCAATCAAATTCTTGGGTGTCGGTGAAAAAACTGACGCGCTAGAACCGTTCCACCCAGATCGTGTTGCTTCACGTATTCTTGGCATGGGTGACGTTCTGTCTTTGATTGAAGACCTACAACGCAACGTTGACCAAGAAAAGGCAGAAAAGTTAGCGAAGAAGTTCAAAGAGAAGAAAGGTTTCGACCTTGAAGATTTCCGTGAACAGCTAGGCCAGATGCAAAACATGGGCGGCATGATGGGGATGATGGATAAGCTTCCAGGAATGTCCCAGCTACCAGACAATGTGAAAGATAAAGTCGATGACAAGATGTTCAAACAGATGGAAGCGATCATCAGCTCCATGACAATGAAAGAACGTCAACGCCCAGAAATTATCAAGGGCTCGCGCAAGAAGCGTATCGCGGCTGGTTCTGGTGTGCAGGTTCAAGATGTAAACCGCTTACTAAAACAGTTCACCCAAATGCAGAAAATGATGAAAAAGATGCAAAAAGGTGGCATGAAAGGCATGATGCGCAACATGCAAGGCATGATGGGCGGCATGGGTGGTGGCGGTGGCTTCAACCCATTTGGTCGTTAATTAATCGTTCACGCATAGATTCAGGGTGTTAGGTACGTCACAAACTTTAAATTCAATTTATGTTGGTGAAAAAGTAACTAAACTCCTTGCATTGCTCCGGGAGAAGAGTAAAATTCCGGAGCTTTATTTTGGCACGAGACCCCAAACTGTTTAATTTCTTGAATGGTTTTTGGGGTTAATTTTATTTTTGAGAAAGCAAAGAGGACGACATGGTAACCATTCGTTTGGCACGTCACGGCGCTAAAAAGCGTCCATTTTATCAAATCGTAGTAGCTGACAGCCGCAACGCTGCAACTGGCCGTTTCATCGAGAAAGTTGGTTTCTTCAACCCAACTGCTAAAGGTCAAGAAGAAGGTCTACGTCTAGACCTAGACCGCGTTAACCACTGGGTTGGTCAAGGCGCGTCAGTATCTGACCGTGTTGCTAAGCTAGTTAAAGACGCTCAAAAAGCGGCTTAATTTTTTACTTGAAAAGTAGAAACTAGTTTATGTCGATGAAAGGTAAAGAAACAATGAGCAACGAAAAGATTGTTGTAGGCAAGTTTGGTGCTACTTACGGCATTCGTGGTTGGCTTAAGGTTTTTTCCTACACAGACAATGCTGAAAGCATTTTCGATTACAGCCCTTGGTACATTAACCAAAAGGGCAAGTGGGTTGAGTACAAAGTAGAAAGCTGGAAGCGCCATAACAAAGGTATGGTGGCTAAGCTGGAAGGCATGGATGTTCGTGAAGACGCGCATCTAATGACGAACTTTGAAATTGCTATTGACCCTGCGGTACTTCCTGAATTGTCAGAAGATGAGTTCTACTGGCGCGAATTGTTTGGGATGCAAGTTGTAACTACTAAAGGTTACGATCTAGGTGTCGTTACTGACATGCTAGAAACTGGCTCAAACGATGTTCTGGTTGTTAAAGCAAATCTTAAAGATGCTTTCGGGCAGAAGGAACGATTAATCCCGTTCCTTGAAGAGCAAGTGATCATTAATGTTGATCGCGAAGCTCAACGGATCGAAGTTGACTGGGATCCTGGATTCTAATCTCCAAAATTACAGAGCGAGATAAACATGTGGGTTGGCGTTATTAGCCTTTTTCCAGAAATGTTCCGTTCTGTTACTGATTTTGGAGTAACAGGTCAAGCGGTTAAAAAAGGTCTTTTGTCGATTGAGACTTGGAATCCTAGAGATTTCACTCACGACAAACATCGCACAGTCGATGACCGACCTTACGGTGGTGGCCCTGGTATGTTAATGATGGTTCAGCCTTTGCGCGATGCCATTCATACCGCGAAAGCAGCCTCACCGGGCAAGACGAAAGTCATCTACCTTTCTCCTCAAGGTCGCAAGCTCGACCAGAAAGGAGTGGAAGAACTGGCAACGAATGAGAACTTGCTTCTGATTTGTGGTCGTTATGAAGGGGTAGATGAGCGCATCATTCAATCTGAAGTCGACGAAGAATGGTCGATTGGTGATTTTGTGATGACGGGTGGTGAGATACCAGCCATGACGTTAATCGACTCTGTCTCTCGGTTTGTTCCGGGTGTACTAGGGGATTTCGCGTCAGCAGAAGAAGACTCTTTTGCAAATGGCTTGTTAGATTGCCCTCACTATACGCGTCCAGAAGTATTGGATGACAAAGAGGTACCAGCGGTACTGATGTCAGGCAATCACAAGGACATTCGTCAATGGCGACTCAAGCAGTCGTTGGGCCGTACTTGGCTAAGAAGACCAGAGCTCCTGGAAAACCTAGCTCTGACTGACGAACAGGAACAATTACTTGCTGAGTTTGTTAATGAGCATAAAGCCATGAAAGAACATAACGCAAAGTAACCTAATTTATTTAGTATCAGTTTATTCTAGGAATTTAAAAAATGAGTAACATCATCAAAGCTCTTGAAGAAGAGCAAATGAAATCAGACCTACCTAAATTTGCACCAGGTGACACTGTTGTAGTTCAAGTTAAGGTAAAAGAAGGTGACCGTGAGCGTCTACAGGCTTTCGAAGGCGTTGTAATCGCAATCCGTAACCGTGGTCTACACTCTGCTTTCACTGTACGTAAGATCTCTAACGGTGAAGGTGTTGAGCGTACGTTCCAAACACACTCTCCAATCGTTGATAGCATCGAAGTTAAACGCCGTGGTGCAGTACGTCGTGCCAAGTTGTACTACCTACGTGAGCGTTCTGGTAAGTCTGCTCGTATCAAAGAGAAACTTGCTAAGAAGTAATGCTATAACTAGCGTTCTCATCTTAAACGGAGTCCTTTTAGGGCTCCGTTTTTTTATTTGTGTAATTAGCTTGCTCGTTTCTTTTCACCCGACCTGCACTGTCGATGCTCATGCACTGACGTACACTCCACGCCTCTGTCTTGTTGTGAATAGATTCCTGATGTCGCTATGGCTCCTCGGAATGACGGGAAACAATGATCAAATATTACTGGGTACTGTGGTTAAAATTCGTCATTCTGGATAGCGACGAAGGAGCGTGATTCAGAATCTACTAGTTGAGAATGTAAGTGTTTAAGTTGTTAGCTTCATCCTTGCTGTTAGTAGATTCTTAATGTCGCTATGGCTCCTCGGAATGACAGGAAATGATGGTCAAAGATTACAGAGTACCGTGGTTAAAATTCGTCATTCTGGACAGCGACGAAGGAGCGTGATTCAGAATCTACTAGTCGAGCATGCAATTGTTTAAGTTGTTAGCTTCATCCTTGCTATGAGTAGATTCCTGATGCCGTTATGGCTCCTCGGAATGACAGGAAATGATGGTCAAAGATTATAGAGTACCGTGGTTAAAAATCTACTCGCTGAGAATGCTAGTGTTTCAGTTGTCCAACAGTATTCTTGCTATGAGTAGGTTCTTGATTTCGCTATGGCTCCTCTGAATGACGGGAATTGATAGCCAAAGATTACAGGGTACCGTGGTTAAAATTCGTCATTCTGGACAGCGACGAAGGAGCGTGATTCAGATTCCCCAAGAAGGAACCTAGGGTATTCCTTTACCCTAGGTCTCAATTTAATACTGGTCTTCAGACCAGCCATCACTATCGGACATATCGGGTGCGCCTGGGATGGTGTTTTCTTCATCTGCCCATTCACCAAAGTCAATCATTTGGCATTGTTTACTGCAGAAAGGGCGATGAGGACTTTGTTCTCCCCATTCTACGTCGGCGCCACATTGTGGGCATTGAACGATGGTAACTTTAGACATAGTTGAGCGTCCCATTACTAATTGGTGTTAAAGGGTAGTATACCTAAACGAATTAAAGATGGCTTATTCAACGCGCTATTGCTGCTACGAAATTTTATCAAATATAAGCGCAATAAAGCGTTGAATTTTAGATTATGGAGGCGAGGCGTAGTGTCGTCTTAGCTGCACACAGCAAGTTCAAATTCAATATCTTGTGTGCACGCTTGACCGTTTTCAAACGACATGAACTTGATCGCAAAGCGATTTTTATGACCTGAAATCATAGGATAAACGCCATATTCCATTGGGATATGAAGTCTTAGAATGTTGGCTTCATCAGCGTCGCTTTGGAAGAAACCTGCACGACCGATTTGAGCTTTGAAATGTCCGGTCTCTCTAGTGAGCTTTAACCATAACGAAAGCGCATCAGATAAGGGTTTTAAGCTTGCTTGCCACTGTTGTGCATCACGCTTTTTACGTTCAATAGGTAGATGAAGCCAGTAGTGTAATGCTGGCAGATCAAAACAGCATGAACCACCCGGTAGATTAAAGCGTTGGCGGATAGAGCTTAGGAAGCGATCTTCTTTTAATGCTTGGCCAAAACGTTCAGCACCCATTAGTTGGCTATGAACGACATCTATCTCTTGTAGTAGGGTATTTAATGCGTCTTGATCGACACCATCAACATTTAGCCAATGGCGGTACGACAGCCGTTGCTTCTCAAGATCTTTAGCCAGTTCACTTTTCAGTTGGATTTGTTCGAAGATCTCAACCATATCGAATAACGCACGGAAAAACAGTTGATACTGATGATTTTCGCTAAACCCAGAGGCCAAGTGAGCCTGACGCAGCAGAGACTCCACTCTTAGATAAATACGAGTTTTCTCATTTAACGGATGTTCAAATTTGTGCGTGGTCATCGACATAAGCCTTTGTGAGTTTCGTTCCTATTTTCGCAGATTTTTCTTACACATGGCTAGGTACTTTTCGTGCAAATCTGTGATTTGAAGCAAAAGATCAGGGTCACTTGGATTATTCTTAACCACATCGTCTGCAAGCGCGAGCCTTTGCTCTCTTGATGCTTGAGAGGCAAGGATGGCGCGAACTTGATCTTCACTCACATTGTCTCGTTTCATCGTGCGAGATATCTGTGTATTCGGTTCTACATCGACGACAAGAACGCGATCACACAAACTATCTAGCTTGTTTTCTACGAGCAACGGCACCACAAGTAACGCATACTCTGAAGTGACTTGCTGCAAATCTTCGATCATCTTTTCACGAATTATCGGGTGCAACAGTGCGTTGAGCCATGCTTTTTCATCTGAATTCGAAAAGATTTTTTCTCTCAGCTTTGCGCGATCTAAAGTTTGGTCTTCACGAACGATATCGTGACCAAAATGTTCAATAATCGCGTTTAGGCCGGGAGTACCTGGTTCGACAACTTCTCTTGCTACAATGTCGGCATCGACGATATCGATTTTAAATTGTTGTTTGAACAGATTCGCGACGGTTGTTTTTCCACTAGCGATACCACCTGTTAAACCAATAACCAAAGCCATTTACACTCCTAGAACTGAAGTAAAGTACCAGTTTAAAATCTGGTCGCCCCAAATTAAGCTTATCCAACCAGCAATTGCTAAGTAAGGACCGAAAGGGAAAGCTTTTTCAATTCCCTGCTTTTGCAAGCGTAGTTGAATGATGCCAAATACGATGCCAACCACAGAAGAAAGTAGAATGATCATCGGCAGTGACTGCCAACCTAGCCAAGCTCCTAGTGCCGCTAGTAGTTTAAAATCACCATACCCCATTCCTTCTTTACCAGTAAGTAACTTAAAGCCCCAGTAAACGGACCAGAGACATAGGTAACCAGCAATAGCACCAATGACAGAATCTTGTAGAGTAACAGGACTTATTTCGACTAATGCTAAGGCAATGCCAGCCCAAGTTAATGGTAATGTTAATTGGTCAGGTAACAACATAGTATCGAGATCGATAAATGTTGCGGCGATTAAGATAAAAGTGAAAAAGAGTAGGGCAACGGTAAAGTAACTAAAACCAAAGTGGTAAGCGACAAAGCCTGAGCAGAACGCAGTGAGCAGTTCAATCAGTGGATAGCGTGCGCTAATGGCTGTCTGACAGTTGTGGCATTTGCCTTTTAAAAGCAGCCAGCTAATCACAGGAATGTTGTCGCGAATACGTATCGGTGTTGCGCATTTCTGGCAGGAGGAGCGTGGGACGCTCAAGGTCAGCACTTCTTTAGGAGGTTCTATTTTGTATTCAGGAAATGACTCGGCACATTCGCGTCGCCATTCTAGTTCCATGATTTTAGGTAGTCGATAAATAACCACATTGAGGAAGCTACCCACGATCAGACCGAAGATGGTGGCAAACACAACGAATAGCCAAGGGTAGTACTGGAATACTTCCATATTTGTCTCTTGAGCGATGAGTGAAATCAGCAAGTGCTGTTTTAAAGGAGTTAACAGCTCATTCTAGCCCAATACACTCATTAAGTTAAAGATTGGCAAGTACATTGCTGTCACTAATCCGCCAACAACGATACCTAAAAAAACGATAATTAGTGGCTCTAGAATTTTACTAAGGTTGTCGACGGTGTTGTCGACTTCAAACTCGTAGATCGTTGCAACTTTATTGAGCATATCGTCAAGTCGACCAGACTCTTCACCGATCATAACCATTTGTAACACCAATTCAGGGAACACATTACAATTACGCATGGCAACATACATTGGCATACCTGCGGCGGTATCACGGTAAACTTCTTCTATAGCGAGTTGATAGTGTAAGTTTCCTGAGGTTTTTGATGTGGTTTTTAAACTGGTTAGAATTGGAATACCCGCTGTAAAGCTTGTGGCGAGTGTTCGACTAAATTTGGCGATAGCGGCTTTTGATAATAAAGGGCCCAGAACAGGAAATTTAAGCACAGAGCGGTTGAGCATTAAGCGAAAAGAATCTGAACGCTTAGAGAGGATTCTCGCCGAGATGAATAAACTAATGGAGCCTAGTGCGATAAACGGACTCCAGTTTTGTGTCCAGGCGGAAAGATCTAATACTTGCCTGGTAAACCACGGTAAGTCAGCACCAAAACCAACAAACATTTTTTCAAACTCGGGAATGACTTTGGTGAGCATGATAAACGACACGCCTAACGCTACTAGAACTACCATGGCTGGGTAGATCAGTGCTTTGATCACTTTCGCACGAAGCTGCTCATTTTTTTCTCGGTAGGTGGCTAAGCGCTCGAACACTTCTGCTAAGTTACCGGATTGCTCACCTGTTGCGATAAGGTCGGTATAGAGTGGGTCAAAGTGTTCACTTGCAGTGCGCATGGCTTTTGACATAGGCGTACCCGCTTCGACGGCGCGTGTTACGCTCATCAAAATGGATTTCATCTCTGCTTTTTTGTGATTTTCTGATACCAATTTTAAAGCCTGAACTAAGGGGACACCGGTTATCAACATCGTCGAAATTTGACGGGTAAACACCGTGATGTCTCTGCCTTTTACGCGATGGCTGAGTTTAGTGAGAAACGAGATACTGCTTTTCTTTAACTTCTTGATCTTGATATGCTGTGCGTTTAGGCGTTCGCGTACTTCAATTTCTGTCATCGCGAGGGTTTGTCCAGACGTCTTTTTGCCTGAACTGTTGATGCCTTTCCAGCGGAAGTTTTTAAGTTGTGGTGTAGTGCTTTTCATAGAGGTGACTGCTGATTAAAGGATTAAAAATAAAGTACGCGCTGTAGTTCACTAAAACTTGTGATCCCTTGTTTGAGTTTTTCTATGCCCGACATTTGTAACGTGCTCATACCATTTGCGATGGCGAGTTTTTCTAGTTCATGTACCGAGGCGCCTTTAATAAGCGCTTCGGAAAGAAATTCATCAAAGCGCATCACTTCATAAATCCCCGTTCGGCCGGAATAACCATGGGTACACTCATTACATCCATCGGGATTGGCTTTAAAAATGTTGTCGCTTGCTTGAATTCCAAGGTGTTGTAGCTGAACGGTAAGCTCTTGTGATTGTTTACAGTGCGAGCACAGTTTACGGGCCAAGCGCTGGGCAATAATCAAACTAAGGGATGAGGCCAAGTTAAAGCTTTCTACGCCCATGTTTGATAAACGAATAACCGTTTCAGCCGCAGAGTTGGTATGCAAGGTTGAAAGTACTAAGTGACCAGTTTGCGAGGCTTTGATGGCGATTTCTGCAGTGTCTAAGTCACGAATCTCACCGACCATTACCACATCGGGGTCTTGACGCAAGAAAGAACGCAGTGCTTCGGCAAAACCAAAACCAATCTTAGGCTGAACTTGAACTTGGTTAATGCCCGATAAGTTAATTTCTACTGGGTCTTCTGCCGTGGAAATGTTGATTTCTGGCTTATTGAGGATACTTAGCCCAGTGTACAGAGATACGGTTTTTCCGCTCCCGGTTGGGCCTGTCATCAAAATCATGCCTTGTGGGCGACGCAGCGCATCCAAGTACAATTGTTTTTGTTGTTCGCTATAACCAAGCTTGTCGATATCCAGTGAAGCAGAGCTGCTGTCGAGCAGTCGTAATACAATTTTCTCTCCGAATAGAGTCGGTAGCGTGGATACACGCATATCAATCGCGGTGTCGTGATTCAACTTGAGCTTAATACGCCCATCTTGTGGTAAACGTCGCTCTGCAATATCAAGCTTAGAGAGGATTTTGATACGAGCGGATAAGCGGCGACTTAAGTGGCTTGGTGGCTGCTGTGTTTCAATTAAGATGCCATCACAGCGTAGGCGCACGCGGTACATCTTTTCATAAGGCTCAAAGTGGATATCGGATGCGCCTTTGCGCACAGCGTCCAACAGAATTTGGTTGATGTAACGGCTAACAGGAGACTCATCTTGGCTCAAGTCTTCAATGTTGTCGATTTCATCTGCGCCCACATCAACCAGATTGGCTAACTCTTCTTGGTTGATCTCTTTTAACCCGGACTTCTCATGACTCAATGAACGACCATACAAGCGTCGAATTGCCGCGCTGAGTTGACTAAATTCCCCCAAGACCAATTCAACCTGTAAACCAGTGGCAAAGCGAAAATCATCTTCTGCTTGTTGGTTGGTGGGGTCGGCAACGGCGAGTAATAACGTTGAAGACGTACGCTGGAGTGGGAGTGCGTTATGCCGTGTGATTAATTCACGTAGACCGAGTTGTTGACAAAGTGAGGCGTACTCATACTGAGATAACTCGGGCTGATTTAAACCAAAGAGAGAACTTAAGTGATCAGCGAGTTCGCTTGATGTAAATAATCCAGAACTGAGTAAAGCTTCCGGCATCGAAATGCCAGAAGCTTTGACTTGCTCAAGTAACGATTCTTCTTGGGAAAAGGTGAGTAATCCGACCTGACGAAGAATTGTTGAGAGGTTACTTTGCACGTATTATGCACCAGTGCATGTTTTAGGTAACAATTGTTCAACTGCAGGAATGTCTGATGTACAAGCCCATGCACCTGTATTTGAAGTTCTAGTAAGAACAACGGTATGGCCCGCAACAAGTGTACTAGCATCGTTTCCGGCTGCATCAAAAGTGAATGTTACAGTTCCCGCATCGACGTTCGTGGTATCCTGAGCAAATGCTACGGTACCTAAAGGCATTACAGGTACACCTAGCGCTGTTTCTTGGCCAGCAGCTGGGAATTGTCCTGTTTCTACAGTAAATGCTTCAACATTTGTTTTAGCTCCAGTCAGAGTTGCTAATACCGATGCCACTTCACTTTTCGCAACGTACTTTTGATATTGAGGAAGTGCAATTGCCGCTAAAACACCAATAACGGCCACCACAATCATTAATTCAATCAGAGTAAAACCCTGTTGTTTTTTCTGTTTACTGTTTTTCATTTTTAACCCTTTCCTAAAAATTAATAATGCTCTTGCATTGGCGAAAGATTATGGAGAGTTAAAGTGGGTTGAAAATGGGGAAGGGGTGGGCTCTCGAGTGAGATAAAACTCTTTGGTAGAAAGTTGCATATTGCATGCAGAGTTTTGCGAGTAGTACTATTTTTTTAATGGATAAAAAGAAAGGGCCTATTGGCCCTTTTTAATGATGAATCACTCACAACTCACTGAGTTGGTTGAAGTAATTTAGATTGTGTTGCTTTTATTATTTGAAGCGCATCGAAAGATCCATCGCTTTTAAATGCTTAGTCAACGCGCCTACCGAAATGTAATCGACACCGGTTTCTGCGTATTCTGCGATGGTCTCTAGCGTAATGTTGCCGGAGTTCTCTAAAGCGGCACGACCTGCGTTAATCGCTACGGCTTCACGCATCATTTCTTTTGTGAAGTTATCGAGCATGATGATGTCGGCACCAGCCTCTATCGCTTGTTTCAACTCTTCTAAGCTTTCCGTTTCTACTTCTACCGGTTTGCCTGGGTTAAGCTCTTTCGCTTTTTGGATGGCTTGAGTGATGCCACCACAAGCAATAATGTGGTTTTCTTTAATGAGGTAAGCGTCGAACACGCCGATGCGATGGTTAAAGCCACCACCACACGTCACGGCGTATTTTAGTGCGCTACGCAGACCAGGAATGGTTTTGCGTGTGTCTAGTAGACGACACTCAGTATGCGCGATTTTTTCAGCGTACTCTGCGGTAACTGTTGCGCAGCCAGACAACGTTTGGATGAAATTCATTGCGTTACGCTCACCAGTTAACAAGTCGCGAGCAGGGCCTGTCAGCGTGCAAAGGGTTTGGTTAGGTTCGACTTTATCTCCGTCCTTTACGTGCCATTCAATGCTGACCTTGCCACCGAGCTGTTTAAAAACTTCATCAGCCCATGCTTGACCACAGAACACACCATGCTCACGAGTAATAATCGTTGCGGTATTAACCGCCTCGGCAGGGATCAAAGATGCAGTAATGTCGTTATCTGCGTCGACACTGCCACCTAGATCTTCTTTTAAGGTATCAGCGACAGAGCGAGTGATCTCTAAAGGGAGTTGTTGTTTAAGGTATTCTAGGCGTTCTTGAATGTTGTGTGTGTTCTTCATCGCAAATCTTGTCTTGAAAGGGAGATGGCAACGAATGATACTCTCCGGTGTCAATAATTTCAGCAGTTAATTTGCAAAGTAGAGAGGTTGATATGCGCCCAATTATCGAGAATGGCTGGCTGACACAAGCAAAGCATGTTCCGTCACCATTTTTTGATGCCCGCTCTGATGTAAACGACATCTCTCTGCTGGTGGTACACAATATCAGTTTGCCTCCTGGGCAGTTTGGTGGACCATATATAGAGGACTTCTTCACTGGCAAGCTAGACCCAAATGAACATCCATTTTTTGAAGTTATTCACAAAATGGGCGTTTCTGCACATTGCTTGATTAAAAGAAACGGCGAGGTTGTTCAATTTGTTTCTTTTCTCGATAGAGCATGGCATGCCGGTCAATCCAGTTTCGCGGGCAGGGAGCGTTGTAATGACTATTCCATTGGTATCGAGCTTGAAGGGACAGAATTTACTGCCTACACAGAAGCGCAATATCAATCACTTGCAGAGATCACTGAGGTGATTATGCAGTCTTATCCTCAAATCACCCCGCCACGAATTACCGGTCATCAATATATTGCGCCCTTGAGAAAAAGCGATCCTGGTCTAAGCTTTGATTGGGTGAAATATAGACTGCTTATACAGCGTTGATTTGTAGCGAAAGTGTAAATTCAAAAAAGCGAAATAAATAAGGCATACGATCAGGTATGCCTTTTTTTGATACCAGAAATATTAATGATTGTTAAAAGTTAACTACATTTTTACGCTCGTACATGCCATTTTGGTGAATAAATAGACTGATAATTTTGTCATTTTCTGTATTTCTTTTCCAAAACTGCTAGCACGTCGACTTCCCATTTGTATGCTTTATGTAATTGGTCATACCAATTCTATTGCTGTTTTAACAGTCGATTGTTATCAGAGTGTTGGAAGTAAGCTCGTTCTATGATTTAGGTCAATTTTCGGCTGGACAGTGGCGTTTTAATTATGTTAATTTCTGCACCAACTTAAAATTGGTATTACCAATTACCTGCAAGAGTAGAAGAACAATAAATTATGGCTTATCAAAGGATTCGTCAGCCAAAACTCTCTGATGTTATAGAACAAGAGTTAGAAAGGTTGATAGTGGAAGGAACATTGTCTCCGGGGCAACAACTGCCTCCAGAGCGTGAACTGGCAAAACAGTTCGATGTGTCTCGTCCTTCAGTCCGAGAAGCCATTCAACGCTTGGAAGCGAAGCGTTTGTTGACTCGTCGCCAAGGTGGCGGAACATTCGTAAGTGAGAATATCTGGAAGAGCTTTTCAGATCCCTTGTTGAATTTGTTGTCTAGTCATTCTGAAACCCAGCTTGATGTGCTTGAGTCTCGTCATGCGATGGAAGGAATTTCAGCCTACTTTGCAGCTTTACGTGGTACCGAAGAAGATTTTGCGCGTATTCAAGGTTGCCTTGAGCGCATTAGCCAAGAGCAAGCAAACAACGATATCGAAGCTGAATCTGCGGAAGTAATGCAATTTTTGATCGCTTTGACAGAGGCCGCGCACAACGTGGTTTTGTTGCACATTGTTCGAAGCTTAGCACCTTTGCTTGAGCAAAATATTCTACAAAATTTTAAATTACTACGTCGCCGCCCAGAAGCGGTCGAGAAAGTCAGTAAACACCGAGCCAATATCGTGGATGCGATTGTTTCTGGTCAGCCTGAAAAGGCGCGAGAAATGTCCCACTCGCACTTGGCTTACATCGAAGAAACATTGTTGGATTTGACTCGAGAAGAGTCTCGACGAGAGCGTTCTCTACGTCGAATTCAGCAGGGTAATGACTCGTAAGAGCGTTACTTAAATAAGTAGATCCAACCAACAGAAGGATAGATCGCCATGTCTGATATGAAGCATGACGTAGATGCACTGGAAACTCAAGAATGGCTACAAGCGCTTGAGTCAGTTGTACGTGAAGAAGGTCTAGAGCGTGCTCAATTCCTATTAGAGCAAGTTCTAGATAAAGCACGTCTAGACGGTGTTGATATGCCAACAGGTATCACAACTAACTACATCAACACGATTCCTGCAGACCAAGAACCAGCATACCCAGGTGACACAACACTTGAGCGTCGTATTCGCTCAATTATTCGTTGGAACGCTATCATGATCGTTCTACGTGCATCTAAGAAAGACCTAGAGCTAGGCGGCCACATGGCGTCTTTCCAGTCTTCTGCTGCGTTCTACGAGACATGTTTCAACCACTTCTTCCGTGCACCAAACGAGAAGGATGGTGGCGACCTAGTTTACTACCAAGGTCACATTTCACCAGGTATCTACTCACGTGCATTCGTTGAAGGTCGTCTAACTGAAGAGCAGCTAGACAACTTCCGTCAAGAAGTAGACGGCAAAGGTATTCCTTCATACCCGCACCCTAAACTGATGCCTGAATTCTGGCAGTTCCCGACAGTATCGATGGGCCTAGGTCCAATCGCTTCTATCTACCAAGCTCGTTTCCTTAAGTACCTAGAAGGCCGTGGTCTTAAAGATACTTCAGAGCAGCGCGTTTACGCGTTCCTAGGTGACGGTGAGATGGATGAGCCAGAATCACGTGGTGCTATCTCTTTCGCTGCGCGTGAGAAACTAGACAACCTATGTTTCCTAATCAACTGTAACCTACAGCGTCTAGATGGCCCTGTAATGGGTAACGGTAAGATCATTCAAGAACTTGAAGGTCTGTTCAAAGGTGCTGGTTGGAACGTAGTGAAGGTAATCTGGGGTAACAACTGGGATTCACTACTAGCTAAAGATACGACTGGTAAGCTTCTACAGCTTATGAATGAAACGATCGACGGCGACTACCAAACATTCAAATCTAAAGATGGCGCGTACGTACGTGAGCACTTCTTTGGTAAGTACCCAGAGACAGCTGCACTTGTTGCTGACATGACTGATGACGAAATCTTCGCACTTAAGCGTGGTGGTCACGAGTCTTCTAAGCTATACGCGGCATACAAAAACGCGGCAGAAACTAAAGGTCGTCCAACAGTAATCCTAGCTAAGACTGTTAAAGGTTACGGCATGGGTGAAGCGGCTGAAGGTAAGAACATCGCGCACCAAGTTAAGAAGATGGACATGACTCACGTACTACACCTACGTGACCGTCTAGGTCTTCAAGACATCCTAACTGACGAAGCAGTGAAAGAACTTCCGTACCTGAAACTTGAAGAAGGTTCAAAAGAGTACGAATACCTACACGCTCGTCGTAAAGCGCTACACGGCTACACGCCACAGCGTCTACCAAAATTCACTCAAGAATTCATCGTTCCTGAGCTAGAAGAATTCAAGCCACTACTAGAAGAACAGAAGCGTGATATCTCTTCTACTATGGCATTCGTACGTGCACTAAACGTTCTACTTAAGAACAAGAACATTGGTAAGAACATCGTTCCTATCATTGCTGACGAAGCACGTACATTCGGTATGGAAGGTCTGTTCCGTCAAATCGGTATCTACAACCCGCACGGTCAAACTTACACACCAGAAGACCGTGGCGTTGTTTCTTACTACAAAGAAGCGACTTCAGGTCAGGTTCTACAAGAAGGTATCAACGAGCTAGGTGCTATGTCTTCATGGGTTGCTGCTGCGACTTCATACTCGACAAACGACCTACCAATGATCCCGTTCTACATCTACTACTCAATGTTCGGCTTCCAACGTGTTGGCGACATGGCGTGGATGGCTGGTGACCAACAAGCACGTGGTTTCCTACTAGGTGCAACTGCGGGTCGTACAACGTTGAACGGTGAAGGTCTACAGCACGAAGACGGCCACTCGCACATTTTGGCGGGTACGGTTCCTAACTGTATTTCTTACGACCCAACATTCGCGTACGAAGTAGCAGTAATCATGCAAGACGGTATCCGTCGCATGTACGGTCCAGAACAAGAAAACGTGTTCTACTACCTAACGCTAATGAACGAAAACTACGCAATGCCAGCAATGCCAGAAGGCGCTGAAGAAGGCATCCGTAAAGGTATCTACAAGCTAGAAACTTACACGGGCGACAAAGCGAAAGTTCAGCTAATGAGCTCTGGTACTATCATGAATGAAGTACGTAAAGCAGCTCAAATCCTAAGCGAAGATTACGGTGTTGCTTCTGATGTTTACTCTGTAACGTCATTCAACGAACTAACTCGCGATGGCCAAGATGCAGAGCGTTTCAACATGCTTCACCCAGAAGCGGAAGCGAAAGTACCTTACATCCAAACAGTAATGGGTACTGAACCTGCTATCGCAGCAACTGACTACATGAAGAACTACGCAGAGCAGGTTCGTGCATACATTCCTGCTGAGTCTTTCAAAGTTCTTGGTACTGATGGCTTCGGTCGTTCAGACAGCCGTGAAAACCTACGTCGTCACTTCGAAGTGAACGCAGGTTACGTAGTAGTAGCAGCGCTAACTGAACTAGCGAAACGTGGCGAAGTTGAGAAATCTGTAGTTGCAGAAGCAATTAAGAAATTCGACATCGACACAGAGAAAACAAACCCGCTATACGCTTAATTAAGAAGGTAGATAAGAAATGGCAATCGAAATTAATGTACCAGACATCGGTGCGGATGAGGTTGAAGTTACTGAGATTCTTGTAAGCGTTGGCGACAAGGTTGAAGAAGAGCAATCTCTGATCACAGTTGAAGGCGATAAAGCTTCTATGGAAGTTCCTGCTTCTCAAGCGGGTATCGTTAAAGAAATCAAAGTTGCAGAAGGCGACAAGGTTTCTACTGGTTCTCTAATCATGATTTTCGAAGCCGAGGGTGCAGCTGACGCTGCACCTGCTCCTGCGGCAGAAGCAGCTCCAGCAGCAGCTCCAGCTCCAGCAGCAGCGGCAGAACTAAAAGAAGTTCACGTACCAGACATCGGTGGTGATGAAGTAGAAGTTACTGAAATCATGGTTGCCGTTGGCGACAGCATCGAAGAAGAGCAATCTCTTCTAACTGTTGAAGGCGACAAAGCTTCTATGGAAGTTCCAGCGCCATTCGCAGGTACTCTAAAAGAGATCAAAGTTGCAGCAGGCGATAAAGTATCGACTGGCTCACTTATCATGGTATTCGAAACAGCAGGTTCAGGCGCTCCAGCAGCACCAGCGGCAGCTGAAGCTCCTGCGGCAGCAGCTCCAGCAGCGTCTGCGGCAAAAGAAGTGAACGTTCCAGATATCGGCGGCGACGAAGTTGAAGTTACTGAGATCATGGTTGCGGTTGGCGACACAGTGGAAGAAGAGCAATCTCTAATCACTGTTGAAGGTGACAAAGCTTCTATGGAAGTTCCTGCACCATTCGCTGGCACAGTTAAAGAAATCAAGATTGCAGCTGGCGACAAAGTGTCTACTGGCTCACTAATCATGGTATTCGAAGTGGCGGGTGCAGCACCTGCTCCTGCAGCAGCTTCAGCTCCAGCTCAAGCGGCAGCACCTGCAGCTCCGGCTCCTAAAGCAGAAGCTCCAGCGGCAGCAGCTCCAGCAGCGACTGGCGATTTCAAAGAAAACGATGAGTACGCTCACGCGTCTCCAGTTGTTCGTCGTCTAGCGCGTGAATTTGGCGTTAATCTTTCTAAGGTTAAAGGTTCTGGTCGTAAGAGCCGTATCCTAAAAGAAGACGTTCAAGCTTACGTGAAAGATGCACTTAAGCGTCTTGAGTCTGGCGCAGGTGCAGCAGCATCTGGCAAAGGCGACGGCGCGGCTCTTGGTCTACTACCATGGCCAAAAGTGGACTTCAGCAAGTTTGGTGAGACAGAAGTTCAACCGCTATCTCGCATTAAGAAGATCTCTGGCGCAAACCTACACCGTAACTGGGTAATGATCCCGCACGTTACACAGTGGGATAACGCAGACATCACGGCTCTTGAAGCATTCCGTAAAGAGCAAAACGCGATTGAAGCGAAGAAAGACACTGGAATGAAGATCACACCACTTGTGTTCATCATGAAAGCGGTAGCTAAAGCGCTTGAAGCGTTCCCAGCGTTCAACTCTTCTCTATCAGAAGACGGTGAGAGCCTAATCCTGAAGAAATACGTGAATGTTGGTATCGCGGTAGATACACCAAACGGTCTAGTTGTTCCTGTATTTAAAGACGTGAACAAGAAAGGCATCTACGAGCTATCTGAAGAGCTAATGGCGGTTTCTAAGAAAGCACGTGCTGGTAAGCTAACTGCGGCTGACATGCAAGGTGGCTGTTTCACTATCTCTAGCCTAGGCGGTATCGGCGGTACGGCGTTTACTCCAATCGTAAACGCACCAGAAGTTGGTATCCTAGGTGTGTCTAAGTCAGAAATGAAACCGGTATGGAACGGTAAAGAGTTCGAACCGCGTCTACAACTTCCACTGTCTCTATCATACGACCACCGTGTGATCGATGGTGCTGAAGGTGCGCGCTTCATCACTTACCTAAACTCATGTCTATCTGACATTCGTCGTCTAGTTCTGTAATAGAAATTAGATGAATGAGAGGCGGCAACTTAGCCGCCTCTGCTAATCATAATTACCGACAATTTGGTTATCAGCCTTGCTTCGTTCAGGGTTTTCACAATCGAATTGTTGTCTAGCTCACAGGCTAAATTGATTTACTTTTCACACCATTAACATCTCTGTAAACTGTTAGCGGTCTGAAAATAACTGTTTAAAACAAATCTCTCTTAAACATAAAAAATCGATACCCACTCAGCCTGTTAGGGATAATGACTACAAGAGGTCAAAATGAGCAAAGAAATTAAAGCCCAAGTTGTTGTACTTGGTTCTGGTCCTGCTGGTTACTCCGCTGCATTCCGTTGTGCGGACTTAGGTCTTGAAACTGTACTAGTTGAACGTTACAGCACGCTTGGCGGTGTATGTCTGAACGTGGGTTGTATCCCATCTAAAGCACTGCTTCACGTTTCTAAAGTAATTGAAGAAGCGAAAGCGATGGCTGACCACGGCGTTGTGTTCGGTGAGCCTCAAACAGACATCAGCAAAATCCGCATCTGGAAAGAAAAAGTTGTTAACCAACTAACTGGCGGCCTAAGCGGTATGGCTAAGATGCGTAACGTAACAGTAGTTAACGGTTACGGTAAGTTCACTGGCCCTAACTCTATCCTTGTAGAAGGCGAAGGTGAGCCAACAGTTGTTAACTTTGACAACGCAATCGTTGCGGCTGGTTCTCGTCCAATCAAACTGCCATTTATCCCGCATGAAGACCCACGTATTTGGGACTCTACTGACGCTCTAGAACTAAAAGAAGTGCCAGAAAAACTGCTTATCATGGGCGGTGGTATCATCGGTCTAGAAATGGGTACGGTTTACCACTCTCTAGGTTCTAAAGTTGAAGTTGTTGAAATGTTTGACCAGGTAATTCCTGCAGCAGACAAAGATATCGTGAAAGTATTTACTAAGCGTATCAAAGACAAGTTCAAGCTAATGCTAGAAACGAAAGTAACAGCAGTTGAAGCAAAAGAAGACGGTATCTACGTTTCAATGGAAGGCAAGAAAGCGCCAGCTGAAGCTGAGCGTTACGATGCGGTTCTAGTTGCTATCGGTCGTGTACCAAATGGTAAGCTAATCGACGGTGAAAAAGCGGGTCTAGAAATTGACGAGCGCGGCTTCATCAACGTTGATAAGCAAATGCGTACTAACGTTCCTCACATCTTCGCGATCGGTGATATCGTTGGTCAACCAATGCTTGCTCACAAAGGTGTGCATGAAGGTCACGTAGCTGCTGAAGTTATCTCTGGTAAGAAGCACTACTTTGACCCTAAAGTTATCCCTTCAATTGCGTACACTGAGCCAGAAGTGGCTTGGGTTGGTAAGACTGAAAAAGAAGCGAAAGAAGAAGGCATCAAGTACGAAGTAGCAACATTCCCATGGGCAGCATCAGGTCGTGCAATCGCATCTGACTGTGCAGACGGTATGACTAAGCTAATCTTCGACAAAGAAACTCACCGCGTAATCGGTGGTGCTATCGTTGGTACTAACGGTGGTGAACTACTTGGTGAAATCGGCCTTGCAATTGAGATGGGCTGTGATGCAGAAGATATCGCTCTGACTATCCACGCTCACCCAACTCTACACGAGTCTGTAGGTCTAGCTGCTGAAGTATTTGAAGGTTCAATCACTGACCTGCCAAACAAAAAAGCAGTTAAGAAGAAGTAAGCTTTTTCTGACTGAATGATAGAAGCCGCTGCATTGCAGCGGTTTTTTTATGCTTGTTACATAGGAATATAAATGTGTGCTTAGCTGACAGCAGACAATAAAAAGCCCACCAAACGGTGGGCTGACATATATTACTAGTTAAGCTTTAGTGTTCACGGTTGTAAATGCAAAGCATATCTAAGTATGAATTCACTAGATGTTTCAGTTCCGCTTCACCTTTAGCGCGGTTCGCTTGGACAAACAGTGAGTAACAAATACCGTGGAACAGGTTTGCCAAGTGTTCTGAATCGTGCTGGTCACACACCTCACCGCGTTCAATTGCTTTAATGAACATGTTTTGTACCAGCAACTGGTTAGTACGGTTAGTTGAAACAAACAATGGCCATACTTCATCACGTGTTGAAGCACTCCACTCGAACCATACTTTTAGCCAGTGACAGTCTTGGCTGACAAGCTCGATCATCGCATTAGTAATATTGGCGATGTTTTCACGTGCATGTAAGTCTAGGTCTATGTTATCCGATAGGAAGTTTGAGAACTGACGTACGACGTGATTGAGAACTTCATCCACCAAGTCTTCGCGTGTAGGGAAGTAGTTAAAAACAGTCGCCACAGAAACTTGAGCAATTTCTGCGATATCTGCGTGACCACCACGACCGATGCCGCGGCGCGCAAATACTTCCAATGCGATTTCCATTAACTGTTGCTTACGCTTAATTGGAGAAAGCCTAGTTCTAGGTCTCTTTGCAATTGAGTCCATATCCATTTTCCTTGCCATTTGAGTTGATATTGGGGGTAACCCCCTAATTGATTATTTTAATAGTTGCTTAAAGCAGTGATGAGTGTAATGGTGCATATGCACAAGGTCAACATCTGTAGAACAATTTATATACAGTAATGTCATTATTATTGATAAATTTAGCTATGAACTTTATAAAACTAAGACCTTCTTCCAAGATTTTTTGGCAACAGGATGCGACTTTCAACCCAATGAACGTGGTGATACACTACACGCCGTAAGATTAGGTGATCGTTTGCGTGCGACTTACCTCAACCCACAAATTTAGATTGAGCACAGTATGAAACATACAATAGAAGTCATGATTTCTGAGCAAGAAGTTCAGGAGCGAGTTCGTGAATTAGGCAAACAAATTACAGAGCGTTATCAAGGTAGTGAAGATCTTGTGTTGGTAGGCTTATTGCGTGGCTCATTTGTATTTATGGCAGACTTGGCACGTGCTATCGAACTGACTCACCAAGTTGATTTTATGACAGCGTCAAGCTACGGCAACACGATGGAAAGCTCACGTGACGTTCGTATCTTGAAAGATTTGGATGATGACATCAAAGGTAAAGACATTCTGCTTGTTGAAGACATCATTGACACTGGTAACACACTAAATAAAATCCGTGAGATTCTTTCGCTACGTGAGCCGAAGTCTATCGCGATTTGTACGCTCCTAGATAAGCCATCTCGTCGTGAAGTGAATGTTCCTGTGGATTGGATTGGTTTCGAAATCCCAGATGAGTTTGTCGTTGGTGTGGGTATTGATTACGCGCAGAAATACCGCCACTTACCATACATCGGTAAAGTTGTACCTCAAGAATAATCATTGAGTTCAGCATTAAAAATATAAAAAAACGCCCATCTTAGATGGGCGTTTTTTGTCCAGTTTTTAGATATGACTTAGCGACAAAGCAGCTTGTTGTCTGTATTTAGAATCGTCGAAAGAGCTTTCTGGTAAGACGCTTCTACGGTTTCCTTAGAGTTAGAACGAATGCCTAAGTACTCTAAGCGACCATCTTCAATTCCGTATACCACACCATGAATTTCAACATCTTGCCCACGCTCCCAAGCGTTTTGCAGGATGGTTGAGTTACCCAAGTTGTACACTTGTTCTGCAACATTAAGCTCGCCTAGTTTATCCGCTCGATCTTGTTGCGGCATTTGATCTAGGTAAGTGCGGTGTTTGAAATAAATATCTCTGATATGTAACAGCCAATTATTAATAAGACCTAGCTTAGGGTTATCAATGGCTGCATTTACGCCACCACATCCATAGTGTCCACAGACAATGATGTGTTTAACCTTAAGAACGTCTACGGCGTACTGGACGACGGATAGACAGTTGAGATCAGTATGGATAACTTGGTTTGCAACATTCCGATGAACAAAGAGTTCACCTGAGTATAGTCCGGTTAGTCGCTCGGCAGGGACGCGGCTATCAGAGCAGCCAATCCAAAGAAAATCAGGCTTTTGCCCCTCAGCGAGTTTTGCGAAGTATTCAGGTCGATCAGATTTGATCTCTTGAGACCATTTCGAATTGTTTTCAAATAACTGTTTTATTTCCGGCATTTTGCAAACTACTTCCCTTAAAAGACAAAATCGCTGCCGCTGTTTGTGTGCACATGCAAGCGATCAGTGTTGTAACTATACACAATGTTACAATTTCGATCTCGTTAAATATTCGTCAGATAGGACTCATCTGACTAGTTTTCATTAAGAAAAAAGTAAAATCTGGTGAAACTATTTGTGGTGTGAATTTAGCCTTAATCTATTTATGGTTTAAATTTTCGCCTAGCTCGTTAAAGTAGTGATATTTTACTTTTTAAAATTGAATGCAGGGAAAATCAGCAGTGTTCGGTAGTCGTTTTGAAGATATCAATTTCAAAGGGGATGTATTTGGCGGGGTAACCACGGCGATTATCTCTCTCCCTCTGGCGTTAGCGTTTGGTGTTGCATCCGGAGCCGGTGCTGAGGCCGGCCTTTGGGGAGCAATAATGGTCGGTTTGTTTGCCTCGTTATTTGGTGGTTCTAATACGTTAATATCAGAACCGACAGGGCCAATGACGGTAATCATGACCGCAGTATTAACCAGTATGATGGCGAAATACCCAGAAACGGGCATGGCTATGACTTTCACGGTTGTCATGATGGCTGGCGCGTTCCAAATCCTATTGGGGACGTTAAAACTGGGTAAATACGTTACCTTAATGCCTTATAGCGTTATTTCCGGGTTTATGTCTGGCATTGGTGTGATTCTTATCATTCTGCAGTTATCGCCTTTGATGGGGCATGCTGCGCCTTCAGGGGGAGTACTCGGAACGTTATCTGCTTTGCCGGAGACCATTTCTAACCTTAAGTTCAGTGAGTTGTTTTTGGGACTACTGACTTTGGGGATTCTTTTTTTCTTCCCTAAGCAATATCGTAAATACGTTCCTGCACAGCTCGTGGCATTGGTCGCGGTGACTTTATTGTCTGTGATTCTCTTTGATACAGAAGATATTCGTCGTATCGGTGAAATTCCTGCTGGGTTACCTTCTCTCGTCGCCCCTTATATTGACACAGATATGTTTGTCGAGATGGTCATTGATGCATTAGTGCTCGGCACATTAGGTTGTATTGATACTTTGTTAACGGCGGTTATCGGTGACTCATTAACTCGTAAAGAACACGACTCAGATAAAGAGCTGCGAGGTCAAGGGTTAGCTAACATGATCTCAGGCTTGTTTGGTGCGCTGCCGGGGGCGGGGGCTACCATGGGGACGGTAACGAATATCCAAGTTGGGGCTCGTTCGCCATTATCTGGTGTGATTCGTGCACTAATGTTGGCGTTGGTTGTACTGGTTGCTGGCGGGTTAACAGAGCCAATCCCGATGGCTGTGTTAGCAGGCATTGCGGTGTATGTTGGCTTTAACATCCTAGACTGGAGCTTTATTCAGAGGGCACATAAGGTAAGCTTTTCCGGAATGGCGGTGATGTATGGCGTTATGTTGCTTACAGTATTCGTTGATCTTATCGTTGCGGTGGGTTTAGGCGTCTTTATCTCGAACATTATCATCATCGAGCGTTTGAGCCGAGAGCAGGCGCGACAAGTAAAAGCGATCAGCGACGCGGATGAAGATGATGTGCCGCTGACTGACAGCGAGCGTGGTTTGTTGGATCGTGCTAATGGTAAAGTGCTGTTCTTTTATCTTTCCGGTCCGATGATCTTTAGTGTTTCTAAAGCCATTTCACGTCAGCACTCTAGTATTTCGGACTATGACGTGATGATTCTCGATCTTACGGATGTACCAATGATTGATGTGACCGTCGGTTTGGCGTTAGAGAATGCGATTAAGGATGCTCTCGATGCCAATTGTGCCGTGTATTTATTATGCCCGAATGAGCGAACACGAGAACAGCTAGAGAAATTCCATGTGATTGACCTTGTGCCTGATGAAAATATGTACCAATTCCGTTACGAAGCATTGAATGCGGCGGTGGCACATGTTGAGGCAGACCAGTATCAGCGCATAACGGCGTAATCATTCTGACAGTTAAAAACGCAACAGTGTCCTGTTGCGTTTTTTTATGCTCTATTTTGTCTTACTCAGAGATAACCTTTACGAGGTAAGGGTTATATTTCCAATATTATCGAAAGGTTTATTTGTAATCATCGTCATTCAACGATAAACTGATGGACCTCCAATACGATACCCAAGGCGATTTTGTAGTAAACCGCTGCTAAATATGAGTCGGTATTAGTAATCACAAACAAACGGCAATCAAGACCTTATGTACGCATTAGAAATTGAACAACTGCGCAAGACGTATGCAGGTGGCTTTGAGGCGTTAAAAGGTATAAGTCTCCAAGTGAAAAAGGGTGACTTCTACGCGCTTCTGGGTCCCAATGGTGCAGGAAAATCGACCACGATTGGCATCATCTCCTCCTTAGTGAATAAAACCTCCGGAACGACGAAAGTTTTCGGTTATGACATTGATACCGACCTCGAATTGGCCAAGCAGAATTTAGGCTTGGTGCCACAAGAGTTCAACTTCAACCAGTTTGAAACCGTTGAGCAAATTGTGATGCAGCAAGCTGGCTATTACGGTGTGTCTAAAGTGTTAGCCAAAGAAAGAGCAGAAAAATACCTGAAAAAATTGGATTTATGGGAAAAACGCCAAGAGCGTGCTCGTAACCTATCCGGTGGGATGAAGCGTCGTTTAATGATCGCAAGAGCTTTGATGCACGAGCCGCAATTACTCATTTTAGATGAACCAACGGCTGGAGTGGATATTGAACTACGCCGCTCAATGTGGGGGTTTCTGAAAGAGATCAACCAAGAGCAAGGAATTACGATTATTTTAACGACACACTACCTAGAAGAAGCGGAGATGCTGTGTCGAAATATCGGCATTATTAATCGTGGTGAGCTGATTGAAAATACCACCATGAAGGCGTTACTAGGTAAGCTAAGCGTCGAGACATTTATCTTGGATATTGAGTCAGAAGTCGAGGTGCCTGAGCTTGAAGGTGTTAATCGACAAAGTATTGTTGATGGCTCTTTAGAGATAGAACTAGATAAAAGCCAAGGATTGAATTCGGTATTCAGTCAGTTAACAGAGCATGGCATTAAAGTTCTCTCAATGCGTAACAAAGCCAACCGACTTGAAGAGTTGTTTGTCAGCATTGTAAGAGAGGGGAGTAATTAAATGTACGGTTTATATTGGACGGCATTTCGCAGCTTGCTGAGCAAAGAAGTCACTCGTTTTACACGTATTTGGGTGCAAACCTTAGTGCCGCCAGCCATTACGATGACGTTGTACTTCATCATTTTCGGCAATCTTATTGGCTCTCGAATTGGTGAGATGAGCGGCTTTAGTTACATGGAGTACATTGTTCCAGGTTTGATCATGATGTCGGTGATCACTAACTCATACTCGAACGTGGCGTCGTCATTCTTTAGTGCAAAGCTACAGAAGAATATTGAAGAACTGCTGGTGGCACCGGTACCAAACTATGTGATTATTGCTGGCTATGTGATGGGCGGCGTGACTCGAGGTTTGTTGGTCGGTGCAATTGTTACTTGTGTGTCACTTTTGTTCGTTGATTTGCACGTGGAGCACTGGGGCATTATTGTCGCGACTGTCTTCATGACTTCGGTTGTATTTGCTCTCGGTGGCTTGATCAATGCGGTTTACGCAAAAACGTTTGATGATATTTCGATCATCCCTACGTTTGTATTGACTCCTTTAACTTACTTGGGAGGAGTCTTTTATTCGATCAGTCTGCTGCCTGAATTTTGGCAAGGCGTTTCTAAGATCAACCCAATCGTCTACATGGTGAATGCGTTCCGCTACGGCTTTTTAGGTGTCTCGGATGTGGGCATTGTCACTTCATTTAGTGTACTTGCAGTGTTTGTTGTTGCACTATATGCCATTGCGCATTACCTAGTAACCAAAGGGATTGGCCTAAGAAGCTAAGCCATTCTCATAAAGCAAAGAGCAGCGACTCATGCTGCTCTTTCGCGTGCATAACAATACATACCCATACAATTTTTCGGTTTTTATCATGGTAGGTTTCAATCATTTGTAATAAATGAGTGATCCTATGAATATTGTCCCGCCGCCGCCTTTCTCCTATCAATTACTTAAGCCCAAATATTGGTCTGTATGGCTGGCATTTGGATCTTTAGCGATTCTTGTTAATGTACTGCCATACGTAGTATTACGAATCTTAGGTAGAAGCATCGGCTGTATTGCGATGCATGTAATGAAGCGCCGACACAAGATCGCTCTGCGTAATCTCCAGCTGTGTTTCCCTGATTTTACGGATTGGCAATGTAAGGACGTAGTACGAAAAAACTTTCAATATACTGGAATGGCGATCATCGAAACCGGTATCGCCTGGTTTTGGCCAGATTGGCGGATACGTCGGATAACCTCTATTGTTGGAAAAGATCGTTTACTCGCTGAGGAAAAGAATGGACGTGGTGTGTTGGTGGTGTGCAGTCACCATTTAAACTTGGAGATAACCGCTCGTATTTTTAGCCGGTTTGCCCAAGGTTATGGCGTTTATCGCCCAAATTCGAATCCTGCTTATGAGTTTATTCAACATCGAGGTCGAACTCGTTTTGGACATCAAATGATTGATCGAAAAGACGTGAAATCAATGATCAAAGTTCTGAAGAGTGGTCATCGACTTTGGTATTTGCCCGACCATGATTATGGCGTTAACCATTCTGTTTTTGCGCCGTTTTTTGCTGTTGAACAAGCGGCGAGTACCGTCGGGTCTAGTGTTCTCATTGATGCAACAAAGTGCGCGGTTATATCTGGCGTTACAGTGAGTAAAAAATCACCATTACACGCTGTACATTGGAAAAGACATTAGCGAGTGTTTCGAGAGACGTAATGCGGTTAAAGCGGCAAGCATCTTGAACCAAGAGCTTGAGAAAATGATAAAACGTGATATTCCAGCGTGGATGTGGCTGCACAAGCGGTTTAAAACTCGCCCTGAAGGGTTAGATTGCGTCTATACGTAGAGTATAAAAAAGGTCGACTTAAGAGTCGACCTTTTTACTTTTATGACTCAGAGCTTACTCTGCGCTCTCTGAGTTTGTATTGTTAGATTCAGCTTCTTCCTTCGCTTCGACAACCATATCTACCGTTTGGTTATCGATAAGACGAGCCTTGCCTAGGAACGCAGACATCAGAATGACAGCTTGTGTCGTTTCTGGTGTGATCACTTGTAATGTACGAGCATCACGAATGAAGATCTCATCAGGGTGCAGACCTGCAGCTCGAAGTTGGTCGCTTGCATCTTCGATGATCGATGCGTAGTCATCGCGGCCACCGCGAATGGCACTACTGATCCAACGCATTGTACGAGCAAGTACAGGAGCACGTTGACGCTCGTCCAGCGTAAGCAAGCCATTGCGTGAACTCATTGCTAAACCGTCCATTTCACGTACGGTTGGTACACCGATGATTTCAATGTCCATTGCTAGGTCATCAACCATCTTGCGGATAACCGCAAGTTGTTGGAAGTCCTTCTCGCCGAAGCACGCGACATCCGGTTGTACGATGTTAAACAGCTTATTCACAATCGTCGTCACGCCACGGAAATGACCTGGTCGAGACGCGCCTTCGAGAATTGTTGATAGGCCAGGGACATCGACGAAGGTTTGCTTATCCAGACCTTCTGGGTAGATAACTTCTGGTGTTGGCGTAAATACCACATCGACCCCTTCAGAGGTTAACTTGCTTAAGTCTTCCTCTAGCGTGCGTGGGTAATTATTTAAATCGTCTGCACGATCAAACTGCATCGGATTAACAAAGATGCTTACGACAACGATATCAGCGTATTCGCGTGCTTTACGCACTAAAGTTAAGTGGCCTTCGTGAAGGTTGCCCATGGTAGGGACAAACGCCACTTTACGACCTTCACGTTTAAAGGTTTTAAGGTGTTCACGAACTGCTGAGATTTCCGCAAAAGTTTGCATGCATTTATCCTCTAGGCAATGGTATGAGCGTCGTCTGGGAATACACCGTTGGCTACATCTTCAATGTATTTAGTAACGGCTTTGCGCATATCACCTGTTTCAGCAAGAAAGTTTTTGGAGAATTTCGGCATGTAGTTGGCAGAAATACCAAACATATCATGCATTACGAGAATTTGACCATCTGTTACGTTACCTGCACCAATACCGATAACAGGAACGTCAAGCACTTGCGTAATACGTTCAGCAAGCTCAGCTGGTACGCATTCTAGTAAGACGATTTGAGCGCCTGCTTCTTGCAGCGCTAATGCGTCTTTTACCATGCGGTCTGCTTTTTCTTGCTCGCGACCTTGGATTTTGTAACCACCAAAAATATTAACAGCTTGAGGAGTTAAACCAAGATGAGCACAAACTGGAACTGATCGTTCAGTGAGCATTTTCACCGTGTCGACAAGCCAGTCACCACCTTCAATTTTTACCATATTGGCACCAGCACGCATCAGTTTAGCCGCATTTTCGCAAGCTTGCTCTGGCGTGGTGTAGCTCATGAATGGCATGTCTGCCATCAACAAACAATTTGGGCTACCAGCGCGTACGCAACGAGTATGGTAAGCGATATCATCGACCGTTACTGGCAGAGTATCGTTGTGACCTTGCAAAACCATACCTAGAGAATCACCGACAAGAAGTACTGGCATTTCTTGGCTTTCAAACAGTTGGGCAAAGCTCGCATCATAAGCGGTTGAAGTAGCAAATTTACGACCTTCTTGCTTCCACTTGATTAGGTCGTTGATGGTCATTTTTTTCATGGTTTTATCCTTACTAGGAGTTGGCTATGACTGCCAGATACTGAGGCCGTTTCTATCTACTTGTTCCAGTAGTTTAGAGACCTCGGTCCCATCAGGGAGTTGTAAACTTGGTGCAATTTCCGCAAGAGGGTAGAGTACGAATTCACGCTCTTTCATTCCATAATGAGGAACGATCAGCCTCTCGGAATTAATCACCTCATTGCCATAAAGCACAATGTCGAGGTCCAAGGTTCTTGGTCCCCAGCGTTCGTCTTTACGGACACGCCCTTGTTCTTGCTCTATAGCTTGTGTGCAATTGAGCAATTCAATAGGCGTCAAACTGGTGTTAATAGACACAACCGCATTGATGTAATCCGGTTGGTTTTGTGGCCCCATTGGCGTGCTGCTGTATAGCGAAGAAGCTTGAACAAACTCTGATTTAGGCAGCGTTTTTAATGCTTCAATCGCTTGCTTCGCTTGGCTGACAGGATCAGCCAAGTTACTGCCTACCGCAATGTACGCTGTAATCATGATTTGGGCTTACTCTTTTTCTTGCGATAAGTTTTACGGCGGCGTTGGCCTGTTTTCGGTGATTGACCGTCTAAGTCGGCAGCCATTGCTTGACGCATTTCTCGGCCTGCATTTTGAAAAGTTTCCCACCACTTGGCAAGCTTCTGAGTGTCACCACCTTCAATTTCACCGCGCATTTCAAGAAAATCAAAGCCAGCTCTAAATTTATTGAGCTCCATAAGACGGAATGCACGTTTACCGTTACGTCGTGGAAGACGAAGCTGTAACTGCCAAATCTCGCGAATGGTTGCGGTGTGGCGTCTTGGAATGGCAATTGTGCGAACTTGCTCGTCAAGAATGATGTTGCTCGCTTCCATAATGGCGTCGTAATGGCCTAAGTTGCGCTCTTCCATCAGTTCATCGGCTTTCGCACACAGTGGGTACCACAGCATTGCAGCAAACATAAATGCTGGATTGATGCGTTTCCCATCTTCGATGCGCATGTCGGTAGAATCTAGGACAAGATCCAACATCTGCTCAGTGTGAGAGGAGTAATCTTCTGTAAAGTGCGCTGCAATCGTCGGGAATAGTTGCTGGAATAGGTTGTACTCACGCAGTAGGTGGTAGGTTTCTAAGCCATGACCGGATTGCAATAATTTGAGTGACTCTTCAAAAAGACGCGCTGACGGAATGTCACCGAGCAACGGTGCCATGTGTTCGATTGGCGCTGCGGTGTCTTCTTCAATATCAAAGTCTAGTTTTACCGCGAAACGAACCGCACGCAGCATGCGCACAGGGTCTTCACGGTAGCGTGTTTCTGGATCACCAATCAGTCGAATTAGGCGATCTTCTAAATCTTCAATACCACGTGCGTAGTCGTGAATCGAGTAATCTGCGATGTTGTAGTACATCGAGTTAATCGTGAAATCACGGCGCTCAGCATCTTCATCGATGGTGCCGTAGACGTTGTCACGCAGCAGCATACCCTCTTTTGATTGCTGAGAAATGCTCTTATTCTTTTGCTCTTGGTGGTGACCACGGAATGTCGCAACCTCAATGATGTCTCGGCCAAACATAATATGAGCCAAGCGGAAGCGGCGACCAATCAAACGGCAGTTACGAAATAGCTGTTTGATCTGTTCCGGCGTTGCGTTGGTCGCAATGTCAAAATCTTTTGGTTTTTGTCCAAGCAGTAAGTCTCGAACCCCGCCACCCACAAGAAAAGCATCGAAACCAGCACCATTTAGGCGGTACAGTACCTTCAGCGCATTATCACTGATCTGCTTACGCGAAATGTTGTGCTCTTCACGAGTTATTACATTGAGAGCGAGCTCTGGAATTGTGGCAGGTTCGCTTGGTGTATAGTCGTTTGTATTCATGTGCATCTGGCAATAACTGGGTTTAATCCAATCTTGCTTTGGTTAGTTTTATACGCCTCTAGGGCCTAATTTGCGGCTAATGATAGCCTACACAATGCCATTTGAGAATCACGGTGTGATCTCGATCTCTGCTGGAAGCTGTTCCAACCGCCAGTTTTCGCAGCCCCAACGAAGAATATCTTCTATGTTGGCCGCCCTTACGGTTTCAGGTATCTCGAAACCTAAAAATGTCATGGCGCGCAATAGAGTAGGTTTTGGTGTATCTATATCAATAGCCGTCGCGTGATTTTGTTTCGACAATTTATTGCCGTTGTTGTCCATCGCCAATGGTAAATGCAAGTAGCTAACTTCAGGCTGACCAAGTATTTGGTACAGGCTAATTTGACGCCCTGTCGGCTCGATTAAGTCTGCACCTCGCACGACTTCTGTGACGCCTTGGTCGATGTCGTCCAATACTACCGCAAGATTATAAGCAAATAATCCATCTCGACGTTTAATAATGAAATCTTCATTAACGAGTTGCTCTGGAATAGTAATGGTTCCCCGCTTTTGGTCGAGGAAATGAGCGACAGACTTGGTCATTTTTAGGCGAATCGCGCCTTCTTTCAAGTTTTTATCGCGGCAAGTGCCAGGATAAAAACCGCCATGCTCTTTAATTTGCTTACGAGTACATTGGCAATAATAGGCTTCTCCATTTTCGAGCCATTTGTTTATTTGAGCTTGGTAAAGGTCGTGACGTTCGCTCTGGTATACCACTTCTCCATCCCAATGCAGCTGATAGGCCTTGAGTGCCTCTAGGATAAGTTGCGCTGCACCTGGCATTTCTCTTGGTGGGTCTAAGTCCTCAATACGTACTAACCAAGCTCCGTTTTGTGCTTTCGCTTGAAAATAACTGCCAAGAGCGGCAATCAGTGAACCAAAATGCAGTGGACCAGAAGGAGATGGGGCGAATCGACCTACATAGCGTGTCATGCGTGTATCTCGAATTTAGTAAACAAATAGGGTGCGAAGATAGCCAAAACAAAAAGGGAGCCTGAGCTCCCTTCAACAATCATAATGCTGGGTGATTAACCTTGCATTTGCTTCTCTTTGATTTCTGCAAGTGTTTTACAGTCAATACAAAGGTCAGCGGTTGGACGTGCTTCAAGACGGCGAACGCCAATCTCTACGCCACAAGACTCACAGAAGCCAAAATCGTCTTCTTTGATTTTATCCAAAGTCTTTTCAATCTTCTTGATCAAACGGCGTTCGCGGTCACGGTTACGCAGTTCTAGGCTGAACTCCTCCTCTTGAGAGGCGCGGTCAACTGGATCTGGGAAGTTTGCTGCTTCGTCCTGCATGTGGTGAACAGTACGATCCACTTCAGCTCTTAGCTGGTCGCGCCAAGCTGTTAAGATTTTCGTAAAGTGTTCAACCTGCTCTGGTGACATGTACTCTTCACCAGGTTTTTCCTGATATGGCTCCACGCCGGCAATGGCTAGGATGCCTATCGTTTTCTTCTTTGATTCTGGCATACAGCATCTCCTACTTACACCTAGTCAACTGCTACGCAGTCAATTTAAGGCGGGTATCTATAGCAAAAAGAGGCGGTGCAAGCAAATACTGAATCGCAAAGTTATCGTCAATGTGAAGACGACATCATTTTTTCTCTTAATTGATAAAATCAATAGCGGAAATCAGCTTCATTCCAGTATCGCTCAGTTCAGCTTTGTAGCAGAGAACTTCCACTCCAGCGTCTTGTGCTTGTTTGAGTAATAGTGAATATTTCGCGTCTATATGGTGCGCCGCGGATACTTTTTCAATACCTGAATGTAAAACAGTGAATAAAAGTATGGCCCTACTTCCATTTTGTGCCATTTCTGTGAGCTCTCTCAGGTGTTTTTGTCCCCGAGTCGTGACCGCATCTGGGAAGTATCCTTGTCCAGTAGAGTCGGTCTCATCAAGAAGAGTGACGCTTTTCACTTCTATATAGCACTTTGGCTTGTCGTCTGCGCTGAGCAAGATATCAATTCGGCTATTTTCATTACCGTATTTCACCTCAGTTTGAAGTGTGTCATAACCATAAAGCTCTGAAATGACATTATTTTCAATAGCCTCTACGGCTAATTGATTGGCACGCGCGGTGTTGATGCAAATACGGTGGCCTTGTTCGGTCTCACTCAACTCCCAACTATTGGGGTATTTTCGTTTCGGGTTGTCGGAAGTAGAAAACCAAACTTTGTTTCCGGGTGTTGCACAACCCGTCATTGCACCTGTATTTGCGCAGTGGATTGTACGGATTTCACCAGTATCGAGCTCGATATCGGCAAGAAAGCGTTTATAGCGTTTGAGTAGAGTGGCGGACTCTAAAGCGGGTGTGAAATGCATTTGCTTATTTAGACAAAAAATTTTTTATGTACAATGTTGCCATCATTACACCATAAGGTATTTCCTTTGTCACAATTGCCGATTGAAGCCGTGATGCCTGAGTTGCTGACGGCGGTCAAAAATCAACATCAAGTGATCGTAAAAGCGGCGCCTGGTGCCGGTAAGTCGACTTACTTCCCTTTGCAGTTACTCTTAAATCATTCGGTTGCTGGAAAAATCATCATGCTTGAGCCAAGACGACTCGCGGCGCGTAACATTGCCCGTTATCTTGCTGAGCAATTGGGAGAACAAGTTGGTCAACGCGTGGGTTATCGAGTCCGTGGTGAGGCAAAGGTAAGCTCAGCAACGCAGCTGGAGATCGTAACCGAAGGGATCATGACTCGGATGATTCAAACTGACCCTGAACTGGATGGGGTTGATCTACTGATCTTTGATGAGTTTCATGAACGCAGCATTCATGCTGATACCGCTTTGGCATTCAGTTTAGAAGTTCAAGAGGCATTGCGAGACGATCTCAAGCTGGTGGTAATGTCGGCAACGCTTGACCAACAAGCATTACAATCGTTGTTGCCGGAAGCCCGTTACATTGAATCTGAAGGGCGGAGCTTTGATGTGGCAATGCGCTACCAGCCGTTAGGTGTGAACGAGCATTTACCTACGAGTATGGCAAAAACAATAGAAAGTCTTATGAACAAAGAGTCTGGATCTTTGTTAGCTTTCCTACCGGGTGTTGGTGCCATAAAACAAGTTGAAGAGCGGTTGTCTCATTTAGCGGATGATATCGACGTATGCCCACTTTATGGTCAACTGAGTTTTGCAGATCAACAAAAAGCGATTACGCCAGCAGAACAAGGTAAGCGTAAAGTCGTTCTAGCGACCAACATTGCAGAAACTTCACTAACGATTGAAGGCATTCGCCTCGTCGTTGATTCTGGGTTAGAGCGTGTTGCCCGCTTTGATTTGAAAAACGGTTTAACACGCTTAGAGCAAACACGCATTGCACAGTCTTCAGCGATTCAGCGTGCAGGACGAGCGGGACGAATAGAAGAGGGCATTTGTGTTCGTCTTTATTCTGAAAACCAGTTCAAGCAGCAACCGCTGGTTCCCCAACCCGAAATTTTGCATTCCGATTTAGCTAGTTTAGTTATGGAGCTTGCCTTTTGGGGAGCGAGTGATATCCACGATCTAAAGTGGCTTGATGTTCCCGCTAATGCGTCATTGGAACAAGCGAAGCAGCTATTGGTGTCATTGGGACTACTGACGGAAAAAGGGCAATTAACGTCCGAAGGAAAACAGGCGCATGAACTAGGCGTTGAGCCTCGTGCGGCTGCGATGCTAATTAAAGCGCAATCTTACAGTGATAAGATGTTAAATGCTGCTTTGGCGGCGGTCGCACTGATTGAAGAGCCAGAGAGAAATGTTACCAATATCGCTTATAGCTTGCATCGTTGGCTTGTTGGTACTCATCCAAAAAAGTCGATGTTGTTCAAGCGTGCTCAATCTCTGGCGTACAAATTGGATACGGTATTTGACCTGAAAGGCGTGGATGAAGATGCATTACCGCTGGTGTTAAGTTTGGCATTTCCAGATCGCATTGCACAGCAGCGCACAAATCAATTTGGGCGATTTACTTTGGCTAATGGTCATGGTGCAGAATGTCGTCAGGAAGACATGCTAGGTGGCTGTGAGTATTTGGTTGCCGTTGACTTAATGCGTTCTCATTCTAATTCAAGTCAAATTCATTCGGCATGTGAATTGGATGTCAATATATTGCGAACGACCTTTGATACGCTATTTTCGTCTGAAGAAGTAGTGGACTGGGATGAAAAAAGAGGCCGCCTAATAGCTGAGCGACAAACAAAACTCGGTCTGCTGGTCGTTGAACGCGAGCCGTTGCCAAGCCCGGGCAAAGAAAAAATGACACAAGCTTTACTCACGTATGTCCGCCGCCAGGGCTTACAGAGTCTAAACTGGACACCGGCAGCGGAGAGCTTGTTAGCTCGGATTCGTTGTGCGGTGGAATGGTTACCTGAGCAGTCATGGCCAATGTTTGATGAAGTCAGTTTGCTGGATTCATTAGAGGAGTGGTTAGAACCATACATGACGTCTGTCAGTTCGGTTAAAGACCTGAGCAAGATAAACTTGGTCGAAGCGCTTAATGCTCGATTAGGTTGGCCACTCAATCAACAACTGGATGAATGGTTACCTGAGCATTACCAACTGCCCACAGGTTCAAAGAAGCGTATCCGTTACCAATATGGCCATGAGCCGATATTATCGGTGCGTATGCAAGAAGTATTTGGGGAGAGTGGTTCCCCAACGGTGGCTCTTGGCCGCAAGCGTTTGGTGCTTGAACTGCTTTCACCGGCACAACGTCCATTGCAAGTAACGTCGGACTTGGCGGCTTTCTGGAACGGAAGCTACAAAGACGTTCAAAAAGAGATGAAAGGGCGCTACCCAAAACACGTTTGGCCAGATGATCCTGCCAATCATGTAGCAACAACGAAAACAAAAAGACAATTGAATAATGACTGACAGCAAGAAGCCTAGCGCGAAAAAAGCGCCAGCGAAGAAAAGTACAACCAATAAAGGAGCCGCAAAACAGACTCGACGTACGCCGAGTAAAAAGCCGACTAACGAGAAACGTTCGTGGTTGAAAGTTCTGTGGTCGTTTAGCTGGAAAGCTGGCGTTGCACTTGCCGCTGTTTTGCTGTTTGTTGGGATTTACTTAGATAGTGTGGTGAAAGAACGCTTTGAAGGCCAGCTGTTTGAGCTGCCAACGGTGGTTTATGCCCGTATCTTGAATCTAAGCCCTGGTGAGAATATCACCATCCAAGAACTGCGCAACGAGCTAGATGTGTTGAATTACCGTAAAGTGAGTCAACCTCGTTACCCAGGCGAATATTCCTCTTCTTCCACTCGGATTGAATTGATTCGTCGTCCATTCGAGTTTGCCGATGGTCCTGAGCCAGATCGTCACATTATGCTGCATTTCTCTGATTCCGGTTTGCAACGTATTCAGTCTTTAGAATCTCGAGGAGACCTTGGTTACTTGCGCCTAGAACCGAAGATGTTGGGCATGCTGGAGAAAGACCGTGATGAACAGCGCCTTTTCTTACGTCGTGATCAGTTCCCTGAAATTTTGGTGGATGCACTGCTTGCGACCGAAGACCGGGATTTTTATCAACATGACGGGGTGTCACCGCTCGCGATTGCACGTGCATTGGTTGCGAACATTAAGGCGGGTCGTACTGTTCAAGGTGGTAGTACGCTGACTCAGCAATTGGCAAAAAACCTGTTTTTGACTCGTGATAAAACACTGTGGCGTAAAGTTCGAGAAGCGTATATCGCGCTAATTTTGGATTACCGTTACAGCAAAGATCGTATTTTAGAAGCCTACCTAAACGAAGTGTACCTAGGTCAAAGTGGAGGTGAAGCGATCCACGGGTTTGGCTTGGCGTCGCGTTACTATTTTGGGCAGCCAATTCAGGAGTTGCGAATCGATCAACTGGCGATGTTAGTTGGGATGGTAAAAGGACCGTCTTACTACAACCCAATTCGTTACCCTGAGAGAACGAAAGAGCGTCGTGATCTCGTTCTGCGCCTGTTAATGCAGCAAAACATGTTGACTTCAGAGCAGTATGAACAAGCTGTAAGTCGTCCACTCGATACGCAAAGCAAGCCACGTATTGCGAGCCGTCAGCCAGCTTATTTCCAACAATTGAGCATTGAATTAAAAGAAAAAGTTGGGGAGCGATTTAAAGCAGAGACCGGACTGCGCGTATTTACGTCTCTGGACCCAGTATCGCAAAGCAAAATGGAACAAGCTATCGCGAAAAAGATCCCAGAACTAGCTAAACGGGGTGGTAAAGAGTTAGAAGCCGCTGCTGTGGCCGTTGATCGCCATAGTGGTGAAATCCGTGCGATGGTTGGTGGTAAACGTGTCGGTTATGAAGGCTTTAACCGCGCGCTCAATGCCAGTCGTCCAATTGGTTCTTTAGTGAAACCAGCGATTTACTTAACGGCTCTAGAACAACCGGATAAATACAACCTAGGCACGACGCTACACGACACGCCGTTAAGTCTGAAGAGCAGTAAAGGTAACGTGTGGACGCCGCGCAACTACGATAGAAAATATCGTGGTGATGTACCACTTTACATTGCTTTAGCGAAATCACTCAACGTACCAACCGTGCGCTTAGGTATGGCACTTGGCATTCCTGAAGTCTCCAATACTTTAGAGCGTTTGGGCGTGAACAAAGACGAAATTCGCCCAGTGCCTTCGATGTTTTTGGGTTCGTTTTCTTTGACGCCATTCGAAGTTGCACAGATGTATCAGACTCTGACAAATTCAGGTAAGCGTGCAAAACTGACCGCTCTGCGCTCAGTCATGGATATGGAAGGTAATGTGCTGTATCAATCCTTGCCTCGTTCATCAAGAGCCGTGGATGAACAAGCTGCATGGCTAACGACCTACGCGATGAAACAAGGGGTTGCTCAAGGCACTGGCCGCTTCTTACAAAGCCAGTTTGGTTGGGCTGCATTGGCAGGAAAAACGGGTACCAGTAATGACAACCGCGATAGTTGGTTTGTCGGTGTTGATGGTCGTGAGGTGACGACAATTTGGCTAGGCCGCGACGATAATAAACCCGTGAATCTAACGGGGTCGAGTGGTGCATTACGAGTGTACGCAGAGTACTTGAAGCAGCGTATTCCTGAGCGCTTAGAGCTCCCATGGCCAAGAGAAATCACCACATTAGGGTTCAAGCCTACATCTGATGGAGGTTTAGAAATGAACTGCCGTAGTGATTACAAACTGCCGGTTTGGGATAAAACCGGTCAGATAAAGCAACAGTGTGAGAAGAAATCAAACTGGTTAAATAGCATATTTGATTGGTAGCATCGCCAAATCAACAACATTAGCTTGTTTATCTGATTAATTCTTAGTACATATTAGGGCGTGTTAGTACAGTACTGCTAGCACGCCCTACTTGATCAGATATTCAATAAAGGAAGAAGTGAATGTTCAAAAAGCTGTTATCAAGCCCATCGGTTCGCAACTTTGCGCTTTGGGTTAGTACCTTTTTGATGATCACTCCTTCTGTTTCCCTCGCAAACTCTCTAACAAAAACGGATGACTTGGAACCTCGACCAAAGGTGGCGGTTGTGCTCGCTGGTGGCGGAGCGAAAGGGGCGGCACACATTGGGGTTTTAAAAGCATTGGAAGAAATGCAGATCCCTGTCGATATTGTGACCGGTACCAGTATGGGCGCCTATGTGGGTGGGCTCTATGCCACGGGGATGAGTGCTGATGAAATTGAGAGTTTTATCTACACCGTCGATTGGGGCAGCGGTTATCGAGATCGTGTTGACCGTAGCCAACGTCGAGTTCGTGACAAAGAGTATGAAGACCGCTATCAAATTAATACCGACCTCGGCTTAAGGTTCGGTGAGGTACGAGCACCAACGGGTGTGGTGCAAGGCCAGAACATGTTGCGAGTATTGCGTGAGACTACAGGGAACTTAGGGCGATTCGATTCTTTTGATGAGCTTGCCATTCCTTATCGTTCTGTTGCGACTGATATTCTTGCCCTAGAAGAAGTCGTACTGGGTAATGGTTACCTTGTTGATGCCATGATGGCTAGCATGTCTGTACCAGGAGCACTTCCTCCCTATAAGCTCAATGGTCATATGCTTGTCGATGGCGGCGTCGTCAATAACATGCCTGTCGATGTGGCTCGCGCCATGGGAGCTGATGTCGTTATTGCCGTCGATATTAGCACCGATTACAAAACCGAAGATGAATTTACGGGGCTGTTTACTGTCGCGGATCAACTCTCTAACTATCTCGTTCGTCGTAGTACACAACAGCAAGTGGACGAGCTTGAACCTCAAGATATCTATATTCGTCCCAATGTGGGCACCATGGAAACCGTCGAGTTCGACAAAATGCCTTGGGCTTTTCAAGCTGGGTACGATATTACCAAGCAGTTAAAAGATAAGCTGAAAGAGTTACGCTTGTCCAACGCGGACTATCAAAAATACATCGATCGCAAACAAGAAGTTCGTAAAACTTTGATTTATGGCGATCAGCGTGTGGTTGATGACATTGTGATTGTAAATAACACGCACTACAGCGATGTGCTATTGACGAATCGTATTGAATTAGAAACCGGACGTCGTATTTCAACGGCCGAAATTGAGAAAGCCGTTGAAAACCTCTACGCGTTAGATAGGTTCGAGCTCATCACTTATCACTTTGAAGAGGTGGATGGTGAGACATTGTTGGTTTTTGATGTTAACGAGAAGTCGTGGGGGCCTAATTATCTCAACTTCCGATTTTTTCTTGAAGATGACTTCGATACAGATAGCCAGTACGGCATAGGAATATCGACCAACTTTACCAATTTAAACTCTCATGGCGCGGAGTTGGCGTTCAACGTAGAAATGGGCACGGATAAGCTGATTGAAGCTGAGTTGTATTCCCCTGTTTTATCTAGCCAAGAACTTTTTGTATCTGGGCGTATTTCCTATGGCAGTGAGAGCCGAAACTTACCTTTAACAGAGCCTCAAGCACCAGATTTAGAGTCAGTAAATGACTTTTTTCCGGTCACTTACGATGATTTTACAACAGAGTTAGCGATAGGTATCCAACCCACATTGTGGCAAGAACTTCGATTTGGCGCTCGCTACTCAACCGGAGATATTGAGCTTTCTACTTTGGCTTCTGCTGGTAAATTGGATTTTGAACGTCGTGGCCTGTTTGCCAACTATCGTCTGGATACACTTGATGATTTCGCATTTCCGACTCGTGGACTGTTAGTCGATCTCGAATATTTAGTGTCTCATGATCAAAGTCCTCAAGGCGTTAGCCTTTTAGAGACTGACAAAATTATTGAAGATACCGTTTATGAAATCTCTGCACGATTTAAAGGTGCAGTGAGTCATCAGCGTCATACTTTAGTCGGACATGCTGAATATAGTTTTGTAGAGAGTAAAAACTCATCTTTACCGCTTGATCCCAGAGAGTTGGGCGGCTTCTTAAGCCTATCGGGAATCCCAAGAAATAGCCTGATCGGACAGAACTTATTTTTCAGCAGTTTGGTGTACCGATATAAGTGGTTTGATAATGATTTCGGATTGTTTGAAGCTCCAGTCTACCTGGGCGCATCGGTCGAATATGGCGGTGTTTGGTCTGATAATGATCTGAAACTAAACGAAGCGCCGCTTTACAATGCTGGCTCCATCTTCTTTGGTGTTGACTCACCAATAGGACCAATAATGTTGGCATACGGTCGTACTGAGCAAGATTTGGATGCTGTGTATTTGATCGTAGGAACATCGTTTAATTAACCGGGTATGAGAAAGCAAAAACTTGGCATATTTGGTCAAAATTAGCAGAACTTTAGTCGTAAGTTGCTATGTTGGTCAAAATGATAAGATTTTAATTTAAGGTTAAATTTGCTATTATTTTGCCCACAGTTTGGCCTCTACGGCGCTGTTTCTCAATCATAATTGAATGAAAACAAGGGCAATGGAGAGCCAAGTTTCCAAGGATGTTCACTCCTTTACTTTAACAATAGTAATAATAGAGGAGGAACCGCAATGAGAGGAAAAAGTCGTGCTTGAAGCCTACCGTAAACACGTCGAAGAGCGTGCTGCTGAAGGAGTTGTTCCTAAACCGCTAGACGCAGAACAAGTTGCTGGACTTGTAGAACTTCTGAAAACCCCCCCGCAAGGTGAAGAAGAAGTCATTCTTGACCTACTTGAAAACCGTATCCCTCCAGGTGTTGATGAAGCTGCTTATGTAAAAGCGGGTTTCCTAACAGCAGTAGCAAAAGGTGAAGTTAAATCACCATTAGTGAGTCGTGAAAAAGCGGCTGAACTGCTAGGCACTATGCAAGGTGGTTACAACATCGAACCGCTAGTTGAGCTATTGGATGATGAAGCACTGGCAGAGATCGCAGTAAAAGCGCTGTCTCATACGCTGCTGATGTTTGATGCTTTCTATGACGTAGAAGAGAAAGCGAAAGCAGGCAATGCGCATGCACAGAAAGTACTTCAATCATGGGCTGATGCTGAGTGGTTCCTTTCTAAGCCTAAGCTTGAAGAAAAAGTCACTCTAACCGTATTTAAAGTAACAGGTGAAACGAACACGGATGACCTTTCACCTGCACCTGACGCTTGGTCTCGCCCTGATATCCCAGTACACGCACTGGCGATGCTTAAAAACGAGCGTGAAGGAATAAACCCTGATCAACCGGGTACTATTGGCCCGATCAAGCAAATTGAAGAGTTAAAAGACAAAGGTCATCAATTGGTTTACGTTGGTGATGTTGTTGGTACTGGCTCTTCACGTAAATCTGCAACCAACTCAGTGCTTTGGTTTATGGGTGATGATATCCCTTACGTTCCAAACAAACGAGCTGGTGGGTATGTGCTTGGTGGCAAAATTGCCCCTATCTTCTTTAACACAATGGAAGATGCTGGCGCACTACCAATCGAAGTTGACGTAACTAAGCTCAACATGGGCGATGTTATCGATGTTTACCCATATGAAGGTAAAGTTTGCAACCACGAAACTGGTGAGGTTCTAGCTGAGTTCTCGCTAAAAACAGAAGTACTGATTGATGAAGTTCGTGCTGGTGGTCGTATCCCATTGATCATCGGTCGTGGTTTGACAGACAAAGCGCGCCAGTCTCTAGGTCTTGAGCCTTCGGACGTATTCCGCAAACCTGGTGAAATCGCAGATTCTGGTAAAGGCTACACGCTTGCACAGAAAATGGTTGGTAAAGCATGTGGCGTAGAAGGCATCCGTCCTGGAACCTACTGTGAGCCGAAAATGACGACAGTAGGTTCGCAAGATACTACAGGCCCTATGACTCGTGATGAACTTAAAGACTTGGCGTGTCTCGGCTTCTCTGCTGATCTTGTCATGCAGTCTTTCTGTCACACATCGGCTTATCCAAAGCCAGTAGACGTTAACACTCACCATACACTTCCGGACTTTATTATGAACCGCGGTGGTGTATCTCTTCGTCCTGGTGACGGTATTATCCACTCATGGCTGAACCGTATGCTACTACCGGATACTGTCGGTACGGGTGGTGACTCACATACTCGTTTCCCTCTAGGTATTTCATTCCCAGCCGGCTCGGGCTTGGTTGCCTTTGCAGCTGCGACAGGCGTTATGCCGCTAGACATGCCAGAGTCAATCTTGGTTCGTTTTAAAGGTGAGATGCAACCGGGTATCACACTGCGTGATCTTGTTCATGCCATCCCTTACTACGCGATTCAGCAAGGTCTACTAACGGTAGAAAAAGCGGGCAAGATCAACGAATTTTCTGGCCGTATCCTTGAGATTGAAGGCTTAGAAACGCTAACGGTTGAGCAAGCATTTGAGCTTTCTGATGCATCTGCAGAGCGTTCGGCGGCAGGTTGTACTGTGAAATTGTCTCAAGAGTCGATCGAAGAGTACTTAAACTCTAACATCGTGATGCTGAAGTGGATGATCTCTGAAGGTTACGGTGATCGCCGTACTATCGAGCGCCGCATTACTGCAATGCAAGAGTGGCTAGCAAACCCTGAGCTGATGCAAGCAGATAAAGACGCTGAATACGCACATGTGATTGAAATCGATATGGCTGAAATCAATGAGCCAGTACTATGTGCACCGAATGATCCAGATGACGCTCGTTTGTTGTCTGAAGTACAAGGCACAGCGATTGATGAAGTGTTCATCGGTTCTTGTATGACGAACATCGGTCACTTCCGCGCAGCAGGTAAATTGCTTGATAAGTTCAATGGCCAGTTAGCAACGCGCCTTTGGGTAGCGCCACCAACAAAAATGGATAAAGACCAACTGATTGAAGAAGGCTACTACGGTATCTTCGGACGTGCAGGGGTGCGTATTGAAACGCCAGGGTGTTCACTTTGTATGGGTAACCAAGCGCGTGTTGCAGATAAATCAACAGTAATGTCGACTTCAACGCGTAACTTCCCGAACCGTCTGGGTACTGGTGCGAATGTTTACCTGTCGTCAGCTGAGCTAGCTGCAGTAGGTGCAATTCTAGGTAAGATTCCAACCAAAGAAGAATACCTAGAATACGCGAAGCAAATCGACGCTACGGCAACGGATACGTACCGCTACTTGAACTTCCATAAAATGGATCAATACACCAAGAAAGCGGACGAAGTGATCTTCCAAGAACCGGCATAATCAGAAATGCACAATTCAAAAGCACCTCACATGAGGTGCTTTTTTTATGGGAGCAATTCGCTATACTCGCACCAAATTGATACGAAATAGGCAATCTCGGTGGAATTTGAATTCATTCGTAACACGTTGATGGGCGAGTACTACGTAAAATGTAGCATGGGACATGAGATTGTAGGGCGCTGGTTGCAAGAAGAAATTGGCAAAGATCCGATGAAGATTGCACAGGTTGAAAAGCTAATTGAGCGGTCATTTTTAGCGCCTTCTCAGGAGCATAACCTAACAGGCACGGAAATTAGCTTGATGATTCAGGGCGACGAAGTTCTTGTACAAGAAAACGCATTAGCCCATGAATATGATGTCGAGATGGAAAGTGAGTTCGACTTCTACAATGCAGAAAGTACAGCAAGTTGTGGGATAGAGGATTTCATGGCACTTATCGAACAGTGGAAAGACTTTTTGAACATTTAATGCACAGTTTTGGGTAACTTCTCTGCCGTTGCTTTAAATTTGTGAAAAGGGCGCACCGATATGGTGCGCCCTTTTTGTTTATAGATATGTAAATTGAGGTTAGTTTTTATTATTCAATAACTTAAAAACTTGGCACGTAGATTGGATTATAAGAAGTGTTTCAGGATGAAAGCTTCGGAGATAACTCAATGAAAATAATCAATGCCATTATTAAGCCGTTTAAATTAGACGATGTACGAGAAGCATTGGCTGATGTCGGTATCGAAGGGATGACAGTATCAGAAGTTAAAGGGTTCGGTCGTCAAAAAGGTCACACGGAATTGTACCGCGGTGCAGAGTATCAAGTCGATTTTCTACCAAAGGTGAAAATTGAAATCGCGACTCACGCAGACAATGTAGATCGCGTTGTTGAAGCAATTACAAAAGCTGCGCAAACCGGAAAAATCGGCGACGGTAAAATTTTTGTTTACGATCTGAACCAAGCGGTGCGTATCCGAACTGGCGAAATGGACGCAGAAGCACTTTAAGAATTCAAAGGATTGGAGATACTTATTATGGAATTAGCAACAACAGTAACCGAGTTACGTTACGCACTTGACACCTTTTTCTTCCTCATTTCCGGTGCGTTGGTAATGTGGATGGCAGCAGGCTTTGCGATGCTAGAGGCTGGCCTTGTGCGCTCTAAAAACACAACAGAAATTCTTACGAAGAACATCTGTTTGTACGCCATCGCATGTACGATGTTTCTGATTGTCGGTTATAACATCATGTATGTCGATAATGGAGAAGGAGGCTGGTTACCTTCATTTGGTACGTTAATTGGTACTCAAGGTGAAGGGGCCGACCACTCTTTAGAGTCTGACTTCTTCTTCCAAGTTGTCTTCGTTGCAACTGCCATGTCCGTCGTTTCTGGTGCGGTAGCTGAGCGCATGAAGCTTTGGTCTTTCTTGATTTTCTCTGCGATTTTAACTGCGTTTATCTATCCAATGGAAGGTTACTGGACATGGGGTGGAGGCTTCCTAGCAGAAGCTGGATTTAGTGACTTTGCGGGTTCTGGTATCGTACATATGGCAGGTGCTTCTGCTGCTCTTGCTGGTGTGTTACTGCTTGGCGCGCGTAAGGGTAAGTACGGTAAAAATGGTGAAATCTATCCGATTCCAGGTTCTAACATGCCTTTGGCAACGTTGGGTACTTTTATCCTTTGGTTTGGCTGGTTTGGATTTAACGGTGGTTCTCAGTTGATGGTTTCAGATTTTGAGAATGCTACAGCGGTAGGTCAGATCTTTCTAAACACTAACGCAGCAGCGGCTGCCGGTGCAATTGCGGCGCTATTCGTTTGTAAAACTACTTGGGGTAAAGCCGATTTAACGATGATTCTCAATGGCGCGCTAGCTGGCTTGGTTGCCATCACTGCAGACCCTCTATCGCCATCACCACTGTACGCGGTTGCGATTGGTGCGGTGTCGGGTGCACTAGTTGTATTCAGTATCATTGCTCTAGATAAACTTAAAATTGACGATCCTGTAGGTGCTATCTCAGTTCACGGTGTGTGTGGTTTCTTCGGCCTAATGGTAGTGCCACTGAGCAACGGTGATGCAACGTTTGGTGCACAGCTTTTAGGTGCCGTAGTTATCTTTGCTTGGGTATTTGGTGCCAGCCTAGTTGTGTGGGCAATCTTGAAAGCAACCGTTGGGATTCGCGTTACAGAAGATGAAGAAATGGAAGGTATGGACATGCATGATTGTGGTGTTGGTGCTTACCCAGAGTTTGTTACAGTGAAATAATCATTAGCTTGTAATAAATGGTTACACACTTAACACAATAAAACCTGCTCCGATGAGCAGGTTTTTTAATATTGGTCATTGTCTTCTTATTGAACATACATATAATAACGCAACTGATAAACGTTATCATTAGCATGGTAAAGGATTAAACAATGAAAAAACTGCTAACTCTTTCAGCACTAACTTGCGCTACTCTAGCTCCAACAGCAATGGCTGCTGAAGAAGTGAACGTCTACTCTTACCGTCAACCTTTCCTAGTTGAACCTATGTTCAATGAGTTCACTAAAGAAACTGGCATCAAAGTAAACGTAAAATTTGCTAAAAAAGGCTTAGCAGAAAAGCTAGCTCAAGAAGGTGAGTACAGCCCTGCTGACGTTATTCTTACGACAGACATCAGCCGTCTAGCTGAACTGACAAACAAAGGTTTAGTTCAGAAAGTCGATAGCAAAATCATTGAAGAAAATGTACCTGCTCAATACCAAGATAAAGAGAATGAGTGGTTTGCTCTAACTCTACGTTCTCGTAGCGTTTATTCATCACGTGATCGCGTAGGTAAACTAGGCGCAGATTTCAACTACGCAGACTTAGCTAAGCCAGAGTTCAAAGGTAAAATTTGTACTCGTAGCGGTAAGCACCCGTACAACGTTTCTCTAGTTTCAGCAATGATTGCTCACAATGGCGAAGCAGAAACCAAAGAGTGGTTGGAAGGCGTGAAAGCAAACCTTGCTCGCAAACCACAAGGCAACGATCGTGCACAAGTTAAAGCGATCAAAGAAGGCCTATGTGATGTTTCTCTAGGTAACAGCTACTACCTAGGTAAAATGGTTAACGACAAAGAGCAAAAAGCTTGGGCTGATGCAGTTTACATCAACTTCCCTAACCAAGAGACTACAGGCACTCACGTGAATATCTCTGGTATGGCGATGGCGAAGTACTCTCCAAACAAAGACAATGCTGTGAAGCTAATGGAATTCCTAACTGGTGACAAAGCGCAGCAAATGTACGCAGAAGTTAACTATGAGTACCCAGTTAAAGAAGGCGTGAAGCGTTCTGAGCTTGTGGAATCTTGGGGTGACTTTAAAGCAGACAAGCTTTCTCTAGACGATATTGCAGCCAACCACGAAGCGGCAATTAAGCTATTAGACGAAGTGAAATTTGACCTTTAATTCCTTGTGGGGGTATAACAGTACCCCCATTTGATTAAAGGATATGAGATGTATTTGCAACAGCATTTGTATTTCATACAGCCTTGCAGTAATTAGGCGATGAAAGATAAACACTCTTTATGGAAAACCAGTAGTGGGGTAATAACTCTGCTACTGGTTTTGCCGATCTTAGCGATCTTCTACACCGCAATTGGTGAAACGGATGATTTGTTTGCTCATTTAATGGCAACAGTCATGCCGACTTATATTTTTAACACGGTTGCGCTAACTGTTGGCGTAATGGTGCTGTCCTTAATTCTTGGTATTCCAAGCGCTTGGATAATGGCCATGTGTAAACTGCCGACCGAAAAATGGTTGCAGTGGGCATTGGTGCTACCTCTTGCGATGCCAGGTTATATCATTGGTTATATTTTTACGGATTGGTTTGATTTTGCTGGTCCAATTCAAATCTTTTTGCGTGATGTAACCGGATGGGGACCTGGCGAGTATTGGTTCCCTGACATTCGTACGTTGCCTGGCGCGACCTTTGTGTTAGCTTTGGTGTTGTATCCTTACGTGTATTTATTGTGCCGGGCTGCGTTTATGGAGCAAAATGTCTCTTTATTGCAAAGCGCGCGTTTGCTCAAGTGCTCTCCATGGGAAAGCTTTTGGCGCATCTCGATGCCGTTAGTAAGACCCTCTATCGCAGTGGGTTTATCATTGGTCGCAATGGAGACCATCGGTGACTTTGGTACGGTAAGTTACTTCGCGGTGAATACGTTAACCACAGCGGTCTACGATACTTGGTTGGGGTACTCTAATCTTAATGCGGCAGCCAAGATTTCTGCCATGATGCTCGTCATTGTAGTACTGCTTCTTAGTGCCGAACGATACAGCCGCCGTAAACAAAAGCTTTTTCAAAGCCAATTTAACAGTCACGAAGATTTTCGTTACGAGTTGACGGGCTGGAAAAAGTGGACCGCACTAGTTTGGTGCTGGGGCTTGGTTTCGGTCACGTTTATTTTGCCGCTACTACAGCTGATTGATTATGCGATCACTTATTTTGCGCAGAGTTGGACCTCAGAGTTTCGTGAATACGCATGGAATAGCTTAGTTGTGTCTGTTATTGCTGCGATTATTGGTGTTGCTGTCGCACTGATCGTTAACTTTACCCATCGAGTCAATGGTAAACGAGAAAGCTTGGCATTTATGCGTCTTTCTTCTATGGGCTATGCAGTACCAGGAACGGTACTAGCCATCGGTGTGATGGTCGCTGTGCTGTTTATGGATCATCGTGTCAACGACGTTGCTAAAGCCATGGAGTGGGGAAGACCGGGACTTATTTTTTCTGGCTCCATGTTCGCCCTGGTTTTTGCCATGGTTGTGCGCTTTTCAGCGGTGGCGATTGGTAGTATCGAAAGTAATTTAAATAAAATTTCTCCGTCGTTAGATATGGCATCGCGCACTATGGGTTGTAAGCCCAATGCCATGCTGTGGCGCGTGCACTTTCCGCTGGTTAAGCGCGGTGCACTGATTGCGGCTTTATTAGTGTTTATCGAGTCAATGAAAGAGCTCAATGCGGCTTTGTTACTTCGTCCGTTTAACTTTGAAACACTAGCCACATACGTTTATAACTTCGCCTCGGATGAGCATTTAGAATTGGCCGCTTTGCCAGCGGTCCTGTTGGTTCTTGTTGGGTTGATCCCGCTTGTTGTTGTTAACCGTTCACTGGAGCAAAATCACTGATGAGCTGTGCATTATCAATTAAAAACCTAACGTGCCAATATGATGATCAAACCGTACTCGAATCATTGTCTCTTGAGGTAGAACAAGGGCAGATTGTCTGTTTGCTAGGAGCTAGTGGCTGTGGGAAAACAACACTATTAAAGGCCGTTGCGGGATTATTGCCGTTAACGTCAGGCGAAATGAGTCTAAATTGCGTCACAATTGATGATGGGGAAAACTGGTTGCCGCCAGAACAGCGTAATATAGGGATGATTTTTCAAGATTACGCACTTTTTCCTCACTTGACGGTGGAGCAAAACATTGCCTTTGGCTTAAAGCAGTGCTCGACGAAAGAGAAAAATGCCAAAGTTCAAGAGATGTTAGAACTCGTGCATCTTCAAGGTTATGGCGATCGTTATCCTCATCAATTGTCTGGTGGACAGCAGCAGCGTGTTGCGATTGCTCGCTCATTAGCTTACAGCCCAGACTTACTGTTACTGGATGAACCGTTTTCTAATATTGATACGCAAGTTCGCCATGAGTTGATAAGTGAGATCCGTAAGATTTTTAAGGCGCAAGGCGTGACTGCCATTTTTGTTACGCATAGCCGTGAAGAGGCTTTTGCTTTCGCCGATAAAATGGCAGTGATGAACAATGGAGTCATCGAGCAATATGGCACAGCATCTGAGCTTTACTACCAGCCTTCAAGTAAATTTGTCGCTGATTTCTTAGGTGGTGGCAGTTACCTTGCTGCTAAACGGGTTTCGAATTCAGAATATGAAACCCACTTGGGTGTGGTTGAAGCCACGGCTCAACAGGATATTCCAGTACAGGCGGAGTGCTCTTTACTGCTAAGACCGCAGCATGTGCAAATTCAATCCGATGAAGATAGTTCGGTAACTGTATTGGAACAGCATTTTATGGGTGATCACTGCCGTTATGTGATTAACGCGAATGGTGATCGTTTGTTAGCTACAGCTTCGCAAGCATTAAATATAGGTGAGTCCGTCGCGGTGAAAATTGAAACGCAAGGCGTTCTGGCATTTGCTTAACGCTCCTGAGTATCTTTGCTATCTCGTTTACGACTTTCCAACATACAATAAAAAAGCCCGGCTGTGGAGCCGGGCAAGTGCTCTTCTCCTGTTGATGAGCGCCTTTTCAGACAGCGTCGACTCTCATCATAGTGCTCGAAGCGGGCACAAGGTTCAGTTATAAAGACAAGAAGTCTTTAAACTGTTGAAGAACACGTTCCGCAGTGTCCTTATCTTGCATCTCTGCAAAAATTCGTAGCAGTGGCTCAGTGCCAGAGAAGCGAGCGATGATCCAACCGCCGTTCTTGAAGTAGACTTTCGCGCCATCTTCATAGCTGACTTTTTCGATTTCAAACTCAAACTCAGGCAACTGTTTTTCAACATAAATTTTGTTGAACAGAACGTCCTTTTGCGCTGGTTTGAACTTACAATCGCCTTCTGCCATGTAGGCATAGCCGTACTTGCCGTAGATTTCATCCAGCAACTCAGACAGCTTCTTGCCGGTTACTGAAATCATTTCTACCAATAGGCTTGATGCGAATACGCCGTCTTTACCTTTGATGTGGCCGCGAATGGTTAGGCCACCAGAGCTTTCCCCGCCAATCAGTGAGTCATCCGCTTCCATTTGGGAACTAATGTGCTTAAAGCCTACAGGAACCTCAAAGCATTTCTCGCCATGATCTTCGGCGACTTTATCGAGAAGGTGGGTGGTTGCGATGTTACGTACCACGGAGCCTTTCCAGCCTTTGTATTCAAGTAGGTAGTAGTAAAGCAGCAGTAGCACTTCATTTGGATGAATGAAGTTACCTTTTTCGTCGATAATACCAAGACGGTCCGCATCGCCATCAGTACCGATGCCAATATCGTAACCTTGCTCTTTCACTAGGTGCATCAAACGGTAGAGTGTTGCAGCGCTTGGCGAAGGCATTAACCCACCGAAATCTGGGTTTTTGCCATCGTTAATCACATCAACGTCACAGCGGCCGTTGATTAATACGGTTTGCAGTGCGTTTTTCGCGACACCAAACATTGGGTCGATCAAAACACGTAAATTCGCCTTCTTGATCGCTTCGATGTCGATAAAGTCGATGATTGAGTCAACGAATTCGTTCATCGGATTGATGATTTCAATCAGCTTATCTTCAACCGCTTGTTCAAAGTCGACGCTTTTTACATCGTGCGCAGTGAGCGCGTCTATTTGTGATTCGATTTTTTGGGTGATGATTTCATCTGCGTCACGACCGCCTTCAATGAAGACTTTAATGCCGTTGTAATCGGCAGGGTTGTGTGATGCGGTAATACATGCCGAGTATGCGCAGCCCATTTCTTTCGCTTTAAACATTACGATAGGTGTTGGGACAAATTTGTCGATAAAGCTAACCACAATGCCGTTTGCTGCTAGAACTTCAGCGAACCAACGACCTGCTTTATCGGAAAGAAAACGACGGTCATAGCCAATCACAAAACCGCGATCAGCAACCGATTCGTTATTCGTGATGTTTGCAACTGCTTGAGCGACCAAACGTACATTATCTTTGGTGAACTCCTCACCGATAAATGCACGCCAACCGCCTGTACCAAATTTGATCATGATTCGATCCTCGATAAGAGCGGCATCCCACCGCGTCTTAAATCTTTGCTAGCGAACCGATGCAATTGTAAGACATAAGTGCACCGGATAAATCAAAAGGGGAGAAGGACTCCCCCAAAAGATGATTAACCTAGAGTAACGATAACTTCGTTTACTGAACCTTCCGCTTGAACTGGGACAGAGGCACCATTCACTGCATCACCGTTCACAGTAATCGACTTAACGCCTTTGCTTACTGAGTCTGGGTTAACTACTTTGATGTTGTACGTTGCACCTAGCCATTGACGAGTCACTTCGAAACCAGGCCAGTTCGTTGGGATACATGGATCGATAGTTAGGCCATCGAAGCCTGTACGCACACCAAGGATAAAGTTGGTAACAGCGAAGTAAGCCCAGCCAGATGTACCTGTTAACCATGGGTGGTTTGCACGACCGTGGTCTTGGTGGTCACGACCCATGATGAACTGTACGTATGAGTAAGGTTCTGCAATACGTTTTTCGATGATGTCGTTCTGGTTGTATGGGTTAAGTGCATCGTAGAACTTCATTGCACGATCACCACGACCCAGTTTCGCTTCAGCTACCCAAGCCCATGGATTTGGATGCGAGAAGATCGCACCGTTCTCTTTTACGCCTTGGTAAACACGAGTTACGAAGCCGATATCATCATTCGGTGTTGCAAAAGATGGTGAGTTTAGGTGAAGGCCGTATTCAGAGAACAGGTTCTCATCGACAGCGTCCATCGCTTTTTCGCCGCGCTCTTGAGATACCGCACCAGAAAGTACCGCAAGTGTGTTTGACTCTAGGTGTACACGACCTTCTTTTTGTTGCGCTGTACCGATCTTTTCGCCGTTTTTCGTTAGACCACGGATATACCAGCCGCCTTCTTCGTCCCAAAGGTGGGTTTCACACGCTTCACGAACGTTTGCTGCCATCACCGTGTATTTTTCAACGTCGGCTTCTTTCCCTAGGTATTTAGCTAGGTCGATGAACTCCTGCAGTGCCCAGAAATGTAGGAAAGACACCATTGACGATTCGCCGCCACCTAGGTTCAGACAGTCGTTCCAGTCTGCACGCAGACCTTTACAGATACCGGTTTGACCTACGTATTCAGCCGAGAAGTCTAGCGCGGCTTTCATGTGGTCATAAACCGTTGCATCGCCACCGTCGGCGTAAGGGATCACTTCGTCGAAGAAGCTGTGCTCACCGGTTTCCATCACGTACTTACAGATGGTTGGAACTAGCCATAGGTGATCATCAGAACAAGTGTCTTCGATGCCGTGAATTTTGTCTTCATCAGAAGGTGTTGGAACTACGGTTGGAGATTTAGATGGTTTAACATCAGCTTTTTCTGGATCAAACCAATCTGGATCGAATAGGTGTAGACCGTAGCCCGCTTTTACTTGGCCGCGCAGTAGGTCAACGATACGTTTGCGCGTCATTGCTGGGTTAGCGTGAGGAACTGAGATTGCATCTTGCGCTGTATCGCGGTAACCAAGACCAGTACGGCCTCCCACCTCGATGAATGAAGCAAAGCGAGACCACACCACACAAGTTTCCGCTTGGTATAACGTCCAAGCGTTGATCATGGTATCTAGACCTTCGTTTGGTGATTTCACTTGGAACTTGCCACAGCGCTCATCCCAGTGTGTTTTGATACCCGCAAATGCGTTGTCGACTTCTGCAAGGTCTTGGTACTTAGCACGTAGACGCTCACCGTTGCCTTTACCGATACCTAGAATGTAAGCAAAGCGAACTTCTTCACCCGGCTGAATAGTAAATTGCTTATGCAAAGAGCCACAGTGGTTGTAACACGTTTGTGCTGTATTGAAACACTTACCTTGTTCTACCGCTAACGGGTTTGCTTCGTCACGGTATAGGCCTAGGAAGCTGTCACGTTGGCCGTCGTATGAATCCGGGTCAAATGTTGAAGCTAGGTAGTAGAAGCCTTCGAAATCGTTGGTGTTGTAGTACAGGTCGTACTCGATCACGCCTTCGTTGTAAGCCGTACCTGCCGAGTACAGAGACATCTGATGGTTTTGGTTATCAGATTGAATGTGGCTGAATGAGAACTCAACAAATGAGAATGCACTGATCGTACGTGGTTTGCCAGAGGTGTTTTTAATCACTACATCCCAGATTTCAGCGTCTTCGCCTTTTGGCACGAACAGAGTTTTTGTTGCGGTAATACCGCTGTATTCACATTTGAACTTAGAGTAAGACAAGCCGTGACGAACTTCGTAGTTTGCTTCGTCTAGGCTCTTCGCAACTGGTTGCCAAGAGATTGACCAGTAATCACCTGTCTCATCATCACGCAAGTAAACGTAGTGTCCTGGGCGATCGAATGTCGCATTTGGACGGAATTTAGTAACACGGTTGTATTCTGGAGAGTTGTAGAACGAGTAGCCACCCGCGTTGTGCGAGATAACCGTACAGAACTTCTCAGTACCTAGGTAGTTGGTCCATGGTGCTGGTACGTCAGGGCGAGTGATGACGTATTCGCGATTCTCGTTATCGAAATAGCCGTATTTCATTTGTGTCTTTCCTTTTTACGAAGCTGCATCAGCAGCCAAAATTTAAAAACTCTTCAAGCGTGATGTTTCGACATCAGTTTTGTATTACTTCCACGGTTTACGGTAATTCACTCCCTGCAAATCAAGCAGAGGTAGATGGCCTTTCAAGCGTGATAAATAGTCGGTCCAATCTCGGTGTTGTTTGTCTGTCCAACATGCTTCTGCCATTGCAGTTAAACGAGGGAAGATCATGTAGTCCATGCGAGGTTGGTTATTGATAATTTCGCACCATAATGCTGTTTGAATGCCCCAAATGCGCTTACGTATTGGGTCGTCGGCAGGCACTTCAGCGAGCGGCTCGTAGTTGTAAGCTTTTTCTAGTGGCAGTGGGTTTGCCCAGTCCACGCCCGGTTCTTCAGGTGCGTAGTCTTGGGTCATATCTAGGTAAGTGGTTTGTGCTGGTTGCAGCACCACATCAAAGCCTTGGCGAGCACAGTTCAAGGCCGCTTCTTCGCTTAGCCATGAGTAGATCACCGTATCTTTACTGACTTTGTCGCCGTGTTGAGCTTCTTCCCAGCCCAGCATGCGTTTGCCCAATTTACGAAGTTTGTCTTCGGCATAACGTAAGAAGTGTCCTTGCAAATCTTTGTAGTCGCTGTAACCCAGTTGTTCCATTAGTGCTTGGCATGCTGGGCTTTTTGACCATACGCCGTTAGGTACTTCGTCGGCACCAATATGAACGTAAGGCGCAGGAAAAAGTGCAGAGACTTCTTCTAGCACTTTGTCGATAAATTCATAACTCCCCGGCAGAGCAGGGTTAATGACGTTGTCGTTGTAATGCTGAATACTGCGGTATTCGGTGGTATCTTCCGCTTCTACCAATAGGTGTGGTAACGACTTGATGGCGGCTCGGCAATGACCAGGTACATCAATTTCAGGAATGATGGTGATGCCGCGTTGCGATGCAAATTCGATAACGTCTTTGATGTCTTCTTGTGTGTAGAAGCCGCCGTAACGTTCATCAAAGTGCGTGTACTGTGGTTCATTGATCTCATCCAATCCGCGCCAAGCACCAATATCGGTCAGTTGAGGCAGTGATTTGATTTCAATTCGCCAACCCTCATCGTCGGTAAGATGCCAATGGAACGTATTGAACTTGTAATGAGCCAGTTGGTTGATCAAGCGTTTGACTTGCTTAACGGAGTGAAAATGACGAGCACAATCCAGCATCATACCGCGGTAACGAAAACGTGGCCTGTCCTTGATTGAACAACAAACTACTTCCATTGAGTTAGGTTGATCGCCAACTTTGATTAGTTGTAATAACGTTGCACAAGCATGGGTAAAACCAGACGAAGATCCTGCTTCAATTTTGATTGACTCTTCGGCTACTTTCAGTTTGTAAGCGCCTTCATCCAAGGTTGGGTTGCCTTTGAAGATGATCTGACTGCCATTGTCTGATGCGAACTCAAATTGGTGAATGCGCTTAAGCTCTTCAAGTAGCCATTCTTTAGCTGAATTGGCCAGGCTTGAATAAACCGCGACGCCAGCATGATGATCAAAGCTAAAATAGTGATCGCTGACCTCAATATGGTTTGGTTTTGGCAGCAAGGGCTGTGCATGGGTTAAACTTGCCGGAATCTCACTGCGTTCACGGTATGGTGAAGCTAATACGATAGGCGTGACATCCACTTGTGCGCGCTGTGGGTTTCCATCAACGACAAAGTTGATCATCGCTTCGTTAAAGCCATCCGAGTAATAACGGAATGGGTTCGAACCAATACTGAATTCACAGTAATAGTGATGGTTGGCAGCCAGTACCAGCCCTTCTGGCTTAAGTGTGCAAAAACTACCAATTTGAGTCAGTTGACCATTTGAAACGCTGTCTGGAAGAATGTAACGATCGAAAGCGAAAGTTAAGCTCCAGCTGTTCAGGTCTTGGTCGCTCAAGTTATGAAAGGTAAGGCCAAAGCGGCAGTTTTGTTTCTGCTCAGAAAGGACCACGAGATCAACACGATATTCCATATCTACTCCTACGCCGCACTGAGCGAGTAAAGGTTATGTTCTGGTTTGCCAGCAAACATAATTGCGCCTTCAATCGCGTCAAACTGTGGCTCAACAATCCATTGCTGAACTGGTGGTGAGAGCCAACGTAAAATGCGTTCAGCAATGCTACCCATTAAACAAATACGTGTTGCGCCGCGCTTGTTTAATGCCACGAGAAACATTTCTATATCCGCTGCGGTTTGCTTCAGCATTTCAATGGCCAGTGCATCGCCTTGTTCCGCATGTTGGAAAATAGCCGGAGAAAACTGCCCATAATCACGAGGAAGCGCCTGTTTTGACCACGCCACCACGTTGTCGACCTCATTTTCGAAATGCGTCATAACGTGTTGTGCTAGGGGCGTTTTTTCTCTGATGCCATCTTCAGCTAACAAAACTTGCTGAACTAGGCGTAGCCCCATCACTGCGCCGCCACCTTGATCCGAAATAGGGAACTCACGACCACCGACAACGTGTTGCTCCAATCCTTTAAGGTAGATGCCACAAGAACCGGTTCCCGCAATCATGATTGCGCCATCTTCGCCATTGTGCGCACCAACGCACGCACCGTAAGCATCGGTATTCAGAGTTATACTGGCAAATGGATGAGGAAGAGACATGAAGGCTTGCCAAGATGCTTTGTGCTCTGCGCCAGCAAGGGCTAAGCCGACGTGCATCGACGCGAAATCTTGTTGTGTCAGACCGCCTTGCTCGGTAGCCGAAGTGATGGATTCAAGAATCGAAGCCATTGCTATTTCAGCACCTAGCATGATGTTGGCACTGCCGCTTTTGGCCTCGCCAAGAAAATTACCTTGTGAATCTTTAATCCTGGCTCGACATGACGTGCCGCCACCATCGATACCGACAAAATACATTCCCATGATTATTCTTCCTTCATATTTTTAGAGGTCGCCAACTGAGAAACATGCTGAGCTTGACTCATTATCGCGAGTAAGTACCAAGCGCCATGCGGGATCCATTGTTCGCCCCAGCGCCAGTTTTGTAACACGTCTTCTTTTTGTGCTGGTGGGTTAAATGCAATGTCTTCCTCGTCTTCAAAGCCGCCAGTGATTCCGTTACACACGCCACCTTTTGCGTTGAAGAAACCATATTGAGGGAGGTAATCAGGGTTGTTACGACCATGGCCATCTAGCATGCACATGTCGTATGGGTTTAAGCCTACAACCCAGTTCAATGCATCTTGAGCAAACACAGAAAGTTGTTGCTGTACTTCTTGCGACGCTATATGCGGTTGAGCAAGGTACGCCATGGTCGCGAGTGAGCCCAGTCGAGCATTCTCGCCTTGCCACCAATAGCCGGATTCATTGTTGTGTGCGACAAAAAATGCCTCGCGTTTTGACTCATTTACGCCTTTAACATATTGGCGAGGGTAACCGAATGGGTTGATCACTTTATTCGATATTGTGATCTCAAACTCACACGCTAGGTTGACGATACGTTTTACCGATTCCGCTCGTGCTGAGTCGTCTTCAATTGATAGATATTCGCATAGGGCAATAACTGGTAGACCAGCTTCGGCTGCGTGAAAATATGGACGGCTGCCGTCTTGGTTTGCTGACCAAAAGTGTTGAATCTGCTCGTCGCTCATTTGGCGTGCAACTAAACGTTGCGCCCACAAACGGCTCTCTTCCAAGTAGCGAGTTTCTTTGGTTGTTTTAAACAGTTCTACACAAGCCAGTAGCGCACAGTATTCGTCGATAATGTTTTCTTCCCCATCATTGAGGTACTGCGTATTGTGCTCTTTTAAGTGCCAGTAACCATTTTCGGCAGCGTTGCGGTATTTTTGTTGATCGTATTCACCGTGAACACTTAAACGCGACGCTGCCGCTAGCGCTGCAATGGCGACACCGCCACCTTGTCGAAAGCCTGCTTGATAGTCGTCAAATTTGTGACCAAGTTGAGTTTCGTACGCGCAAATCTCGCGTTGCGCAGTATCTTTGCTCCACTTGTCAAAGACCGTCATGTAGAAAAAGCCTTTTTCGTTTTGCATACGCACAAGAAAGTCTGCACCGAACAGGGCTTCTTCAATCAGACGTGTACGTGTGAAAGCTGCAATGTCTTCGCTTCCTTCAAGCAATGAAACCCCTTTTAGGATGTTCCAAACCACCATTGGGGTTTGTTGAGGATTCAAATAATTCGCGTATGAAAGGTGACTTAAATACTTGCTAACGTCTCCTGATGCGTCGTACCAGCCGCCGTGTACATCAACCTTTTTATTGGAGTTTAGTACTGGAAGTTGTCGATCTTGTTTATCGAAGATCCCGCCGCAACGTTGCGATTTGAAGTAGTGGATCACATCTGACAAAGTTTGATCCAACAGAATGTGTTCGCCAACGATGAAAGAGGAAGAGCGCGTATCTTCTACTTGCAAGAAATAGTCACCTGACGTTGTGAAAGAGGAAAAGTCGATGAGGTAGAAATAGCCCTGATGCCAGTTCGCCACTTTACCTTGTTCTTCAACCGCAAAAGTTGCCACGGTTTGCTCGCTAGTGGCACAAATCAATTGAGCAGTGTAAGAAGACAAGTGTGGTTGTTCGGTCTGGATAATGGCTTTCTTTGGGCCCAGACGTTCATAACCAATGTGGTTAGTCAGTAGCAGCATTCAATGTCTCCGGGAAACGATAAAAACAGGAATGGGCCAGGCTGAACCTGACCCTCGTTATGATTAATCTTCAAATAAGTAACAGCGGACAAAGTGGTTGTCGGACAGTTGAGTGACGCCCGGTAGTCGTTCGCGACATTTGTCGGTAGCGTGTACACAACGTCCAGCAAATGGACAGCCGACAGATTCTGGTGTCCAAAGTGGGATTTCCCCTTTGTTGCCTTTCAGTTTCTCGTGAATAGACTTCGATGGATCTGGAACCGCAGATACCAACAGTTGCGTATATGGGTGTTGAGGATCGTGAATGATTTCTTCAGTATCGCCCCATTCAACCATGTGACCTACGTACATGACCGCGAGATCTTCAGCAATGTAACGCGCTGTTGCGATGTCGTGAGTGATGTAAAGCAGAGACATTTGTTTCTCGAACTTCATCTCTTCCATCAAGTTCAGAACACCGGCACGGATTGATACATCGAGCATCGATGTTGGCTCATCCGCCAATACCACTTCTGCACCAACTGCGATGTTACGAGCTAGGTTTACACGTTGACGCTGACCGCCAGATAGCTGGTGCGGGAACTTTTGCGCCGTTTCTTTTGGTGGAATAAGACCAACTTGTTCAAGTAGGTCGTACACACGCTCTTCCAGTTCTTTCTTGTTGCCCGGTGCTACTTTCTTATGAATCAGCAGCGGGCGCGCAATATGGTGGAAAATGTTGTGTGTTGGGTTTAGCGAGCCGAATGGGTCTTGCCACACCATTTGTACACCTTCACGGTAGGTCATTAAATCGTGACGAGAGGTGATGTCTTGGATATCACGACCTTTGTATTCAATGATGCCATCGGTTGGTGCGTACATTTTTGCAATCATTTTTGCAGTAGTAGACTTACCTGAACCAGATTCACCTACCACTGACAAGCCGCGGCTCTTGTACATTTTGAAAGAGACGTCGTTGATTGCGCGCATCTTAGATTGTTTGATTGAGTTACTGTTTAAAGGGAAGTCCTTAACGACATTTTTACCCTCAATCAGCAGTTCGCCGAATTGTTTGCTCATAATTCTCTCCAGTGTAATTTTTGTTCTTAGCTAGCGTTTTTTTGTTGTTAAACCTTAGCTTGAGCAATGGTGTCGCCGTACAAATGGCAATTTGAGAGGCGACCTGGTTCAATTTGACGTAATTGGGTTGGTACACGTGTACATGCTTCATGTACGCGGTCGCAACGAGCTTGGAAGCGGCAGCCTTGTGGAACTTCTAGCAAGTTCAACGGGTTACCTGGAATACCAGTCAATTTGGTCTTTGGTCCAGTTAGTGGAGGGAAAGAGCTACCCAAACCTTTGGTGTAAGGGTGGTAAGGACTTTCCAGAATTTGCTTAGAAGGCGCGACTTCAATCAACTCACCTGAGTACATGATGCCGATACGATCCGAGAACTCGACCATCAATGACAAGTCATGTGTGATGAATAGAATTGAGAAACCAAACTCTTCTTTAAGCGCGTAAATTTTTTGTAGAATTTCACGTTGAACCACTACATCCAATGCGGTAGTCGGTTCGTCCATGATGATCATTTTTGGGTTCAGAGCCAAAGCGATTGCGATTACTAGACGTTGACGCATACCACCAGAGAACTGGTGCGGGTAATCACTCAATCGGCTAGGGTGGATATCAACGATTTCCAGCAGACCTTCAGCGCGTGTTTTTGCTTGAGCGCGAGTCATATTGGTATGACGCATGATGACATCACAGAACTGCTCTTCCATGGTTAGAACAGGGTTCAAAGCGTTCATCGCACTCTGGAATACCATCGACATTTCACTCCAGCGGAACGCTTGCATGCGATCATCGCTGTACTGAAGGATATCTTCACCGTTGAAGATCACCTCACCACCTGTGATAAACGCTGGCGGCTTATGAAGGCGCATTAGTGAGAAGGCAACAGTGGATTTGCCACAGCCAGATTCACCAGCCAGACCGAATACTTCACCTGGTGCAATGTCGAAGCTCACGTTGTTACAGGCGCGGACATCGCCCGCGTCTGTGATGTAGTCTACGCATAGGTTACGGATGGAAATTAGTGGTGCAGTCATGATTATTTATCTCCGCTCCATAGTGCATTTTGTGGTGCCAGTTCAGGCTCACGTTCTTTCTTGTCTTTTGCTGCTAGTTTTTTCCAGCGTTTCATGCCTTTGTGAGAACGAAGTTGAGGGTTCGCAATTTCGTCAACGGCAAAGTTCAACAGAGCAAGACCAGTAACCAGTAGTGTTAGGGCAATACAAGGTGCTAGTACTTCCCACCATGCGCCAATCAGCATGGCTGATGAGGTTTGCACGTTGTAAAGCATGATGCCCCAACTGATCGTGTTGGCATCACCCAAACCTAGGAACGAAATGACCGCTTCAGTGTTGATCGCCAGCATTACTGAGCCAATGAAGCTCGCACCGACAATTGGGATAAGGTTTGGTAAAATCTCAACAAAGATGATGCGGAATGAAGACTCTCCCAATACTTCGGCAGCTTTAACGAACTCTTTCTCGCGTAGTGCCATAGTTTGAGAGCGGACAACACGTGCACCCCATGCCCAAGAAGTACCAGCGATAATCAAGGCAATAGTGAGTGGGCCTGCTTCACCGATAAAGGCCGCCAACACGAATAGCAATGGATACTGCGGAATTACTAACATGATGTTCATCGCGGCACTCAATACGTCATCCACTTTGCCGCCGAAGTAACCTGCCGATATACCAATGACTGTTGCTAAGAAGCACACGATGATGCCAGCGCCAAAGCCTACACCCAGTGATACTCGTGCACCGTAAGCCACTTGCGACCAGATATCGCGACCCATTCGGCTAGTACCTAATACGTGGTCGGCCTTTTTAGACATAATCAGTGTACGACGATCGTCTGCTAGGTTTTTAGCGACCCAACCATCAGGGTTGTTTTGTGCCTGTTTTACAACAAAGCTTGGGTATTCGTGTGGGTTACCGGTTCGCTTGTCTGGCGCATGCTTTGTAAGTAAAGGAGCGGCAATCGCAACGAACACGAACAGCGTAACAATGCCAAGACCAATGCGAGCAAATGCGTTACCTAAAATAAGTTTGAATAGTTCTTTCATGATTATTTGCCTCCCGTACGTAGGCGAGGGTCTAGAATCATGTACAGCATGTCAGCCATTAAGTTGAAGCACAGCATGAACATCGTCATGATAATTAACTGACCTTGAAGTACTTGGTAGTCACGAGCGTGAATTGCGTTCAATAGAACAGTACCTAGGCCTGGGTAGTTGAAAATCATCTCGATGATTAATTGACCACCGATGGCCATACCTAAAGACATAGACAGTGCGGTAACACTTGGAAGTAGTGCGTTACGTGCGGCGTAATTAAAGACGACGCGGTTTTCACTCAGCCCTTTACCTTTAGCCATCGTGATATAGTCTTCGGCGAGAAGGTTGATCATGTTGTTACGCATGTTAACTAGGAAGCCACCAATTTGAACGATGGTTGCACAGAATAGAGGTAGTACAGCGTGGTAACCCACGTTCTTGATGAACTCCCAGCTTGTCCAATCAGGAATAGTACCTGGCGTGTAAGCATAGCCAGATGGGAACCATTTCAGGCCAATCGCAAAGGTAAACAGTGCTAACATTGCGATAACCATTTGTGGAATCGCTTGAATGATCAATGTGCCAGGCGTTACGAATGCATCGTACTTACTACCGCGCTTCCAGGCGGCAAAAATACCAAGGACAGAAGCGATGGAGAAAGAAAGTACAACCGCAGTACCAGCTAGAAATAGTGACCAGCCAAATGCACTACCTAGTAAAGAATTAACTGAAAGAGGGTAGAACTGGATTGATGTACCTAGCTCCCAACTTAGAATGTTTTTAATGTACGAGAAGTACTGAATGTAAATTGGCCCATCAACGAAACCGAGCAGTTCTTTCATTGCTGCGATTCGTTCTGGAGTCACCTGTACTGAAGCATTAGCAAACATCATGGTAACTGGGTCACCAGGCATTGCTCGCGGAATAATAAAGTTTAACGTCGCTGCAACTAAGAGCGCGACAAGATAGAACGACAAACGTCTTAAAAAATAACCCATAACTCACACCTTACTCACCCAGATTTTTTCCCTGTTTCTGGTTTCAGGTCGCTCCTAGCGAAATTTAGAGCGAAAAATCCCCTGACGACGAGCGCCACATATTGGTTTCGTTAACAAGGGATTTTTATAGGCGGCACACGGGATGTATGCCGCTTGAAATGAACTTCTACTTATTTAACTGGTTTTAGGTCCAGTACGTGAAGTAGACGCTCTGGGATACCTGCCCAAATGTTTGGACGGCCCTTAGGGTTTTCTTCGTTCCACCAACCAGTGAAGCGAGTTGTGTTGTATTGGTACATGTACGCGCCAGATAGCACAGGAATAGTTACTTGGTCCTGAGCAATGATCTTCTGAATGCCATGAGCGATCTCTAGCTGTTCTTGCTTATCTGCTGTCTTGTAGAAGCTGTTAAGAAGACCGTCTAGCTTATCGTTCTTGTAGAAGTGCATTGCAAAGCGAGGCATGCCGTCACCAGCTTGTAGCTTCGAGTTGTAGCCACTATCCCAGTACAAGTGTGGATCTGCACCGTGGAAGTAGTTGGTGTAAGCAACGTCGTAAGTACCTTCTAGCATTGCTTGGTTGTATACCGAGAAGTCTGGTGTACGAGCACGAGCTTTAATGCCCACTTCTGCTAGTTGCTCAACGGCTAGTTGTACTGTGTTGTTGAAGTCAGTCCAACCGTTTGGTGATTGAATTAGGAGCTCGAAAGACTTGCCAGATGGTGTATCCACAAAGCCATCTTTGTTTACATCTTTGAAGCCAGCTTTAGCTAGAAGCTTTTTCGCACCTTCCGCGTTGTATGTGTTGTAGCCCTTGTACTTGTTGTGCGTCTCTTCATCAGACCAAGCTTCGAATGCGTAGCCAAGGCCAGATGCGAAGTCGTTCACTGTACCGCCGCCGTAGAAAGCGATATCAATGATAGTTTGACGGTCTAGCGCCATAGAGAACGCACGACGGAAGTCAACGTTAGTTAGTGCTTCGTTTTTCGCAGCGTCTGGGTTTTTGAAGTTCACTACAAATGCTTGAGTACCCGCTGGTGGGTACCAGTAGTGGTGATTCGGACTTGCTGCAGCGTACGTACGGTCGATGTCTGGTACGAATGAAGACGTCCAGTCCATTTCGCCGTTAACGATTTTGCCCAAGAATTGGTCGTTGTTCGCGATTTGCGGCACACGCAGACAGTCTACATCTAGGTTGTCTGCATCCCAATAATTCGGGTTCTCACACTGGATATATAGCTGCGGTGTGAAAGTGTCGATTTCGGTAAATGGACCACTGCCTACTGGATTTTCGTTTGTGAATGTTGCTGGATCTTTTACTTTGCTCCATACGTGCTTCGGTACGACGGGTACTTTCGCAATTTCGTAAGGAACGTTTGAGTTTGCTTCGCTTAGACGGAATTTAACTTGGTAGTCGTTAACTTTTTCTACGCCAGTCACCCAAGAGTTGATACCAGACTGGTCTAGCTCTGGCTTCTCTTTCACTAGGTTGAAAGAATAAACAACGTCATCAGCGGTAAACGCTTTGCCATCAGACCATTTTACGCCCTTACGGATATCGAAGGTTACGCTCATCAGGTCATCAGCCATGGTAAAGTTTTCTGCTAGACGAAATACAGGCGTGTTACCGTGCATTTCGTTAAAAACAACGAGCGGCTCGTAAATAAAGTCGGTTGTTGTGTGCAGGTTAGTTGCACCCAAGAAAGGGTTAAAGTTACGAACGAAAGTTGTAAACTCTTTAGGGTGGATAGTCAGTTCACTGCGTTCAGCCGCAGTAGCTACCGATGCAAAACCTGTAGTAGCCGTTGCAATAATTGCTGTTGCTAGTGCTGTTTTTTTAATATTGGCAAGCATAGCTGTTCCTTACTATTTGCTTTCATTTCACTAAATGGAATTGAATGTCATCAATTGATAAACACTCTCTAAGACCTACCTCTTGTACATGCCTTACTCATTACAACATTGAGTTTCGCCAAGAGTGGCCTGTAGGCCTTAGGCAGGAGTAAGAAAACACCTTATCCATAAAATAATCAAACTTGATTCCCGTTAAAAACGTTAAAATCTCTGAGCTCTCCGTTATAAACGTTATTTTGTCTAATTTTAACCAGTAGAGGGACAAAAAATAAACGTTGATATGCGTCGCAGTTTATATCCTTGTTAATAATGAGTGTTGGTGATTACTAACCTGGTGATCCATTTAAAATATACGTTTCTTGCTTGGTTTCTAGGTTCGGAGATCTCGCTCACATGCAGAAATGGTGTTAATTAATCAGCTAAAAATTAATCTGCCGTTCTGTTGTGATTAAGTTCGCAATCTCTATCAATAGTTCGTCAAAATCCGCTTGTTATCTGAAAAATGGCCTTTTTTATCGACAGTTTTCTTCCGTTTGTCGTCCTTTTTTTATTGTATGAATGAAGTTTTTTGGTTGCTCGAACTTACCTAATTAAGGCCAGTTAAATGGATAAGATCGTACGTTTTGAAGACCAACAATAGATAGCGATGTCTAACCGAATGTTCGTTATTGGAAATATGTTAATGGGGTAGGAAGAAGCGGTCTCTTTTATCTCTAGGAAGGGAATACTCGAATAACAAAAAAGCCCAGCATGCACGCTGGGCTAGTTTTTTTGATAAATATTAGCTGGTCAATAGTCGCTGTAGTTTATCTCGTTGTGCTTCTATGTATGCTCTCTCGGGGCTCTGTTCTTTGCAGTGTTCGAGAATGAACTCTATCGAGCTTAGCACCGTTCTCCAACGTGGTGTTTTGGGTAATGTTTCTATGCGCATGTATTTATCTAAAGTGCGTGTTTGCAAAGTACTACGGTCTAGATAAACGCGCCACAAGCCACTTTGCTCTGCAAATGCGAACTTACTTTCACCCGTTACAGATTCCCAATACTCTAAAGCATGTGTCATTGCGTCTACTAGAACTTCTCGCATAAGTTCTTGCTTGTCTTTTTTATTACCGAGCGCTTTGTCTGCAAGGCGCGTAAATTCTCCGCCAAGCTCTTTTAGCTTTTGCAATTGGTCTTTGTCACCATCAAATGCATAACTTGAAAGCACTTCTACGGCGGTTTCTAGATTATGTATGCGAGCGGCACTGGCTCCACCGCCGACATTAAAGATGTACATGATATCTAACCCTGAACCTTCAGGGAGCTTAAGAATGTCTGCTTCGATGTTCTGACGAATATCTTCAATATAGATATCAATCTTGCCACAGTAATGAGGTTGTTTGACGGTCAGATATTTAGGGGCAATCAGCTCATCAGCAGATGAGCGCTTTAGCTGTTCTAAGCTGCGCTTGAATAGCTTACAAGCAGCTTCGTTAGCAAAGCGAATACGCTTGTCTTCACGTAGACAGATGATAGCTTCAGGAGCCGATTCTAGCTGTTCCAACAAACGACCTTGAGTCTCAAGTAAGCTTGCTTCAACGACTGCTCGCTGTCTAAGTTCAGACTCTAGCACTTTGTTTTCCATATGGCGCATTTCTGCTTTGCTTGCCGTTAAATGCGCTTGGATACGTGCCGCCAACTCTTGTTTATTAAATGGTTTCGATAAATAGTCGTTGGCTCCTGCTTCAAAACCTCTTACACGATCTTCTGTTTGACTGAGTGCGGTGAGCATAATGATTGGCAATTCGGCATGATCATAGGCTTCACGTAGTTCACTACAAACTTGGTAGCCGCTCATGCCTGGCATCATGATATCCAATAACAGAAGTTCCGGCTTCTCTTGCTCGACGAGCGCTAACGTTTCTGGCCCATCGGAGACGGTACGCACACGATAGCCCTCTAAACGTAAAAAGCTTTCAAGTACGCGTAAGTTTACTGGTTCATCGTCAGCAACATACAGTAACGGGCCGTCTGGGTTCTCTGGAAGTGATAAGTCTTCACTGTTCTCTACATTAACTTCAGGAATTTGGAAGTGCCCGTGCGCAGCTAGAGTCTGGGTTGCTTGGATTTCTTCTTCACTGGCGAGCGGTAAAGTGAAACTGAAGGTAGTTCCGACCATTGGTTGGCTACTGACGTATAACGAGCCTCCCATTAATTCGATCAATTGACGGCTAATGGAGAGCCCAAGTCCTGCACCTTGACGATAACGGCTCGCGTCTTGCCCTGCTTGGATGAGTGGTTCAAAAATATGTTCAAGTTGTTCTGCGGGAATTCCTTGTCCAGTATCCACAACTTGTACGCGTACATGATCATCTACCACATTAGCGGAGATAACAATTTTACCTTCTGAGGTGTATTTAATCGCATTGCCAATCAGGTTATATAGCACTTGTTCAAGGCGTTGCGGGTCAGCTGATACTGCTTTTAAATCCGCTGGGACTTGGTTGATGATGCGGATGGTTTTACTTCCGAGTAAATGGCTAGAAAGCTCTAAAACCAATCGTGTTGCACTGCCCAAACTCACTGCTGATTTCTGGATATCCATGCTTCCATAACGCATTTTATGATAATCCAACAAGTCATCGACTAGATTAGCGAGACGCTGACCACTTTTAATGATGATATCAAGCTGATATTTCTGGCTAGCGGGGATCGCGCCATTGGCGCCGGACGCTAAGGTTTCAGCAATCCCGACCATGCCGTGTAACGGTGTACGAAGTTCATGAGAAGTCGTGGCTAAGAACTCATCTTTTAATTTATCGGCCAATTGCAGTTCTTCATTCTGTTTCTGAATGATCTGTATGTTGCTTTCTAGTTCTTCATTTTGCTTCTTAATGGTTTGAATCTTCTCTCGAATAGAGCGTTGCATTCGTTCAAAGCTTAACGCAAGCCTACCAATTTCATCTTTACGAACCGTATTAAAAGACGTGTCATCAAGATCCCCTGCAGAGACCTTTTCGGCAACCCAAGTCAATTTCAGCAACGGAGAAGTGATAAAGTTTGATAAATAGTGAGAAGCGATCACCACAAGGATAATGGCGATCAACATAGCGATAACGAATAGTTTTTCGAGTTGATGGATACGAGCGAAAGCTTCGTTTTCTGGTAACTGTACGACGAGCGCCCAAATCACACCACGAGTTTCAATCGGTGCATAAGCCGCGATGATCTCTTCACCTAAACCGTTTGTGTAAGTGCCGACACCAAATGCACCAGAGAGTGCTTTATCGATCACTTCTAAACTGTTCTTAATATCGTCTTGTTTCGTGTTAATTGTGCGAGGTTGGTGATCATTTCCAACCAGCAAGGTGTTAATTGATGACTCTCGGTTGGCGTCTGCGGCTAACTTAGTGATGCCATTATTTGGCAAGCGGAACATGGCATAGCTGTGTAGATAACCTTGCTGAACAATTGGTGCACCTAGCCAAGCGACTGATTTCCCCCCTTCCAGCTCGAAGTCAGACACAATCACAGGAGTGTAGTCTTCGTTTACTTTTCGACGTTCAGTCACATCATCGGCGAGACGCTTGAAAGTTTTGCCAAGTGCCGAGTCTTTGTAGGGGCCTGATAACAAGTTCGTTCCGTAGTTATCGTCTTTGTTGATCGAGTAGGTGACGTTACCATTGATGTCGACCAGCAAAATGTCATTAAAATCAGAGCGCTTGAGGAGCTCTAAGTAGGCCCAATGATAGCGTTTATGTAAAAGCCGGTAACGTTCACTTCCTACATAGTTGGATGACTCGGGTAACGTTGAGGTTTTGATTTGGTCTCCGCTGCCCTCGATGTAGCGCTGTTGGGCGTTTTTACGAGACTCTTCAATATCATTGCCTAAACGACTAAAAGCATTGACGAGACCGTAGAATCGGCCACCACTGGCGTAAGCCAACTCTGAGCGCACAAAGCCCATGACTTCGGTTTCTCGTGCCTCAAAGTAGTCGATGATTTGCTGCTGTTTTGTATCTCGAACAGACAGTAAGTGCGAGGTGCTTTGTTCTTGCAGATCTTTACTGTGGGACTGCAAGAAAAAGATCGCAGTAATGGTAAGAGGTGTGATACTGAGCACCAGAAATGCGGTCATCAGTGTACTCTGAAGGCGCTTAAATTTCTGTTTTTTGTAGAATTTAAACATGGATAAGATTACAACTCATAATGGGCAGTTCTAAAACATACTTCGCTGCCGAGGTTCTCGTTAAAAACGGATAAGATGTTCAACTAGATAGAATTAACAAAATTAACGAGTTTTTTTTCTTTGACAAGAAAGTTAGTTGTAAAGCGTGCAGGGTGACGCAGTTTTTCTTATGAGTGTTGAATTTATGAGAAAAAATCGCGCAGGTTTGTGCCTGCGCGGGGGGAAGTTATGATTTTTTCGCGTAGTAGATAGAAAATTTATTGGTCTTATTTAGCGTCTCGCAATTATTAAACGCCCGCTCGATAATTGGTGGGTATTTTAAGAAGCTATTCGCGACAATCACCATTTCGCCGTCTTTGGTTAGATATTGTGGTGCCTGACCCAACAAGGTTTCCGCTGCGTTGTAATTTGTGTCTAAACCACTGTGGAATGGCGGGTTGCTGATAATAAAGCGGTAGTCTTTTGCGGTATCCGAGTATATATCTGATGCAAATACGCGTCCGGATAAACCATTCACTTCTAATGTGGCTTGGCTAGAAGTGATCGCATAAGCATTAATGTCACACATCTCAATCGCGATCTCTGGATTCGCTTTCGCCATAAACGCACCGAGCACACCTGCACCACAACCAAAGTCGAGCACTTTGCCCGACAGCTTAGGTAAGGTTTCAAGCAGCAATCGGCTACCTAAGTCGAACTCGCCATGGCTGAATACGCCAGGTAGGCTCTTAACCGCTAGCGACTGCTCACCGAGTGTAACAGTGTAAGACTTAAACCAATCTGTTTGGTTGAAAGGTTTTGGTTCATTGAGGCAATTACCCCAGTAAAATGAGCAGCGACGAGCAGAGTCGTACTTGTTCACAGGGCCGTATTCTTGGAACATCTTTTCGATGCTCTTGATGCCGGAGCGGTTTTCACCAACGATGACGATTTCGGTGTTAATGCCCAGTTTCGCCATCAACATCGCCAGCAAGTATTCTGCTTCAGCTTTTGCTTTTGGCCAGTATAAAAGGACCATGTCTGCTTTTGTTTCAACATCAAACACAGAGCCAAAATGACTTTTCACTTTGTCAGAGGTTTGAATTTGGCGGTAGTAGCTATAGTTGGAAGTAAACACTTCAACAGACTCACAATGAGCCACTAACTCAAGAGGAAATAGGTCTTCAACTTCACCAGCGACTAAAACGTGTTTTCCGTTGAAGTATTCAAGTTGGCGCTGAGCTATTTGGCTAGGAGCGATATAAGCAGACATAAATTTGGTTCATCAGAAATAATTTGGGGCAGATTTTCGCACAATCTGCCCCAAGCTTGAAGTGATTAAGCGGTGACTAGCTGTTGTCTTGTTGGTTAAGGAAGTCTTTGAATTCTTCCTCGTAGATATTAAACAGTACCATGGTCACGGCAAAAATAAGTGGGCCGTAGATAAGACCAATCAAACCAAACAGATGCAGACCACCCAGTAATGAGAAGAAAATCATAAGGGTATTCATGCCGGCGCTGCCTTGCATTAGCAACGGGCGCAATAGGTTATCTATAGAGCCAACGATAACTACACTCCACACCGTCAAGAAGATAGCCCAAGTCATATCGCCTGTTAAGAACAAGTACGCTGCTGCAGGAATCCAGATTAGCGCGGTTCCTACCACTGGAATGAATGATGCAAAGCCCATCATTGTTCCCCAAAATAACCCAGGGAAACCAGCGAGCCACATACCGATACCGCCAGCCAAACCTTGAGCAATCGCTGTCATGAATGAGCCCATTACGGCTGATTTAGAAACTTGCTCTATCTCTGTCAATATGCGGTCTTCTTGGCTACGTGAGAGTGGCAGGATATGACGAATCGCAGAGATAATTTTGTCGTGGTCACGAAGCAGAAAAAACAGCACAAACAGCATTAGGAAGAAGTTCATTAGGAAGTTGGTTGCGTCTCCTAAAATCTTTGCGCTGATAGCGACTAAGTTAGAGCCAAACGATGTGGCAAATTGACCAATTTTCTCAGCAATGGCTTTGGGCTCGATTTTATCAAAAGGTAAGTACTCATTAACAATCGCTAAGCCTTTGATAACGAAAGGATGTTGGAATATATCTTGGATACCACCATTGGTAACCCAATTATATGTATTTTGTGAGAAAACAGAGCCTTGCTGAACAATGGCGGCAAACACAAATAAAAGCGGGATAACAATAATAAACGTCAAGACGACACATGACAGCAGTGCCGCCATATTAGGGTGCTTGGGAATTTTCTGCTCAAACCATTCGTGTATCGGAAACATGAGCAAAGAAATGATAAAAGCCATCACAATGGAATTGATATATGGCTCAACCAATAAGTAGCAAGCAAAAGCAGCGGCGAGTAAAGCAACCATTAGTACTCGGTGACTCGACGTTATTTTTACATTATTTGGCATGGTATTAGTCCAACTTACAGGTGACGTTTACGGTTTATGCCTTCAATGATGGCGTGTAACCTTTATTACTTTGCACTCTTAACTCTTTCAAGCTTATGACAATGCCGAATTAGAGCAGGGCGATGTACCTTGCTATAATGACTACAAATCAGTCGGTTATCAATCAAGAGATGAGCTATGGGTTGTTGCAACGGTGATAAAAAGTGTCAAACTGAGAAAAAAGCTAAGCGAATACCGTGGTTTGGCATTGTCGTTGGGGTATTAGCGATATTGGTTATTTTGAATTGGCAATAAAAAAGGACCGTTACGGTCCTTTTCTAAATGCGTTATCGCCGTTTTTAGCGATTATTTCGCTTCTTCTGCAAGAACAGCAAAACAGCGGTCAGCAGCTTCTAATGTGGCATCAATCTCTTTTGAACCATGAGCGAGTGAAGTAAAGCTCGCTTCAAACGCAGATGGCGCAAGGTAGACACCGTGTTTTAGCATTAAGTGGAAGAAACGCTTGAAGCGTTCTACATCGCACTTCGTTACGTCTTCGTAGCAAGTTACTTTTTCTTGGTCAGTGAAGAAGAAGCCGAACATACCGCCCACTTGGTTAACAACTAGCGGAATACCGTGTTTTTCTGCTAGAGACTTAAAACCTTCAGCAAGTTGTTTCGTTTTAGAAGCTAGGCGCTTTTCGTTGCCTTCTTCTTTTAGAAGGTTCAAACATGCGTAGCCTGCTGCCATTGCGACAGGGTTACCGGAAAGGGTACCAGCTTGGTAAACTGGGCCTGTAGGTGCAACGTATTGCATCACTTCTTTACGGCCACCGAAAGCACCTACTGGCATACCGCCACCAATCACTTTACCCAGTGTCGTTAGGTCGGGTTTGATGTTGTAGTGTGCTTGCGCGCCGCCTAGAGCAACACGGAAGCCTGTCATTACTTCATCAAAAATTAGTAGCGCGCCCTCTTGATCACAGATTTCACGTAGCCCTTCGTGGAAGCCTTCCACTGGTGGAATACAGTTCATGTTGCCAGCTACTGGCTCAACGATGATACAAGCAATTTCGCCTTTGTTAGCAGCAAATAGCTCGCGTACAGAATCTAGGTCGTTGAATGTTGCTGTTAGCGTGTGCTTAGCAAAATCTGCAGGAACGCCAGGAGAGCTTGGTTGACCTAGTGTTAGTGCACCAGAACCTGCTTTTACTAGCAAGCTGTCAGCGTGGCCGTGGTAACAACCTTCAAATTTCATGATCTTGTCGCGACCGGTGAAGCCACGTGCAAGGCGAATCGCGCTCATCGTAGCTTCAGTACCAGAACTTACCATGCGGATTTGCTCCATTGATGGAACAAGCTCAGAAACTAATTCTGCCATCGCGATTTCAAGCTCTGTTGGCGCACCGAAGCTAAGACCGCGTTGCGCTGCATCAATTACTGCTTCGCGGATAACCGCGTGGTTGTGGCCAAGAATCATTGGACCCCAAGAGCCAACGTAATCAATATACGCTTTACCATCGGCATCAAAAATCAGTGGACCGTCTGCTCGTTCGATAAATAGCGGAGAGCCGCCAACGCCGTTGAATGCACGAACTGGTGAATTGACACCGCCAGGGATGGTTTGCTGAGCTTTTTGATACAGCTCTGATGATTTGGTCATGGGGTTATCCTCTTTTGATTGCTCGGACCAAGTGGAGCGCATTGTACCTAGCTATAATCAAGTTAGAAACGTTTTGCTTAATTTATGTGTTGTTTCGCAGTGTAATCTTATATATCCGCATCTGTTATAAAGAATCGGCGGCGAATACTTGAACGAGTTTGTCAGGTATTGGATAATCGTCTCAATTAGCACAAATTTGACGTCTTGCTTCAGGCTTGACGCATTACACGAGTGAGAGAGGTCTTCGTGAGCGAAGTAAACGTACCATTATCTTTTTCTGACGCAGCAGCATCTCGCGTTAAAGCATTGATTGCTGAAGAAGAAAACCCAGCATTGAAACTGCGCGTATACATTACTGGCGGCGGCTGCAGCGGCTTCCAATACGGCTTTACTTTTGATGAAAATGTAAACGAAGGCGATACAACAATCGTAAACAGTGGTGTAACACTGGTTGTAGACCCTATGAGTCTGCAATATCTCGTTGGCGGTATTGTTGACTACACAGAAGGGTTGGAAGGAGCGCGCTTCTTCGTAAATAACCCAAATGCAACGACAACATGTGGTTGTGGTGCATCGTTCAGTGTGTAATTAACACCTAACAGGCAGCTAATGGCTGCCTGTGCTTTATGTAGAAGGATGTCACGTAAAGCACACGCTCGCAGATATGCAGAGAAATAATAAAAAGGACTTTATATGTCTGGACTTTCTTTTGGACGCCGAATTGTCGAGCGCCCTTGGCTAGTATCTCTTATCCTCGTCTTACTTCTTGTTGCATGGCTAACCATCGGCCAACTCAAAGCACAAGATGATCATCCTAACTCTTCAACATCCACGAACACGACACCACTTGCAAAGGTGATGTTTGATACTTTTCTTGCCGAACCTACCAGTAAAACCATTGAATTGTATGGACGAACAGCGCCCAATCGTCAAGCGCGTCTTGGCGCCGAAGTTGCCGGTAAAATAGTCAGTCTTAACATAAAGAAAGGCCAAGCGGTCAAACAGGGACAAGTGATCGCAAACATCGATAAGCGCGACCTTGGCATTCAACTTAAACGGGCCCAGGCGATGCTGTTGGTTAAAGAGAAAGAGTTTAATGCAGCTAAATCGCTAAAAAGTCGTGGACTGCAAGGTGAGGTTGCATTTGCGACAGCGCAAGCAGCGTTGGTAGATGCACGTGCGAATTTGAGTAACGTGCAAACGGCTTTAAGAAATACTGAGGTTAAAGCGCCATTTGATGGCATCGTAGATCACCACTTTGTTGAGTTAGGTGATTTTGTCGGGATTGGCGATCCTATTGCGACGGTCATTGATTTGGATACTTTAGTGATTGAAGCCAATGTCAGTGAACGGCATATACAATATCTTAAGGAAGGCCTAGAAGCCGACGTAAGAACCATTAACCAACAGCATCATCAAGGTCGTGTGCGCTACATTGGACGTGTTTCTTCTGCTTCTACTAATACGTTTCCAATTGAAATCGAAATTGATAATCAAGACGCAAGAATTCCTGCTGGTATGAGCGCAGAAGTACAGCTGCCGTTGAGTGAACTGTTGGCGGTAAAGATAACGGCTGCAATGCTAGCACTCGATGAAGAAGGTAATTTAGGTGTTAAAACACTGCGTAATGAGCATGTTGAATTTGTTCCGATTCAGCTCGTTAAGGCCGAAGATGATGGCGTTTGGCTCTCTGGGTTAGGAGAGCGTGTAGACATTATCGTGCTGGGACAAGGTTTTGTGCGTGATGGTGATCAAGTACTGGCCAATAAAGTTGATGACGTAGTTGTTGAAGCGGCTAGTGAGCAGTAAGGAGCACTTATGTACACTCTGATTGATGCTGCGTTATCCCGCGCTCGCACCATGCTGACATTACTGGTGATGATCTTAATTGCCGGTGTCATTACTTACGTCACTATCCCCAAGGAATCGAGCCCAGATATTACCATTCCTATTATCTACGTTTCTGTTGGGCATCAAGGCATTTCTCCCGTCGATGCCGAACGTTTATTAGTTCGGCCAATAGAGCAAGAGTTGCGCTCTATTGAAGGCGTAAAAGAGATGACCTCTGTGGCATCAGAAGGTCATGCTTCGGTGACGCTGGAATTTAGTGTTGGAGTGGATCTTGATAAAGCGATGGCAGATGTGCGTGATGCGGTTGATCTTGCGAAGCCAAAGTTACCAGAGGACAGTGATGAGCCAACGGTAAACGAAGTCACGTTTGCATCTGAAGAGCCTGTGTTGACCGTTGTGCTCTATGGCACCGTACCAGAGCGAACCATTGTTCAGATTGCCAGAACGTTACGTGATCGTTTGGAAAGTTTCCGTCAGGTTCTTGAGGTTGAAATCGCAGGAGATCGCGAAGACATCGTGGAGATAGTTGTCGATCCGCTATTGATGGAAAGCTACGGTCTCGATCAAGCGGATATCTATAATTTAATTGCCTTGAATAACCGAGTTGTGGCAGCGGGGTTTGTCGATACTGGGTATGGACGCTTTTCGGTAAAAGTCCCATCGGTTTTTGATTCACTGAAAGATGTGCTTGAACTACCGATCAAGGTGAATGGCAAAGAGGTGATCACTTTTGGCGATGTGGCGACAGTACGACGTGCATTTCGCGATCCTGAAAGTTTTGCTCGTTTAGATGGCGAATCTGCCATCGTTTTGGACGTAAAAAAACGGGCAGGGGAAAACATCATTGAAACGGTTGAGCTGGTAAAAGAAGTACTGGATCAGGGACAGAAGCGCGCCGAGTGGCCCGACAATTTGCAAGTTAAATACACTTGGGATCAATCCGACGATGTCAAATTGATGCTCAGTGATCTACAAAACAATATCTTATCCGCAATTATCCTCGTAGTTATCGTCATTATTGCCATATTGGGGGTTAGGACCGCGCTTCTCGTGGGGATTTCTATTCCAGGATCGTTCTTGACTGGGTTGTTGGTGTTATCGGTATTTGGGCTGACGGTCAATATCGTCGTACTGTTTGCTTTAATTATGGCAGTAGGCATGTTGGTGGATGGTGCCATTGTGGTGACAGAGTTTGCAGATCGGCGCATGCAAGAAGGAACGCCACGTAAAGAAGCCTATCGAGATGCAGCAAAGCGAATGGCCTGGCCTATTACCGCATCCACAGCAACCACATTGGCTGCGTTTGCTCCGTTACTTTTCTGGCCAGACATCACTGGTGAGTTCATGAAGTACTTACCACTTACTTTAATTGCTACCTTGGCCGCTTCACTGATGATGGCTTTACTGTTCGTTCCTGTCATCGGTGGGATCATTGGCAAGCCTCAAGTCGTCAATCAGAAAGCTCAGCGAGAAATGGTGGAGCTGCATAACGGCAACTTTGAAAAAGCGACAGGCATTACCAAGCTTTATTACCAGACTCTGTCGGTAGCGATTCGTCATCCATGGAAAGTCTTACTCAGCGCGATACTGCTAGCGGCAGGTGTCGGCTTCACTTACAACAAAGCTGGCTTGGGTGCAGAGTTTTTCCCTGAGGTGGACCCTGCCTTTTTTACCGTTAAAGTTCGTTCTTATGGTGACCTGTCTATTCACGAAAAAGATGTTGTTATGCGCGAAATCGAGAAGGTGATGCTCGGTCATGACGAGTTTGAAAGTGTCTACACGCGCACGGGGTCGAGCGATAATGGGGACGAGATTGGCCAGATTCAAATAACGCCTGTGGATTGGCAGTATCGACGCAAAGTGAAAACCATTATTGAGGAACTAAAAGAGACGACAGATCGCTTTTATGGTGTTGAACTTGAGTATAAATTCCCGGACGCAGGACCACCTGTCGAGCATGATCTCGTGATTGAAGTATCATCACGAAACTTGAGTGTTAGTGCGTTAGATGAAGCGGCCAAAAAAGTACGACATTGGGCTGATGGTAATCCTGCACTGACCAACTTGAGTGATACCACTAATAAGGAAGGGATTGATTGGCAAATTGATATCCAGCGAGATGACGCCTCTCGCTTTGCAGCGGATGCTACTTTAGTCGGGAATACCGTCCAGTTTGTTACGAACGGCTTGAAAATAGGCGATTATTTGCCCGATGATGCGGATGAAGAAGTCGATATTTTGGTGCGCTATCCGCAAGATAAGCGCGACATAGGTCGATTTGATCAACTGAGAGTGAAAACGGCAGCTGGTCTGGTACCGATTACGAATTTTGCTCAAATCAAACCAGATCATAAGCAAGACACTATTCGTCGGGTCGACGGTCATCGAGTTATCAATATTAAAGCGGATATGGTGGAAGGTTACAATTTGGCGCTTGAGTTACCTAAGATTGCCGCTGGAATGGAACAGCTCGACTTACCGGAAGGCATTGAATATAAGATTCGGGGTCAAAATGAAGAGCAGGAAAACTCATCAGCATTCTTGCAAAATGCTTTTATTGTCGCGCTTGGTGTGATGGCTTTGATTTTAATTACGCAGTTTAATAGCTTTTATCAAGCTTTCTTAATCCTTAGTGCAGTGCTGTTTTCTACCGTTGGTGTCTTCGCCGGGTTACTTATTTTCCAAAAGCCATTTGGCATCATTATGTCGGGAATTGGAGTGATTGCGTTGGCTGGTATCGTGGTAAACAACAATATTGTTTTAATCGATACTTATAATCAGATGCGTAAACGTGGCTTAGAAAAATCTGAGGCTATTTTGCGTACGGGTGTGCAGCGTTTAAGACCCGTTTTACTTACGACGGTGACCACCATATTAGGCTTATTGCCAATGGTGTTAGAAATGAACATCGACTTAGTTAATCAGAAAGTGGAGTTTGGCGCACCAAGCACTCAATGGTGGTCTCAGCTTGCGACCGCTGTCGCGGGTGGTTTGGCGTTTGCGACTTTGCTAACGTTAGTTCTGACACCGTGTTTGCTTATGCTCGGGAGAGAGCATCACTCCGAACAGTAAGCTTTATCGTGATGATATCGACAAAACAAAAAGGGCAGCTTCGCTGCCCTTTTCAATACCTGGCTTACTTCATTGCTAGCAGTTTGCTGTAGCGTTCAAGCTTGTCCATGCTAATTTTCGCGTTTGCCATGAAAGTTTGTCTCGCTTTGCCTGTCAGGGATTTAGATTGTGGCAAATTCACCGTGCGCGGGTTTTTATGGACACCATTCACAAGGAACTCATAGTGCAGGTGAGGGCCAGTTACACGGCCAGTTCCGCCAAGCGTACCAATGGTTTGGCCTTGCTTAACGCGTTGACCAGCTCGTACAGTACGTTTGGTTAAGTGCAGGTACTTGGTAATGTAAGTATTGCTATGTTTAATGAAAACGTAGTTACCATTAAATTTGTTGTAAGACGATTTTTGAACAACGCCATCACCAGCCGCCCAAATCGGGGTGCCCACTGGTGCTGCATAGTCCGTGCCTCTATGAGGACGAACGCGTCCCGTCACTGGATGTAAGCGGCGTGGGTTGAAATTAGACGAAACTCGACGGAAGTCCAACGGCGCGCGTAAGAATGCTTTTTTCATTGCACGCCCATTTTCGTCGTAATACTTGCCACTTTTCTGATCCAATATTGCGGTAAAGGTATCGCCTTGGTTTTTAAAGATCGCAGCAATGATTTTTCCACGGCCGATTACTTCACCTTCTACCACTTCCTCTTGGTAAAGTACTCGGAAGCTGTCGTTTTTACGAATATCTAAAGCAAAGTCGATGTCCCAACCAAATATGCCAGCCAGTTCCATGATTTGGTTACCATTTAATCCAGAAGATATTCCTGCATTCCAAAAGTTTGATTTGATGGTGGCTTCAGCGTAGTTGTACTGGAAGTCGACTTCTTTTTTATCAACTTCAGAAACGTACTTGCCGTCTTTTAATGTGATACGAAAAGTCTCGAACGCGCTTAGTGTTCTTCTTAGCTGCACCAAGTTGTTATTTTCGTCAAAACCAAATTGCAATCGGTCACCAGGTCGAAGCCGAGTTAACTGTTTTTCCACTTCTTCGTCTGATGACACCAGTTCATGTAATAGACGAGCAGAAAGCCCTACGCGACTAAATAAGATGGCAGCACTCTCGCCATTTTTTACCTTGTATGTCTCCCAGCGTAGCACGGCGGGAACCGCAGGCGATGAACTATTTAGTGCACTGAGTTCGAGGGAAACTGGCACAGGATAATGTTGACCAACTTTTAATCGGCTCTGCTGCGGGTCTAGGTCTTGCGGATCAGGTAAAAAGAAGAGCGCGAAGATAATCAGCGCACTAAAAAAACCGATCAATACTTTGTGCAAGAGTGGAAGTCGGACAAAAATCGAATGCATGAGGTACTTGATTGCTAAATTAAACGGAAAAAGTGACAACTACCTAGTCTAACGTGTTTCAAAATGCATCGCTATTCAAGTAATATGTTCAGCTATTATATTTTTGCCAAATCTGTGGGAGTGAACAAGAATGGCGAGCATTGAAGCTGCACTAGCCGAGATTAAGCGCGGTGTTGAAGAGCTGATTCCAGAAGAGGAGCTAATCGCAAAACTAAAAGAAGACCGTCCTCTACGTATTAAATTGGGCGCTGATCCAACAGCACCTGACATTCACCTAGGCCATACGGTTATTTTCAATAAGCTTCGCTTGTTCCAAGAACTAGGTCATGAAGTGACGTTCCTAATCGGTGACTTCACTGCAATGGTTGGTGACCCAACAGGTAAAAACACAACTCGTCCACCGCTAAGTCGCGAAGACGTATTGCGTAACGCTGAAACGTACAAAGAGCAAGTGTTCAAAATTCTCGATCCTGCAAAGACTAAAATTCAGTTTAACTCTGAGTGGCTGTCTGAATTGGGCGCAGAAGGTATGATTCGCCTTGCGGCAAACCAAACCGTTGCTCGTATGCTAGAGCGTGACGACTTTAAAAAGCGTTACGCGGGTGGTCAGCCAATTGCTATTCATGAGTTCATGTACCCACTTCTACAAGGTTGGGACTCAGTAGCAATGGAAACGGATGTTGAATTAGGTGGTACAGACCAGAAGTTCAACCTTCTAATGGGTCGTGAACTGCAAAAGTCTCACGGTCAAAAACCTCAGGTTGTACTGATGATGCCGCTTCTAGTGGGCCTTGATGGCGAGAAGAAGATGTCTAAGTCAGCAAACAACTACATCGGTATCAGCGAAGCGCCAAGCGAAATGTTTGGTAAAATCATGTCTATTTCTGATGACTTAATGTGGAGCTACTACGAGCTGCTCTCTTTCCGTCCTCTGGAAGAGATTGCTCAATTCAAAGCTGATGTAGAAGCGGGCAAAAACCCTCGTGACATCAAAGTATTGCTAGCAAAAGAAATTATTGCTCGTTTCCACAGTGAAGCCGATGCCGATGCAGCAGAGCAAGAATTCGTAAACCGTTTTGCGAAGAACCAAATTCCTGATGAAATGCCAGAGTTTGACTTTGACGCAGGTCGCCCAGTGAGTAATCTGTTGAAAGAAGCAGGCTTATGTCCATCATCGTCAGATGCGATGCGCATGGTTAAGCAGGGCGCTGTGAAGATTGATGGTGAAAAAATTGCGGACAGCAAATTTGCTCCAGAAGCGGGTACTTACGTGTTCCAAGTAGGCAAACGTAAATTTGCTCGTATTACTATTCAGTAATTCATAATGACTGCAAATGAAAGCGTCCGAAGGGCGCTTTTTTTGTATGAAAATTTAGCAAAAACGGCAAAGTAAAACTTCCATACCTGATGAACTTTGCTACTATACTTGCGCTGCCAATAATGGCAGCGCTATCGGAGATTTACATGAACAATACCGACCATCCTCCCAGTCGTTGGGTGAGTAAGATTAAGGGAGCGAAATAACCCGCTTCGGTATTGGCGATCTCCGCCTTACCTAAGTGGTGAGGCATCTTTTCTAACTTTCTTCTCGTTATTTCCTTCATACATTCTGAATAGACAGTGCATTCGCATTGGTTTTCTCTGTGCATCTTAATTGTTGTCTGACTTTTAGCGTGCGAGAGTGGCTTTTTCATGCTTTGTCGATGGTCGTTACCAATGCCAATCGGGAGATTCGCCATGACGGTAATGAACAACACTTTTATTGAAACAACACCAAACTTTTCTGAAGTAGAAATTGGTGCAGCTCGCAATGCATTCTTGCAGTACGAGCAAGAGCAACAAGTCCATTTGCTTACGGTTATGCCGATTGATGAGGCTGTAGGTATTTTACAGCATTGCTCTGTCGGCTATGTGAATAGTCTTATTGCTCAACTTGAGCAAGCAGGTCATGACAAACGCGCACGTCATTATGCTCACCAACTGGGTCTGCATATGTCTGAAGTTGATACACCCGATGGTTATTTATCGACTAGTGTTTTGGGGCACGTGAAGCAGCGTATTGGGTGGATCATTGCACTGGCTCTTTTAGGGATAGTGTCAGGCTTGATCATTGCTCAGTATGAGGACACCCTTAGTCAGCTTGTTTTACTTGCAGTGTACATGCCAGTGATTGCAGCTGCTGGTGGTAACACAGGAACACAAGCAGCAACTTTGGTGATTCGTGCTCTTGCTACTGGAGAGTTAAAAAAACGCCAATGGTTAGAAGTTTTGTGGAAAGAGAGCCGAGTCGCTCTATTTATTGCGCTAGCGATCGCTATCGTGATGATTGGACGCATTATGTTATTTAGTGCAGGACAATCAACAGGAGGCTTTGAACTGACCGATATCGCACTGGCAATAGCAGTTGCGCTGTTCATTCAAGTCACCATTTCTACAACATTGGGCGGGCTGTTGCCAATTATTGCACGAGCTTGCAAGTTGGACCCAGCCGTATTGGTGAGTCCAGTTCTTGCGTCTATCGTCGATATTTCAGGAATGTGGATTTACTTTAACGTGGTGAACTATTTCTTAGGTATTACCTGACTAAAGTTCACAATGTCATTGTAAAAAAGCTGCTCAAAATGTGTAATCGGGGCGATGACAGGTGTGTTGTCGTCCCGTTTTTCTGGGAAGTAGTCTGAAACAAACTGAACAAAAATGGTGTTAGGTTGACCATTTTTATCCAAGCCATATCCAGCCATATTGTAAGTCCCGTAGATAGAGCCACTTTTCGCGATCAGCTGTCCTTTAATTGGAAGTTTTCGCATACTTTGTCGGTACTTTAATGTGCCGGATTCACCTGATTTCGGCATGATGGCAATCAATTTGAGTTCGTTTTCATGCTTCCAAATATAGCGCAGCATTTCAGCCATCTTGGTCGCGGAGAACCGGTTATTTCGCGAAAGTCCTGAGCCGTCTTCTAGGCGCGCATTACGAATATCAATACCAGTGTTGGCGAAAATGATCTGCTTGATCGCTTCTGTACCGTTAGTAAAACTGCCTGGCTGAACGAAAAATTTAGCACCAAGTGTTTTGGTTAATGTGTCGGCAATCAAGTTGTCAGAGTTTTTGAGCATATCTTCAAGAATGTCTGGTAAGGCCTTTGATTGATGCATTGCGATGAGCTTTCGCTGCTTTTCTGGCGCTGTACCGACCCTAATCTTTCCTGATACCCCAATGTTGAGCTCCTTGAGCAAAGTCGCCAACCTTTGACTGGTGTAACGCTCAGGGTCTTGAACCGCAAATTTCAGTGGCAATGGTTTGTCTCTTTCAACCAAGCACCCTGTTAGCTTGTAGTTGTTATCGGGATTTGCAACTAAACCTAAGTCACAATGACGACTTTTCTTAATGGTTTTAGAAACTGTTTCTACGGTACTTGTGACACGAATAGGTTGATGCTCTGGTACGTAGACCCGCGTTCCACCATCTTTTTGTGTATAGATAGAGGCTTGTACACAGTTGTTATTGAGTGTGATGGTCGATGCCGGAGCGCTGTAGCAAACTCCCAAGATATCCCACGGCCAGCCCACCGCACGGTTATAACCAGTGAATGCGCTGTTATCGAGCCATAGGTCACCGTTAATCCGTTTTAAGCCATTTTTCTTAGCTAGAGTGAGGATTGATTTTAAGTCGTTGGTTTGGAGTGTTGGGTCGCCGACAAAGTAAATCACTGCATCTGAGTTCGATGTTTCCAGCTTGGTTCGAAACCGGAAGTTATCACCCAGTTCTAACTTCGCGGCTAATGCGGTGACGATTTTTAATGTACTCGCTGGTGGGAACAGTTGTTCGGTAGGATGAACACCGTCAAGCTCAGCATTTTCACTGAGTTTTTCCGCAACTAAACTGATGCGGGCGCCTTCAGGCAACACCTCTTGATGAGGGTACGCTTGTGAAAAAGCAGAAAGTAATGAAGAGAATATGAGCAAGGGCCAACGTAAACGCATAATGATACTTTCTAAGGTGAGTTATGTGATTGAGTATACGCAAGTCCTTTCAATATGCTAGGTAACTAAAGAAATGCTTCAAATGTCTTCATGAATGAGACACGAGAGAAAGGCGCGCTGCTTAAAATGAAGTATAAAAAATGCCCGCTTAAAGCGGGCATTCGATATTCTAGTCAAAGACCGGAATTAGAAGTCGTAACGTAGACCTAGAGCTAGCTCGTCTTCAGCATCGATCTTAGTTGCAACTGTTTTGCTAGTGTCAGTTGAACCAAACTTGTCACCTGCATCAATCAGGTTGAAGTTGTAAGAAATGTAACCACGGAAGTTAGGCTTGAAGTAGTAAGAAGCATCAACAGCGAAGTTGTTTGCAGAAGTTTCGTTGTTAGTTTCTGCATTGTTGTATGATGTTGTGAATACTGTTTGGCCTAGAGTGTAAGCACCCGCTAGCTCGTAACCAGTGTAATCAACTGTGTTACTGTTGTTTGAATCTTCCATTTTCTCGCCGTCAGTGAATACACCAGCGAAGTAAAGATCAGACATTGTGTAAGATGCAGCTAGCATGTACTCGTTAGCTTTGTCTTGATCTGCGTAACCAGCACCTAGCTCAAGACCAGTGTCAGCTAGAGCGTAGATTGCAGATAGAGAGTAACCGTCTTGTTTGTTGTCGTAGTACTCACCAGTGTTTTTGTTTTCCATACGATCAGCGAAGCGGTAGCTTGCTTTTACGCTTAGGTTTTCAAACTGGCCTTTGTAAGCCATCATGTTGTCTGTACGGTCTGATACAGCTAGTTTGTCTGCTGCAGAGTTACCGTGGTAAGCCATGATATCTGTGAAGTCAGTGATAACGCCTAGTGCACCTTCAGTTTTACCGTATGCGAACTCACCGTAAGCACCGCCAAGACCAGCGTAAGCAAGACGAGTTTCTAGATCGCTCTTGTCGTCGCCGTCTACAGTACCGTTTTGAGCAGTCTCAAATTCACCTTCCCAGAAACCAACACCGTATAGGTTGTCATTGATTTCTTGTTTACCAAGGAAGTTTAGACGGATGCGAGATTTGTCTTGAGCGTCGCCATCTTTCATAGATAGACGTGCTTCAGCACGGCCGCCCATTTCTAGAGAAGTACCGTCTTGGTTGTAAAGTTCAGCTGCGTTTACGCCAGTTGCCATAGCTGCTGCAGATACAGAAAGAGCAATTAGAGTCTTTTTCATCTTATTTGTCCTAGTTAGCTGTCCATAATCATTGTTGTATGGGGGAGAGGTGATCTCTCACAAGTTGTTGGTCCAAAATTGGCTAATTGAGCGATATAGTTCGCACTTGTAAGCCATTGATCTAACAACTCGCTGGACATGTTTTACTGCTAAAGTTTCCGTATGAGTTAGTAAAATGATATAAATCCCACTGATGAACACTGTTCAATTGTGCGTTGTTTTTATTTAAATTACTGTTTTTGATTGAAATTATTGGCAATGACATTGGCCTGACATTGATTAGTTTTTATCTTTTTTGAGGTTTTTGGTGTAATGAACAGTGTTGTTTTTCAATAAATTGAGAAGGTGATTCGCCCTAGAACCGCTCTAAAAGTGAGTTATATCATTATGCCGAAAAGGCATAGTCTTGCTGTCTTTCGAATTAAGATGATTTCGTCCGGGAGTTTGTTTACACTAAACGAAATACATCTTTAAGCGCACTACCCAGTCCTATGACAGGGTGGGCTTTTTTTGTCCAAAGACCCATTTGGGCTTGAGGTTATAAAATGGAAAAAGTTCCAATGACACTACGTGGCGAGCAAAAGCTACGTGCAGAACTCGATCGTCTACTTAAACTACGTCCTCAGATCTCAGAGGCAATTGCTGAAGCTCGTGAGCTAGGTGATTTAAAAGAGAATGCTGAATATCACGCCGCTCGTGAAGAGCAGGGCATTTGTGAAGCACAAATCCGTGACATTGAATACAAACTGTCAGTTGCTCAAGTTATTGATGTAACGAAGATGGAGAACACGGGTAAAGTTATTTTTGGTTCAACCGTAACCTTGATTGATATCGACACCGAAGAAGAAAAAACGTACCAAATCGTTGGTGATGACGAAGCCGATATCAAAGCAGGTCGCATTTCAGTGAGCTCACCTATTGCTCGTGGCCTGATTGGCAAGATGGAAGGCGATGAAGTTGCTATTCAAACTCCGGGTGGCGCGAAAGACTTCGAAATTGACCGAGTAGAATATATCTAGGTCGTTTGGAGTAGCATTACTGCCCTGATAAAACGCAAAAAGGTCGCCTCAGGCGACCTTTTTTCTTCAGCAACGTAAGTAGAGTTACTTACGAGGGATTTCGATTTTACGCTCTTCAGACTGGCGGTATAGCACTAGCACTTTACCAATAGTCTGAACTTTTTCAGCGCCCGTCTCACGTACGATAGCGTCGATGATTAGCTGTTTTGTTTCACGATCTTCCGAAGCAACTTTTACTTTGATAAGTTCGTGATGGTTAAGAGCGATTTCAATTTCTGCTAGCACGGCTTCTGTAAGTCCATTTGCGCCCATTAGCACAACAGGTTTTAAACTGTGAGCTAGGCCTTTAAGGTGCTGCTTTTGTTTGGTGCTTAGGTTCATTACGCGGCCAATTTTCTTTAAAATAAGGGTTGAAAAAAGCTATTTTAACGCCATCTATTGCTGAAGACTATAATTTATTGAGTAATAGGTAACGCCTATTAAAACAATAGCTCCAATTTGTGCCTTGTTGGGATTAAAATGAGTAAACAAAAACATTCGGCTAGTTCTGGTCGTTGGTTGAAAGAACACTTTGATGATAAATACGCGAATGAAGCCCGAAAAAAAGGCTACCGCTCACGTGCTTATTTCAAGATCGATGAGATTCAAACGAAAGATAAATTGTTAAAGCCTGGAATGACAGTCGTCGACTTGGGGGCTGCGCCGGGCGGATGGTCTCAATATGCTGCTAAGATAGTAGGGGACAGTGGTCAGATCATCGCGTGTGACTTGCTTCCTATGGACCCGATTGCTGGCGTTAGCTTTTTACAAGGCGACTTTCGTGATGATGCAGTATTGGAAGCTTTGCTAGAAAGGATCCAACCTTCCATGGTAGACGTAGTAATGTCTGATATGGCGCCTAACATCGCGGGAAACAATTCTGTTGATCAACCTCGCGCTATGTATTTAGTTGAATTAGCTTTAGATATGTGTCGACAAGTTCTAGCGCCTAATGGTAGCTTTGTCGTAAAGGTTTTCCAAGGGGAAGGCTTCGATCAGTATGTGAAAGAAGTCCGAGACATGTTTAAAGCCGTAAAAATTAGAAAACCAGACTCATCGCGAGCTCGCTCTCGAGAGGTCTTCGTCGTAGCCACTGGTTACAAAGGTTAACCATTTTGCTCTCTTGAGAGCGTGTTAACACTATAGCTACAGTTAATGAACTGTAGTACCCTACCTTTAATTACAATTAGTTATCGAGAGGCTTACACCTTGAGTGACATGGCAAAAAATTTAATTCTGTGGCTTGTTATCGCCGTCGTATTGATGTCGGTATTCCAGAGCTTTGGCCCTGGAGAAAGCAATGGCAGAACCGTGGATTACACCACGTTTGTACAGGAAGTTGGCCAAGGCCAGATTCAAGAAGCAACTTTTAAAGACGGTGAAATTAGCTTTGTTCGTCGTGGCGGCGGTGCCAAAATGGTCACTTACATGCCAGTGTATGACCAAAAGCTTCTAGATGACCTAATTAACCAAAACGTGAAAGTACAAGGCACGCCTCCAGAAGAGCAAAGCTTGCTGGGTACTATCTTCATCTCTTGGTTCCCAATGATCTTACTAATTGGTGTATGGATTTTCTTCATGCGTCAAATGCAAGGCGGCGGTGGTAAAGGCGCCATGTCTTTTGGTAAGAGCAAAGCTCGAATGATGAGCGAAGAACAAATCAAGACAACTTTTGCTGACGTTGCAGGTTGTGACGAAGCAAAAGAAGACGTGAAAGAGCTGGTGGACTACCTACGCGATCCAAGCCGCTTCCAAAAGCTGGGCGGTAAGATTCCAACGGGTGTTCTAATGGTTGGTCCTCCTGGTACGGGTAAAACGCTTCTAGCGAAAGCCATTGCCGGTGAGGCGAAAGTACCATTCTTTACTATCTCTGGTTCTGATTTCGTAGAAATGTTCGTTGGTGTTGGTGCATCTCGTGTGCGTGACATGTTTGAACAAGCAAAGAAAGCCGCACCTTGTATTATCTTTATCGATGAGATCGATGCGGTAGGTCGTCAACGTGGCGCAGGTGTTGGTGGTGGTCATGATGAACGTGAACAAACACTAAACCAAATGCTCGTTGAGATGGATGGTTTCGAAGGTAACGAAGGTATTATCGTTATCGCTGCGACTAACCGTCCGGATGTGCTGGACCCTGCGTTACTGCGTCCTGGTCGTTTTGACCGCCAAGTGGTAGTTGGTCTTCCAGATGTACGTGGCCGTGAACAGATCCTAAAAGTTCACATGCGTAAGGTCCCTCTAGCGGGTGATGTAGAGCCTTCTCTCATCGCACGTGGTACTCCAGGCTTCTCTGGTGCTGACCTAGCAAACTTAGTTAACGAAGCAGCCCTGTTTGCTGCGCGCGGTAACAAGCGCAACGTTTCTATGGTTGAGTTTGAACTGGCGAAAGACAAAATCATGATGGGTGCTGAGCGCCGTTCAATGGTGATGTCTGAGGAAGTGAAAGAGTCAACCGCATACCACGAAGCGGGTCACGCGATTGTTGGTCGCTTGGTTCCTGAACACGATCCAGTGTACAAAGTGTCTATCATTCCACGTGGTCGTGCGTTGGGTGTAACAATGTACCTTCCAGAGCAGGACCGCGTGAGTATGTCTCGCCAACACCTAGAATCAATGATTTCTAGCTTGTATGGTGGTCGTTTAGCAGAAGAACTTATCTACGGTGCTGACAAAGTATCAACCGGTGCTTCTAATGATATCGAGCGCGCAACAGATATTGCTCGTAAGATGGTTACTCAATGGGGTTTCTCTGAAAAGCTTGGCCCTCTGCTGTATGCAGAAGATGAAGGCGAAGTGTTCTTAGGACGTAGTGTAACTCAGACTAAACATGTGTCTGACGATACAGCGAAGTTGATTGATGACGAAGTTCGTCAGATCATTGACCGCAACTACGATCGTGCGAAGAAGATTCTTCAAGAGAACATGGATATCATGCATGCGATGAAAGATGCGCTGATGAAGTATGAAACCATTGATGCTCGCCAGATTGATGACTTAATGGAGCGCAAAGCTGAAATTCGTGAGCCTGCGGGCTGGAGTGATAACTCAGCAAGCAAACCAGAAGACAGCGACAAGCCTCAAGCAAAGCAAGAAGTTAAAGAAGAAGCAACGGAGACTGCGAAAGATGCAGAACAGCCTAGCTCTTCTGAAACCACTTCTAACGAAGCGCCTGAAAAGAAAGACTCTGAATAAAGAGTATCGATAATATTAAACCCCGAGTTATCTCGGGGTTTTTGTGTTTATGATGATGATTACAGCAAATAACAAATCTTTGGACCTTTCGCGTCCACATGTCATGGCCATTCTAAATGTGACACCGGATTCCTTTTCGGATGGCGGTAAATACAACTCAATTGAACTTGCTCTTGCTCAAGTTGATAAAATGATAAAGGCTGGTGTAAGTATTGTTGATGTTGGTGGTGAATCAACAAGACCTGGTGCACCGGATGTGTCTTTGGAAGAAGAGCTTAGGCGTGTTGTCCCAGTAATCAAAGCCATTCGTGAAAAATATGATGTATGGATTTCCGTTGACACCAGTAAAGCAGAAGTGATGCGTCAAGCAATTGATGCTGGGGCTGATTTGATCAATGACATCCGCTCGCTGCAAGAGCCAGGTGCTCTGGAAGTCGCAGCAGAAGCAAACCTTCCAATTTGTCTGATGCATATGAAAGGTCAGCCTAGGACCATGCAAGTTGACCCTCATTATGATGATTTAATGGGGGACGTGTCGGCTTTTCTAGAAGAACGTATCGCGGCGTGTGAAGCAGCAGGGATTGATAAATCTCAACTGATTCTCGATCCTGGGTTTGGCTTTGGCAAAACAATCGAACACAATTATCATATGCTTGCTCATCTTGAAAAGTTTCATGAATTCGGCCTGCCTATTTTGGCTGGCATGTCTCGTAAATCCATGATCTTCAAACTGTTAGACAAGCCAGCGGCAGAGTGTACGAACGCAAGTGTCGTTTGTGCTACGATTGCCGCGATGAAAGGCGCGCAGATCATTCGCGTGCATGACTTTGAAGAGACAATCGAAGCGATGAAAGTTGTTGAGATGACGAAAAACAATATTTAAAAATAATAAAGGAAAGTTTATGTCGAATGAAAGACGTTACTTTGGTACTGACGGTGTGCGCGGTAAAGTAGGACAATACCCAATCACTCCAGACTTCGTACTTAAGCTTGGCTGGGCTGCTGGTCGTGTACTAGCGAAACAAGGCACAAAGAAAGTTATCATAGGTAAAGATACACGTATTTCAGGTTATATGCTTGAATCTGCACTAGAGGCTGGCCTTGCAGCTGCGGGACTTAAAGCAACATTTACTGGTCCCATGCCAACTCCAGCTGTGGCCTATTTAACTCAGACTTTCCGTGCCGAGGCTGGTATTGTGATTTCTGCATCACATAACCCATATTACGACAACGGCATTAAGTTCTTTTCTTCTGAGGGTACTAAGCTACCTGACGATATCGAATTGGCGATCGAAGCTGAGTTAGATAAAGAAATTGAATGTGTGGAGTCTGCTGAGCTTGGTAAAGCAACCCGCCTAAATGATGCAGCTGGTCGTTACATCGAATTCTGTAAGAGTACTTTCCCATCTGAGTTGAGCCTTGCGAACTTTAAGATCGTAGTTGACTGTGCGCACGGTGCAACGTACCACATCGCTCCAAATGTCTTCAAAGAACTTGGGGCAGAAGTTATCGCTATGGGCGTAGAGCCTAACGGCATCAACATTAATGAAAAAGTGGGCGCAACAGACGTACGAGCACTTCAACAGCGTGTTGTTGAAGAGCAAGCGCATCTTGGTCTCGCGTTTGATGGTGATGGTGACCGTATCATTATGGTCGATCACTTGGGTAACAAAGTTGATGGTGACCAAATTGCTTATATCATCGCTCGTGATGCACTTCGTCGTGGTGAGCTAAAGGGTGGTGTTGTTGGTACACTAATGACTAACTTGGGTATGGAAAATGGTTTAAAGCAGCTAGGCATTCCGTTTGTACGTGCTGCTGTTGGTGACCGTTATGTCATGGAGCAACTGCTAGAAAAAGGTTGGAAAATTGGTGCTGAAAACTCAGGCCATGTGATCTTATTAGATAAAGTCACAACCGGCGATGCGATCGTTGCTGCACTTCAAGTACTTGCTTCTGTAATTGGCAGCGATATGTCTTTGTATGAGCTATCGCAAGGAATGACACTATATCCTCAGGTTTTAGAAAATGTCCGTTTTTCAGGAGAAAGTAACCCTCTTGAAGCTACAGCTGTATTAAACGCTGTCTCTGAAGTAGAGGCGACACTTGGTGATAAAGGGCGTGTACTGCTGCGCAAGTCTGGCACTGAGCCTTTGATCCGCGTTATGGTGGAAGGCGAAGATGGTGAACTAGTTCAACACTCAGCATTGAAAATCGCTGAGGCTGTTAAAGCAAGTTGTTAATCATTGCGTTAAAGCATGTCTTGAATGAAAAGGGCATCTTTTGCCCTTTTTTTGAGCGCTTAACGCATTGGCATTGATTTTTTACTAATTTTCCCTTGTCAGCGTTACTGGCTTTCGCTAGTATTGCTCCGCCTCCCGTTAGGAGGTCGCTAGCCTTGTTCATTATGATTTATTCTTTTGAACGGCGCTGGCTCAACAATTTGGAACATAGGTGGAAAAAATGTTTTCAGTTCTACTTGTGATTTACCTGTTGGCAGCGCTTGGTGTGATTGGCCTTGTGTTGATTCAACAAGGTAAAGGCGCAGATATGGGAGCCTCGTTCGGTGCTGGTGCTTCAAACACAGTGTTTGGTGCTGGCGGCTCAGGTAATTTCTTAACCCGAACAACTGCTATTTTAGCAACCGTATTCTTTATCGTTAGCTTGTTACTTGGTCGTATGTCTACGCACCAGACTGAATCACAATGGGTAGACCCAACGTTAGGTCAACCAGTTGTTGAACAAGTTAAGGATGCAGCGAGTGAAGTTCCTGCCCCTGCGGGTGATGAAATTCCTCAATAAGCTGTAAGGTTTTGATGCCGAGATGGTGAAATTGGTAGACACGCTAGCATGAGGTGCTAGTGCCTTAGGTGTGAGGGTTCGAGTCCCTCTCTCGGCACCATGTATTTACAAACTTGTAAATCACTTGTTTGCGAGTATAATGCTCAGCAAGTCGGACGCGGGGTGGAGCAGCTTGGTAGCTCGTCGGGCTCATAACCCGAAGGTCGTCGGTTCAAATCCGGCCCCCGCAACCAATCTCTTTCTTTAAAAGGAAATCGTAGATTGGCAAGTTTGCGTAGTGCTAACCACACTACGAGTTAAGAAAAGCAATTGTTGGCTATTCTTAACGTATCAGGGTCCAGCAGCATAAAACCCCGACTATCGGGGTTTTTTGTTATCTGAGCTTTTTGAAATGGCTCAGATACTGCTTGGTTTTTTGATTGGGCTCTGAGCCCTTTTTTTGTTTCTGGAGTGGTTAAATGACTGGTTTAGAAAGACAACTTACTGAAATGCTTGACGCGCCAGTAGCGGCATCAGGTTATGAGTTAGTTGGATTAGAATTCATTCGTGCAGGCGCGCACTCAACGTTACGTATCTACATTGACCATGAAAATGGTATTAACGTAGACGACTGTGCAGAAGTTAGCCACCAAGTTAGTGCAGTTTTAGACGTTGAAGATCCAATTTCTGTTGCTTACAGCCTAGAAGTGTCTTCTCCAGGTTTAGAAAGACCACTTTTTAAAGCAGCACATTACGAGCAATTTATTGGTCACGAGGTCAGCATCGTATTGAAAATGGCTGTAGCAAACCGTCGTAAGTGGAAAGGTATTATCCACGGTGTTGATGGCGAAACAGTGACAATTACTGTAGACGGTCAGCAAGAAGAGTTTGCTCTAAGTAACATTTCCAAAGCTAACCTGATCCCTAAATTTTAGTTCCCTAAAAAAGTTTAAGCTTAGAGGCTAAATACAATGAGTAAAGAAATTTTAGCGGTAGCAGAAGCGGTATCGAACGAAAAAGCGGTACCTCGTGAGCGTATCTTTGAGGCTCTTGAGATTGCTCTAGCAACTTCTACAAAGAAAAAATACGAAATCGAAATCGACGTACGTGTTGCCATTGACCGTAAAACCGGTGAGTTTGTCACTTACCGCCGTTGGTTAGTTGTTGATGACGTTGAGAACCCTACAAAAGAGATCTCACTAGAAGCAGCGCAATACGAAGATGACTCAATCGGGCTTGGCGACTACGTAGAAGACGAAATCGAATCTGTAACGTTTGACCGTATTACGACTCAAACTGCTAAACAAGTTATCGTTCAAAAAGTTCGTGAAGCTGAGCGCGCACAAATCGTTGAACAGTTCATCGACAATGAAGGTGATCTAATCACTGGTGTCGTGAAAAAAGTAAACCGTGACACAATCGTGCTTGATCTTGGTAATAACGCTGAAGCGGTAATCCTGCGTGATGACCAACTTCCTCGTGAAAACTTCCGTCCAGGCGACCGCGTACGTGGCCTTCTTTACAAAGTCGCGCCTGAAGCACGTGGTTTCCAATTGTTCATCACTCGTTCTAAGCCAGAAATGTTGGCAGAACTGTTCCGTGTTGAAGTGCCTGAAATCGCAGAAGATATTATCGAGTTGAAAGGCGCGGCACGTGATCCTGGTTCTCGCGCTAAGATCGCTGTCAAAACAAATGACAAACGTATCGACCCTGTAGGTGCGTGTGTTGGTATGCGTGGTGCACGTGTACAAGCTGTTTCTGGCGAACTTGGTGGTGAGCGTATCGATATTGTGCTTTGGGATGATAACCCAGCTCAATTCGTTATCAACGCAATGGCGCCAGCTGATGTTGCTTCTATCATCGTTGATGAGGATGCACACTCAATGGACATCGCAGTTGAAGCTGACAACCTAGCGCAAGCTATTGGTCGTAACGGTCAAAACGTGCGTCTAGCATCTCAACTAACCGGTTGGGAACTGAATGTTATGACAGTTGCTGATCTTCAGAAGAAACACGCTGAAGAATCACAAGCATCTATTGAAAACTTCATGAAGTACCTAGATATTGAAGAAGACTTCGCTCAACTTCTTGTTGAAGAAGGTTTCTCAACGCTAGAAGAAATCGCATACGTGCCAGTTAACGAGCTACTAGAAATCGATGGTTTGAATGAAGAACTAATCGAAGAGCTTCGTGGACGTGCAAAAGATGCACTAACGACTATCGCACTAGCACAAGAAGAGTCTTTTGAAGGTCTAGAACCAGCTGAGGACCTACTTGCACTTGAAGGTCTTGAGCGTGAGATGGCATTTAAATTGGCAGCGAAAGGTGTAGCGACACTGGAAGATCTTGCTGACCAAGGTATTGACGATTTAGAAGGTATCGAAGGCCTGACCGAAGAACGTGCAGGTGAGCTAATTATGGCCGCACGTAACATCTGTTGGTTCGGCGAAGAAGCATAATTTTCGGCAAGGAGGAAGCGGCATGACACAATTAACAGTTAAAGCACTGAGTGATGAGATTGGTACGCCAGTCGACCGCTTGATTGAACAACTTGCTGACGCTGGCATTAAAAAGGCGAGCTCTGACAATGTTACTGATGAAGAGAAGCAGAAGCTTCTCTCTCATTTAAAGAAAGAACACGGTGATAAATCAGGTGATTCAGAGCCGACTCGCCTTACGCTTCAGCGTAAAACTCGTAGTACACTTAGTGTGAACGCGGGTGGTGGTAAGAGTAAGAATGTTCAGGTTGAGGTGCGCAAAAAACGTACATACGTGAAGCGCAGCACAATTGAAGATGAAGCGAAACGTGAAGCTGAAGAAGCAGCACAACGTGAAGCAGAAGAAGCAGCAAAACGTGCAGCAGAAGAAGCTGCAAAACGTGAAGCTGAAGAAGCTGCGAAACGTGAAGCTGAAGAAGCTGCAAAACGTGAAGCGGAAGAAAAAGCGAAACGTGAAGCTGAAGAAAAAGCGAAGCGAGACGTAGATACGAATGCACAACGTAATGCTGAAGAAAAAGCAAAGCGTGATGCTGAAGAGAAAATTAAGCAAGAAGCAGCGCGAAAAGAGGCCGACGAGCTTAAACGTCGTCAGGAAGAAGAAGCTAAGCGTAAGGCTGAAGAGGAAAGTCAGCGCAAGCTTGAAGAAGCTCGCGAATTGGCTGAAAAGAATAAAGAGCGTTGGTCTGCTGCAGAAGAGAAAAAGGGTGATATGGAAGATACAGATTACCATGTAACGACTTCACAATACGCACGTGAAGCCGAAGATGAAGCAGATCGCAAAGTAGAAGGCGGTCGTCGTAAGAAGAAAAAAGCAGCTTCGGGTAAAGACGACCAAGCTCGCGGTGGCCGTAACAACCAACGTGGCGGTAGAGGTCGTAAGGGCAAACTTGCTAAGCCGACTTCAATGCAGCACGGGTTTGATAAGTCAGCAACGGTTGCTAAGCAAGACGTTGTAATTGGCGAAACGATCGTTCTATCAGAACTTGCTAACAAGATGTCGGTTAAAGCGACAGAAGTTATCAAAGTAATGATGAAGATGGGCGCTATGGCGACTATCAACCAAGTGATCGACCAAGAAACAGCACAACTTGTTGCTGAAGAAATGGGCCATAAAGTAGTTCTTCGTAAAGAGAACGAACTGGAAGAAGCGGTACTATCTGACCGTGACACTAACGCGGAAGCAGTTCCACGTGCTCCAGTTGTTACTATCATGGGTCACGTTGACCACGGTAAAACGTCAACACTTGACTACATCCGTCGCACACACGTTGCTTCTGGCGAAGCGGGTGGTATTACTCAGCACATTGGTGCGTACCACGTTGAAACAGACAACGGCATGATCACGTTCCTTGATACTCCTGGACACGCAGCGTTTACTGCAATGCGTGCTCGTGGTGCTCAAGCGACAGATATCGTTGTTCTTGTAGTTGCAGCAGACGATGGCGTAATGCCACAAACAGTAGAAGCGATTCAGCACGCGAAAGCGGCAGGCGTTCCTCTAATTGTTGCTGTGAACAAGATCGATAAAGAAGATGCGAACCCAGATAACGTTAAGAACGAGCTTGCTCAATACGACGTTATTCCTGAAGAGTGGGGCGGTGAGAACATGTTCGTTCACATCTCTGCTAAACAGGGTACAAACATCGATGGTCTTCTAGAAGCAATCCTTCTTCAGTCTGAAGTTCTTGAACTTACAGCTGTAGCTGAGGGCATGGCATCTGGTGTTGTTGTTGAATCTCGCCTAGATAAAGGTCGTGGTCCAGTTGCAACAGTACTTGTTCAATCAGGTACACTAAACAAAGGCGACATCGTTCTTTGTGGTCAAGAATACGGCCGTGTTCGTGCAATGCGTGATGAGCTAGGTAAAGAAATTACTTCGGCTGGCCCATCTATCCCTGTAGAGATCCTAGGTCTTTCAGGTGTACCATCTTCAGGTGATGAAGCAACAGTAGTTCGTGACGAGCGTAAAGCGCGTGAAGTAGCTAACTACCGTGCTGGTAAGTTCCGTGAAGTGAAACTTGCTCGTCAGCAGAAATCTAAACTAGAGAACATGTTCTCTAACATGACTGCTGGTGAAGTTGCTGAACTTAACGTTGTACTTAAAGCAGACGTTCAAGGTTCTGTAGAAGCAATCGCTGACTCATTAGTTAAGCTATCTACTGACGAAGTTAAAGTGAACATCGTTGGTTCTGGTGTAGGTGGTATTACGGAAACTGACGTAGTACTAGCGGAAGCTTCAAACGCAATCATCCTTGGCTTTAACGTTCGTGCAGATGCTTCTGCTCGCCGTGCTGTTGAAGCCGCAGCTGTTGACTTACGTTACTACTCAATCATTTACCAATTGATTGATGAAGTGAAACAAGCAATGGGCGGTATGCTTGCTCCAGAATTCAAGCAAGAGATCATTGGTCTTGCTGAAGTTCGTGACGTGTTTAAGTCACCGAAACTGGGCGCTATCGCTGGTTGTATGGTTACAGAAGGTGTGATCAAGCGTAACAACCCAATCCGTGTACTACGTGATAACGTTGTTATTTACGAAGGTGAACTAGAGTCACTACGTCGTTTCAAAGATGACGTTCAAGAAGTTAAGAATGGCTACGAATGTGGTATCGGCGTTAAGAACTACAATGATGTTCGCGTTGGTGACCAAATTGAAGTCTTCGAAATCGTTGAAATTAAACGTACTCTAGACTAATTGACTAAAATTACTAATATTGTCTTTGAAAGATAAGTAGTAATTGGTTGTTGAATACACCATGGGGGGCTGGCTTTGACCAACCCCCCATTCTTTCTATATAAGAGTAAAGATATGTCAAAAGAATTTAGCCGCACGCAGCGCGTTGCACAGCAGCTGCAAAAAGAACTAGCGATGATCCTTCAACGTGAAGTTCGTGACTCTCGCCTTGGCATGGTGACGATCTCAGACGTAGAAGTCTCTCGTGACCTAGCTTACGCAAAAGTATTTGTGACCTTCCTGTGTGTGGGTGAGCAAACACCAGAATCATGTCTAGCAGCGCTACGTGAGCACGAAGTGCACATTCGCATGATGTTAGGTAAGCGTATTCGTCTACGTTTAACGCCAGAAATCCGCTTCCACTATGACAATACGCTTGTTGAAGGTATGCGTATGTCTAACCTAGTGTCTGAAGTCGTTAGTTCAGACAAACAAAAGCAAAAAGATTCTGGTCGTGAGGACGAAGAATAATGGCTCGTCGTCGTAAAGGTCGTCCAATTAATGGCGTTATACTGTTGGACAAACCAACAGGTATCTCTTCCAATGATGCACTGCAAAAAGTAAAGCGAATCTACTTTGCCGAGAAAGCAGGCCACACTGGAGCCTTGGACCCATTAGCGACAGGCATGCTGCCAATTTGCTTGGGTGAAGCGACAAAATTTTCTCAGTTTCTTCTTGATTCTGATAAACGCTACCGCGTGATCGCAAAGCTGGGTGAACGTACCAATACGTCTGACTCGGATGGTGAAGTTGTAGAGACGCGTCCAGTCGATGTTACGTTAGACAAGCTAGAAGCGTGCATCGATCAGTTCCGTGGTGAATCTGATCAAGTGCCTTCCATGTTCTCTGCGTTGAAGTATCAAGGTAAACCCTTGTATGAATACGCTCGTAAAGGCATCGAAGTTCCGCGTGAATCTCGTAAGATCACGGTATATGAGATTGTTCTTCACCGTTTTGAAGGCGATGAAGTAGAGATGGAAGTGCACTGCTCTAAAGGTACCTATATTCGTACTATCGTTGATGATCTGGGCGAAATGTTAGGTTGTGGTGCGCACGTAACTATGCTTCGTCGTACTGGTGTTGCTAAATACCCTTACGAGAATATGGTAACACTTGAGCAACTAAATGAGTTGCTAGAGCAAGCTCACCGCGAGGAACGAGCGCCTCGAGAACTACTGGACCCACTGCTTTTGCCAATGGATACAGCGGTAGAAGACTTACCAGAAGTCAACTTGGTGCCTGAACTGGCGGATATGGTCCAACATGGGCAGCCCGTTCAAGTATTTGGTGCTCCGACAGAGGGCTCACTTCGCCTTACTATGGGTGAAGAACGCTTGTTTATTGGCGTTGGCGAAATGAACGAAGATGGCAAAATCGCTCCTAAGCGATTGGTCGTGTTCCGAGATGACGTTGCATCCAAGTAAATGATTGAAAATACCGACCTGAGTGTCGGTATTTTTATATTGCACGAGATAGGAAATTTCCCTATAATCCGCGCTTCGCGTAGCGGCTGAATCAGAGATTGGCTGCTACAACTTTAAACCTACTCTTATTAGGAGAGAATTATGTCTCTGAATGCAGAAACTAAAGCAGCAATCGTTGCAGAATACGCACAAGGCGAAGGCGACACTGGTTCACCAGAAGTTCAAGTAGCTCTACTTACAGCTTCTATCAACCACCTACAAGGTCACTTCAAAGCGCACAAAGGCGATCACCACAGCCGTCGTGGTCTTCTACGCATGGTTTCTCGTCGTCGTAAGCTTCTAGATTACCTAAAAGGTAAAAACCTAGCTCGCTACCAAGACCTAATCAAACGTCTAGGCCTACGTCGCTAATCAGCGACTGCATAGCAGTTTGTCTAAAAAGGGGCTTTATGCCCCTTTTTTGTTGCCTAAATTTAGCCAAATTAGACTTATGCCGTTATAATACTGGCGGCTAAACCTTGTAAGAGGTTTTCTCAAAAGCTCATAGCATTACAGTCAACCACGTCGACCAAAAGGTCGCGACTATTCAAAAGGAACTTCCGAGTTTCTTTTTACTAGTCGCGATTCGTAATGCCTTGAGTGTCAATTAACACATCTAAGATTTCTTTAAGCACTAAAGGAAGATTAGAAACAAGGAATAACAATGTTCGAAAAACCAGTTGTTAAAACGTTCCAGTACGGTAACCACACAGTTACTTTAGAAACTGGCGTTATTGCACGTCAAGCTACAGCAGCAGTTATGGTCACAATGGATGATACGTCTGTATTCGTATCTGTTGTAGGTAAAAAAGAAGCCGTTGCAGGTCAAGACTTCTTCCCACTAACGGTTAACTACCAAGAGCGTACTTACGCTGCGGGTAAAATCCCAGGCGGCTTCTTCAAACGTGAAGGTCGTCCTTCTGAAGGCGAAACGCTAACAGCTCGTCTAATCGACCGTCCAATCCGTCCGCTATTCCCAGACGCGTTTAAAAACGAAGTTCAGGTTATCGCGACAGTAATGTCTGTAAACCCAGATGTTCAGCCAGATATCGTTACAATGATCGGTACTTCTGCTGCTCTTGCTATCTCTGGCATTCCATTCAACGGCCCTATCGGTGCGGCGCGTGTTGGTCATATCGATGGTCAGCTTGTACTTAACCCTAGCCAAACTGAACTAGAAACTTCTAAGCTTGACCTTGTTGTTGCAGGTACAGAGTCAGCAGTACTGATGGTTGAGTCAGAAGCGGACAACCTAACTGAAGAAGAAATGCTAGCGGCGGTTGTTTATGGTCATGACCAACAACAAGTTGCTATTCAAGCTATCAACGAATTCAAAGCAGAAGTTGCAACTCCTGCTTGGGATTGGGTTGCTCCTGAAGAGAACACAGCGCTTAAAAATAAGATTGCTGATCTAGCAGAAGCTAAACTTGTTGAAGCTTACCAAATTACTGAGAAAATGGCTCGTTACGACCGCATCCATGAGATCGCTGCGGAAGTAAATGAAGTTCTTCTTGCTGAAGATCCTGAAGCAGACACAAAAGAAATCCACACTATCTTCCATGATCTAGAGAAGACAGTAGTACGTAGCCGTATTATTGCTGGTAACCCTCGTATCGATGGCCGTGAAAAAGACATGGTTCGTGCACTAGATGTACGTACTGGTGTTCTTCCTCGTACTCACGGTAGCGCGCTATTCACTCGTGGTGAAACTCAGGCGATCGTTACTGCAACGCTAGGTACTCAGCGTGATGCTCAAATCATCGATGAGCTAACTGGTGAGCGTAAAGATCACTTCCTACTGCACTACAACTTCCCTCCATACTGTGTAGGTGAAACTGGTTTTGTAGGTTCTCCTAAGCGTCGTGAAATCGGCCACGGTAAACTGGCGAAGCGTGGTATTGCTGCAGTAATGCCTTCTGTTGATGAGTTCCCATACACAGTACGTGTTGTATCGGAAATCACTGAATCTAACGGTTCATCTTCAATGGCTTCAGTATGTGGTACTTCTCTTGCGCTTATGGACGCAGGTGTACCAATCAAAGCATCTGTTGCTGGTATTGCAATGGGTCTTGTTAAAGAAGGTGACGATTTCGTTGTACTTTCTGACATCCTTGGCGATGAAGACCACCTAGGTGACATGGACTTTAAAGTAGCAGGTACTAACACTGGTATCACTGCACTTCAAATGGACATCAAGATCGAAGGCATCACTAAAGAAATCATGCAAATTGCGCTTAACCAAGCTCAAGGCGCACGTAAGCACATCCTATCTGTAATGGATGAAGCTATCTCTGGTGCTCGTGAAGACATCTCTGAATTTGCTCCGCGTATTCACACGATGAAGATCAGCGCTGAGAAGATCAAAGACGTTATCGGTAAAGGTGGTGCAGTTATCCGTGCTCTAACTGAAGAGACTGGTACAACTATCGAAATCGAAGACGACGGTACTATCAAGATTGCGGCAACTGAAGGCACTGCTGCGAAAGAAGCTATCCGCCGTATCGAAGAGATCACTGCTGAAGTTGAAGTGGGCCGTATCTACACAGGTAAAGTTGCACGTCTAGCAGACTTCGGTGCATTCGTAACGGTTCTTCCAGGCAAAGATGGTCTTGTACACATTTCTCAAATCGCAGAAAAACGCGTAGAGAAAGTGTCTGACTACCTAGCTGAAGGTCAAGAAGTTCAAGTTAAAGTTCTTGAAATCGACCGCCAAGGCCGTGTACGTCTAAGCATGAAAGAAGCGGTAGAAAAGCCAGCTGAAGAAGCTGCTGCTGAAGCACCAGCTGCTAAAGACGAGTAAGACAAAATGAGACTTTCAGCCTTTTATTAGATTAAGGGCCTGAAAGCATGTTATAAAAGGGGAGCATTTTCGCTCCCCTTTTTTGGTTTGTTTCGATGTATTAACCTCAAACGAGGTTATCGCCTATATTGCATTAAGAGAAATAAATCTTGAGCGGTCCAAACAGGAGTATCAATTAGTGAAATGGTTTCAAACCGCAATTTTATGTGTTGCTATCGCGCTGACCGGTTGTGCAAATACTTCTCAACAATCAGCACAAAAGTGGTTATATCCACCGATGGCGGTGCCACTTCAGCCTAGTGTTCAACAAGAAGTACAAATCGCGCGTCTCTCGCAGTTGCTACAACGTCCCGACCTTAGTGATGAAGTGCGCGCTAAAATGCATTATGAGCGCGGTAGCTACTACGACAGCGTTGGTTTACGTGATCTTGCCCGTTTGGACTTTAACCAGTCTTTGCAGTTGAATCCTGCTCAGCCGGACATCTTCAATCTTTTGGGAGTATACTTTACCCAAGTAGGAGAGTTTGATGCGGCATATGAAGCGTTTGACTCGACCATAGAGTTGGCTCCTGATAATACCTATGCTGAGCGCAACCGTGCGATTGCACTGTATTATGGTGGCCGAATCGATCTCGCTTTAGAAGATATGACCAAGCATTATCAAGAAATGCCAACGGATCCTTTTCGTTCATTATGGCTGTACATCATCGAAGCTGAGCAAAATCCAGAGCAAGCAAAAGCCAATCTTCAACAGCGTTATTTACGTGATCGCAGTGAAGAGTGGGGGTGGGTTCTTGTTGCTATCATGCTGCGAGATGTCTCGGACGAAGACGCGCTTAAAGCAATTATGGATGGAACAAGAGAGAATTATCGCCTAGCTGAACGATTGACGGAAACGTATTTCTACCTTGGAAAGCGTAATCAGCTTGAAGGTGATATCGCAAGTGCCATCTCACTTTATAAGCTCGCGATTTCGTTCAACGTTTACGATTATGTTGAGCATCGCTATTCTTTCTTGGAATTGGCGCAAATCTACGATCAATTACAGCAAGATAGATTGGCCAAGTTAAAGGCTGCCAAGAAGCTGGAAATTGAATGATTTAGAGCCGCTCGATGAGAGCGGCTTTTTTTTTATGATTGAACTTGATGAGTGACTCATTTAAAATAGTTAGTCTTGCTAACTAAGTGGTGGTGGCTTTTATGGCATTAGAAGAAAGCTTGATTGATTTAGAGCGTTTTTGCGCCAAAGCTTGGCGTGTCTATGCCAAAGAAGATCCATTATCACATCTAAGCTTTAATGAGTTCGATTATTTACGTGTGATTCAGGTTTACCCTGAGGGTGTGCGAATAACCGATCTTGCAGAAGAGCTGCAAGTGACTAAGCCTTCCGCGTCGACAATGGTTGTGCGTCTGGAAAAAAAGGGTTTGGTGAAACGCATCGCATGTAATGAGGATGCTCGTGCTAAGCGTGTGTTGCTTACAGAAGAAGTCGCAGAAAAAATGTCTTTGGAGCAGGTAGTGTACAAAGATATCTCTGAACAAATGATGCAACAATTAAATCAGCAAGAAGCTGAGCAGTTACAAGCTTTACTGAATAAAGCATTGAGCAATAAGTCATTTTAAACTAAACCAAAGGCCTCCGCTGTACGCATTAGCCTTTGGTGTTTCATTTTTCTTTTATTTAATTTAACCATTTAGTTAGCCTTGCTAATTAAATGGTTAGCTTTGCTAACTACTGGTGACAGTCATGCAAAACTCAATTTATAGACAGTTTTGGAAATATACGATTCCAACCGTCGCAGCAATGCTCGTAAACGGTTTGTATCAAATAGTTGATGGCATTTTTATTGGCCGTTATGTTGGCGCTGACGGATTAGCTGGGATCAATGTTGCGTGGCCTATTATCGGTTCGATCCTCGGTATAGGAATGATGATTGGGGTGGGGACTGGTGCATTGACCTCGATCAAGCAAGGAGAGAATGATCATGAAGGCGCTAAGCGAATCCTAACGACCGGATTGACGTTGTTAGCGGCATTGATGCCAATCGTTGCTACAATATTGTTCTTGTTTTCGGATGAATTTATTCGCTGGCAAGGAGCGGAAGGGCGAGTGTTTGAACTTGCGCTGCAATATTTGCATATTCTGATTGTCGCGTGCGTATTCACGTTGGGTTCTATCGCGGTTCCGTTTCTGTTACGCAATGACGACAGCCCGAACTTAGCAACGATTTTGATGGTCATCGGTGCCGTTATTAACATCGTATTAGACTACGTATTTATTGCTTGGTTGGAGTGGGAGTTAACCGGAGCCGCTATTGCCACTGCACTTGCACAATTAGTGGTCACTGTGCTCGGTATTGGTTACTTCTTTACTTCAAAAGCAACATTACGCCTTCGTATCAGCGACTTCAAAGTTCAGGTTGATGCTGCACCAAAGATTATCATGATAGGTACATCAAGTTTCTTTATGTACGCCTACGGCTCTGTGATGGTGGCACTGCACAACGCGTTATTTGCTCAATACGGAAGTGCAATGTTGATCGGAGCGTACGCCATTTTGGGGTACATCGTGACGGTTTACTATCTGATAGCCGAAGGAATTGCGAATGGTATGCAGCCTTTAGTGAGCTTCAACCACGGTGCACGTAATCAGGAGAACATCAGAAAGTTATTAAAGGTCGCGATGGGGACATCTGTGCTTGGTGGGGTGGCGTTCGTTGTTTTGATGAACCTTTTCCCGTACGAACTGGTTGCGGTGTTTAATAATGCTGACCAACAGTTGATTGATAGCACCGTGATCGGGATTCGTTTACACATGTTTGCGTTGTTCTTAGATGGTTTTTTAGTTGTGGCGGCCGCGTACTATCAATCAGTAAACAAAGGCAGCAAAGCCATGTTTGTAACACTAGGTAACATGCTGGTCCAGTTGCCATTCTTATTCATTATGCCGAAACTTTTCGGCGTGACAGGCATTTGGTTAGCTTTCCCATTGTCTAACATTGCATTGAGTTTGGTCGTGATCAGTATGTTGTGGCGAGATGTGAAAAAGCTGCTTAATGAAACTTCGGCTGAGCCAACAGTGCAAGCCTGTTAACAATGGCTGATAGAGAAAAGCGAGGTTGGGCCTCGCTTTTCTTTTTTGGGGAGCTAAATGTTTTTTACTTCTAAGCCAGCTAGCTGATGCCAATAGCCATTGCATTGGCGGCTTTCAAGTTTTTCAGGGTTGTCGCCGTGCTCGTTTGAGCGAAAATGCTCTAACTCAGAAAGTGTACTCACACCGAGAGGGCTTAATCGGACCACATCAACCAGGCCTTGCATACTTGGTAAGTCATTGATCAGGTTATAACAATACCCTGATTGCGTTTGAATGCCGTTAAGGTTAAAGACTTCTTGTCCTTCTTGGCTGCTGACCTGGATACCCGTAGGGTATTTGATACAGCAGGTTTCGCAATCGTCTTTCGCTAGGTTTTCAGCTCGGGCTGTGAAACAGCGAGCGGAATATGCTAAAGGCAAATAACCGTGGCTAAATACCTCAACTTCAAACTTGTTACGAATACCAAGCTCGTCACACTGAACCAAAGTATCGTTTAACCATTCGCGAGAGAGCTCGACAGGCATGCACCAACGCATCATACCTTGCTTCAAAAATAAGTTGAGCGTGTGTGCGTTATAAGTATTGATTGCAGGGCCAACGACGAAAGGCACTTTATGCTCTGATGCCAATTGAACAGCAGATACGTCATTTGCTTCAATCGCGAAGTCACCGTTGTCGATGTACTTCTTCATTATGTTTACTTCACTCGGAGCTTCTAGTAGTGCCATTGTTGATAGCACCACTTGCTTGCCAGATGCAGACAGCTCTTTTGCTATTTCAAGCCAATGCGAAGGCTTCATTTCTCGACGTTTTGAGCATACGGTTTCCCCAAGATAGATGATGTCCGCGGAGCTTGATTTCGCTTGTTCATAAAACGCTTCGATGTCTTGTTTTGGCCAGAAGTACAACAGCGGGCCAAGCGCGTATTTCATTGAATTATCCATCTTAACCTCTACTGCCATTTGCGGTGATAAGCACCAAGTGTGGTCTGCGTACCTTCAGACACGTTTGCCAATGCGGCATCCCAAGCCGCTTCGACTTGATAAGCTTCTGGGTTTGCTTGGTAACGGTCAATCGCGGCTCGCCATGTTCGAGTGACTTGTTCTACGTAAGCTGGGCTACGTTGGCGACCTTCAATTTTTACAGACGCCACATTTGCAGCAAATAGTTCTGGCAGCATAGAGAGGGTGTTCAAACTGGTTGGTTCTTCCAGTGCGTGGTAGCGTTTTTTCTCGCCTTCGATTTCTGCTTCGAAACGGCCTTTACACAAGGTAGGGTAGCCCGCATTTTCACCGGTGCTGTAGCGATCGATCAAAATGTCGTTAAGGCGGGATTCCAGACCATTTTCTGTTTCTTGCCAGCGAACGTACTTAGCTGGAGAGCATGCTCCCACAGTGTTTGGAGACTCGCCTGTCATGTATGACGATAGGTAGCAGCGACCTTCAGACATGATGCAAAGGCTACCAAAAGCAAAGACTTCTAACTCGACATCGCTAGTGATGTTGCGTGAGAGCTGTTTGACCTGATGAATCGATAAAACGCGGGGTAGCACTACCCGTTTTACGTTGAAGTTTTGTTTGTAAAAATCAATGGCTGCGACGTTGGTCGCTGATGCTTGCACTGAAAGGTGTAGTTCCAGATCGGGATATTTGCGAGCCGCGTACTCCAGCACTGCAATGTCTGCAACAATCAGCGCGTCTACACCCAGTGCCGCTGCATTGTCTACTGCGTTCGTCCAGCGCTCGAAGCCATTGGGATGAGCGAAGGTATTCAACGCGACATGAATTTTTTTATTGCGGTCATGAACGTATTGCACCGCTTTTTCTAACTTTTTGCCGTTAAAGTTGAGGCCAGCAAAGTGACGGGCGTTGGTATCATCTTTGAAACCAATGTAGACGGCATCGGCACCGCAATCAATCGCAGTTTTTAACGCAGGCAGGTTACCCGCGGGACACAAGAGTTCCATATGCTCACAATCATTGAGAATAAAAAGGTGTCCGCATTTTATGAAGAATTATGAATAGCGAAATTGACCTAAGTTAGGTTTAGCTCAATAAAGTCGATATTTACCCCTTGCGAGTAAGGGTATCGGGTCGGGGTTAGTTCTTGTGACGACGATTCTGTACAAACAGCTCTTCAATTTCGTGTTTTGGCTGTGGGCGATAAAAATGGAATCCTTGAATCGCATTACATTGAAGGTTAGAGAGCAAAGTAGCTTGCTGGTGGGTTTCCACCCCCTCGGCAACGACAGTTAAGTCGAGCGACTTACCCAGATTAATGATGTTTTCAATCACAGTGACTTGTTTCGGTAGTGTGTCGATATCATTAATAAAAGCGCGGTCGATTTTTAGCTCGTCAATAGGGAAACGCGCTAAGTAGGAAAGAGAAGAGTAGCCGGTACCAAAGTCATCGATAGAGAGAGCGAAGCCAAGCTTTTTAATCGCATTCAACATTTGCAGTGTATGTTCGCTATCACTCATCACGGCACTTTCGGTTAGCTCGAAGGTAATGCAGCTTGGATCAAGCTCGGTAGTGCGAAGCAACTTTTCCATAAAGTCGATCAGCTGTGGGTTGCCAAATTGCTCGGGAGAGAGGTTGATGGCGACACGGCCTGGCAGTATGCCCTGTTGTTTCCAACGTTTTACCGTATTGAAAACATCACGCATCACGACACGTCCAAGGTGTTCGATTAACCCAGCTCGCTCGGCGACAGGAATGAATGAGCCAGGACTAATGTACCCTTCGACTGGATGCTTCCAACGAACGAGCGCTTCTGCGCCGTTGATACTGAAGTCTCGCGCGTTAACCTTAGGTTGATACCACACTTCCAAACCGTTCTGCTGCAATGCTTTTTGCAATTCGATTTCAAGCCACAAACGCATACGCGCTTCTTTGTTCATTTGATCGTTAAATTTGATCAGACGATTTCTACCACGATCTTTGGCTTCATACATCGCAGTATCGGCATTTTGTAGTAGGATTCGCGCATCTTGTCCGTCTTCAGGGTATCGAACGCTACCAATTGAACAGGCAAGGCGTTTGCTGAAGTGGTGCAAGTCGAAAGGTTGGTTGATCAACGAGATAATGCGATCGGATAAAATTTCAGCCATGCGGGTATTTTCTGGCTCCGGCAGAATGACGCCAAACTCATCGCCACCCAAATGACCAATAATCGCTTGGTTTGGTAGTAACCGTTTAAGACGGGCCGATACCTCTTGAATCACTTTATCGCCAATATGGTGACCAAGTGAGTCATTTATGTTTTTGAAGTTATCGATATCCAAATAGAACACCAGAAGCGGTGTTTGCTTTTTGATCAGCTGTTCCAAACGTTTGGTGAAGCCAAAGCGGTTGTAGAGTTTGGTGAGCGAGTCAATGTGTATGTCTTCATTCGATGCGGAAGACAGGTTTTTGGGCGCATCATCAGCATCTTGGATTAGGATAATTTGAGATTCGCTACCTAATATCGCCGTGGAATCCGCGTGTAGCTGAACTTTCCGTTCAAAGCCGCATCTTGCACTGGTTAAGCAGACAAAAGGTTTGTCAGAAATTAATGTACTCAATCGATGACTAAATACCTTTTTACTGTTTTCATCGATGAATAAACGACTTAGCTCTTCGCCCAACAATTCATGAGGAGAGTTAAGTCCGAGAAGGCGCGCTGATGCGGGGTTCGCAGAGATGACAATATCATCTTCGATAAGCAGTAAGCCGTCTGGTAGCAGTTGTGTTAACTTCGCAAACTTACTTTCGGACTCTTCTAAGGAGCGAACGAGTATCTGCTTTTCTGAAGTATCGACAGCGTGAAAAACAACAAAGCGAATGTCGTTACCTTCAAAAACTGGCGAAAGACTAAAGTGAAGACTGGTTTCAAGGTCGGTTTCATCGAGCGTGATTTCGGCTTCGACATGTGCCCCTTTGAACGCGCGCTGATAGTATGGTGCAAGCTTCTTATAAAACTGTTCACCCAGCACTTGGCAATCGTTTAAGCCGACGATTTCCTCATGACTTAAACCTGCGATATCGCAGTAACGGTCACTTACCATTCGATAATTGTGTTTTTTATCAAGAATGGCAAAGAAGAAAGGGCTATTTGAGGTTAGCGTGGCAAACCAATGTTTTAATTGCTGGGAAGGCATTAGGGTATTACCGATCTCCAATGAGCCAGATTATTCGTCCGTGTATAAAAAGCGACACCCTGATAAGCCTGCGGCGGTCTACCACCAAGCTAAAGTGTTACTTACCATTAAAGGGCTCGCGGTTTTAGCTGTGCAGTCGACAATCACATGGATACGCTCAGATAACTATAACTTTGAAAATACGGTTGTAAAAGTGTTTATCCACCTGTTCGCATCAATAATACACGTAAGTTCAAAAAAAGAAGCGTTAGTGAGCAATAAACCACCAATCTAAAATAAGCACTTTATTGATACATAACAGTAATCTCATCGCCACGATTGCTTAATATAAGCAACCTAATGACAAAGTAACGGATAATGAACGTGTTAAACAAGATTCGCAGTCAACTAGTAAAGAACGCAGCTAATATTTTGCGTTCTCCAGTCCAGTTATTACCACAGCCAATTCAGCAAAAAGCGTTGCTGGAAGGGCTAAAAATGGTGTTTAAAGAAGCCTTGGAAGATGGTGACTTTGAGTTCCTTGAAGACAAGTGGTTAAAAGTTGCGATTAAAGACTTGAACTTAGCATGGTACATCAGCTATCAAGACGAAAAATTGGTGGTAGCTGAAAAACCAGTTCAGGAAGATGTGAGTTTTAGTGGTAATCTAAACGACCTAGTACTGATTGCTGGTCGTAAAGAAGACCCTGACACACTGTTCTTCCAACGTCGCCTTTCAATTGAAGGTGATACTGAGCTTGGCTTAGAAGTGAAAAACTTAATGGACAGTGTCGACTTAGAGCAGTTACCGAAAGCAATGCAAGTCGCTTTGAATCAATTGGCTGATTTTGTTCAGAAAGGAGTTCAAGCGCCTGCACAACCAACCGGAGTAGCGAATGCTTATTCGAACTGAAGCCCCTGCGGACATTCTTACCATTGACCGCTTATTGAAACACGCCTTCCCGACGGAAGCTGAAGCTGAGCTTGTGATGCGTTTGCGCGAAAACAGCAAATTCACACTTTCCTTAGTCGCGTGTACAGATGAGGGAGAGGTGATTGGCCATGCTTTATTTAGCCCTGTGACCTTAAATGGTGAAGATTTGTCATGGCAAGGGCTAGCGCCATTAGCTGTTCATGAAGATTACCGTCGCCAAGGCATCGCTGCAGAGTTGATCAAAGAAGGTTTTGATTCACTGCGTGATTTTGGCTATCCAGTGTGTGTGGTGTTGGGCGCTCCCGATTATTACGCGCGCCAGGGTTTTCAATCATGCGACGAGATGGGCTTTGAATGCGCTTGGGATGTTCCTAAAGGTGCATTTCGAATCGCAGAGTTGGTCGAAGGTCAATGTGCTGGACGCTCCGGACGCATAGACTATGCGCCAGAGTTCTCTGAACTGTAAATGAAAGAAGCCCACGACTAAGTGGGCTTCTTTCTTATTCACTGAAAACTGAGATAGGGAGGTTAGGATGACTGGTTACTTTTCTTTTTGCCCCAGACCTCTATTTTCGCTTTTTTACTTACCCCTAGCAGGCTGAGTTTTGTGCTTCCCCAGCTACTGTAAGTCATTTCAATCTGTTTTAGCTTGGCTTCTTTTGTACCTGGAAGGCTCCAGGCACGAGTCGACAATCCGCTTGTTAGTACGCCCATAGAGGAAAGCTTTTTCTCACTACCATCTGTCATGACGACTTTTAAACCATTAATGTCTACCGTTCCTTGCACACATTTTAGTTTTATTTTACTGAAGCTTCGGTTTCGGAATAGGCTATTTGGTGTCACGGTATCTGTTTCTGTATGAAAGTTAACGGTTTTCGTTGCAATCAGCTCCCACTCATCGCTGTTATTAGCAAAAACACTCATGCTGGTGGCGGCTACCAGTGTGCAAAGTAGTAGCGTATTTAAGAATTTCATAATGTACCTTATATGTCATACCCAATGTGTGGCCGTTGGCAAAACGCTATGTTAAGGAATATCCAAATCATCTCATTGTGTTCAGGTGTTCCTTGAAGTCCTTTAGGTATAATCGCGATAATTTGATAGGATTGCCCTCGTTCAAATAGGTGACGGAAAATGTCAATTAACGAGAAACAGTATTTACGTGAAATGGGGATCAGCACATGGGAGCTGGTACACCCTGAAAGACTGGAAGGCTATCAATCGCCATTATTGGATTTGCAAAGTTCATGTAAACTCCTATTGGTATCGCCAATATGTCCAGAAAACGAGACGGCATTGATGTTTGAGCGCGTATTAAAAAGCATTAAGCTCACGCTTGATGATGCGCTGCACCTAGAGCCTGAGCGCTTATCCATGCTGGGTGAACATCAGCTAGAGTGGGTGTGGTTTGCAGGCTGTGAGGCTGATAAAAGCATCAAGGCAAAGCACCTGATCTCGCCACTATTACAAGATATTGATGGTAATAACGAACAGCGCCGCGCATTGTGGCAACAAATCTGTTCGTACTCTTAACGGAGCTAATGCGTGACAATTGAAATTACGCCGATGCGTGCAGAGCACCTCGACCAAGTTTGGCAAATCGAGCAGCAAGCACATTCTCACCCTTGGGCCGAATCTTTGGTTCGTGACTTATCCAGTCGCGGTGCTTGCCACCATGTGATGCTGGAAGGCTCTCAAGTGGTTGGTTACTTCTATGGACAGAATATTGTTGGAGAAGTGACACTATTAAATATTGCAGTAGCGCCTTCTCAACAGGGCAGAGGGCTAGGGCAAAAATTGCTGGACGCGTTTATTGAACACTGTGAACAAGCCAAAGCAGAGAGTGCTTGGTTAGAAGTGCGTGAAAGTAATCACCCAGCTATCCATATTTATGAGCAAGCAGGTTTTAATGAAGTGGACCGTCGTTACAACTATTACCCAGCTAAATCGGGAAATGGTAAGGAAGACGCCATTATCATGAGTTACTTATTTTTGAGTTAGTTTTAGGCCGTTACTAATTACCTCATCAACACTTATGCTTTAAATGCGTATCCGGATTCGAGGCTTTTGAATATGTAATAATAATTTTTTGAATTTTTACATCTCTTTGTGTGGCGCTGGCTTTCCCTTGTTAGTTGCAGGTAAAGGCTGGTGAGCCGAGTAAATTCAGTTCATGTCTTTCCAGTTTGCTAGCACAGCGATAATAAGCGAGAATACCGCACAATATCGAATAGTAGATATGCTTGCCTATTTTGTGAGCATGAAAGTAATTTAGAAGATTAACTAATGTCAAATCCCCTTTTTTTAGGCGAAGTGTCTAAGCGCAGAACGTTCGCTATTATTTCTCACCCGGATGCGGGTAAAACCACCATTACTGAAAAAGTCCTTTTATTCGGAAACGCGATCCAAAAAGCAGGTACGGTTAAAGGTCGTGGTAACGCACAGCACGCAAAATCAGACTGGATGGAAATGGAAAAAGAACGTGGTATCTCGGTAACCACTTCTGTAATGCAGTTCCCTTACAATGACTGTCTGGTAAACCTACTTGATACGCCTGGACACGAAGACTTCTCGGAAGATACATACCGTACGTTAACGGCAGTAGACTCGTGTTTGATGGTTATCGATGCGGCGAAAGGTGTCGAGGATCGTACACGTAAGCTGATGGAAGTAACGCGTCTGCGTGACACGCCAATCGTAACCTTCATGAACAAACTTGACCGTGACGTTCGTGATCCAATGGAAGTATTGGACGAGGTAGAAAACGAGTTGGGCATGATGTGTGCGCCAATTACATGGCCAATCGGCTGTGGTAAAGAATTTAAAGGTGTGTACCACATTCACCGTGATGAAACGATTTTATACGAATCAGGTCACGGTCATGAGATTCAAGAAGTTCGAATCATCAAAGGTCTCGATAACCCAGAGCTTGATGAAAAAGTTGGTGCAGGCCTTGCGGAAAGTGTTCGAGAAGAGCTTGAGCTTGTCATGGGTGCTTGCCCTGAGTTTGATTTGGAAATGTTCTTAACAGGTGACCTGACGCCAGTTTACTTCGGTACTGCATTAGGTAACTTTGGTGTGGATCATATGCTAGACGGTCTAACTGAATGGGCTCCAGCGCCGAAAACTCGTCAAGCGGTTGAACGTGAAGTTGAAGCGACTGAAGAGAAGTTCTCTGGTTTCGTATTTAAGATCCAAGCGAATATGGACCCAAAACACCGCGACCGTATCGCATTCATGCGTATTGTATCGGGCACTTACACGCAAGGTATGAAGATGAACCACGTTCGTCTTGGCAAGCAAGTGAGTATCTCTGATGCAGTAACCTTTATGGCTGGTGACCGTGCACGTGCAGAACACGCTTACGCCGGTGACATCATTGGTCTACACAACCACGGCACTATTCAGATTGGTGATACCTTTACGCAAGGTGAATCACTGAAGTTCTCTGGTATTCCGAACTTCGCTCCGGAACTATTCCGTCGTATTCGCCTGAAAGATCCACTAAAGCAGAAGCAGCTTCTCAAAGGTTTGGTTCAGCTATCAGAAGAAGGTGCGGTACAGGTATTCCGTCCTCTACAGAACAACGATCTGATCGTTGGTGCCGTTGGTGTACTTCAGTTTGATGTTGTTGTGGCTCGTTTGAAGTCTGAGTATAACGTTGAAGCGATTTATGAAGGCATTAACGTTGCAACTGCGCGTTGGGTTGAGTGTGGTGATGCGAAGAAACTGGATGAGTTCCAACGCAAGAATCAAGCGAACTTAGCATTGGATGGTGGTGATAACCTAACGTATATCGCTCCAACAATGGTTAACTTAAACTTAGCGAAAGAGCGTTTTCCTGACGTTGATTTCCGTGCGACACGTGAGCACTAATTTGCGCGGTTAGGGTAAGCCGTAACGCAAACTAGATTTTAAAACGCCCTTGGCTATAAACTTAGCCAAGGGCGTTTTTATATAAGGATAAGATATGAATTGGTTTAAACGTGGGCTAAAGCGTTACGACAACTGGTGTAAAGAGATGGGGTTAACTCCCGATCAGAAACGCAGTTGTGTCCCATATCGAAAAGACCCTGCCCATCAAACTGAAGAGAAGAGTGAAGCCCAACCATCCTCTGATTTTCTGCCCGCAGATACAGATAAAAAGCGTCAAGATGAAGCTCTTTGATACGCACTGCCACTTTGATTTTGATGTGTTTCAAGATGACTTTGCGCATCAACTTGAGCTTGCTCAAACGCAAGGCGTCGCAAGAATTTTGATTCCTTCCGTCGGTCCGCAAAACTGGGCTCGTATTCAAACTTTGGCAGAGCAACATGCCAATTTGTATTATGCGCTCGGCTTTCATCCGTATTTTCTTGAAGATAACGTTGAGCAGCACCTTACAGAGCTAGAAGGCTATCTAAATCAAAAAGGGCCACAGTGCGTGGCAATAGGAGAGTGTGGTTTAGATTTTGCCATTGATGTTGGTCCACAGTTGCAAGAAAAGATACTTGAAGTTCAATTTGAGCTGGCTAGACGCTTCGAACTCCCAGTTATTTTACATAGCCGAAAAGCGCACAATCGCCTCATTCAAATGGTGAAAGCGGCGAATCTCCCTAGAGGTGGTGTGCTACACGCTTTTTCTGGGAGTTATCAGCAAGCCATGGAGTGGGTCAAATTAGGTTTTTTTATCGGTGTAGGAGGAACGATTACCTACCCAAGAGCTAAGAAAACACGCGACGCAATTCAAAAATTACCACTCGAAAACCTAGTAATCGAAACAGACGCACCAGATATGCCTATACTTGGATATCAAGGGGAGTCAAATCACCCATCCAAACTCATTCACGTCTTTAATGAGCTCGTAGAGTTGCATAACGGCCGAAAGCAATCGATTGCCTCTCAACTGTGGAAAAATAGCAATTTTGCTTTCTCGATATGTGAATAAAATCTAAAGATGTGGTTTGAAATCGAAAACGTTTTCCTGCTTATTGTGAATTAACTCACAAAGCTGGTTGAATCAATCATGAATCTTATAGGAAAGTGTGAGGCTGGCATTACTTTAATTGATTCTGCATGAGTATAATTGCCCCCGCTTTATAGCTCCATTTTGTAACACGCCAATAAATAACTTATAAGGAAGTCATAAACTATGAGCCTGTTTATGAGCCTAATCGGTATGGTAGTGCTTCTTGCGATTGCAGTAGCATTTTCTAACAACCGAAAAGCTATCAACTTTAGAACTGTGGGTGGCGCATTCGCTATCCAATTCGCATTAGGTGCATTTGTTCTGTATGTACCTTGGGGCCGTGATCTACTAAACGGTTTCTCTTCAGGTGTTTCTAACGTTATCAACTACGGTAACGATGGTTCATCATTCCTATTCGGTGGTCTTGTTTCTGACAAGATGTTCGAAGTATTCGGCGGCGGCGGTTTCATCTTCGCATTCCGTGTTCTTCCTACACTGATCTTCTTCTCTGCACTGATTTCAGTTCTTTACTACATTGGCGTTATGCAATGGGTTATCAAGATTCTTGGTGGCGCACTACAAAAAGCGCTAGGCACTTCTCGTGCGGAATCAATGTCAGCTGCAGCTAACATTTTCGTAGGTCAAACTGAGGCACCTCTAGTTGTTCGCCCATTCGTTCCAAAAATGACTCAATCAGAGCTATTCGCGGTAATGTGTGGTGGTCTAGCTTCTGTTGCTGGTGGTGTACTAGCAGGTTACGCATCTATGGGTGTTCCACTAGAGTACCTAGTTGCGGCATCATTCATGGCAGCACCAGGTGGTCTACTGTTCGCTAAAATCCTTCACCCTGAGACTGACCAGCCTCACGAAAGTATCGAAGAAGCGATGGACGGCGGTGACGACAAACCAGTTAACGTAATCGACGCAGCTGCGGGCGGTGCGGCTTCTGGTCTACAACTTGCGCTTAACGTAGGTGCAATGCTAATCGCATTCGTTGGTCTAATCGCGCTAATCAACGGTATGCTAGGTGGCATCGGTGGTTGGTTCGGTATGCCAGAACTAACACTAGAGCTAATTCTAGGTTACGCGTTCTCTCCACTAGCATTCCTAATCGGTGTTCCATGGGCAGAAGCTGTAACAGCTGGTTCATTCATCGGTCAGAAAATCGTAGTGAACGAATTCGTTGCTTACTTGAACTTCACACCATACCTAGGTGAAAACGCTCAAGTAATCGCGGCAACTGGTGAAGTAATGTCTGAGAAGACAACAGCTATCATCTCATTCGCACTATGTGGTTTCGCGAACCTTTCCTCTATCGCGATTCTACTTGGTGGTCTAGGTAGCCTTGCACCAAACCGTCGTAGTGACATCGCTCGCATGGGTGTTAAAGCAGTTCTTGCAGGTACGTTGTCTAACCTTATGGCAGCGACAATTGCAGGCTTCTGCTTAAGCCTTGCAGCACTATAATTAGAATCGGTTCTTAATATATAGACGCCGTTTTACATCATGCCCTGTAGCAAGAGATTGCTGCGGGGCATTTTTCGTTTTTCGGGCTCCAAAATTTCATCGGGTGTTTGCCTTAGTCGAGGTATTACGCAGTCAATGGAATAGGGGCTAGGAAATTTTGAGATACAAACCGTTTGCGTTCTATTTGGTGCTACAGTTTTGCGGTGAAACTCTATAATGTATTAATCACAGGATAGTGGTTAAGCTTGATTCTTAATCACGTAATGAATATTACATAATCGATGGGCAAATGAATTGCCCTGCAATATCAGATCTAATAGGCGTTTTGCTTTGTGATGTGATATTAAAGACACCGCAATCATAGATTGTTGTGCCATAGGCCAAACTGGTACTGTGCGGTGACAAGGATAGCAATTGGCATATGATAAATTTTCGCTGTATATGCCGAGTCTTCAGGGAACCAAGTCCGTTCATTAATAGACTGTTTAGCCATTTACTCACATTGTCTCGACTTGTTGATTATAGTTAAAGACGTGATGTAAGGCTGAGTAGTGAATTTTTTGAATATTGATCGGAGATAGAAATGAGCGATTTAAAAGCAGCAGCGCTACGTGCACTTAAACTTATGGACCTAACTACGTTGAATGACGATGACACTGATGCAAAAGTGATCTCACTATGTCATGACGCGAAAACAGCAGTAGGCAACACAGCTGCAATTTGTATTTACCCTCGCTTTATTCCTATTGCTAAGAAGACACTTCGTGAGCAAGGTACGCCAGAGGTTCGTATTGCAACAGTAACGAACTTCCCACATGGTAACGACGACATTGAAATCGCAGTTGCTGAAACAAAAGCGGCGGTTGCTTACGGTGCAGACGAAGTTGACGTAGTTTTTCCTTACCGCGCGCTAATGGCGGGTGATGAGAAAGTAGGCTTCGAACTAGTTAAGCAATGTAAAGAAGCTTGTGGTGACATTCTTCTTAAAGTGATCATCGAAACAGGTGAACTAAAAGAAGAAGCACTAATCAAGAAAGCATCTCAAATCTGTATTGAAGCAGGTGCTGACTTCATTAAAACTTCAACTGGTAAAGTGCCAGTAAACGCAACACCAGAATACGCTCGCATGATGCTTGAAGTTATTCGCGACATGGGTGTTGCAGAAACTGTTGGTTTCAAACCAGCAGGTGGTGTGCGCACTGCTGAAGACGCAGCAGCATACCTAGCAATGGCTGACGAAATCCTAGGTGACAACTGGGTTGATGCTCGTCACTACCGTTTTGGTGCGTCTAGCCTGCTAACCAACCTACTAAATACATTAGAAGTATCGGACGACGTCGCTGATCCAACAGCGTACTAATTCCAATAATACGTCTGAACGGTAGCACCTAAACGGGTGCTACCAAACCTCTTCTATCCTACTACAACCATGGCTCAAAAGAGCTTGGGAGGCACTAATGTATTTACCACAAGAAATCATTCGTAAAAAACGTGACGGTGAAGTACTTACCGCAGACGAAATCAACTTCTTTATTCAAGGCGTAGCGAACAACACGGTATCTGAAGGTCAGATTGCGGCGTTTGCTATGACGATTTTCTTTAATGAAATGACCATGGATGAGCGCATCGCCTTAACGTGTGCAATGCGTGATTCGGGCATGGTTATCGACTGGAGCCACATGAACTTCGGTGGTCCAATTGTCGACAAACACTCAACCGGTGGTGTGGGTGACGTAACTTCTTTAATGCTTGGCCCAATGGTGGCAGCGTGTGGCGGTTTCGTACCTATGATCTCTGGCCGCGGTCTTGGTCATACAGGCGGTACGCTGGATAAACTTGAATCTATCCCTGGTTACAACATTACGCCGAGCAACGATGTTTTTGGTCAAGTAACCAAAGACGCTGGTGTGGCGATCATCGGTCAAACTGGTGACCTTGCTCCTGCGGATAAGCGTGTTTACGCGACTCGTGATATTACCGCAACGGTAGACAATATCTCCCTGATTACGGCGTCGATCCTTTCTAAGAAACTGGCGGCGGGTCTGGAATCGCTAGTGATGGACGTAAAAGTGGGTTCAGGTGCATTTATGCCAACTTACGAAGCGTCTGAAGAGCTAGCAAAATCAATCGTTGCGGTAGCAAACGGTGCTGGCACTAAGACTACGGCAATTCTTACGGACATGAATCAAGTATTGGCGTCTTCAGCGGGTAACGCAGTAGAAGTTCGTGAAGCGGTTCGTTTCTTAACAGGTGAATACCGTAACCCTCGTCTACTTGAAGTGACCATGGCTTCATGTGCTGAAATGTTAGTACTTGGCAAGCTTGCTGAGAACACAGAAGACGCACGCGCAAAACTGATGGAAGTGCTGGATAACGGCAAAGCGGCTGAGTGCTTCGGCAAGATGGTTGCCGGCTTAGGCGGCCCCGCGGACTTCGTAGAAAACTACGACAACTACCTAGAAAAAGCAGAAATCATCAAGCCAGTTTACGCAACAGAAACGGGCATTGTCTCTGCAATGGATACACGTGCTATCGGCATGGCTGTGGTTGCTATGGGTGGTGGTCGTCGTGTTGCTACTGATGAAATCGACTACGCAGTTGGTTTCGACCAGTTCATCCGCCTAGGTGAGGTCGCAGACAGTGATAAACCTCTTGCGGTCATCCACGCTCGCACTGAAGAGCAATGGGAAGAAGCGGCAAAAGCACTGCGCAGTGCAATCAAAGTAGGTGGTGAATACACACCAACTCCAGAGGTTTACCGCCAAATTCGTGCAGAAGATATCTAATAGAACAAGTAATTACACAAGGCCTACTCAACCATAATAAAAAGCCGAGTGGGCCTAAGGAACGAGCAATGAAAAGAGCATTTATTTTAGTACTAGACTCATTCGGTATCGGTGCAACTGCCGACGCTAAAGAATTTGGTGATGTAGGTTCAGACACACTAGGTCACATCGCTGACCAATGTGAAAAAGGCTTAGCAGATAACGACAATCGCCAAGGTGCACTTCGCCTTCCAAATCTATCGAAACTTGGTTTGGCAATGGCGCATAAAGAATCGACAGGTCGCTTCGCACCTGGACTAGACGCAGACGCTGAAATCATTGGTGCATACGGTCATGCAGCAGAGCTTTCTTCAGGTAAAGACACGCCGTCTGGTCACTGGGAAATCGCAGGTGTTCCTGTTCTGTTTGACTGGGGTTACTTCACTGACAAAGCAAACAGCTTCCCGAAAGAATTGACTGACCGCATTCTTGAGCGTGCAGGTCTTGACGGTTTCCTAGGTAACTGTCACGCGTCTGGTACTCAAGTTCTTGACGATCTTGGTGAAGAGCACATGAAGACTGGCAAACCAATCTTCTACACGTCTGCTGACTCTGTATTCCAAATCGCATGTCACGAAGAGACTTTCGGTCTAGACCGTCTACTAGAGCTTTGCCAAATCGCACGTGAAGAGCTAGAAGATTACAACATTGGTCGTGTTATCGCGCGCCCATTCGTTGGTGCTGGTAAAGGTCAATTTGAGCGTACAGGTAACCGTCGTGATCTTTCTGTAGAGCCACCATCAGCAACGGTTCTTCAGAAGCTCGTTGATGAGAAGCAAGGCAACGTGGTTTCTATTGGTAAGATTGCTGATATCTACGCAAACTGCGGCATCACTAAGAAAGTGAAAGCGACAGGTATCCCTGCATTGTTCGAAGCAACGCTAGAGCAAATCAAAGAAGCGGGCGACAACACGATCGTATTCACTAACTTTGTAGACTTCGACTCAGCTTACGGTCACCGTCGTGACGTAGCGGGTTACGCAGCGGCACTTGAGTACTTCGATGGTCGCATCAATGAAGTGCTAGAGATTATGGAAGAAGACGATGTGCTTATCCTAACGGCAGACCACGGCTGTGACCCAACATGGCCAGGTACTGACCATACTCGTGAGCACATCCCAGTATTGGTTTATGGTCAAAAAGTACCAGCTGGTTCTCTTGGCCGCCGCGAAACATTCGCAGATATCGGTCAAACATTGGCAAGTTACTTCGGTACTTCTCCAATGGATTACGGTAAGAACTTCCTATAATTAGTTAGGTTTTTGAAAACTAGGAGCTTGATTGCTCCTAGTTTTATGTTTGCAGTATGTAAATGCTGCTTGTCGGAAATGAGAATACTCTGGCTTATATCGCCTTAAGCGCGGAGCGCTAGAGAAAGGTTAAGGAAAAGAAAATGGCAACTCCACATATCAATGCTGAAATGGGTGCATTTGCAGACGTCGTACTGATGCCTGGCGATCCACTACGTGCAAAATACATCGCAGAGACTTTCCTTGAAGATGTCGTTCAAGTGTGTGACGTTCGTAATATGTTTGGTTACACAGGCACATACAAAGGCCGTAAGATCTCGGTAATGGGCCACGGTATGGGTATCCCATCATGCTCGATTTACGCGACTGAACTAATCAAAGACTTCGGCGTGAAGAAAATCATCCGTGTTGGCAGCTGTGGCGCAGTGAATGAAGACATCAAAGTGCGTGATGTTGTGATCGGCATGGGTGCATGTACTGACTCTAAAGTGAACCGTATCCGCTTTAAAGGTCATGACTTCGCGGCAATCGCAGACTACAACATGGTTCGTGCGGCAGAAGACGCTGCAAAAGCTCGCGGTATTGACGTTAAAGTTGGTAACCTATTCTCAGCAGAGCTTTTCTACACGCCAGATCCAGAAATGTTCGATGTAATGGACAAGTACGGCATTGTTGGTGTTGAAATGGAAGCGGCTGGTATTTACGGTGTTGCGGCAGAATACGGTGCAAAAGCTCTGACAATCTGTACGGTTTCTGATCATATCAAGACTGGCGAACAGACTACATCTGACGAGCGTCAAACGACATTCAACGACATGATGCTAATCGCACTAGATTCAGTATTGCTTGGTGACGAAGAGTAAGCGACGAAGAGTCATTCTATTTTTCGCTCTCAAGAGCTAAAAAAAAACAGCCCGCACATTGCGGGCTGTTTTTATATGAGTTATTAGCGCTACCTAGTTACTTGGTTAGCAGCAGGTTTGGCGCTTTTTTACGACGTATCGGTTGTCGACGTAAAATCAAGATGAACAACATACCACAGACAAAGCTCATTAAGACCATCATGTACATATAACGATCGCTCTTGCGATAGTGGTGGTCAGAAATAGCCGTCACCCGGCCCGTCTCAAAGGTCACGCGAACAAAACCGATAAGCGCACCATCTGCAAAAACTGGTTCAACCAACTGCTGGCGACCAATGGAAGCTGTTGCCAAAGGCGTATCCAGGCCAAGAACTTCGCGTACCGATAATGCCTCTTCACTAGACGCTAAACGTACACCCTGTGCATCGTAGATTGTTGCATCAAACACTAAACGGTCTTGTGCTAGCTGGTTTGTTAGCTGAAGTAATCGTTCTTGATCTTTAGTTAAAATCATCTCACTGGCAGAAAGAGACGCCTGTGAAATCAAAACTTTGGTGAGCGTTTCAAGCTGTTGTGCTTGAATTTTCTCATTACCCTTACTGATCACAACACTGTTTTTTATTGTGATAAACAACATCACACACAGTAGGATTAGTGCCAGAATTCTTAGGGCATTCCTTACTGAGAACAAAGATTCACTCATGCTCTTTACTCATCCATTTAAAATAAAACAAAGACTTGCCTTTTTAGTTTGTTGAGGTAACGTTTTAGCAAAGTCATAAGGGATTATATACATGGACGCGTCAAAAAGCTTGCCTATCAGAAAACATACGACACTTTTAAAACGATTACCCGAGACTCGATTTGCCTCCCAATTAGATAAAGCAAAAGCAAACTGGATCGTATTTGCTGAGTACCTTTCGCCAAGTCACTTCGAAGACATTGATTTCTTCACCGGCTTTTACAACCCGATACTAGAAACGTGGAAAGTTGGCCAATATGAAGTAGCCCTGATGGCCGGAGAGTTGACTCCTCAACATGAAACGATCTTACAAAGTCTCAACCTAGATTACGCCTCGCTTAATGAAGTGCCCGATCTATCAACCCAAGGGTTGATTGTATTTGATATGGATTCAACGGCGATCCAGATAGAGTGTATTGATGAAATCGCGAAACTGGCAGGAGTAGGGGATGAGGTCGCTGAAGTCACTGAACGTGCCATGCAAGGTGAGTTGGATTTTGAGCAAAGTTTACGTCAGCGAGTTGGTAAGCTCAAAGGTGCCGATGAATCAATTCTTGAACAAGTTCGTTCCCAGTTACCATTCATGCCGGACTTTGAAGCGCTAATTGCGACGTTGAAAGCCTTGGGCTGGAAAACAGCGATTGCTTCCGGTGGTTTTACTTACTTCTCTGATTACATCAAAGATAAAGTCGACTTAGATTTTGCTCGCTCCAATCAATTAGAAATTATTGACGGCAAACTCACGGGTAACGTACTTGGCGACGTGGTAACGGCGCAGATGAAGTCAGACATTCTAGTGGAATTGGCGGATGAATATGAAATTGAGCAACACAACACGGTCGCTGTCGGTGATGGCGCTAATGATCTTGTGATGATGTCGGTGGCAGGATTAGGGATTGCGTATCACGCAAAACCAAAAGTGGAAGCTCAAGCGCAATCTGCGATTCGCTTTGCTGGGTTAGGCGGTGTGCTCTGTATTTTATCTGGCGCATTGGTGAAGCAGCAAAAGGTCAGCTGGAAAGCTAAACCTTAACCATCCATTCAAAAACACCGCCAGAAAGGCGGTGTTTTTTGTCAATTTGGTATGACTTTGAATTTACTCGGTTAACTCCAATCTAATTACAACCTCTTCAGTAATGTCTTCAAATTCACTGTAACCAACGAGCGCTGTTAACTCTTTTTCTAACTTGCTCGCTTGATGTACACCAAATTGGGTTAAGTCACTTAAATCTTGTTGCAGTAATGATGTCATCGGATCGAAAATTGGCGCAGTAGAAAGGCGAATCACGTAAAAGTCACCCATCATTCGCGCTTTCTTTATAAATTGAATCCGCTCTTTTACGCTGTTGAACTCTTGATGAAGCTTTGACTCAATGCCTGTAATTTTATTGCCTACTTTTGCGGCGCTTATGTAGATATCCTGATGTCTGGCTTGAGCACCTTCTACACGTTTTATTGGCTCTGCGATTAATGTGCTTGTCCGGCCTTTAAAGATAGGTTCAAGTGACAACAGTTGGTCATGCCCAAGACGGGCAAAAAGCTCAATGTGTTTAGGTAGCGGCAAGTTCACCCCGATAACGGGGGTTTTGATTGAAGATGACGTACTCTTACTGATAAAAATGGGCGTGCTCAGCGTACGCGAGAGCAACATGCAGTGCAGCCTTTCAAGTAGAGCATTACTTGGTAGCGTCTCTTTTTGCGGGATTAGCTTGTCTTGATTGTGCTCGATAATGCTGTTGAAAAAAGCGATTACCTTCATGGTTTGGCTGCTTTCATCAATAACTAGCTGCACGCTACAACCATCTGGGCTTACACGAATTACTCGATATGGCACCGACATTAACGGCAATTTTTTATCGTAGAGTTGTAATTCTCGAAAGTTGATTCTTACCTCTTGCCCAGAACGTAACATCGTGGGCTCACTTAGCCTAATTCCGAGTCCTCGTTTGGAAAGGTCAACAGTACAGCCGCCTGTTTTAGTTTGTCCTGAGTACAACTCTAAAGGTGTTTTAAAACGATAACGAGGCTCTTTACGACGAGACTTTGCATCAAAATAAATGCCCTTTGGATTGCCGATAACTCTTCTCGGATGGCGAAACGCGTTTAACGTATTAGCGGGTAAGCGCGGCTTTTCAGTTAGCAGGTAATCCTGCCCTGACTTTTCGTCAGCAATTTCTTGCAAAATACCAATATGAGTCAGTGATTGAGACGTTTCTGCCAACTCTGGAGAGAATGCTGCTAGGTCTTCCTGTTCTTGCTCTGATAGTTCAAAGATTGAAATTCTAAAGGCGCGCCAACTCTCTCGTTTGCCACCTAAATGCCAAAATAGCTGGCGCTGTTCGCGAGTTGCTTCAGGGCGAAACATCGAATAGAAATAGGTTCGATTCTCGTGCTCGTGAGTAAATGAATAAAGGACATTGGTTGTTCCTTTCACACCAGGCTTAATGAGTGACGCGATGCGTTGCTCGTTGAATAAGGAACCAAACATTTGCTGGTTTCTCTCATCGTGCCAGTATTGCCAAAGCTTTTGATTGTTTGGCGTTAACATTGCTAATTTTAGGTCACTACCATCAAAGAATAGAGGCAAGCTGCTGGTGTGCTTTAGTGCGATGTGCTCATAACCGCGAGTTCGAGCTCGAATAATCTTGTCTTGATTGTCGTGACGAGCCCTTTTAGCAGCACTGTTGAGCGCTTCATCTATCACTCGGGTTACGACATTGGTGTCAGTTAAGCGTATGGTTCTGAGGTATCGAACTGAGTCATTTTCGTAACAGTCATCAACCGCGAGTATGCGGTATGCAAGCGGTTTCTCTATACCTGCAACGTTAGATTTGCTGGCAAATTCAGTAAACGTGACCTGAATAATTTCCCCAAGGTTATATTTAAATGCGCTAGGGACTTTGAACTTTGCGCCAGAGCTAGATAAATCAATGCTTAATCCATGAAGAAGCTGTCCTTTAGAACGGCAAATTTCAACTTGAGATTGGACTTTCAAGCGTTTTTCTTGGCGCTTTAAATCGTAGCCTAGGTGAACGGGTTCTGCTAAGAACGGGCTTTTAGGATCCGTTAACGATTGCGTTTTTTGCTGAGTAAGGCGCTTGCTCATTACGCGAAAGTTATTTCGCGTGTTGACCAATGCTTCCCACATTCCTTCCGTGTAGCAGCCAAACTTTTTGATGTTTTTATGGTAAGCGTTGAAAGCAACATCATCCAACCAATGTGGAATACCATCCAAAATATACTCGCGACATTCGCCTTGAACGCGACCTCGCAAATCAATGCTTTTTTTGCATGGAGCCATTAAGCGGTTAAGTTCCATTTTAACCAAAATTTTGGCCGAAGGCGGCTCTTCCTCGGTCAGTTGGCCAAGGACAAAGTCAAAGTCATTCGTACCGTAAACGGGAATGAGTCGTTCTGCGAGCGAGAGAATTTCAGATTGCTGCATTATTTCTGTTAGAGTATGTCGTTACTTTAAATTGTATCGGCTAAGCGAAGTAATACTTAAGTATATCAATAGTTCATTTCAGTTCAGGTCTGACTTGGCTGTGCTTAGTCACATTTGTAGAAAAAATTGAGGCATCATGGCGAAAGCAAAACGAGCGTATGTTTGTAATGATTGTGGCGCGGACTTTCCCCGTTGGCAGGGGCAGTGTAACGCATGTGGTGCATGGAATACGATAACAGAAGTACGTATCGCTGCATCGCCAACCGTTGCTCGCAATGAACGCTTAAGCGGCTACGCTGGTTCCGCAACAGAAGCTACGGTTCAAACGCTATCCGAAATTGATCTGCAAGAAGTACCTCGCTTCACCAGTGGGTTTAAAGAGCTTGACCGCGTGTTGGGTGGTGGTGTTGTACCAGGTGCCGCAATTTTGATTGGTGGTAACCCTGGCGCTGGTAAATCAACCCTTCTGTTGCAAACCATGTGTAGTTTATCTGCGCAAATGCCAACGCTTTACGTAACCGGTGAAGAGTCATTACAGCAGGTGGCAATGCGTGCTTCTCGATTGGGCTTGCCGAAAGATCATTTAAAAATGCTATCGGAAACGAACGTCGACAAAATTTGCCAAATCGCCGAAAAAGAGCAGCCTCGTATAATGGTGATAGACTCGATTCAGGTGATGCACGTTTCTGATATTCAATCGTCGCCTGGCAGTGTTGCTCAGGTACGTGAATCTGCGACGGCTCTGACACGATACGCAAAACAGAATAATGTTGCGGTATTTATTGTTGGTCACGTAACAAAAGATGGTACCCTTGCGGGCCCTAAAGTTCTTGAACACATTATCGACTGTTCGGTACTACTCGATGGTGGAACGGATAGCCGATTCCGCACTTTGCGTAGTCATAAAAACCGTTTTGGCGCTGTGAATGAGCTTGGTGTCTTTGCAATGACAGGCCAAGGATTGAAAGAAGTGAGTAACCCATCAGCGATCTTCCTTTCTCGTGGTGAAGAAGAAACATCAGGCTCTTCCGTCATGGTGGTTTGGGAAGGCACGCGCCCTCTGCTAGTAGAGATTCAAGCGCTGGTGGATTACTCGCAGTTAGCCAACCCTCGTCGTGTTGCGGTCGGCTTGGAGCAGAACCGCCTATCACTTTTGCTCGCTGTGTTGCATAAGCATGGTGGCTTACAAATGGCAGACCAAGATGTCTTTGTTAATGTGGTTGGCGGTGTTAAGGTGACGGAGACGAGCGCTGATCTTGCTTTAGTTATGGCGCTTTTATCGAGTTTTCGTGACCGTCCACTCCCTAAAGATGTGGTGATTTTTGGTGAAGTAGGGCTTGCGGGCGAAATCCGTCCAGTGCCAAGTGGGCAAGAGCGTTTGAATGAAGCGTTCAAACATGGTTTCAAGAAAGCGATCGTGCCAGCAGCCAACATGCCGAAAGGTGGCATCCCTGGCATGCAAATTCACGGCGTTAAGAAATTGTCGGAAGCTATAGAGGCTTTTGACGAGCTGTAATGCTCATAAGAATGGTATTTGTGCAATCACAAACTGTTCTATCCGTCCTCAATAAAATGCGAATAAAGTACATAAATTGCTGTGTTTGACTATGCTTTGGGGACGGAAATTTCACGTTAAAATTTTTTTTCTTCCATCCGCACGCAAGGGTATCAGTATTGACAGAATGTGATATACTCTGCGCGCACTTTATACCTTATTAACAGAGTAAGACAATGACTGATTTATCAAAATACAGAAACATTGGTATTTTTGCTCACGTAGACGCGGGTAAAACTACCTCTACAGAGCGTATCCTAAAGCTAACTGGTAAGATCCATAAGATCGGTGACACTCACGACGGTTCAACTACTACTGACTTCATGGAGCAGGAAGCTGAGCGTGGTATCACAATCCAGTCTGCAGCAACAACTTGTTTCTGGAACGATCACCGTCTAAACATCATCGATACTCCTGGACACGTTGACTTCACTATCGAAGTTTACCGTTCTCTAAAAGTACTTGACGGTGGTATCGGTGTATTCTGTGGTTCTGGTGGTGTTGAGCCTCAGTCAGAAACTAACTGGCGTTACGCTGACGAATCACACGTATCACGTCTGATCTTCGTTAACAAACTAGACCGTATGGGCGCAGATTTCTACAAAGTTGTAGATCAAGTACAGAACGTACTAGGTGCTACACCTCTAGTTATGACTCTACCTATCGGTATCGAAGAAGATTTCGTAGGTGTTGTAGACGTACTAAGCCAACAAGCTTACGTATGGGATGAGTCTGGCCAACCAGAGAACTACGAAGTTCAAGATATTCCAGCAGACATGGTAGAAAAAGCTGCTGAATACCGTGAAATGCTAATCGAAACTGCTCTAGAGCAAGACGAAGATCTAATGATGGCTTACCTAGAAGAAGGCGAAGAGCCATCTCTAGAAGACATCAAACGTTGTATCCGTAAAGGTACTCGTGATCTAGCATTCTTCCCAACTTACTGTGGTTCAGCGTACAAGAACAAAGGTATCCAACTTATTCTTGACGCGGTAATTGATTACCTACCATCTCCAACAGAAGTTGATCCACAGCCTCTAACTGATTCAGAGACTGGTGAGCCAACTGGTGAAGTTGCGACTGTATCTGCAGACGAGCCACTACGTGCTCTTGCATTTAAGATTATGGATGACCGCTTCGGTGCTCTAACCTTTATCCGCATCTACTCTGGTAAGATGAAGAAAGGTGACACAATCCTTAACTCTGCAACTGGTAAAACAGAGCGTATCGGCCGTATGGTTGAGATGCACGCGGACGAGCGTAACGAGATCGATTCAGCACAAGCTGGTGACATCATCGCTGTAGTTGGTATGAAGAACGTTCAAACTGGTCACACTCTATGTGATCCTAAGCACGAATGTACTCTTGAGCCAATGATCTTCCCAGATCCAGTAATCTCTATCGCAGTTAAGCCTAAAGATAAAGGCGGTTCTGAGAAGATGGGCATCGCGATCGGTAAAATGGTTGCAGAAGATCCATCATTCCAAGTTGAGACTGATGAAGATTCAGGCGAAACTATCCTGAAAGGTATGGGTGAACTTCACCTAGACATCAAGGTAGATATCCTTAAGCGTACTTACGGCGTTGAGCTAGAAGTTGGTGCTCCACAGGTTGCTTACCGTGAAACTATCACTCAAGCAATCGAAGATAGCTACACGCACAAGAAACAGTCTGGTGGTTCTGGTCAGTTCGGTAAGATCGACTACCGCATCAAACCAGGTGAGCCAAACTCTGGCTTCACGTTCAAATCAACAGTTGTTGGTGGTAACGTACCTAAAGAATTCTGGCCTGCAGTTGAGAAAGGCTTTGCGTCAATGATGGAGCACGGTGTTCTAGCTGGCTTCCCTACTCTAGACGTTGAAGTTGAACTATTCGACGGTGGTTTCCACGCAGTTGACTCTTCAGCTATCGCTTACGAAATCGCAGCGAAAGGTGCATTCCGTCAGTCTATGCCTAAAGCTGGCGCGCAACTTCTTGAGCCAATCATGAAAGTTGACGTGTTCACTCCAGAAGATCACGTTGGTGACGTAATCGGTGACCTTAACCGCCGTCGTGGTATGATCAAAGACCAACAAGCAGCGTCTACTGGCGTACGTATCAAGGGTGATGTACCTCTATCAGAAATGTTTGGTTACATCGGTACTCTACGTACTATGACTTCTGGTCGTGGTCAGTTCTCTATGGAGTTCTCACACTACGCACCATGTCCAACAAACGTTGCAGAGCAAGTAATTGCTGACGTTAAAGAGCGTAACGCTAAGAAGTAATTCTTAAGTTAACTCTATAACTTGAAAGCCCCGCTTAGTGCGGGGCTTTTTGTATTTAGCAGTCTTATACGCAGAGCGTGTTTGTTTTATTCCTATTTAGCGTTTGTTTTGACGATTGTTATGATGCCGTTCTAGTACTGTTGCCTTTTAGGTCAATGGTCCTAAAGTCTGGTACCACTGACTTTTCAAATATTTCTATTTCTTCCTTCAACCATTGCGCAAACAATTGAGCTTTAGGTCTTTTTAAGTAGCCTTTTGGCGCACACAAGTAATACGCAAAGTTGGGCTTGATAGCGATATCTCCAATTCGGACCAATTTGCCAGAACGAAAATATTGATGAGCTAAACTGTGTTTTACTAATGCCACGCCTTGAAGTGATAGTGCAGCCTCAAGCACGAGATGTGATCCACTGTATTTTAAGGTAGGCTTTGCTGCGCAGTGACCCAAGGTTGCTAACCACATATTCCAATCAAGATCAGGCCAAACATCTTCAATCAGCTCAGCTTTGCTTAAATCCTCGATGTTATAGATCCCGTGCTCTTTCTGGTACACCGGATGACAAGCAGGATAAAAAGCTTCGTCCATCAGCCATTGTGATTCTAAATTGGGATATTTTCCTAAACCGTAACGAACACATAAATCTATCTGACTATCTTGAAAAGACACCAAATCATTGGTTGGTTCTAATAGCAAGGCGATATCAGGGTGACGCTGGCGAAAAGCCGTAATTTTCGGGACTAACCAATGATGAGCGAAAGAGGGGAGTGTTGATATCGAAAGGTGGTTCGGGTTTGGATCTTGATTGACTAATCTAACCCCTTGCTGCAAATGAGCAAACCCTCTTTCTGCCTGACTAAACAGTAGCTCTCCCTCTGGTGTGAGCACGATTTTTCTGTGCTGACGAACAAATAGGTCCGTGCCTAAGAACTCTTCTAAATGACGAACTTGCTGACTAATGGCCGCTGGCGTAACAAACAGTTCTTTTGCTGCCGTTTTAAAGCTTCCTTCCTTTGCTGCAACGAAAAAGTAATACAAGCCCTGTAAGGGAGGCATTCGATCTTTCACATTAGTTTTCCTTAACTCTATGGCAGATTCTATCGTTTGAGGATATCAGCGTAGTCGCTGATTATTAAGTGGTCAACATTGTATAGGAATCTTTGAAATGGAAAACATGACACACACTTGTGAGCGTACTATACCTACTGCCCATCAGAGCGGGTTACAGTTAATTTATTCTAAACTGGCGGCTTGGAGAAGGAACTATAAGACACGTCGTCACTTGAGAGAGTTACCAAAGCACCTTTGGGACGATATTGGATTAGGTGAAAGGGAGATTAGTTGTGAAGTGAGTAAGCCATTCTGGAGAGAGTAGTCTATGAGTTTGATTCAAGCTCAAAGTTAAGTTGCACTCCCCAATGGTGTTGAGGAGTGCAAGCAAAATTACAAGTCTTCTTCCCACACGACCAATTCATCTTTTGGCCAATTGTGGCCTATCTCATGATACTTTTGTTCGAGCACATGACGTTTAATTTTAAGCGTTGGCGTCAGTACGCCATTTTCTATACTCCAAGGTTCTTTAATCATTAACACGCCTTTGATTTGCTCATGAGAGGCGAGTTCTTGATTCATCCTAGCAATAACTTTACGTGTGGTGCGTGCGTATCGCTCTCGATCAAAGTTAGGGAAGTCATGTGGCACAACCAAAAGAATCGGAGCGGGTAGCCCTAAACCGATGAGACACATCATCTCTACGCGACTGTACTCGAAAAGCTTTTTCTCGATAGGAACCGGAGAGACAAATTTACCTTTGGCGGTTTTGAAGTTATCTTTTTTACGGCCTTGAATCGTTAGATAACCATCTGAGTCGATAGCGCCGATATCGCCTGTGTGTAGCCAGCCCTCTGAATCAAAAGACTCTTGGGTGGCAATATCATTTTTGTAGTAGCCAGAAAATAGCCCTTTGCCACGCACCATGATTTCATCATCAGCTGCGATTTTTAACTCAATGCCGGGCCCTGCATTACCGACACTACCAATTTTGTCAGCTCTAAATGGGTAGTTGAGCGTGCTGTAGGCAAATGATTCCGTCATCCCCCAAGCCTCTGTGATATCAAGGCCCACTGAGTGGTACCATTCCAACAACGCTGGCGAGACAGGTGCAGAGCCACAGCCTAATACTCGAGCCTGATCTAAACCTAGACCATCTGCTAGCTTTTTCTTGATCAAAGAATTGACGAATGGGATTTTCAACAGAATATTGAGCTTCTTCTGTGGAAGTTTGTCTTGAATACGTTGCTGGAATAGCGTCCATAATCGTGGGACGGAGATAAACAGAGTTGGTCGGTGCATCTTCACATCTTCGATAAAAGTGTCCAGTGATTCTGGAAATGCTGTTGGCACGCCACCCATAATCGATGAACCGAAGATATAAACACGCTCTGTAATATGAGCGAGCGGTAAATAAGAGAACAATCGGTCGTTTTCTTGGATACCAATATGATTGATCAGTTGCTGAACAGACCAACTGAATGCGCCGTAAGTTAGCATCGCGCCTTTCGGTAACCCTGATGTGCCTGAGGTATACACCAACGACATTAGCTTGTCATCGTAATGCTGCGGACGCTCTTCACTTGGCACTGCATCAGCAATGAGCGCTTGGTATTCGTGCTTACACTTAGGTGCCGTGTCATAAGGTAGAGCGATGCTAATGAGTTCAGGCATAGCATCAATGACTTGCTGAGTTGCTTTGGGATCATCGAGTTTTCCGCCAATGATCGCTTTACTTTCACTATGAGTCACACAGTATTCGATGGTGTCTGCACCGGCGGTAGGAAAGATTGGCACACTGACATAGTCACCAAGCATCATAGCAAGATCGCAAATAAACCATTCTGCACAGTTTTTAGATACTAACGCGACTTTGTCGCCAGGCTTTACACCAAGCGAGCGTAGTGCGCTGACAAGTTTTAAGGCTTGATCTGCAACATCAGAGAATGTGTACTCAACAAACTGTCGGTTAATAATTTGTTTTAGGTAGACCTCATTTGGACGCTCTTGAGCCCATTTGAGGATCATTTCATTTGGTGGTGGGAGAGCGCAACCAGCAGCGCTATTTAGATTCGGCTGATTCATTTTAAGTGACTCCATGTCTTCTCATTGTATTTATAATTGTTAACGCATTGTTAACTTTAGCATGTTAAATCGCGACACGGGAATGCATTTTGATGAAATATGTGGGGAAGATAGCGTTAGTTGTCCTGACAGTCGCTACAAATAAAGCCTAAAACTGCTGTCGATAATTTGCTGGAGACAGCCCCGTTTTTTTCTTAAAAATTCGAGAAAAGTAAGAAACGTCTCGATACCCGCACTGATAAGCAATGTAAGCAATTTTCATCGATTCATTTTCAATTAGCATTTTCTTAGCTAATGAAATGCGTTTCGCCGTGACATAATCACGAAAGCACATACCCACTTTACGGTGGAAAACTTTGGAAAAGTAGTTCGGCGAGTAATGACAAAGAGCGGCTGCTTCCTCTTCTCTTAGGTCCTTATGAACGTTATTGGCGATGTAATGGACTACGTCTGAAAAGTTTGACTTGCCGCTTCGAGAGAAAAGTTTATCTACCGAGATTTGTTCTTCGTCTACTTTACTATGCAAAAAGTATTTCAATTTTATTTGTGAAAGCCAGATAGGAAGAGTGAGCTCGTTCAACTTATAATATTCCGCACAAATATGCTTGGGCGGCAAGTGAGGAGCCGTATCTTTTGGAGATACGACGATCAGTTTTTTGTCGAGGTTTTTACAGAGCGTTATAACACCTTTCAAGTGCTCTTGATGATCACAGGTTATGTAGTAAAAGAAATAGCTATGTTCTTTATCACTGAGGACTGAGATATCTTTACTGCAGTCCATAATGTCAAAGCACCCATCAAACTCACAACGAAATTGTTCCGGCAGCGAGCAAAGGGTCTCTCCTATCCAGTAAGCTTTGGTCTGTTTATCCATATGAATCCTGCTCAGTACGTACTACACCAATGTTAGTATGCATTGAGGTCAGTCGAGCCTCATTCCTTGAGCTTTAGACCTCACCCTTTCGTTTATTAAGCTTAGGCTTATATAGTCATACTGCAAGTGTGAAATGTGTCACATAGCTTACAGTGATGTGTCTTATTTATGATACATTTTGCCTCTGAAGCGCAGACAGGCAAGAAAGTACTAACCTTTGGCAAAAAAGTCCTAACCCCCCTAATTCTTGATGACTAATGTTTAAGCATGATTCGGGTGTATATGATACCTGCGTCATGGACAAGCGAGATTTGGTTAAATAAAGGGGATAATCTTATGGATAACTTTCGCAATCTAATCAAGGACTTCATGGAAGACGAAGAGGGGCTAACACTTTTGGAGTATATCCTAGGTGCGGCACTAATTGTTACTGCATTCTTGACTTCAGGCTTCTGGACAACCTTGTCTAACAAGTTCACTTCAGTAGCTGGTCGTATTAGCACTTCGTAATGGTTAGCGAGTTAATTATTTGGTCATTACTTATCGCGATTGGAGTTTCAGACGCACAGAAACACAGAATACCGAATAAAGCAGTGCTTATGCTTTTGGTTGCAGTAACTGCAAACGTAATTTACAACCCAGCCACAACTGGTTTGGATCATTTATATGGTGGGTTGGTTGCGTTTGCGGTGTGTTTCGCGCTGTATCTTTTCAAAGTAATGGCTGGAGGAGACGTTAAGTTACTCGCCGTCATAGGGGCATGGTTGGGATTGAGTAACCTTGGGGAAGCGTCTACCGGGATAATACTCGCTGGAGGCATTGTCGGCATTTTTTATCTAATGCTACATGTGTCATCGACTAGTGTTGCTCTATCACATCAGATTAAAGGGTATTGCTTAGAAAAAGTAACACCAGGTTTTAGGTCCAGTAAGCCGTTAGTCATTCCATTCGCGCCGATAATCGTAATTGGATTAGCTTATTTTTCCTATACCCACTAAATAAAAATAATAAATGGCATGCAGCATCAGTTGGCTAAGCAACTTCAAGGAGGGGAAGTGTGATGGGCTCTGTGTATTGGGAAAAACTCGTGCCACAAATAAATCCACCAAAAGTACCTTCATCGGTAGAAGGTCTTGGCATACCGGCTTCAGTCGTTGAAAACTTAGTGTTGAAACACCTGTCAGCTTATCCGAAATGTGATTTGATCGAGTTAACACAGCGGTTATGCGTGGTTTCAAATATTGTTGAACTTGCTTTGGCGCAGTTGAGGAAACGAAGCTGGGTTGAGGTATATCAGCCTACATCTGAGAAGCTAAACCATTCGTACTCGAACATTCGTTATAGTCTAACGGAATTAGGACTTGCGGAAGCAGACATTGCATATAGAAAAGATCCGTATATCGGTCCTGTTCCAGTTTCTTTGGAAGAGTATTGGACCGTTGTTGAAGGACAAGATCTACGCAAAAACCCTGTTACCCGTATTGATGTAGAGCGTGCATTATCTGATGTTTTTGGCTCGGATCACTTAGTTCCTGTTCTCGGACCTGCTATCAACTCTGGACGAGCTTTGTTGCTTTATGGCCACGCGGGTACTGGTAAAAGTTACGTCGCATCAAGAGTACTCAATGCAATGAACACTTCGGTGTTTATTCCTTACGCCGTATATGCCGATGGCAACATCATCAAAGTGTTCTCAGAGCATCATCACCGTCGTTTAGACAACTCCCATTCTCAGGTTTTCGTTAAGTTGGAAACCCATTACGACAAACGCTGGGTTCTTTGTGAAAGACCAAACATTCAAGTGGGCGGTGAGCTGACATTGGAGATGCTTGAGGTAAACCACAGCGAGCATAATCGTGTATGGATTGCGCCACTTCAAATGATGGCTAACAACGGAATCTTAGTGATTGATGATCTCGGTCGTCAGTCAATGCCTGTTGATGCCTTGCTAAATAGATGGATCGTTCCAATGGAATACTTATTTGACCATCTGGCGCTGCCAAATGGTCAACAAGTAACGGTGCCATTTATGCTTACTTTGGCATTCTCATCCAATTTTGCACCAAGCAAAATTGCTGACCCTGCTTTTTTACGCCGTCTGGGGTACAAAATTGAGTTTAAGCCACTTGGTGATGATGACTATAAAGCGCTTTGGTTATCGCTGTCCAAAGACTTGCAACTCGCGTTGTCGCCTGAATTCTTTGACACACTAAATCAATTGCACCGTGAAAATAAAATGCCTAATTATCCATGCTTACCTAAAGATCTTTTGGGCATTAGCAGAGACGTTCTCGTTTTTGAAGGAAAACGAAAAGTCGTCTCATCAGACATTTTAACTCGTGCCTGGGGACTGTATTTCACAGTGGATGAATAGGGAGATCTAAATTATGAGTCGGACTCAAGTCATCATGCTATTGCTACTCTCCATTGTTTTCGGCCTTGCTGCCGTGTTGATAGCTAAACAATGGATGGATGGCAGAAACCAACCAACAGTCGAGTTAGAAGAGGTCGAAAGGCATCCCGTTTTAGTTGCCGCCATGGAGCTAGAACCAGGAACTATTCTCTCTGAGAAACATTTGTCTACTAAGCTCATGGAAGTGGACTGGATAGATGATGAAACATTGAAAGTAAAAGAACAGGCATTGGGAAGAATCGTTGCCAATACTATTTACGCGGGTGAACTTGTTAACCCTCATCGCCTTGCCCTGCCTGGTGAAGGCGCAACACTTGCTGCATTAATTCCAGAAAACAAGCGAGCAATCACTATTCGCGTAAATGACGTTATCGGTGTGGCAGGTTTTTTGTTACCAGGCAACAAGGTCGATGTCCTGAATACAGTGAGTTATGGACAAGGTAAAAACGCCACAACAAAAACAGTGCTTAAAAATATCAATGTTCTTGCGGTGGACCAAACAGCCAAAACGAATGATAACAAACCCGTGATTGTACGCGCTGTGACTTTAGAAGTAACACCGAAAGAGGCAGAAAAGCTCTTATCGGCGAACAGCAAAGGCGATATACAGCTTGCTCTGCGCAACCCTCATGAAGTGGATAAACCTGTTGTAGCAAGAAAATACACGCCACGACCTAGTGTGACCATTATTAAGGGATCTCAGGCATCCAGTGTCCGAGTCAGCAATTAGGTGAATTATGAAAACAATAATATTACTTGTTAGCCAGTTACTTTTCGTCAGCTTGTCTGTTAACGCAGCTACGGCGCAGTCAGGAAAAGTCGTAACCGTTGCACATCACCAATCAACTCAATTGATGATATCAGGCCAAGCAAAGAAAGTGACGTTAGGGGATCCAGAAGTCTTGGATATTTTAGTGCTCAGATCGAACGAGCTGTTTCTTATTGGTAAGAAGTTAGGTACCACGAATGTGTCGGTGTGGGATCGCCGAGGCCGGTTAATTGAGCAGTTTAACGTGGAAGTCACGCATGATCTAAATACGCTTAAGTCGAAGCTTTATCAGTTCTTGCCGGATGAAAATATCGAAGTGCACAGTGCGCAAGAAAAAGTGGTACTTAGAGGCTTGGTCAGCAGTCAGCAAAACATGGACACTGCGGTCAAAATTGCTGAAACCTTTGCTTTGGGTGAAGCGGCAGATGAAGAAGATGATAGCTCTAAAGATGATGAAAGTATGGTCATCAATCTACTTTCTATTGGTGGTGCTCAGCAGGTGACGCTAGAAGTTACCGTTGCCGAAGTACAGCGCACACTTGTAAGACGCTTCGACTCAAACTTCCACTTTTTCCAAAGAAGTGGGGACTTTACTTGGGGTGGTACGACTGCTGGTGGCGGTATTGATGGCATTGGACCAATTTTGAACGTCCCAACAGTCGAAGATTTCGGTTTTCTCGGATCGTTTATCGACAGTAATACCTTGTTTACCTTTGCGCTTGATGTGGCGAAGCAAAATGGCGTAGCGAAAGTGCTGGCAGAGCCTAGCCTTACCGCATTAAGTGGTACGCAAGCCGAGTTTGTCGCTGGTGGTGAATTCCCAATTCCAGTACCAAATGAAGATGGTATTACCATCGACTACAAAGAGTACGGTGTTCAACTCGACTTTGTTCCGTTTATTTTGAGCGATAAGAGAATCAATCTCAAACTGAACGTCAATGTGAGTGAAATTTCCAATTCTGGTGTGTTGACGTTTAATCCAAACGAAGTGAATGCCACTTTCTTTATTCCACCAATCACAAAACGAAGTGCTGGTACAACGATTGAGCTAGCAGATGGTCAAACCATTGGTATTGCGGGGCTATTGAGTGAAAACGCGCGTAACGTTGCGAATGGTATACCTGGTGCGAGTGATCTACCTGTGTTAGGCCGCTTGTTTAAGAGTGAAGAATTTACCTCTGGGGAAACAGAACTAGTCATTCTGGTTACTCCTCGATTAGCAACCCCAATTGATCGACGTCGAATCACGCTACCAACAGATGGTTTTGTTGCTCCAAACGATGTGGAGTTCTATTTGCTTGGTAAAGGTGCTGAGTTGGATTTCGATAGGTACCAGCTAAACGACATCAGTGAAGAAGATACTAACAACAATTTTATTCAATACGGTTCGTCAGAAGGTGGCTCTGAGGGCAAGTTTGGGCACAGTCTATAAGTGGGAGAACAAGATGAAAAGCATAGTGATAATGACCATTTGTTTCACATCATTCGGCTTGTTTGGCTGTGCGAATGACCCCGAGCTTGGTATCTCGGTTAGCCAGCTGCGCGCTGAACAAACTCTGAATCCAGAAGCCTGGTATGAGAATTTGGGCTACTTACCGGAAGGTAGTGGTGAGCGCACACAAGTTAGCTTAGAGGTATATAACAACAATGGGGTAGCCAAAGATGATTAAGTGATATGTTCACTTAGGAGGGGCTATGCGAAGGAATATGCATATAGCGCCAAGGAGAGCTCAGAAAGGGATTACCTTGGTATTAATTAGTTTAGTTTTATTATTTTTACTTGGTGTTGCAGCCTTTGGTATTGATTTGAATCACCAAGTACTCAATAAAACAAGACTACAAAACGCGGTCGACTCCGCTGCATTAGCGGCTGCGGTTGTCGTCGATGAAAGGACCGACGCGGCAGATTTGGCTGAGCGGCTTAGTTTAGCGACGCAAGCGGCGAATGATGCTCTGACTCATTCTGCTGCGTCTGATGGTAACCAAGAATTAGTTTACACGGGGGAAAACATAGATGTAACTTTCTCAAATTCGAACGCTAAAGGCTCATTTGTTGAAGCTGGAGAGTTCTCTTTGGGCAGTGACAGCGACATCTATGTTCGTGTTGCCGTTAGTAATGTTCTTTTGACACAGTATTTAAGTGGCATGTTTGGGCTCGACAAAGGGGTGTCAGCAAGTGCTGTTGCAGGACCAAGTGCGCCAAGCATTACTACATGTAACGTGTCGCCTATTGCTATGTGTGGCGATGTAGGCTCAGCTGATCTGGCGTGGGGATACATTCCTTCTTCAAACCCAAACTACAATGGCGCACAAGATCGAGATGCTGACACTATTCATGTATTGAAACCATCAGGGCACACGGATGGTGGCATTGGTTCGGGTAACTACCACCTTTTAGACTTTGGTTCCGGTAAAAATACAGTAAGAGAAATGCTGGCAGGGGATACTGAGGAGTGCATAACAGTCGGTGATTTAGTCACAACAGAGACTGGTAAAGGTACGGGACCAGTAGCTCAAGGTCTAAATACGAGATTTGATGGGGGTAAGCCAGATGAAGGCATTACTTCAGATAAGTACATCGAAGAGTCCAACGTAACATACGACAATTACCAACAACAATATCAGGATGCGGAAGATCCGGCCGTTGATAACGATGCGTTTTATTATGCCGATTATGTCGAAGGGTTAGCCGCTTGTACGGGGGGGCCTGGCGCGTGCAAGTCGCAATATTACCGAGCGGATGGGAAAACCGATAGAAGGGTATTACGAGTGCCGATCGTTCGTTGTGATGAAGCTCCAAAAAAAGGCGGCAAGATGGATTTAGAAGTACTGGGCCTAGGATGCTTTTTTGTTACTCAGGAAGTGCAAAATAAGGGGAATGAATCGGAAATATTCGGTCAGTTTCTAGAGGATTGTACGGTAAAAAATGCGTCGTCTGGGGTAGATCCGGATGAAGATGGAGTTGGGCCATACAAAATCGTTCTATACAAAGACCCGTCAAGTGGAGGGTCTTAATATGATGTACTCCAATAGAAAGCATCAGATGAAAAAGATGGCTAACCAGAAAGGACTGGCAATTATAGAGTTTATTCTTGCATTGCCAGTGCTACTGATGCTGACCGTATTAGTTATCGACGTGAGCCGAGCTTTTATTCAATACACCGAGGTCAACAAAGCGTTGCAAAATGGCGCACGGTATGCCGTGGTTGATACTTATGGCACGTTAGATTTTGAAGGCATAGCTGAAGAATCTGATATTAAAAATGTGGTGATCTATGGCACGCCGAGTGGCGTTGGTACGCCGGTAATCGACTATATTGAAGCTGCTGACATTATTGTGACTCAACCAACGGACACCAATAAGGTTGTCACCATATCGGCTACTTATAATTATGAGCCTATTTTCTCAACCTTACCTTTTACCGGAACCTCTTTGGCTTTCAGTATTGGCTCTTCTGCGTCAATGAGGACTAGCCCATGAAACAATGGATAAGGAAACAGAAAGGACTAACCCAAGTTGAGTTTTCGTTAATTGCACTTGCGGTAATGTTAGTACTGTTCATGATTATTGAGTTTGCAATCTACTTTTATTCAGTGCAAATGGTCAACGAAATTACCAGGCGAGCGGCACGACTTGCCACGGTTTGTTTTATTTCTGAACGTGATGAAATACCTAATCATCAAGCTTTGGAGAGTCTATATCCTTCAGGTTTTACCGCTAATAATTTACAAATCGAATATTTAGACGATACAGGTGCAACTGTTGATGTGTCGGATTTTTTGAGTACTCCACCTGCAGCATCTACAGTGTTAGATGCTCAGTTTTCAAAAATAAAATATGTTCAAGCAAGAGCAGTTGATTATGAATTTAAGTTTTTTGTGTTAGCTGCGCTTATTAGTGCAGTAGGAAAAACGCCTGCTTTTGAAACTGTATTGCCGGCAGAAAGCTTAGGTGTATTAAAGCCTGAAGCTGATAACCCTGCTGTTTATTCGGATTGTTCCGCGGAGTAGCTTTATGTTGAAACCAGTCAAAATGGATAGTGAAACACATAAAAGTTTAAAAACTAACTTGATTATTTGGATAGTTTATTCTACATCAAATTTTAAAATTCACATTGCTGATGAACTATCAAGGTGTGTAAATCTAAATATTGATTGGATAGAGCTAGATACCTTTAACTTGGACTTTGTGAAAAATAAGCAAGTTCCTGATCTCATTTATATTGAAACCGGTGAAAGCTGGGCTCAGAAAGTGGCTCATGTTTATTCTAGTGACAGCAGTTTACAGCATAATCATACCGCTTTGATTGTATTTGGCGACGAGAACGATACTGCATCCCTTAAAATGGCATTAAGGCTTGGGGCAACAGATTATTTGTCTCGTTCGGTTGATTTTGGCGAGCTATATCCTTTATTAAAATCTACCGCGGATGAAAAGATTGCCAATAAGAAAATGGGCGATCTAACATTGTTTATTAATACAAAAGGTGGCTCTGGAGCAACCACTTTGGCTATTAATACAGCAATAGAATTATCAAGCTATGCTAAGAGTAAAGTGTTGCTCGTTGACTTGGATATGCAGTTTAGTGATGCCGCTGATTATTTAAACTGTAAGCCTAAATACAATATTAATGATGTGATTGATTCTGTTAATGATTTAGATGAATTATCACTAGAAGGACTAGTCTACCAGCATCCTTCAGGTTTGAATTATTTGTGTTTTAACCAAAATGATCCTAAAGGTAATTACAAGCATGCGGTTCAAGTTAGTAAATTATTACCTATTTTGAGGCAGTTTTACTCACATATTATTGTGGATTTATCTCATGGCGTTGAGCACGTTTATCAACAAATTGTTTCTCCGGCAACACATGTTTTTTTGATTCTGCAACAGAATGTTACCTCGGTGAAGCATGCTGTTAGTTATATACGTTCTTTAGAATTAGACTATGGTTTAAGTAGTCATCAGGTTGAACTAATTGTTAATCGTTTTGAAAAGAAATCGACAATATCGTTGAAAGACATTGAAAATGCGGTTAGTGGACATGCAATACACTTAGTACCTAATAACTTTGCTATTGCTATCGAGAGCGCTAATTTGGGCAACCCAATTGTTCAATCTAAGAAAAATAGTGCGCTGAAAGCGTCTTTGGCTGAAATATCGCACTTATTAGAAAGTCCGACCAAAGAGAATCAAAGTTGGATAAAAAAACTATTTTCTTAGTAAGGGGGAGTTATGTTTTTCAAACGGAAAGGCGTCGGGAGTTCTTTCAATTCCGTAGATGAAACAAAAGAATCCAAAGTTGTGAATGTCGAGTTGGCAAAATCTGATGAAGACACGTCAGATGAGCAAAAGTCTTTGTCGCCGGTAGAAGCCAAGATGAAAGCGATCGAGGAGCAGAAAAAGCAATTAGAACAAGATCTCTCGATAAAACACTACTACCACAAGAAACTACTGGATACCCTGGATCTCGGGCTTCTATCGCACTTGCAAGAAGATCGCGCGAAAGAGGAGTTGCGCGAAGCGGTTGTTCAGCTCATTGCGGAAGATCAAACACACCCATTGAGTTCAGAAGCGCGAAACCGCGTAATACATCAAATTGAAGATGAAGTGTTCGGCCTAGGGCCTCTTGAGCCACTTCTTGAAGATCAAACAATCTCAGATATCTTAGTAAATGGCCCGAAAAATATTTTCGTCGAACGTTTTGGTAAGTTGGAGAAAACACCGCACACCTTTTTAGACGAACGCCATTTGCGCAACATTATCGACCGTATTGTAAGCCAAGTGGGTCGAAGGATCGATGAGGCTTCACCCATGGTGGATGCTCGACTCAAAGATGGCTCACGTTTTAATGCGATTATACCTCCTCTTGCTATTGATGGGCCTTCAGTTTCTATTCGACGTTTTGCGGTTGAACGTTTGAATATGGATAACCTATTAGAACTTGGATCGTTGTCTCCTGAAATGGCGAAGTTTCTTAATGCGGCGGTTGTGGGGGAAATGAATATCCTGATTTCTGGAGGTACAGGTTCTGGTAAAACAACCACGCTAAATATTTTGTCGAGCTTTATTCCTAGCGACCAACGCATTGTAACCATTGAGGACTCAGCAGAGTTACAACTCCAACAGCCACATATTATCCGTTTGGAAACACGTCCTTCCAATATCGAGGGTAAGGGTGAAATTTCTCAGCGTGATTTAGTAAAAAACTCACTACGTATGCGTCCCGATCGGATAGTTGTTGGTGAGGTTCGTGGCTCAGAAGCGGTGGATATGCTATCCGCAATGAACACGGGTCATGATGGGTCTTTGGCTACTATCCACGCGAATACACCAAGAGATGCGTTGAGCCGGATTGAGAATATGTTCTCGATGGCAGGGTGGAATGTGTCGACAAAAAACTTGAGAGCGCAGATCGCGTCTGCCATCAATATTGTTGTGCAAATGGATCGCCAGGAAGACGGTAAACGTCGCATGGTTAGCGTACAAGAAATCAATGGCATGGAAGGTGACGTTATTACCATGTCGGAGATCTTCACCTTCCAGAGAAGAGGGGTCGATCAAGAAGGTAATGTGTTAGGTGATTACATGGCTACAGGGATTGTACCAAGCTGCCATGACCAATTAGTAAAACGAGGCTTAGACGTACCATTTGAAATATTCAATGAAAAAGCCCGTTAGGAGATTGCTATGGATAGTCAATTCCCCCTTTTTCTTGTACTGCTGTTTTTGTCCGTATTCTTTATTAGCCAAGCGTTAATTCTGCCTTCTGCGGGTAAAAAGGTTAAGCATAAGCAATTAATCAAGCGGATACACGAAAGCCATAAACATATTGATCAAGAGAGTATTTCTTTATTAAGGGAAAACTCGCTCAAGAATCTCTCGCCATTAGAGCGATGGCTTGTGAGGTTTAGTCTGTTCGATAACTTTAAGAAGAAGTTGGAACTGGCTGGGATACACATGGGGTTCAGTCGGTTTATTTTCCTCACATTCCTCGGAGGGACTGCGGTTGGTCTATTTCTGTTCTTGTTCGGGCAAGTTTGGTACCTCTGTGCTGGTGTTGCGTTTGCTTGCTGGGTGTCTGTTTACTTCTACATACAGAAAAGGATTGCTGATCGTTTAATGAAATTTGAAGAGCAACTGCCAGAGGCTCTCGATATCATCAAGCGAGTTTTGCAGGCAGGGCAGCCAATTACACAGGGTTTTGGAGAAGTAGGCAGAGAGGTTAGTGCACCGCTTGGTCCTGAGTTCATGAATACCTTTAACTTACTCAACTATGGTTATGACCTCCGCTTGGCGATTATGCAAATGTCGGAGAGAACTCCTACCGTATCTATGCTTGCTTTCTCCAGTGCTGTGTTACTGCAAAAGGAAACGGGTGGTAACTTAGTCGAAAACATTGAGAAGCTCTCCCATATCCTACGTGCTCGTTTCAAACTTGCTCGAAAAATAAAAACCATTTCGGCGGAATCTCGAATGTCGGCATGGGTATTAGTATTAGCGCCTTTTGGTTTATACGTCATCATTTCCCTTGTTCGACCTGAGTATATTGAGTTACTCCACACGCATCCAATGGGGATCAAAATGGTCATTGGTGGGATGGTAGCGTTGTTTATCGGTACGCTTTGGATTCGTAAAATCGTCAATATTGAGGTGTAGCCATGGAAAGTATTCAAGGATGGTTAAACGATTTTGCTGTCGGCCAAGAAACACTGCTTATGGGGTTGATCCTCATCACTACAGTGTTGGTTGTGATGACGTTAGGCTCGATAATTATCGGGGTTAACTCGCCAATTAAACGAAAGTTAGCCGAATTGTCTGGTGATAAGAAAGAAGTCTCTCATCACAACAAAAAAATGTCAGACACCTTGGAGTCGTTAGCGCCTTTAACTTCCCCAACCAGTGAAAAAGAGCGCCAAACGACACGCAATAAACTGATGCATGCTGGGTTTCATGAAAGCAATGCATTATCGATGTTTTATGCCATTAAATCGGTCACGACGATCTTAGGTGTGATGGTGGCGGCACTGGTGTATTTCTCGGTTCCGGAATCTAAATACCTGTACACGTATATGGCGTTATCCGTATTTATTGGGCTTTTATTTCCTGATTTTATTTTGCGTCGAATGGTGAACAAGCGTCAGCAAGCGATTCGCGCAGGTGTGCCCGACATGCTTGATTTGCTGGTGGTTTGTACCGAATCAGGGCTTGGCTTTAATGCAGCGTTGCGTCGGGTTGCTGATGAACTGGTTATCTCTCACCCAGAGCTTGCCGATGAAATCGATACGGTGTGCAACAAAATTAAAGCGGGTAAACCAATGCCAGAAGCGCTGAGGGAGCTAGTATTAAGAACAGGGTTAGAAGAATTAATGGGGCTGGTAAGTATGCTTAGCCATGCCTCTCGAATAGGGGGGAGTTTAGTCAACTCCTTGCGTGAATATACCGAAGACTACAGGGATAAGCGTCAACAAGCAGCAGAAGAAATTGCTGCAAAAATCCCAGTCAAAATGATGTTTCCAATGGTGCTATTTATTTGGCCTTGCTTTTTTATAGTGGCTATCGGACCTGCGTTAATTTCATTGGCTGAGGCATTTTCTAATTAAAAAGCAAAATAGGGATCGTTATGTGGATTAAGAAATACGTCATCATCTCGTTGTTGGTGCTTACCGCATGTTCAACAACTGAACAATCATCAGATTTCGATTCAACGCTGTACTCAGGTAAGCCCGTTGAGTCTCTCACTAATGATGAACCTCCCAAAACAGAGGAAGAGGCAATCTCACGAGGGGATATTGCATTAAGCAACAAAAATGTCGACTTAGCCTTGTATGAATATATTCGCTCGCTCTCTTTCCCGAATGCGGTCCATAAAGATAAAACCTTGTACACCGTGGGGCGCATCCATTTAGCTAGGGAGAATTCAGAACTCGCCGATAAATCATTTCGAGCATCTTTGGCTGAGAACCCCGATCATATTGGCTCCCTGACTGAGCTTGGTACTTTATACACGAAGCGTGGAGAAAAGGACGTCGGGAAAAGCTACTACATACGCGCTTTGAATGCTGACCAAATTCGCATGGATGGCGATCCTACCATCACTAAAGACAACATTACTGCAGAGAGCGTTGCAACATATCGCTATGATGATAAATCACCAGTCTCTGCTTACTCCGGTCTAGGTGTGCTTTACGACATTCGTGGCGACCACGATATTGCGCAGGCGTTAATTCGAAAAGCGTTGGATATTGACTCAAGAAACGTAAACGCTTTGGTCAGCCTTGGCTACTCCTACTACATGGAAAAAGCTTACTCAAAAGCGGCGCACTTTACTCAAGCCGCACTAAGTATCAAGCCAGGAGATGAGAGAGGAATCAATAATTTAGGTCTCATTGCTTTAGCTAAAGATCAGCCACGACAAGCTCTGAGTATTTTTAGTCGACACATGACAGAACCCGAAGCGCTCAACAATGTTGGCTATTTCTTGATCCTTCAAGGCAAACCAGGAGAGGCGATTCCTTATTTACAACAGGCTATTGATAAGAACCCTGCCTACTATGAACTGGCAAATAAAAACCTAGAACGAGCATTGGCAATGGTGAGAGAGCGAGGGGATACCTCTACCGCTCTTCTCCAATAAATTTGAAGACCCTTTTAAAAGAAAGCCACTCTGCAAGATAGAGTGGCTTTTTCATTTATGGGGAGTAGTCCGTTGCAAAGGTGTTTGTTCAATTAGCCGTCATTCGCTTCTTTCAGGGTAAGAAGCATAGCGCCGTAAAGCCCAACCAACTATCTTCCATAACATCACCGTCAAGAGTGTTGCGAGGTAGCCATCAATCGCATAATGCCAGGCTAAATGTACCGAACCGATTTGAATGATGACTGCGAAAGCGTAAGCAAAGTAGCCGATGGTTTTGTTGAGTCTATAAATTGATAGCGCCATCAAAACAGCAATGGAAACGTGCAAACTCGGCATTGCCGAAATGCCAGAGCCAATACCATTGGCATTCGCGATGTACTCATCCCAAAGATATTGCTGTGTAGGCAATGCCCACAATTGCCCAGCGTCTACATTGGTAAGATATTGGCTTTGGACTTCGAGCGTTTTCATCAGAGGAACAAACTGTTCATCTCCAGTGATAAGCTCCACATAACATGGGCCTGCTGAAGAAAGCAACGTGGCGAAGAAGACACCAAGAATCATCCAAGACAATGCGAACGTGAGTAAAAACTGTTGCCTTACCAACGGGTATTTTTTGTAGATAAGGAAAAAGATGAGTATGCCCCACATACAAAAAAACCATGCGTTGTAGGCTACATTTAGCCCTAATGAGGCCCAAGCATTGGAGAATAATGCATGGGTCAACTCCCACGGAGCAAACCCGAAGTGTAGCAACGAATCAATATTCGCAAAGGTCAGATCCCACTTGAATGGATTGATGATTGGAATCAGCGATTTCAAAAACGTGTGGTTAGAGAAAATCAGGTTGAGTGCCATCATCGAAACAAACACTGATACAGGTCGGTACAGCGGAAAAATAAGATGCTTCAGTTTTCGTATGAAGCGCTTTGCTGGCTGTTTTTCTTTGCGCAGTATGAGATAGAAATAATAGTAGATACACCAGCTTAAACCTGTGACATACAAAGCTTGTATGAGTGTTTCAAGGTAAGTGGTAAAAGAGTAATCGATAGGGAAATCGAGATACAAAGAACAAAGATAAATGACAGCAGTTGAGATAAAGCAATAGGTGTAGAAAATCTTATCGTTCAATAACTCATTCTTTACTGATGTGAGTAAAGCCGATGCTTTTTGCTGCCAGCTAAGGTTGAGCTCGTAATTGTTGTCTTGTTCCATTGATGATCCGTCATCTCTATCCTTCCAATATCATTAAGCTTAGTTGAGAAAACGGGCATTCGTATTTGAGTACCCGTGGTTTATCTGGATTCAATAGTTGGTGTATCAGCAGGCTACATCATGCCCGTGACAAGGCCTGCCGCCACAAAAAACACGATCATCCACAGAACCGAAAGGTTGAGCTTTTTGTGTAGATAAAAACCTGCAACCACTAACGCCATGTCGATGGGAGCAACAACTGCGCTGCTAAATACTGGCTGGTAAAGTGCCGCGAGTAGTAACCCTACTACCGAGGCATTTACACCGTTGATGGCGCCGGAGACCAGCGGTTTTCCTGCCAGTGCTTGCCAGTTCTTAAGAACGCCAAGTAGTAAAAGAAACCCTGGGAGGAATACGCCAAGCGTTGCGATCAGCGCACCTAAAATTGGCGTATCCGAAAGCTCATAACCGATAAAAGTCGCAAAGGTGAACATTGGCCCTGGTACAGCTTGTGCAGCGGCGTAGCCTGTTAAAAATGCATCTTGGCTGAGCTGGTCGCCAACAATGTTTTGCAGAAGCGGCAGAACCACATGACCGCCACCAAACACTAAGCTACCAGCTTGGAAAAAATCACTAAACAGCCCAAGTAAAGGTAACGTATGAGCCACTAACGGTAAGCCGAGTAAAAGCATCGCAAATAGAGCCAATGGCGCGATAGACGGTTTAAACGACTCGGCTGATGGCGCGGAGTCTTTCTTCAGATATCGCATTCCGACAAAACCTGCTGCGATCAACACGAACATTTGCGTCATGATGCTTGGTGCCACCAGCAACGCAATCGCAGTCGCGACGCACAAACCCGCGGTCAGTTTACTTTGGCAGAAGTTTTTGTACATGCCCCAAGTCGCATCCGCCACGACGACGACTGCGAGCAGTTTTAGGCCGTGAACGATGTTTTGGAACACTGCGGTGTCGGTGATTTGGCTGCTCACCATCGCCAGCACCAACATGATGATCACCGAAGGAAGCGTGAATCCGACAAATGCTGCGCATGCGCCACCTAAACCGCCACGTTTATAGCCTAAAGCAAAGCCAACTTGGCTTGAGCCCGGTCCCGGCAAAAACTGACTGAGCGCGACAATTTGCGCGTACTCGCTGTCATCAAGCCATTTCAGTTTCTCAACAAAGGTTTGGCGAAAATAACCAATATGAGCCGCCGGGCCGCCGAAGCTGAACCAACCCAGCCAGAAAAAAGTTTTGAATATGGTGAACATGTCGAGCCTGTTTATCTAAAAAGCATTGTTGCTAATTTATCGAATGCTCTAAAATGACTCAAATTGATGATTTTAATTTCATCTATGAATGAAATGGGATGAGGATGTTGGAGTGAAAGAGGACATTCAGTGGCGCAACATTGACTTGAACTTATTGGTGACGTTTTCCTACTTGTATCGCTATCGAAGCGTTAGCGTCGCGGCAGAGAAAAGTTACGTTAGCCAGTCGGCGATGAGTCATAGTTTGTCTCGTTTAAGGTTGTTGTTTGACGACCCGCTTTTTGAGCGAAAAGGGCACAAGATGGAGCCCACCGAGCACGCTCACCACATCGCGCCAACTGTGCATCACTTGTTGGATTCTATCGCCAAAGACTTGCTCACTAAGTCTGCCTTCCAACCTAAAAATTATGCGGGTGTATGTCGCATTGGATTAACGGATTATGCCGAGTTTATTTTTGCTCCTCGGCTTTATGACGAAATACGCCAGCGCGCACCAGAGGCCCAGATCAGTTTTATTAACGTCAATCGTAGCAACTACGTGGCATTAACTGAGCACGAAAAGATCGATGTCATTATTGGCAGCATGCCAGTGTTGGATGACAACTTTGAGAGCTTGTACTTGTACACGGAAAAACACGTGTGTATGTGTGATAAACAGGTATTGAAAGGGGAAACACAGCTGTCTCTGGAAGCGTTCGCGAACATAGAGCAAGCTCTGGTAAGTCCCGATGGGAGCTTAAAGACACAAGTAGACCAAAAGCTTGCAGAACATGGCTTGAGCCGCAAAGTCACCGTGGCGTCGCGCAACTTTCTCACTATTCGGCATCTATTGAGAAAACGCGATCTCATTGCCATCGTGCCAGAAAAAATGGCTTTGGCGGAGGGCTTTTCGGACGATCTCGTTACCGTTAAGCCGCCGATCGCCGTTGCGGATTTTGATATTGCTATGCTGTGGCATTCCAGCCGAAACAATGAAGACAAAGGCATTTGGCTACGCGAATTAGTTTCTTCGACCATCACCTCTAAATGATAAACATTTGGGGCACTCATGGTGCTTAGAGTGATTTGTTGTTGAACTTCTTACTACCCGCTGAGTTATCGGCGTTATACCGAAACAGTACTGATTGAGCAAAATGAATGTCTTTGGTTGGGGGGGATGTTCCAGATTTAATTCATAAAAGAGATTAATGGAAAAGGTATCATTGAGTTGTACCACGTAGTTTAAGCTCTGTTTGCACGTATACATGAAGAGGTCGTAAGCGTCCATCTCGGTATTTTTCCACCAGTAAGTTCACTCCCTGAGTTCCCATCAACTCAGAGTGAATACGAATTGTAGACAACGGCGGAAAGGTAAAGCGAGCAGTAGGAATATCATTCATACTAATCAACGTAATATCCTCTGGTATCTTTAAGCCAAATTCATGGATTGCACGTACTATGCCAATCGCGATGGAGTCTGAATCAATGAATACTGCTTTCGGGAAGTCACCTATGGCTAGCATCTCTTTCGCTAAGTTATAACCGGACAAACTAGAGCAGGAACAATAGTGTATATCTTGTTCTGCGACCACGCCTTTTAGATAGCCATAGTCCAAAAACACATTTTCACGAATGTCAGCTGCGTCGGGCTTGTTTTGACCGCCAATATAACCGATGCGGCGGTGGCCTCGTTGTACAAAGAAATCAAATACTTGCCTACTGATTCGAATAAGGTCGACATCAACGCAATCATAAGGGCAGGTTGGATCTGAAAAGTTTATGTAGCAGATGCTATCGGCTAGACGTTTAGGTAATTTATCTACTACCTTTTGGTCGACATTTCCGACTAAAAGGACACCTGTTATCTTTTTCGTTTCAACATCAATTTCACTGTTATAGCAATTGGTTAGCGTAATACCTAGTTTGTCGCATTGCGTTTCAATCCCATGACGAATTGATAAGTAGTAAGGGTCATTCACCTCTGTTTCTTGTTTGTAGTTATATAAGGCTAAAAAGTGATGTTTTTGCTTAACTTCTTTGATGCCTTTCTTCGAGCTACTGGTGCGGTACTCCAGTTTTTCTGCAATTTCCAAAATGCGGTATTTGGTTTCTTCTTTAACGCTCAACGTTGGGTCCTTGTTCAAAACCCGCGATACGGTTGCAAGTGAGACACCCGCTTCAATGGCGATATCTTTTAGCTTTGCCATGTAAATTTCCCGTCGGCACTGCTCACTGCCCAAGTGTGAGCTCAATAATCTGACTATTTTAAACAGCTACTTAGAGATGCACAAACCTTTAGTAAGACAGTCCTAAACACTTTAAATCATCATATCAAGCCAACTTGTTTTCATGAAATAGACTCTATTGAGTAATAAATAAAGCCGTAAACGTAAGGATTATATTGCTGTAAAAATACTGAAAAACGCGACTGGTTTGGAAACTTGCTACTTGTGGTAACTCTAGTACTTAATAGGAGTCGAGCTGTTTAGAGTTTAATCAAGCAAACGTTTTATTGTTCATGTTTATGTTTTGTGTCTCATTTTATAAACAAATCAATAGGAAAGTATTCAACTCTATTTATAATCTCCGCGCTTTTAAAAGCTGTCTAACAGTATGAAAAATTAGGAAATTATAATGAAAAAAGTATTGCCATTATTGGCTTTAGGTGCAGTGGTTGCTTCAGCATCAGTTCAAGCAGAAGGTAACTGGTATGTTGGTGCTGATTTGGTAAATTCAGATCTTAAAGTTAAAAGCTTGTCAAAAGATTTTTCTGCGACAGGTCTTAGCCTTGCTGTAGGTAAAGAGCTTCAATATTCAGAAAACTTCAAACTAGCTTTTGAAGGTGAGTACATATACTTTGGCGACTTTGAAGAAACATTTTCTTACATGGGGTGGCCGGTTAAATTTAGTGTTGATGCTTCTGCGTTCAATTTCAATGCGAAGCCTAAATACCAATTTGCAGGTACAGGCTTCTATGTTGGTGCGATTGCTGGCCTTGGTGTAATGAGTGTTTCTTATGAAGTGAAATCATCTAGCACTGTTACCGATGATGGTCGTGATGTAGGCTTTAACTACGGTGTTGAGGCTGGTTATGAGTTCGCTTCAGGTTTGGTTGTATCTGGTGGCTACCGTGCTTCTTCGGTAAGTATTGATGCCGAAAACGGTGGCAGCGAAGATTTTGATTTTGACAGCCTGTACGTTGGTGTTGATTACAAGTTTTAAGCTCGCGTAAGCAAAACATAGATACTAAAAAGGAGCCGTTAGGCTCCTTTTTTTATTAGATTATCAATCAACTCGTAATGATGCTCTTGCACGCCTGCAAGGTTGCCATATTTGGGTTGATGGCGGTCATTTTCTTTCGCGTGTTGCCAGCCAATGGTGTGACGCACAAAATGCTCTGCAAACGCGTGGGAAACTTCCAAGCAACCTGCCAGCACGGTATCAACATAACTTTGCATGATTGGGCTCTTTGCGCATGGTGGTAGTGGCTCGTCTTTTACGTAAACCCAAATGTCATGTTCTTGGTTAAAACTCGCATCTGTTTCGATTTGATCTGGCTGAAGTTGAATACGATGATAACCTCGCTCACGGCGGTCGAATTCTGCGAGCGCTTCTTCATTTACTTCGAGTAAAACGCCATTAACCTGTCCATCGCCTTGGTTCACCACTAATGGAGAGAGGCTGTAGCTGTCGTCAATCTTCCCCCAGTAGCGAACCAACCCATGTGCTATGACGGGAATGGCTTCTCCCGTTTGTCCGGTTAACTTACGCGACGCAGAATTAATCAAACTGCCATAGCCAAATATGTACATTGTCGTTGCATCCCTTAACTGATAGTTGTGCCTCTCATGTTTATACCTAACCGGCATCTGAAGCACAACTTTACCTCTTAAGTATAATCTTAATTATAAACATGTATTTTCTATACATGTTTATGGTAGCATCAATATGTAGTTGAGTTAACCAGCATCGAGAGACGCTTGAGGGCAAGATAATGCTGAATATCACCGATAAAAAAGTAGAAGAAAAAATCCCCGCATGGCTGCGATTAGGCTTTCGGCCGTTTTTTCTGTTTGGGTCGATTTACGCCATTGTTGCGATTGCGTTATGGGTGTGGATGTTCCAAAGTGGGCCGCCAAGCGCATTGGCCGTGCCTGCATTGTGGTGGCACGTACATGAAATGTTGTTCGGTTTTTCAATGGCCATTGTAGTTGGCTTTGTACTGACCGCGGTACAAAACTGGACTGGCATTAATGGTACCAAGCATTACATGCTTCTGGCTTTATTTGGCTTGTGGTTAGTGCCCCGCATATTGCTTTGGACACCAGCACCGTTATGGTTAACCAGCAGTATCGAAGCGGTATTTTTACTGTTTGTCGCCTATGAGGTGGGCATTCGTGTGTATCGAGCCAAAGGTTGGCGTAATTTGTTTTTCGTTCCACTGTTTCTTTTGGCCATCTTTGCGAACTTTGCAAGCTACGCAACGATAAAAGGTATGCCGCCCTTTAGCTCTTCAGCGGTGTGGCAAGCAATGCTGTGGTGGTTTACCTTGCTGTTGTCAGTGATGGGCGGACGTGTGATTCCATTTTTTACTGCGCGTCGATTTAATTTCGAAAAAGCGCAACCATTGGCTTGGTTAGAGTGGCTCGCGAATTTGCCGTTGGTAATGCTATTTGTGCTGAGCTTTTTCCCTGTGACGTTTGCAGAACTAGGTAGTCCTTTGATGCTATTTGCAGGTGTTGCTCAGTTGGTGCGTTTTGTTCGCTGGAAACCTTGGTTAACCCTGAGCGAGCCTTTAGTGTGGTCGCTGCATGCTGCGTATTTGTGTTTACCACTAAGCTTCATTTTGCGAGGCGTCTGGGGAGATGCATTTGCCAGCCATAACCTCATTCACCTGTTTGCGATAGGTGCGTTAGGCGGTTTGATTTTAGCGATGATTGCACGGGTGACGATGGGACATACTGGTCGCATGATCTACAAAGGACCAAACATGAGCCTTGCGTTTGCAGCAATTACCGCGGCAGCTTTGGTTCGCAGTTTCGCCGTGATCTTTGACCCAGCGAACATGATGCTGTGGATTGATATCAGCGGCGGATTATGGATTGTTGCGTTTGGGCTATTTGTGTGGCGCTTTGGTGTGATGCTTGTGACCCCTCGTGTGGATGGTCACCCCGGATAAGATTCTAATGTGAGTAGAGAAAAGAGGAGCCGCGTGCTCCTCTTTTGGTTTTTGTTCTTTATAGGTTTAGTGTTTACTCGTCTTCGTCGTCCGCTTTATTTGTGAGCCCCAAGCGTTTAAATAGCCACCACTCTAGACCAAAAATGACAATTAAGGCGATGCAGAACCAGGTGAATGCCATGGTGGAATCCACGCCTGGCATTCCACCAACATTGATACCGAGTAAACCTGTTAAGAAGCTGGTTGGTAGAAAAATCGTTGCTACCAAAGTAAACAGGTAACTGTTTTTATTGGTTTTCTCATCACGATGATGTTTGATCTCTTCTTGGAAAAGCGCCACTTCTCCAAGATAAAACTCAAGTGTTTCATTTATGCGCGTAATATTATTGTGTGCGAAGCGATATTGATGAGGTCTCAAAGCAATCAATTCTGATTCTGACTCCACAAGATCACGGATAGCGTACTGCTGAGGGCGAATAAAACGCTTGATAGAAATCAGTGCTTTTTGAGTCGCCATATGTTTGTACGTCGACTCATCATTCACGTCGAACTGGTTTAGTGTTTCTTCAATCGTATCAAGGTAAATGTCTATTTTACTGTTTAATCCTTCAATGATCTGATGAAGTAAACTGGCAAGACTTTTTGGGCCTTTGTGTTCCGCTAATGCTTGGCGAATCTCCATGATCGCGCGTGATGGAATTTTACGAGTTGAAATGAGTGCGCCTTGAAAGTAGAGAATTCGAATACTAAGCATATCTTCTGGTGATGCATTGCCGTTCATATTGACGCCTCGTAAAATCAACATGAAGTTCTCGTCATCCAAAGGATGGAAAGATGGTCGGCTTTCGTCGGCTAATAGATGATCAACCGTAGCTCGAGGTACTTGGTTCTGCTCCAGCCAACCACGAATATCAGGATGCAGCCGTTCGCAATGGTACCAATGCTTAGCTTGAATTTGCTCTGCCGTGGTGGATTGTTGAGTTGCTTCTGGGGTTGAGAAGTCCCAATGTTCAATCATAAAACCCATTTTCTTTTCCTTGTTTGAGCCGATACCAAAATAACCTCAAGATACTTCTTTCGCGAGAATTGCATTGCCATACAGAGGCAATTCTCTGAGTACGGTACTCTGAAGTCATTGATGCATTATTTTTCAAATGAGTATGATTGTATTTAACGCCAAATGTCTATGAATAGTTGTTCTTATTTGCAATCGAGTGGAGCGCACCAAGGTGTTGTGCTTAAACAACAAAACAAAAAGCCTGCAACTAAGCAGGCTTTATTGTGGGGGAGGGAGGGGAGCTGTTAGCCAACTTGAGAAAGATTAACCACTTTCTGTTGTAGCTTTTTCTTTAAATAGTCCGTTAAGGCCTGTTTTTCTTCCTCGTTCATGTAAAGACCAAGCTTAGTACGGCGCCATAAAATGTCTTCATCGGTCATTGCCATTTCATGGTTCATTAAGTAATCGATCTCACGTTGGTAAACACCACCTGCTTGTGCCGAGAACGTTTGTCCTAAGTCAGCTTCACTTGTTGTGCCTTCCATTAAGTTCCAGGTTTGGGTACCAAACTGTGTGACATAACGAAGAATCAATGCTTCTGGCGCCCAAGTGTATTTAGCGTGAATTTGTTTAGCTAATTGTTCACGACTACAGCTGAAGTTACCACCAGGAAGGGTTTGGTTGGCCGTCCAGTCTTTACCCATTTCAGGTAGGAACGGAGCAAGTTTCTTCATTGCTGCTTCACCTAACTTACGGTAGGTCGTTAACTTACCACCAAAAACAGAAAGCAGAGGTGCATGGTCGTATTCCGCATCGAGCTCTAGCGTGTAGTCTCGTGTGATTGCTTGCGGAGAGTCAGATTCATCGTCACATAAAGGACGAACACCGCTGTATGTCCAAACTACATCTTCGCGAGTCAACTGGTGGACAAAGTGTTGGTTTACGATATCAATGAGGTAATCGACTTCGTCATCTGAGATCGACACTTCACGTGGGTCACCTTTGTATTCCACATCTGTTGTACCAATGATTGAGAACTTATCTAAGTAAGGAATCATAAATACGATGCGATTGTCTTTGTTTTGAAGGATGTAGGCGTGTGGTTCGTTGTGGATACGAGGAACAACGATGTGCGAGCCTTTGATTAAGCGAATGTTACGAGGAGAGGCTTGCTCTAATCCATCATCAAAGAACTGTTTTACCCAAGGCCCCGCAGCATTGACTAACGCTTTCGCTTTACGTTCGAAACGTTGGTTTGTCATCACATCGTGAATAGTAACGTGCCAGATACCACCTTCACGGTGTGCTTTTTCCACGCGGCAGTAGTTACGCACTTCAGCATGGTTTTCGCGAGCCGCAAGAACGTTCAGTAATACTAAACGTGCATCATCAACCCAACAGTCAGAGTATTCGAAACCCGTTTTCATTTCTGGTTTTAGCAAGCCAGATTTCGCAAGGTTGACGGTTTTACTGCCTTGCAGCGTCGTACGTTTACCCAAGTTATCGTAAAGGAAAAGGCCACAACGAATCATCCAAGCTGGGCGTAGGAATGGGCGATGCGGTAAACGGAAACGCATTGGTAGTGCGACGTGTGGTGCTTTACGAAGAATAACCTCACGCTCTGCGAGCGCTTCCGAAACTAAACGAAACTCGTAGTGTTCAAGGTAGCGTAAACCGCCGTGTATCAGTTTAGAACTTGCTGAAGAAGTCGCAGATGCGAAGTCATTTGCTTCGTATAAGCCAACACTCAAACCTCGGCCAGCTGCGTCTGCTGCAATACCAGCTCCGTTAATGCCGCCACCGATTACGATCAAGTCTAAGGTAGTGGATGAGCTAGTAGTGGAAGCATTATTTTGTATACTCATAAATTTGACCTCTTGGTGAGCGAACGAGCATTTTAGAACATAATGTAATCCTAGCTCAGGTTTCGTTTGTGATCATCTATTATTTTCGTTTGTGAGCGTTTTGTGTGATTTAGACACAAAAAAACCTCTGTCTAATTAAGACAGAGGTCATTTGAGGGGAGTTATACGATTGATGTTACTCGTTTTCGGAGTTTGATTCGTTAGCTTCAACCACTTCAAGTGGGATAGAAGCTTCCTTCAAAATTGACAAGATTTCTTCTGGTGGCTGCTTATTGGTAAAGATCATGTTGAGCTGTGCAATATTGCCTAGTTTCACCATAGCATTGCGCCCGAACTTGGTGTGGTCTACGGCCAGAAATACACTACGGCTATTGTCAATGATCGCTTGTTTGACCCGGACTTCGTGGTAATCAAAGTCTAATAGCGAGCCATCGAAGTCGATACCGCTAATGCCGAGAATACCAAAGTCGAGACGGAACTGTTTAACGAAATCGAGGGTAGCCTCGCCAACAATACCGCCGTCTCTGCTGCGGACTTCTCCACCCGCCAAAATGACTTTGATTTCAGGGTTAGGGAAAAGAATGGTCGCAACATTGATGTTGTTGGTGACAACACGCAACTGTTTATGATTTTTATTGAGCGCTCGCGCAACTGCTTCTGGTGTGGTGCCGATATCGATGAATAGTGTGGCACCATCTGGAATGTGTTTGACTACCTCGTCTGCAATGACATCTTTTTCATTGAAGTTGAGCGCTTTACGCGTGTTGTAAGATGTGTTTTCAGAACTGAGAGGAATAGTGGCTCCACCGTGATAACGACGAATTTTGTTGTCATCGGCGAGTTCATTGAGATCGCGTCGGATGGTTTGTGGGCTGACATTGAATCTTTCTACCAACTCATCCGTGCTGACATAGCCTTGTTTTTTCACCAGCTCAACAATCTGCTGGTGTCGAGGTATTTGCTTCACTTACCACTCCCTTGTGCATTGGTAACGGCCAATGCTTCAAATTCGAAGCTCTATTGTGCTCGAATTTGCTCGTTGTGAGAAGTAAGCGAGTTCAGGAATCGGGGATAAAGCGCAAAAAGAGCGCACAAATGGCGCTCTTTTTTCTTATGGAGATGAGATTAATCTTCTTCGTCGTGAAGTTCAGACCAGGTTTGTGCACATTTCACTGCACGCTTCCAACCCTTGTAACGACGATTGCGTTTTTCTTCATCATCGTGTGGCTCAAAGGTGCGATCAAGTACCGCTTTATTCTGCAACTCATCAATGCTATCCCAGTAACCAACGGCAAGGCCGGCAAGGTAGGCTGCACCAAGAGCGGTAACCTCAGTTACTTGAGGGCGGTGCACTTCTGTGTTCAATACATCGGATTGGAATTGCATTAGGAAGTTGTTCGCTACTGCACCACCATCGACGCGAAGGTTCGCAAGCTTAATGCCTGAGTCAGCTTGCATCGCATCCAGTACGTCACGAGTTTGATAAGCGATGCCTTCCAATGTTGCACGGATGATATGGTTTGAATTCACACCGCGAGTAAGGCCGACAATAGTGCCACGTGCGTAGGCATCCCAGTATGGTGCGCCTAAACCAGTAAATGCAGGCACGACATAAACGCCGTTTGATGTATCCACTTTTGTCGCGAAGTATTCAGAGTCTTCTGCACCGTTTAGGATTTTCAATTCATCGCGTAGCCATTGGATAGAAGCTCCACCCATGAATACGGCACCTTCAAGTGCATAAGCTGGTTCGCCTGCAGGACCACAAGCCAAAGTTGTTAGAAGACCATGTGTCGAAGTGACTTTTTCTTGGCCCGTATTCATTAGCAAGAAACAACCCGTACCGTAAGTGTTTTTCGCTTGGCCAGCTTCCACACACATTTGGCCGTAAAGCGCCGCTTGTTGGTCACCTGCGATTCCAGAAATAGGAATACGAGTACCGCCTTTACCACCGATGTTGGTTTTACCGTAAATTTCCGATGAGCGCTTCACTTCTGGCATCATAGATGCTGGAATGCCAAGCTCATCTAACATTTTTTGATCCCAACATAGATCGTTGATGTTAAACAGCATGGTACGCGATGCATTAGTGTAGTCGGTTACGTGAACGCGACCTTGAGTCATCTTCCAAACTAACCAAGTATCGACAGTACCAAACAACAGCTTGCCTGCTTCTGCGTCTTCTCGTGCGCCTTCAACATTGTCCAGAATCCATTTAACTTTGGTACCTGAGAAGTAAGGGTCAAGCACCAAACCAGTGTTGTCACGTACATAGTTTTCGAGACCGCGTGCTTTTAAATCTTCACAGATATCAGCAGTACGGCGACATTGCCATACGATCGCATTGTAAACGGGTTTACCTGTTTCTTTGTTCCAGACGATGGTCGTTTCACGCTGGTTAGTAATACCGATAGCCGCTAATTGGTCGCTACGGATGCCAGACTTAGCTAGGGCTTCTACTAAAGTAGAGCTTTGTGTTGCCCAGATCTCCATTGGATCATGTTCAACCCAACCAGCTTCTGGATAAATCTGAGTAAATTCGCGTTGCGCGACGCTTACGATGTTCGCATCATGATCAAGAATCACTGCGCGAGAGCTTGTTGTACCTTGGTCTAGGGCAACAATGTATTTTTGCTCAGTCATGGTAAGAATCCTTTTGTTTCGTTATTTATATTTTAGTAAATGTTCGAGTTACGTCAGTTTTAAGCTCTAGCTTCTTCTGTTTCTTCTTCCGTCTCACATTGGTTTGGAATCGTGCAACCGTGACCTTGCTGTGGAAGGTAAGCGGCAATCGCTTTTGGATACAACCAACCACCAAAACACGCACCTGCAATCGGAGCAAGTAAAGGCACGATAAAGTAAGGAATGTCTTTAGCACCTGTCAGAGCGTAATCCCAACCAGCGAAGTAAGCGAACAGCTTTGGTCCAAAGTCACGAGCAGGGTTCATCGCAAAGCCTGTTAGTGGGCCAAGTGAACCACCGATGACGGCAATCAAAATACCGATCAATAGAGGGTTCATTGCGCCACGTGCCGCGCCGTTATTTTCATCGCCCAGAGCCAGAATCGCAAACATCAGCACAGCAGTGATAACGAATTCCACAGCAAAAGCACCAAAGAAAGAGAGGGAGGCATGCGGATAGGTTGAGAAGATACCAGCAGTTGCTAGTGCATCTTGGCTGCTGCGAACGAAGTTATGAGCGATTTCGTAGTCGGTGAAAAGGTTGCTGTATAAGCTGTATACCAATGCAGCAGAACAGAATGCCCCAAGCATTTGAGCGATAATGTATGGCACCACTTTCGCCTTATCAAAACCATGGAACATAGCAAGTGCGATGGTAACGGCAGGGTTGATGTGTGCACCAGAGACGCCAGCCGTACAGTAAATAGCGATGGCGACACCGAAGCCCCATACAATACTGATTTCCCATTGTCCAAATGATGCGCCTGTTAGAACTAAGGCTGCAACACAGCCTACGCCGAAGAAAATAAGTAGTCCTGTACCGATAAACTCGGCCAAACATTCTCCAAGCAGAGAGGGGTGTTTGTTCGTTGTCATGTTAAAAGTCCTTTGATCATTTTTGCCTGTCTAGCACGATACTATTGTGCATATATAAACGTTTGCGAAAACAAACGAGCGTTAAAAATGAGCGTTTGAGCATAAATTTGTTAATCAAAGTCTTCGTTTTTGTTAAATGGCGCATCTTTTAACCGGAAAAGAACACAACGAAAATAATTTATTTGTCACGAGGCCAGTGTTGAGAGCGCTCAAATTACCGATGTGAAAAAGAATGCACAACTGGTAAGAGGAGTTTTGTGAAGCTGCTACGTGCTTGGAGACTTATTGCACAGAACTTGTGTAGCAATTAACCCTAAAGGAGTAGCGGAATGTCAAATGTATCAAGGGATAGCAGTGATATAAAAAATACGCTGTCATGTTTGGACTTTTAGAAAAAATCGTCATCCCATTGGTACCAATAGGATGAGTTGAGAAGAGAATAAACGCTGTTAATGTCTTGTGTTTGTGAATCATTGCTTCGGCTTGTATTCAAATAAAAATTGTTTTTTTATTTCGTTTGATGCTAAACGTGATCGTTTTTCAGCTTTTTAGTTATTAGTTGGTTCGGAGCGAGTAGGGCAGGCGTAAATCGCCCTTTTTACGGTTAGTTTATGTTCTAATTCGAGCCTTTGTTTCAAAGGTTTCGAATTAGAATGCTCAAGTGAGAGGTTTGAATATCAGTTTCATATTAACGAATCTTGAGTAAAGTTGAACGATGATCTAATTAATGCTCATATAATTTACTGTATTTACTTATATTTAATCCATGTGCAACATTTGTCACAGAAATAAAATCCTAACTCCATACAATTCATGAACTTTCGAACGAAGATTTATTTTGTTTCGTTCGCTCCTTTTGTGTTTTTACCATCGCATACAAAATAATGAGGTTCCTATGTTTGGAATATTCAAACCTAAGGCGCACATTGATCGTCTGTCCCCTGGCAGCATCGATAGCACCTACTCTCGCCTCCGTTGGCAACTCTTTATCGGTATCTTTGTTGGCTACGCCGGTTACTATCTAGTTCGTAAAAACTTCAGTTTGGCGATGCCTTATCTTATCGAGCAAGGCTTTAGCCGCGGAGACTTAGGTGTCGCCTTGGCAGCTGTTTCCATTGCATATGGTCTCTCTAAGTTTCTAATGGGCAGCGTTTCAGACCGCTCCAACCCTCGCTATTTCCTTAGTGGCGGCCTATTGATGTCTGCATTAGTGATGTTTTGCTTTGGCTTTATGCCATGGGCGACTGGTAGCGTCACTGCGATGTTCATTTTGCTTTTCTTAAACGGTTGGTTCCAAGGGATGGGGTGGCCTGCTTGTGGCCGAACCATGGTGCACTGGTGGTCACGTAAAGAGCGTGGTGAGATCGTTTCGGTTTGGAACGTGGCGCACAACGTGGGTGGTGGCTTGATTGGTCCACTATTTATTCTTGGCCTGTGGGCATTTAACGATGATTGGCGCACTGCATTTTATGTTCCTGCATTTTTCGCCACGTTGGTTGCTGTGTTTGTTTGGATGACGGTTCGCGATACCCCTCAGTCTTGTGGTCTGCCTCCTATTGAAGAATACAAAGACGATTACCCAGATGACTATGACAAGTCCCATGAACAAGAAATGACAGCGAAGGAAATCTTCTTCAAATACGTCTTCAACAACAAACTTCTTTGGTCGATTGCAATTGCAAACGCATTTGTTTACCTAATTCGTTACGGCGTACTGGACTGGGCACCTGTTTACCTAAAAGAAGCGAAGGATTTCTCGGTAGATAAATCGTCATGGGCTTATTTCTTATACGAATGGGCTGGCATTCCAGGAACACTATTGTGTGGTTGGATCTCTGACAAATTGTTCAAAGGTCGTCGTGCACCTGCTGGTATCTTATTTATGGTGCTAGTGACAGTTGCAGTGATGGTTTATTGGTTTAACCCTGCGGGCAACCCAACAGTAGATATGATGGCGCTTATTGCAATTGGCTTCCTAATCTATGGTCCGGTTATGCTGATCGGTTTGTACGCACTTGAACTCGCTCCGAAGAAAGCCGCAGGTACTGCCGCTGGTCTTACTGGTTTGTTTGGATACCTGGGTGGGGCAGTTGCCGCAAACGCGATTTTGGGCTACACCGTAGACCACTTTGGCTGGGATGGTGGCTTTATCATCTTAGTGGGTTCTTGTATTACTTCTATCGTGTGTTTGATGTACGCCTTCTTAGGTGAACGTGCGCACCACGAGCAAAAAGAGCGCGAGAAGGAAGCGCTAGCGTAATATTTATTTAAAGAGGCAGTGGAATACTGCCTCTTCGCTTTATCAAGGAAATAACAATGAAAACAAAGTCAGTATGTCTTACTTTTTTAGCACTTAGCCTCTCTGCTGGTGCGATTGCGAAGCCGCTTGTCATTGCGCACCGTGGCGCATCGGGCTACTTGCCTGAGCACACGCTAGAAGCCAAAGCACTTGCTTACGCAATGAAACCTGACTACATAGAGCAAGATGTGGTAATGACGAAAGACGACCAGTTGGTCGTGTTGCATGACCATTATCTCGATCGCGTAACGGATGTTGCGGAGCGTTTTCCTGATCGTGCACGTAAAGATGGTCGTTATTACGCGATTGATTTCACTCTGGCGGAAATCAAATCCTTGCGAGTTACCGAAGGGTTCAACATCGATGAGAAAGGCAACAAAGTAGCGGGCTATCCAACCCGATTCCCTATGTGGAAATCTGATTTCACCGTGCCGACGTTTGCTGAAGAGATTGAGCTGATCCAAGGCTTAAACAAAACGCTGGGTTATGACATCGGTATTTACCCAGAAATTAAAGCGCCTTGGTTCCATCGTCATGAAGGTAAGGACATTTCTAAAGCAGTACTTAAAGTCTTGAAGCAGTACGGTTACGGCTCTCAAGACGACAAAGTCTACCTTCAGTGTTTTGATGCGAATGAACTTCAACGCATCAACAGTGAACTCATGCCTGCAATGGACATGGACTTAAAGCTCGTTCAGCTTATGGCTTACACTGACTGGAACGAAACTATGGTGTACAAAGGCGACAAGGCAACACCATACAGTTATGACTGGATGTTCGAAGCCGACGGAATGAAGAAAGTAGCGAGTTACGCGGAAGGAATTGGACCTTGGAAGCCGATGCTGGTGGATGATAAGTCAACCAAAGACAATATCATCATCAAGCCGTTGATGAAGGCTGCAAAAGACGCTGGCTTGCAAGTGCATCCATACACGTTCCGCGCCGATCCAGGACGCATTCCAGCGTACACTGACAGCTTTGAAGGCATGATGGATGTGTACTACAACCAAGTAAAAGTGGATGGTTTGTTTACTGATTTCCCAGATAAAGCGGTCAGCTTTTTAAATCAGTAATCACGCATTTTTCTTTAAGCTAAAAAATCCCCCAACAGTTTCCTGCTGGGGGATTTTTCGTAGGGCTAATTCACGAATGAGTTAGTTGTTTTTATGCAGTTCGCTGTTCAGTTCAACCGCGCTCTTGTTTGCAAGACACTCGATTTGACCTGTTACAGAGTTACGACGGAACAGTAGGTCAGAAACACCAGCAAGATCGCGGGCTTTCACTACTTCTACTTCTTGACCAGCAGAATCTAGCATGCGTACTTTAGAACCAGCAGTTACGTACAGACCTGATTCGATAGTACAACGGTCACCCATTGGGAAACCAAGACCTGCGTTCGCGCCTAGTAGCGAGTTTTCACCGATAGAAACCACAACTTTACCGCCGCCAGATAGCGTACCCATGATAGATGCGCCGCCGCCGATGTCAGAGCCGTTACCAACCACTACACCAGCAGAGATACGGCCTTCAACCATGCTCACGCCAGTTGTACCCGCGTTGAAGTTGATGAAGCCTTCGTGCATTACCGTTGTGCCTTCGCCAACGTGTGCGCCAAGACGTACGCGAGAAGTGTCAGCGATACGAACGCCAGTTGGTACCACGTAGTCCACCATTTTAGGGAACTTGTCTACGCAATCTACGCTTAGTGCACGACCCGCTAGGCGAGCTTCGATTTGACGCTCTGCTAGTTCAGGTAGGTCGATTGGACCTTCGTTAGTCCATGCGATGTTGTGTAGTAGACCGAAGATGCCGTCTAGTACCGTGCCGTGTGGCTGAACTAGGCGGTTAGAGATAAGTTGAAGCTTTAGGAAACCTTCAGCAACGCTTTGTGGCTGCTCGTCAGTTGCAAGGATAACCAGTACAAGTGGTTGTGCTGATTCTGCTGCTTTTGCTGCGAAAGATGCGTTTGCTGCATCGCCGTTTGCTTCAAATGCTGCTGCCAGTTCTGCGCTTTGTGCTGCAGAGATCTCGATAGCTTGGTTGCCTTGCTCGTAACCTGCTACTGCTGCTAGTGCGTTAACAAGCGCTTCGCTTGGGTTAAGAACTGGGTTTGGGAAAAACGCTTCGATGATTTTGCCGTCGCGGTTTTTAGTTGCCGTACCAAAGGCTAGAGAGAAGAAAGCCATAGTTGATCTCCATGTGTTGAGTCTTGTGTCTCGTCTGTTCACTGACAAGAAATAATTAAGTTGTCAGTCATCATAAAGAGAGTGTTCGGGAGTTTAAAGAGGGGAAATGGAGAAAGTCTGTAGATGGATACCTTTTGTCTTTTTAGAGATATGTTTGTCTGATGAGAAATGTGTCGCAAAAGCCTTATCAGACCGATTTTGGGCAGAGATACAGTGAAGTTGGAGAAGGGCGCATCGCAAAAAATAAGGGGAGGACCGAAGTCACTCCCCCTACACTGGGTTTGTTGGATTTACTGGCTTTGGATAGTAAAGCGATAAATCGATTTAGAGGCTTAGCTCACCGACCTCTACTGCAAGTGCAACCGTTGCCCCTACCATTGGATTGTTGCCCATACCGATGAAGCCCATCATCGCTACGTGTGCAGGTACTGAAGAGCTGCCCGCGAATTGTGCATCGGCGTGCATGCGACCCATTGTGTCGGTCATGCCGTAAGATGCAGGACCCGCCGCCACGTTATCTGGGTGTAGAGTACGACCAGTACCACCACCTGATGCCACAGAGAAGTAAGGCATGCCTTCACGGTTACGTTCCGCTTTGTAGATACCTGCTACAGGGTGTTGGAAGCGAGTCGGGTTGGTTGAGTTACCTGTGATGCTCACATCCACTTGTTCTTTATGCATGATAGCTACGCCTTCACGCACATCGTCTGCACCGTAGCAAAGGATCTCACCTCGTGGACCTTGGGAGAAACGGCGACGTTCTACTTCCACTAACTCTCCAGTTTGGTAGTTGTATTGAGTGCGTACGTAAGTGAAACCGTTAATGCGTGAGATTAGGTAAGCGGCGTCTTTACCCAAACCGTTCAGGATCACTTTCAACGGATTTTTGCGTGATTTGTTGACGTTCAATGCGATTTTGATTGCGCCTTCTGCCGCTGCGAATGACTCATGACCGGCAAGGAAAGCGAAACAGCCACTTTCTTCATTCAATAGACGAGCCGCCAATGCACCGTGACCGATACCCACTCGGCGTTGTTCTGCTACGCTGCCTGGTTTTGTGCAGGCTTGAAGGCCTTCACCGATGATGTTTGCAGCTTCTTCTGCTGTTTTTGCTCCGCGGAAAATCGCCAAAGCAGTGCCTAGCGTGTAGGCATCGGCAGCGCTTTCAAACGCGATAGGTTGAGTGTCCATCACCAGCGCTTTAGGGTCGATACCACGATCCATACAGTATTGGTAAGCCTCTTCCAGAGAAGAAAGTTGCATTTCGTCTAATGTGCGACGTACAGATTCAGTAATTGGAGTGTTCATAATCTCTTTCCTCTTGGTGGCAATTATTGTTGGCGTGGGTTGATGGTAGATACGGCTTCGTCAAAACGACCGTAAGTCCCTGTTGCTTTGTCTGCGGCTTCTGCTGCAGATACGCCTTCGTTGATGGCTTTCATCATCTTGCCTAGGTTGAGATATTGGTAACCAATCACTTCTTTGTTTTCGTCTAGTGCGAGTTTTGTTACGTAGCCTTCAGCCAATTCCATGTAACGCACGCCTTTTGCTTTGGTTGAGTAGCTAGTACCTACTTGGCTGCGTTGAGTTTGACCAAGGTCTTCCAGTGCCGCACCAATTTCCAAGCCGCCTTCAGAGAAAGCAGATTGAGTACGACCGTAAACAAATTGAAGGAAGATTTCGCGCATCGCGACGTTGATAGCATCACATACCAAGTCGGTATTCAGTGCTTCAAGAATGGTTTTGCCTGTTAGGATTTCTGCGGCCATCGCGGCTGATTGAGTCATGCCTGAACAGCCGATCGTTTCGATCAAAGCTTCTTCGATGATGCCGTTTTTGACGTTAAGAGTCAGTTTTGCTGCGCCTTGTTGAGGAGCACAAGCGCCAACGCCGTGGCTAAGACCAGAAATTGCGATAACGTCTTTTGGATTGATCATTGCGCCTTCAACAGGGATCGGTGCAGATGCATGAAGATCGCCGCGTTGAATCGGGCACATTGATTGGATTTCGTGTGAATATTGCATAATGTTTTCCCAGTGTATTTTTATTTTTTGAGAAAACAGGAGCGGGGTTGGAGAAGAGTTGAATTGCTCACTACAGAACTCTTGCTTTCACAATATAGGAGAAAGCATTTCCAACAGGGCTGACCTGTTTTCGTTTCTGTAGGAGTCATTAGCTTTAAAGCGGTTCGAATCTTTCGATTCCGGTGGCACCCCATCACCGTGCCTATTTAGATTAGATCTAAGTCACACTAATCTGCAACATGAAATTTAGAGCAATTTGGGATATTAAATCGGTTCTTTATATTCTCAGAGATATATGGCGATAAATACAACGCATAAAAAAACGCCGCATAATGCGACGTTTTTTCTAAACAAATGAGAGGCTTATGCAGCGTCTTCTTGCTCGCTATCTTCTTCAACAGCTTCAAGCTTCTTTGCTTTTTTTGGTGCAGGTTTACGTTTTGCACCCAGAGCGTAAAGCACTTCTTCTTTGTTTTGCGCAAGGTACATTGCAAGATCTTCTTGCTTACCTTCGTCTTCTAGAAGTTCACTCTTACCTAGCAGTGAGAATAACTCGTCCGCCATATCCAGCATTTTGTCGTATGCGTCAGCTTCCGCTTTAGAGGTAAAAGTCATTTTCTCTTCTCCATTGCGTTCTACCACGTACTTGACGATTACAGCCATGGTTGGTCCTCTAAGTTAATTTGTTAAATTTTATACTGGCTTTTTATACAGTTTTTGACCAATTAAGTCTAGCGACAAGCCTCAGAATGAGAGCCGTGTACAACTAAGTGACCAGCATTTGAACTATCTGCCTTGAACTACCTCCCGTGAACGACCCATCTCGAACTAGCCATCTTTAAGATGTGGGTTCTCTGGTCGCTCCCAATCTTGGCAGAATTCAATGAATGTACGCAGGAGCGGGTTTTGATACTTCTCTTTGTGGATCAAAAGCCAGAAGCGACGCTTCATATCCAGTGGCATGTTGAGCATTTTCACACGACCATCTCGAATTGCAGGTTCTGCAGATAGGCGTGATAAACAACCTAAACCCAGCCCAGCAGATACCGAATTGATCAGCGCTTCTGTTGTATTGAGCTGAAAAGCCTCATGCCAGTGTTCTAGACGCGGAGCGATGGCGCGCATAAAGAACTCTCGAGAGCCAGACCCCGCCTCACGCAGAATCCACTCTGTGTCTTCGAGTTCGTTTAGGCTGATTGGTCCTTCATCGAAGTTAGGGTAATCCGGCGGACAAATCACACACATTTCGTCTTCACTGAATTGCGTTGATTCCAACTCTGGGTGTATGGTCTTGCCCTCGATGAGCGCGATGTCGAGTTCGTACGCAATCAACATGTCACAAATCTGGGCAGAGTTGGAGATGAACAAACTCTGCGACTGGTGATTTGTTTCATCACGAAAATCACTTAACAGGTAAGGTGCAACTTGGTTGCCGATGGTGTCACTGGCACCGATGCGAAGCAGCCCTGATAAGGTTTGGTCGCCATCGAACACACTCTCAATATCCCGAGCTCGGTTGAGGAGTTCATCCGCGAGGGGCAAAAGTTTTTGTCCTTCTTGGTTGAGAATTAAGCGGTTGTTCACCCGGTCAAATAGGTGATGACCAATTTGTTTCTCTAACTCAGACAGCGCCATACTCACGGCCGCCTTAGAAAGAAACAGGCTTTCAGAAGCCGCTGTGAGCGTTTTGTGCTGAGTGATCGTAGTAAAAACTTTCAGTTGTTTAAGAGAGATATGACTAGGCATGACATTCCGTTAAGTTTATCTGAACGTTAGTTTTAAATAATTAGATATATTGGAACGAAGTGCAAGAGTAATATACACCCCATAGAAAGTTAGCCTAGATTTTGAGGTCGTAATGATTCAAAGAACAAAAGCAAAAGTAATGGGAGCACCAACCCCAATGGCGGGTCTGGCTCTTGGTATTGCGAGCTTAGGTTGGAGTTGGGAAAACTTCGCCGAATTACATGGCTATGGACAGTGGATTAGCGCAGGTATTGCAAGCGTACTGCTAGCAATCTTGGCGACTAAATTTCTTTTTCACAATCATTTGTTGAGACAAGATCTTGCGCACCCTGTGGTGGGTAGTGTCGTTCCAACTTTCGCGATGGGAACCATGGTGGTTTCAAATTCTCTAGGGCACTTTTTCCCTGTTGCAGGTGACGTGCTTTGGTTAGTGGCGGTAGCTCTACATATCGTGTTCCTAGTGAGCTTCTTGTACCACCGCGCGAAAGACTTCGAACTACACCACATGGTGCCAAGTTGGTTCGTACCGCCAGTGGGTATTATCGTTGCAGACGTGTCTTTCTCAGGTAACCCAGTGCTTGCACCTATTGCACACGGTGCATTGATCTTCGGTATGCTGGCTTACGCGGTGATGTTGCCAATGATGATCTACCGTTTCATGTTCACTCATGAAATCCCTGATGCAGCAAAACCAACTATGGCAATCATGGCGGCACCAGCAAGCCTATCATTGGCTGGTTACCTAACCGTAACGGCAACACCTTCACCAGTGATTATTGCTCTGTTGTTTGGTATCGCAGTATTGATGACAGCCATCATATATCTCGCGTTCTTTAAATTGCTTAGACTGCCATTCAGCCCTGGCTATGCAGCGTTTACCTTCCCGATGGTGATCGGTGCGACGGCGCTGTTTAAAATGGCGAATTGGATGGAGTTGCAAGGATTGGCTGCGCACTATGTTCAACAAGTGCGAGGCTTAGCTGGTCTTGAGTTGATTGTGGCAACATTTGTTGTCTCTTATGTGGCCTTACAATACATCAACAACTTATTGATTCAGCCACGCTTGATGCACGCTCATCACGCTTAAATAGCAGATAGGAAAAAGCCTCTTGGTCTTACAACCAAGAGGCTTTTTTATTTCAATCGGCGTCGATGTTGGACACTAGCCTTTTTTGTAAAATCGCGACATCTCATCCAGAGAATGACGAATGATATCGACAGGAACTTTCTGTTCTTTCTCGACTTTTAACTGGCGATTCAGTTGCTGAGAGTGCCCGCCAGGATTGACCACAAGCATCAGTTCTTTGCCGACCAATGCATAGTTGTAGTAGCTGCCTGCAATATACCAATCGCGAGAGGCAGAGCTATCAAACAAGTTATGACCAACGCTGTATGAACTCGTTGTGCCTTGAACGTTAAACAGCGTATTCATCATGGTTGGCACGACGTCAAAATGGGTCGTGCGGTAATCAACTTGCTCTGGCTGACGATTTGGCATGTACACGTAAAGAGGCACATGTACTTGAACGTCACTGTAGTTACCCGTGTGGCCCCAATAGTTCATCTTATGGTCATTAAACTCTTCACCATGATCTGATGAAATCACCACAATGGTATTGTCTAAGTCGACGTTTTTCAGCACATCACCAATCAAGCTATCGATGTAGTACAACGAGTTTTTGTATCGATTATGGTAAAGCGAAGCGTCAAAATCGTTGTTGAGCAAAATGTGGTCAACGCGTTCCCAGTATGGTTTGAATTTCGCAAATTCAGGCTCGGGAAACACCGTACCGTGGGCGGCATCGTAGAACAGAAAACCAAAGTACGGTTTGTCGCTGTCCTGCTTTTGGAACTCGATGAACTTGTCTGTTATCTGCTGATCGCGCTCGACTGCTGTTTCCCCAGTTTGTTTCAGGGTCAAGTCCGACACTTTTTTGAATACCGTGCGAGAAAGTGGCGGGCTGGTGAGCGGTGCCGAGCCAAAAATGCCCATGCGGTAGCCTTCTGCTTGCAGCGTATCCATAAAAACAGGAGAGCGTTGGCTTGCGTAAAAGCTTTCCCAGTAGGTCGGGGGCAAGCTGTAAAACAGGCTGAAAATACCCGCTTGAGTTGAGTTGCCGCCGCTCATATGTTGTGTGAAATTCACTGTCTTTTCAGCGAACTTACTGACATTTGGCATGACTTCCGGCGTCGCATCACTGTAGCGCCACGCGTCAACCAAGATAAACAAAACATTGGGCTGCTTCTCTTTGCTTTGCACTTGAATGGGCGCAAGCGGGTAGTTGAGTGAGCTACGTTCAATGTTGGTTAACTCTACGCGGTTCTTCGATGCAATGTTCTCATCCACTAGGTCGTGTTTGTAAATAAATTTACGAGCCGTCAGCGGGTAGTAAAGTGGCCAGTTATTCGAAAACTGACTGACTTCATCGTCGTAAAGCGCGTTTTTGTACGCATGAATCATCTGTGTGCTAAGCAATACAGCAAACCAGACGCTGATCAAAACGAACTTAGCTCGGCTTTGTGCCAGTTTATTACTTACCCAAACGGTACAGGCGAGCCCGATCACCAGAACGGCAACTTCACTGATGAAGATTAGCCAACTCATCCAAGAAATATCGAAGACATCACCGCCACCTTCGAAAAACATACGAATTAATAGGGCGTTGATGTGAAGTTTGTATTGCTGAAAAACGAGGATATCGACTTTAAACATGATCAATAGACAGATCGCGATAGCGATCACGATGCCTTTGAATGCTCGAGTCGGTAGAAAAGAGAGCAATAAACTCAGCAACATAAATGGAAGAGCGATCAAGCCCAGCCAGCCATATTGAGTCGAAACCAAATAGTAACCTTGCAACAAGGTTAGCGGTTCATTTTGATTGTTAGACAACACAAAAGGATAACAAGCGATCGACAGATACACTGCAAAGCAAGCAAAAAAAGCAATCAGCCAAGCGCTGTTGGAAGACAGTTTGCGAAACATACTTTTTGTTTGTTTATAAATTATGGGTAGAGGGAGTATAAAACAGTGTTTTTTATTATGGAATAGTTGCGACGAATGTCACATTTTGTATGGAAGTGTCAGACTTGATTGACATGTGAAAATTCAGAAGATTCATACTCTATTTGAGTGATATATAACCTTTTGTTTTTTCCGAACGCGAGATCACTGCGGGTTTAAATGGGGCTGTGCTAAGCTAGCTAACAGTTTCAATCGGCGCTCGGTATCCCCAATTTGTTTACTGTTTATCACTCCAACCAAGTTGACGTTCTTAAATCACTCCTTGTCGAACTGATTCGAATCAGTCCGCTGGAAAACCCGTTCGAAAAAGAACAAATTCTGGTTCAAAGTCCGGGCATGTCCCAGTGGCTAAAAATGGAATTGGCCAAAGAGTTTGGTGTTGCCGCGAACATTGATTTTCCGCTTCCTGCTACCTTCATTTGGGAAATGTTTACGCAGGTGTTGCCAGACGTGCCAAAACGCAGTGCGTTTAACAAAGAAGCGATGACGTGGAAGTTGATGCATCTGCTGCCGGGGCTTCTCAACCAAGACGTGTTTTCGCCGTTAGCGCAGTACCTCAAAGATGACAGTGATCACTCTAAGCTGTATCAGCTGGCTGAGAAAATTGCCGATATTTTCGATGGTTACTTGGTGTATCGTCCGGAATGGATCGCAAGTTGGGAAGCTGGGCAGAGTGTGCCAGAGCTGGAAGATGAACATCCGTGGCAGCCGATCTTATGGCAAGCGTTGTACGATCACACTGTGTCGTTAGGGCAGTCTCCATATCACCGTGCCAACCTTTATGAGCACTTTATCGACACGTTAGCGAGTTTTAACGGCAATTTTGACCATTTACCCAAGCGTTTGTTTGTTTTTGGAATTTCTTCGTTGCCGCCTCGCTATATGGATGCGCTAAAAGCAATTGGCGAACACATCGACGTGCATCTGATGTTCACCAACCCGTGTCGCTATTACTGGGGTGAAGTTCGAGATCGCAAATATCTGGCTCGTTTGGCGGCGAAACATCGTCAGCACGTTGTGTGGCAGGACGATCACTCGGAAGTGCAAGGTGAAACTGAGCAACTGAAAGGTTCATTGGAAGATAATGTGATCGATGAGCTGCACACCGATGTGGTCGGAAACAGTCTGTTGGCGTCCATGGGTAAACTCGGGCGTGACAATATGTATCTGTTGTCTCAGCTGGAATCTCATGAAATCGAAGGGTTTGTTGATGTTGAGCGCGACAGTCTGCTCCATCAATTGCAAGCGGATATTCTCAATCTTGAAGAACATCAAGATGATCAACAGATTGAAAACAGTCATCACAAACAAGTGGTTAGCTTGGGTGATAAATCACTGAGCCTACACGCTTGTCACAGCCCGATGCGTGAAGTGGAAGTGCTGCATGATCAACTATTGGCGATGTTCGATGCTGACCCAACGTTAAAACCGCGCGATATTATCGTGATGGTCGCGGACATCAACGCTTACAGCCCTGCGATTCAGGCGGTCTTTGGTAACGCGCCGGGTGAGCGTTTTATTCCATATTCGATTTCTGACCGAACCGCCGATCAAGAGAGCCCAATTCTGGCCGCATTTATGCAGTTGGTGAACTTACCCAATACGCGCTGTTTGGCATCAGAACTACTCGAACTTCTGGAAACTCCGGCGATATTAAAGCGTTTTGAACTCAGCGAAGATGATTTCTTACAAGCCAAACAATGGGTTGAAGAATCGGGAATTCGCTGGGGATTGGATGCCAATACCGGACGCGAATTTGAACTGCCGGAAACCCGTCAAAACACATGGCAATTTGGTATTCAACGCATGTTGCTTGGCTACGCGATGCCAGAATCCGCAGGTTTGTTTGAAACCGAGCAAGGCAGTTTATCTCCGTACAACGAAGTGCAAGGCATGGGTGCAGAGCTTGCGGGCAAGTTGGCACACTTTATCCAACAAATTAGCACTTATCGAAGCAAACTTTCTCATGTTCAGACTATTGATGGTTGGCGAGAGACTTTGGTTTCACTGCTGGATGACTTCTTCTCAGTTGAGTTAGAAGGAGAAATGGCGCTCAAATCCATTCGCGATACGCTCAGCCAACTCAAAGAGCAATTAGCTGATGCCGCATTTGATGATGCGTTATCGCCGTCGATCATCAGCCAATACCTTCAAAACAAATTATCTGGCACACGAGTCAGCCAGCGCTTCCTTGCTGGTCAAGTGAACTTTTGTACTCTGATGCCGATGCGCTCTATTCCGTTTAGAACCGTTTGTCTACTGGGGATGAATGACGGCGTGTACCCACGCTCCATGCCGCCAGAAAGCTTTGACTTGATGACAGGAAGAACCAAACCGGGCGACCGTTCGCGCCGAGATGATGACCGTTACCTATTCCTCGAAGCGATGTTGTCTGCACAGCAAACGCTCTACATCAGTTATGTTGGCCGTTCAATCCAAGACAACACCGAGCGAGTGCCTTCGGTTCTGGTTTCTGAGCTGATGGAATACTGCCACCAAAACTATTGTTTAAGTGGTGATGAAGCGTTGCCCGTTGATGAGTCTGGCGATAACTTATTAAATGCGTTGGTGAATACCCATGCCATGGTGCCGTTTAGCCCAAGTGCGTTCCAAGGCATGCACGCCAGCTACGCGAAAGAGTGGATTCCAGCGGCATTGACTCAAAGTAGTCAATCGCAAGGCTATGTTCGTCGTGATTTTAATCGGGCATTAGATGACTATCTGTTAGGAGCGACGTTCCCACTTGAGCTCGACTTAGTCGAGTTACAACGTTTCTGGCGCTTACCGGTGCAGTATTTTTTCAATCGTCGCTTAAAAGTAATCTTTGAACCGCCACTGCCGGTGATGGAAGACGACGAACCCTTTGTTTTAGGTGGTTTGGAAAGCTATCAAATGCGTGATGAGCTGTTAGAAACCTTGCTTGAAACGACATTGATGCAGCCAGAGAAAAAAACAGAGGTGCTTAAACACTTTATGAGTCAACAGCGCGCGCAAGGCAAACTACCGGTGGGGGCGTTTGGTGATATCGAGTTTGAAACCAACCGAGTTCAGGCGGAAGAGCTGGTGGATAAACTGGCGTTTTTATCTGGTGCGCCTCAAGACGATTTGGAAATCGACCTGACGTTTGATTCCTTGTTTGAGCGAAATGAAGGCGAAGAGAAAAACGTTCGCTTAACAGGTTGGCTAACTCAATGCTACCAATCCGGTTTGATTCGCTATCGAAGCGGTAAGATTCGATCGCAGGATTACCTTGCAGCGTGGATCGATCACCTTGCCATGTCGGCGTCGGGTCATGCTAAGAAAACCCACATCATTGGTTACGATCGTAAAGAAGGCGCACTGCATTTGATCTACCCAGAAATTGCCGATGCGCAGTATGCCAAACAGCTACTGACTGAATTAGTTCGCTTATTTTTCGAAGGCATGACTAAGCCTTTGCCTTATTTCCCGAAAACGGCGTTGGCTTGTGTTGAAGCGGGCTTTAGCCGCGGTCAGTGGGTCGATGACGAAGAGAAATCTTTGAAGAAAATGGCTGACGCATTCAATGATGGCTTCATGAGCCCGGGCGAAGGCAGTAATGCGTACATCTCTCGAATTTGGCCTGCTTGGAATGATGAGTTGGCCTCAGAAGTTCGTTTGCTGACAGCATTAGTACTGCAAGGTGCGCGCTTAGCGGTTCAAGACGCTGATGACGTAAAAGCGTAATAAAGACAGTTGGATAAAGAGAAGGAAGAGTAGGGTGGCCGCCAGAAAATCATTATTTTTTGTAGGGCGTTCGCTGTACGGCCACAAGGTCAGAGGGACCATGATACTTTTGTTTAATTCATTTGAGTTGTGTCGCCAAAAAGGTTTGGCTTATCTCGTGGGGCGCATACTAACGGTACGTCTTATGGATAACCGTGAGAAAGATCTCACAAAGCTCTAAATTATCCAACTTGTTAAACATATTAATAGAATTTTTAACTATAGATCACATTTATTAGGTGATACGTCCTAGTAAATAATCCGGAGAGATTCAGCGTTATGGATCAAATGTCAGGTGCAGAGTGCCCTCTACATACGTTAGACCGCACAGAGCAGCCTCAACCAACGCCACTAGAACCGATGACGTTTCCTCTGCACGGTGCGAGGTTAATCGAGGCATCAGCAGGTACAGGTAAAACCTTCACTATTGCAGGTTTATATCTGCGTCTTTTGCTTGGTCATGGCAGCGCGGAAACTCGACATCGCGTACCGCTTACGGTCGACCAAATTCTGGTTGTAACCTTTACCGAAGCGGCAACTGCGGAATTACGCGATCGTATCAGGGCAAGGATCCATGACGCGCGAATCGCGTTTGCGCGTGGACAGAGTTCCGATCCGGTGATCCAACCTTTGCTTAATGAGTTTGACGATCACAAGCAAGCCGCAGAAATTTTATTGCAGGCAGAGCGTCAGATGGACGAGGCGGCGGTCTACACGATTCACGGTTTTTGCCAACGTATGCTAACGCAAAATGCGTTTGAATCTGGCAGCCGATTTAATAACGAGTTTGTGACCGATGAAAGTCACCTAAAAGCGCAAGTTGTAGCCGATTACTGGCGTCGCAATTTCTACCCGTTGCCGTTTACCTTGGCTGGGGAAATTCGCCAGCTATGGAGCTCTCCATCTGCGTTGTTGTCTGACATCAGCAATTACTTAACTGGTGCGCCGTTAAGCCTTTCTGTTCCTGCAATGAAAGGCAGTTTGGCTGATCTTCATACTGAAAACTTGAAAAAAATTGATGAATTAAAAGCACAGTGGCGAGAAAGCCAAGATGACTTCTTCACGCTGATTTCAGATTCAGATATTAACAAACGTAGCTATACCAAAAAGTCTCTGCCGACGTGGTTGGAGGTGGTAAACGCTTGGGCGGCAACGGAAACTACAGGTTACGATTATCCAGACAAGCTGGAGAAATTCGCGCAAAACGTCTTGTTGGAAAAAACACCGAAAGGCAGTGCGCCGCAGCATGCGGTATTTGAAGCCATTGAAACATTTCTTGCCAACCCAATCAGCTTAAAAGCGCCACTGCTTGCTCATGCGATTGAGCATTGTCGTGTGATGCTGGCCAACGCGAAAAATCAAAAACAGTGGCTCTCTTTCGATGATTTGCTGACACAACTTTCTGCTTCTATCGATACGGACGAAAGCGAGCTTTTAGCGGCGCGTATTCGTACTTTGTATCCTGTCGCTATGATTGACGAGTTCCAAGATACCGACCCGCTTCAATACAGTATTTTCAGCCGTATTTATCTGAACAACCCGGAATGCGGTTTGTTTATGATCGGTGACCCAAAGCAGGCGATTTATGGCTTTCGTGGCGCAGACATTTTCACTTATATCAAAGCGCGTAACCAAGTAAGTGCCCACTACACGTTAGGAACCAACTGGCGTTCTAGCGCAGATATGGTGCAGGCGGTAAACCAAGTATTTGCTTTGCCAGACAGTCCATTTATCTACGATTCGGATATTCCGTTCTTACCCGTTAAGTACAGTCCCAATGCCGAAAAACGCATTTGGACTATGGGTGGCCAAAAGCAACCAGCGCTGACTTATTGGTTGCAAGAAGCGGACGATAAACCGCTACCAAAAGGCGAGTATTTGACTCGAATGGCAGAGGCGACCGCAAGCCAAATCCAAACCATTTTGACGCAGGCTCAACAGGGGCAAGCGTGTCTGGTGAATGGCGAAAATCAGAAAGCGGTTCAAGCGGGCGATATCGCGGTGTTGGTTCGAACAGGTAGTGAAGGTCGAATGGTCAAACAAGCCCTGGCAAACCAAGGCATTGCCAGCGTGTACCTGTCTAACCGAGACAGTGTGTTTACCAGTTCTGTGGCGCAGGATTTACAGCGTTTGCTGCAAGCGGTGCTGACTCCAGAAAATGATCGTGCGCTGCGTGCAAGTCTTGCCTCTGAGCTGTTTGCCCTCGATGCAGCAAGTTTGGATGCGCTTAATAACGATGAAGTCGTGTGGGAAAACGCTGTTAACGAATTCAAAGAGTATCGCAAACTTTGGGTTCAGCGTGGTGTGCTACCGATGCTGCGCGCAGTGATCAGCAAACGCCATATTGCTGAGCGATTACTAGAAGAGGGTGCAAGCTCACAGGGTGAAAATGGTGAGCGAGTACTTACCGATTTAATGCACATCGGTGAACTGCTTCAACAAGCTAGTAATGAACTGGACAGCGATCACGGTCTGCTGCGTTGGCTCGCTCAGTCCATCAGTGATGCGGAAAACGGTTTGGGTGGCAGTGATGACCAAATCCAACGTTTAGAATCGGAACGTAACTTAGTGCAGATCGTAACTATTCACAAATCAAAAGGCTTGGAGTATGACCTCGTATTTCTGCCGTTTGTGTTCAGCTATCGAGAAGCCAGCGAAGCCAAATATTACGATGCAGCCAATGACCGCACGGTACTGGATATCACTGGCAACGATGCGTCCATGAAGCAAGCGGATAAAGAGCGTTTGGCGGAAGACTTACGCTTGATATACGTGGCACTAACGCGTGCTGTTTATGCGTGTTTTATCGGAGCCTCGCCTTTGCGCAATGGTCGTTCGACCAAAGAGCCAACTGGCGTACACCGCAGTGCGATTGGCTATTTGATTCAGAATGGTCAAGAAGGTGGCATTAACGATTTGCACCAAGGTTTAACAAAGCAACAAGACGAGCTTGATTGTGTCGTTGTGGCCGATCCGCCGCAGCAACTCGAAGACAAGTACGTAGCGCCACAAGAAGAAATACAAGATCTTAGCGCGAAAGAGCTGCAAAACCCTATCGACAGAAACTGGCGCATCACCAGTTATTCTGGCTTGGTCAAGCAAGGCTCTCATCACGCCGAGCATGATGCCACGATTGAGATTACAGGTTTCGATATCGACTCATCTGAAGAACAAGACGAAGCGGATTTGGTGGAGCCAGAGCGTTCGATTTTTACCTTCCCTCGTGGTGCGCGTCCGGGTACGTTCCTGCACAGCCTGTTTGAGGAAATTGAATTTACTCAGCCAGCCACGACGGAAGAGAATACACAAATCATCCTTGGCTTGATGGAAAGCGAACAGCTCGATGAAGAGTGGTTGCCCATTTTACAGCAATTGATTGATACCGTACTCGCAACGCCGTTGGATGGTAAGTCTTTGCTGCTGAATCAAAAAGCACCGTCGCAACGTTTGGTGGAGATGGAGTTTTTGCTGCCGATTGAAGTTTTGTCTGCACCGGCGTTAAACCGAGTCATTCAACGTCACGATCCGTTGTCGGCGAAAGCGGGGGATTTAGGTTTCCAAACCGTGCAAGGCATGCTCAAAGGTTTTATCGACTTGGTGTTTGAACATCAAGGTAAATACTACGTGCTTGACTGGAAATCGAATCATCTTGGCGACGATGTGACGAGCTACCATGGTGAGGCTCTGAAATCGGCGATGGCGGATCACCGCTACGATTTGCAGTATCAGATTTATGCGTTAGCACTGCATCGTTTCCTACGTAACCGATTGGCCAATTATGATTATGAACAGCACTTCGGTGGCGTGTATTACTTGTTCTTGCGCGGCATGGATGGGCAGAGCGACCACGGCATTTTTGCCGCGAAACCAACCTTAGACTTCTTACAAGAGATGGATCGTTTGATTGATGGTCAAGCACTTGAAACGCGCTCAACTCAAGCCGGGCAGATGGAGCTACTTTAATGACGACAAATCACAATCTTCATTCTGACCAAGATAGCCTATTGGTAGTGTTGGAACGCTTGGCGTACAAAGGTGCTATTCGTCAGCTCGACTACCAATTCGCCTGTTTTATTGATTCTCAAACGCATGATGAACAGTCGGATAGCCAAGCACTGGCGTTTATCGCGGGTGTTGTCAGTAGTGAGCTCGGCAAAGGACATATCTGTCTGCCTCTGTTCGATGCACAAGGGCAATCTACGGATTTGGCTAGTAAGTTAGGGCTGTTTGGTGAGTCGGCATTGGCGCTCAATACACAGTTGCAAGGCATAGACTGGATTCAAGTATTACAAAATTCCACCGTGGTCGGCGCGCAAGGAGAAGCCTTGCCGCTGATGTTCGATGGCGAGCGTCTGTATCTGCACCGCTATTGGCATTATGAAGTGACACTGGCGGAAAAGCTCAATCAGTTGGGCGCCGCAGTTAACTTGCAACCACAAGAGTTTGTGCGATTATCGGAGTTGCTCAACCATTTGTTTGCACGCCAATACCATTTTCTGTTTAACGCGTTAGGCAAAGCAGTAGAAGCGGGAAGCAGCAACCAAGTGTTGCGCCAGCAATTGGTATGTGATCACCTTGATGTGGTCGCAAGCGAATCGTTGGATTGGCCCGCGATTGATGCCGTGCTTAGCAATGCGTGCAGGGTTCAGGACTTGCAAACACTGAATGAACTTGTGCCACTCTCAGCTTGTGTGAACTGGCAAAAAGTCGCGGCGGCGGTTGCGTTAACTCGTCGATTTGCTGTGATTTCTGGTGGCCCAGGTACGGGTAAAACGACGACAGTAACCAAATTGCTTGCTGCTTTGATTGAACAGGCGACGCACGAGAAAAATCTAACCATCAAGCTGGTGGCCCCGACGGGGAAAGCGGCGGCGCGATTAACCGAGTCCATTGGTAAAGCAGTGCAAGAACTGCCAGTTTCTCCGGAGCTAAAAGCCAAAATTCCGACTGAATCGAGCACCTTGCATCGATTGCTGGGCGCGATTCCTAATAGCGCAGAATTTCGTCACAACAAGCAAAATCCACTGCATTTGGATATTTTAGTTATCGACGAAGCGTCGATGGTTGATTTACCAATGATGTATAAAGTGGTTGATGCCTTACCGAAACATGCGCGGCTGATTTTGCTAGGTGATAAAGACCAACTTGCTTCAGTTGAAGCAGGGGCTGTGTTGGGTGATATCTGTTCGTTCCATGCATTGGGTTATGGCAAAGAGCAGGCGTCAGCCATCGCAAAACTGACAGGTTTCGATACTTTAGCGCATACGAGTAACAGTGCATCTAGCATTGCTGATAGTTTATGTATGCTGCAAAAGAGCTACCGATTTGATGCTCGCTCAGGCATTGGTCAGTTGGCAAAAGCGGTTAACTCCGGTTCTGCTGCGAGCGTAGATAACGTCTGGGCGCGTGACTTTTCTGACATCGAACACTTCGCGCTAAGTAGTCAACATTACAACCAAATGATGCAGACGTTGGTGCAGGAATACGGTCGTTACCTCAAACGCATTGGACAACAGGAAACCGATCCTAAAACCGGAGAGCCAGAGTCGCTAACGCACAAAGCCAAAGCGGTGTTAGATACCTTCAACCAATGCCGGTTGCTGTGCGCGATCCGTGAAGGTGACTTCGGTGTGGCTGGGCTAAACCAACGTATCGAGAAAGCGCTCGCAGCGCGCAAGTTCATTCAAGTTCAGGATGAAATTTGGTATCACGGCAGACCCGTCATGGTTACGCGTAATGATCACGGTTTAGGTTTGTATAACGGTGATATTGGTATTTGCATGCGAGATGACACTGAAGAAGAACCGCGTTTGAAAGTCTTTTTTGAGTTACCTGACGGCAGTGTGAAATCGGTCTTGCCAAGCCGAGTACCTGAACATGAAACGGCTTACGCCATGACCATCCATAAATCGCAAGGCAGTGAATTTGATTACACCCTGATGATTTTGCCACCAGACTTTAGCCCGATATTAACCCGTGAGTTGATTTACACAGGCATTACCCGCGCGAAAAAGCGTTTAGCTCTTTACGCCGAACTTAATGTTCTGAAGCGAGGCATTAAGGTGAAAACCACTCGTGCGAGTGGGTTAGTAAAGCGGCTTACTAACTAAAACAAGAAGACCGAGCTTATGGCTCGGTCTTCTTTTATGCATGTTTTGCAAACGCATTGGTAAAAGACACGCTGCGTATTTTGTATTGCTGTTGATAAGCAAGAATAAAATCTCGGATAGCGTCATTTACGGGGAAAACACAGTGGACGTCTAGGCCTTCTAAAAACTGATTGTCAGCCATATCCCAGAAGCTTTGAAGCGAATTACAAATGATTGTTCTCATAACAGTGCTCGTCTCGGCTTATTTAAAGTCAGATTAACAACTGTCCTTGGTGTGCAATACGGAGCTAACTAGTTTTTCAATTGCCCAGTATTTTAGGGTGAAGGCTACATTACATCACCTAGATCCATTCGTATTGGTTAAAAACCAATCACTAGCGAGCAGAGTATAGCCAACCAAATGTATATTTAAAAGATAAAATTGGAACAAAAATCAAGCAATGGTTTGCGCATTTCTAAGTTGGGTTTACATGATGACCCGCTAGTCCGGAGTAGGGTTTATGTGTGGCCTTACTCCTAAACAAACTCGTTCCTAAACAAGCTCGATGTGCAGGGTTGAGCGTTAATGAACTGAATCCTGCCCTTTGAGGTTAGTTGGTATAGTGGAACGTTAAGTTTCGCTCCCTGATTTAAGGTTAAGCTATAAATCTAACGCTAAGATTTTGGACTTACGCTGGAAGTTATATAACCCTTGTTTGGCTCCAGGCAAATAGTCGACACTGACTTCGTAAAAACCTTGCTCTCTAAACCAATGCAAACTGTGTGTCGTGAGGACAAAAATTTGATCAATGGTCTCGGATTTAGAACGATGTTTCATGTAGTTGAGCAGTAACAAACCTCGGTTTCCATCACGATAGTCAGGGTGAATCGCTACGCAAGCCATCTCAGCTTTGCGCTCTTCTGGGTATGGATAAAGGGCAGCACAGCCAATAATCAAGCCGTCTTTTTCGATGATGGTAAATTTTCCAATCTCTTGCTCTAGCTGCTCTCGAGAGCGCCTAACGAGTACACCTTGTTCTTCTAAAGGGCGAATGAGGTCTAAGATACCGCCAATATCGTCAATATTAGCTTGCCTCACTTGTTCAGCACTCGCCATAACAACTTGGGTACCGATACCGTCGAAAGAGAACAACTCCTGAATTAAGGCGCCATCTACTTTATAACTGATCAAGTGGCTACGAGGTACTCCGGCACGGCAAGCGGCAATAGAGCCTTTAAGAAAGCGCAGTGTCCCAGTGTTGTAATCTAGGTCAGGAGACGTATTTTCAGAGAGTGTTTTGATGACATGCTCCGCTTCAATTGGCAGTAACTCGGCGACAGCATTGCCGTTGTCATCAATGACACCTTGTTCGGAGCAAAAACCAATCAGCTTATCCGCACCCAGCTTTATCGCTAGTTGGGTGGCGACTTCTTCCGATAATAAATTGAAGCACTCGCCAGTCACAGAGCTCGCAATGGGGCCAAGTAGCACAATAGAGCCTTGGTCGAGCGTGCGATTAATCGCGTCGGTGTCAATGCGGCGAATACGTCCACTATGGCAATAGTCCACACCATCATCAACGCCGAGTGGTTGGGCAATGATGTAGTTTCCGCTAACGACATTGAGCTGGGTACCTGCCATCGGAGTATTGTTGAGGCTCATTGATAGGCGCGCAGTAATCGCAAGCTGAAGTTGTCCGGCAGCTTGCATAACAACAGATAAAGCCGATTCATCCGTAATGCGGATATTTTTGTGGTAAGGCGTAGTGAGGTCTTGTTTTTCTAGCAGCTGATTAATTTGAGGACGTGCACCATACACCACCACGACTTTGATTCCGAGGCTGTGCATGAGGGCGATATCATTAATAATGTTGCCAAAATTTTTGTGTGCGACGGCTTCTCCGCCCAGCATGATCACCATGGTTTTTCCGCGGTGAGCATTGACATAAGGTGTTGATTGACGGAATCCTTTTACGAGAGCAGTACTACGAATTTTCACTACAGCCATTCCTTTGTTTAATTATGTTAAAATAATGCCTTTTTATTCATTTGGTGGCAAGGTGAAATTTTGGAATAAAGCACAAACATATTGAGGTAGGTTCTTGGTCCCGTTAAAAGGGAAGGTTACAATGGGTGCGTCTTTCCTCAATACGTGAACCTCATGTCTTCTGCTGTTAATAAGAATGCTGCGATCACTGCTTCCAATCTGTCAAAAACGTCATCTAAATCAATGCTTCGTAAGTGGCTAGAGCGTTCTCTCATGCTTATAGCGATAGTTGGAACCGTTGTCGTGTGCATGCTGTATAGTGATTTGATTACTCGAACCATTAATCCGCCCATTCCCAAATCGACAATTTATGGTCGCTGGGTTGAGCAAGATGTTGCGCCTTATGCTCGTGAAGAATTTGTGTTGAGTGAGCGCGGTGTTACCGTAAATGGTTCTACAGTGGCGACCAGTTTTGAATTCGATGGGGATTCGTTTTCGTATCGAGTGGGTTCAAATGAGCGGCACTTCAATTTTGTGGGTAAGCAGCATGCAGAAATGAAGCTGGATGCCAATGCACATTATCTACCTGTATTCCGTTTAGAGGGGCGTGCAAGGATTGCGGTAAGATAGTCGTTTTTATCTTTGTCTGTTAAGCAGAGATCTCTTGCGTCTGTGAGTCACATGGATGATCACAATTTCATCTCTCAATCAGTAAATCTTACTTTCAAACATAATCCGGACAATTCCGTAATTCTTCCGCTGCTATCATGTTGTATTAACTGAATGAATTCACAACGAGTAAACGGATTGGCTTAGCGTTGAAACATTTTGTCGTTGCTTTTCAATTGCACCGTATGCATTTGTTTGCCATCCTTTTGCTATTCTCTTTTACGGAAAAGACACGTGTTAAAAAAACTCCTTCCTATTATCTCTTTGAGCCTACTCTTTGGCTGTGCTCAACAAAATGATCGTGCTCAGCAATATCTTGATGGTGAGTTTCCTCAGATCCTCAATCAAGTGGATGTGGTTGAGTCTAACAAACCACGCGATTTTACTGAATTTAACAAGCAAGCTGAGCAAGTGGTGATAAAGTCACCATCCATGGCGAAGATATACCAACCGCTATATCAACGATTAAGTGAGTGGGCGCAACAGAGCGGAGATACCAGTGCGTTGAGTGCGTTTGGCATTCAAGCCGCGCAATTAGGCGGTGGTGATCAAAAAGGTAATGTACTGTTTACCGGATACTTTTCTCCCGTGATGGAGCTGCGTCATACACCAAACGACATTTTTAAGTACCCAGTTTATGGCAAGCCAAACTGCTCATCAGATTGTCCGACTCGCGCGGAGATCTACAACGGGGCATTAGATGGCCAAGGTTTAGTGCTAGGTTATGCGCCTAATCGTATTGACCCGTTTATGATGGAAGTGCAGGGCAGTGGCTATGTGCATTTTGAAGATGATGATACGTTGGAGTACTTCGCGTACGCAGGGAAAAATAATAAAGCTTACGTTAGTATTGGCCGCATTTTGATTGAACGTGGTGAAGTGCCGCGTGAAAAAATGTCCCTCAAAGCAATCAAAGAGTGGGTGATGGACAACGACGATGCGACAGTGCGCGAGTTGTTGGAGCAAAACCCTTCTTACGTCTTCTTTGCGCCAAAAGCGGAAGCGCCAGTAACGGGGTCGGCTGGTATTCCTTTGTTGCCAATGGCGGCGGTCGCGGGTGACCGTTCTATCTTACCAATGGGGACACCAATCTTGGCGGAAGTACCATTGCTGAATGCAGATGGTACGTGGAGCGGTGCTCATCAACTGCGAATGCTGATCGTTTTAGACACTGGTGGTGCGGTAAAACAGAACCATTTGGATCTGTATCATGGCATTGGTGCGAGAGCAGGAACGGAAGCAGGGCACTACAAGCATTTTGGTCGAGTGTGGAAACTTGGGTTAGAAAACTCACCAACTCAAGCGCCTTGGGCTTTACCGCCAGAAAAGCTACAATAGTCGTCCAAGAGAGAGGAACACTCTCTTATCTAGACATTTCATCAAAGAGTGCGTATAAATCGCACTCTTTGTTTTTCTATCGATCATCTGGACTTCAATATGCGTGAACTCGATACCCCAGCATCTGACAGCTACAATCAACGCTTTGGCGGCACTCGTCGTCTTTATGGCAACAGCGAAGTAGACATTCTTCGCGCTGCACACGTTTGTGTGATTGGTATTGGTGGCGTAGGTTCATGGGCGGTGGAAGCGCTGGCTCGTACGGGGATCGGTGAGTTGACTCTGATTGATATGGATGATGTTTGTGTCACGAATATTAACCGCCAAATTCATGCGATGACGGGCACCGTTGGCCAAAGCAAAATTGAAGTGATGGCCGAGCGTGTCAAATTGATCAACCCAGAGTGTAAAGTCAATCTGATTGATGATTTCATCACGCCAGACAATCAACATGAGTACTTAAGCAAAGAGTTTGATTACGTGCTAGATGCGATTGACAGCGTAAAAGCGAAGGCGTCTTTGTTGGCGTATTGCCGCAGCAACAAGATCAAAGTGATCACTACGGGGGGCGCTGGTGGTCAGGTTGACCCAACGCAGATCATGGTCGCTGATTTAACGAAAACGATCCAAGATCCTCTAGCGAAGAAAATCAAAGACACTTTGCGTCGTCATCATAACTTCCCTAAGAATCCGGCTCGTAAGTTTGGTATTGATTGCGTGTTTTCAACCGAGCAGCTGAAGTATCCTCAAGCAGACGGTTCAGTGTGTGGTGTGAAGTCGACAGCGGAAGGCCCAAAACGTATGGATTGTGCTAGCGGTTTTGGTGCGGCGACTGTTGTAACTGCAACGTTTGGCTTTGTCGCGGTATCGCGAATCGTTGAGAAGTTGATTTCAAAATATAAGAAGTAAACTAGAAGAAGAGCGCATCATGACAGATTTTCCCGTTTCTCCATTTGGTACAGATATCACCAGCGAAGACATTGTAGCGACTATGCAGCAATTTAAAGGCTGGGAAGATCGTTACCGTCAGGTTATTCAGTGGGGTAAAAAGCTGCCACAAATGCCAGAAGAGCTGAAATCAGAACAAGTTACCGTTTCGGGTTGTGAAAGCTTGGTGTGGTTAGTGAGCCAAGAGCAAGATGGCGTTTGGCATTTTTGTGCGGACTCCGATGCGCGTATCGTCCGTGGATTGATTGCCTTGGTGATGGCGGCTTATGACGGAAAAACGGCCGATCAAATTCAAGCATTTGATATTGATGCTTATTTTGATCAGCTGGGGCTTGTCTCCCATTTAAGCCCGTCACGTGGTAATGGCTTGAAAGCTATTGTAGAGCAGATTAAGCAAACCGCCGTGTAACGAGTCATTTTCCCAATTCTTAAAAAACGCCGAATAGCCTAGCTGTTTGGCGTTTTTTGTATCTGAGTTGAGATATTTTTTGCATATGGATAAAAAATATGCAAATGGTCGACTATTTTAGCGTTAATTAACCATTCTATTGATCCTGGTTCATTATATTGCCCACTTGGTTTTTATAAACTCAATTGTATTTAAAATTTGTCTATATTAGATAGTAGACATATGCCTCATTCGCTCCTGTTCCCCAATGCTGACACGCATTTGGAGGCGATTGGGATATTTAGGTACAAACGCTAGGAACCTCCCTATATGCAATTCACCTTGGAACATGCGCAAGACGTGTTATCCGGAATGCCAGACCCCACTTTTATTCTGAGTGAAGATGGTATCTATATTGATGTTTTTGGAGGAACAGATAAAAAAGCCTATCACGATGGAAGCAATTTGATAGGTAAGACACTTCACGGCGTACTTGAAAAAGATAAAGCCGACTGGTTTATCGAACAGATAAATCGGTCACTGAAACAAGACAGTATTGTGACGATCGAGTACAAGATGTGCGCCGACAGCATTCAGGGAATAGATGCTAACAGTGGGCCAAGAGGCGACCTATACTACGAAGGCAAGATCTGCCCACTCGCTATAAAATACCGAGGTCGTCGCGTTGTCCTTATTCTTACACGCAACATCTCCAATCGCCACCGAGTTGAAACCCTTCTTCGCCATCAAAGCCAAATTGATGCTCTTACCAACATCTACAATCGACGTGTCTTTTTCGAAAAGCTCACAGAAGAGGTCATTAAAGCTCAAGAGCCGAACTATCACTCCGCGTTGTTATTGTTTGATTTGGACTTTTTTAAAGTCATCAATGATAAACGTGGTCATGATGCGGGGGATTATGTCTTAGAGACCTTAGCTGATTTGGTTTCTCACTTACTCGTCAAAGACGAAATTTTTGCAAGAGTCGGAGGGGAGGAGTTTGCGATTATTTTGCCAGAAACTTCTCTGTCGGCGGCGAAAGAGGTAGGAGAGGAAGTACGTTCCCACATTCAAAATTGTCAGTTCGAATTTGAAAAGATTGAAATTCCGGTCACGGTGAGTGTAGGCGTGGTGGAAATAGGCAGAAATGAAACCACCAAACGTTTGTATGCGCATGCAGATAAAGCGCTTTATGCTGCGAAAAGAAATGGCAGAAATAGCGTGGCGACTCTGGATAGGTAGATGGAGTAACCTTGTTGGTTACTCCAAATCAAACCGTTGGCGTTATAGCATGTCGACGGCTTTTTCTACGGCGGCGATGAGTCTATCCACATCTTCAGCCGTGTTATAAATACCAAAAGAAACGCGTACCGTGCCTTTAACGTTTAGCGCATCCATCAATGGGTGAGCGCAGTGGTGTCCTGCTCGTACCGCAATGCCTTGTTGATCGAGCAGTGTCGCCATGTCTTGGTGATGAACGCCGTCCATGACGAACGTCAGTACAGAGGCATTCAGCTGATAGCCTAGAATATGAATGTCATCCAAAGCGCTTAGTGCTTGGTAGGCCTTATCCTGAAGCGCATGGAGATGAGTCTCTACTTCATGATGGTCAAAACCTTGGTACCACTCAATGGCTTTCGCTAGAGCAATCGCGCCCGCAACGTTTGGTGTGCCCGCTTCAAATTTTCCAGGAAGTGCAGAAAACGTCGTTTTTTCGAAAGAAACGCGTTCAACCATTTTACCGCCGCCGTGCCATGGTGGCATGGCTTCCAAAAGTTCAAGCTTGCCGTATAAAACCCCAATGCCTGCTGGTGCATAAAGTTTGTGACCTGAGAAAACGTAGAAATCGATATCTGATGTCGATAAATCAAGTTGCTCATGTACGATGCCTTGCGCGCCATCAACTACAACAACCGCGCCAACGTTGTGCGCCAGTTCAGTGATTTTTTCGATAGGTTGGCGTGTGCCTGTTACGTTGGTTATTTGTGCGCAAGCAACAATTTTACAGCGGTCAGACAGAAGCGCCTCAAATGCACTGATGTCGAACTGGCAATCTGATGTCATCGGAACTTTAATGACTTTAGCACCCGTTTGCTCTGCCACGATTTGCCAAGGCACGATGTTGGCGTGGTGCTCCATCTCGCTAATTAAGATCTCATCACCTGGTTGTAACGTGCTACGGGCGTAGGTTTGAGCAATTAAGTTCAGTGCTTCGGTTGCGCCCCGTGTCCAAATGATCTCTTTAGAGCTGTTTGCACCAATAAAGCTTGCCACTCGTTCTCGTGCCGCTTCAAATTGGCTGGTGGCATTAGCCGTTAAACTATGGCTGCCACGGTGAACATTGGCATTTTGCGCACTGTAGTAATGACTGATGACATCAATCACACATTGCGGTTTTTGCGTTGTCGCTGCGCTATCTAGATACACTAAGGGCGTATCGTTGACGGATTGATTTAGAGCGGGAAATTGCTCACGTACAGCATTTACGTCAAACATTATTCTTCACCAAGCTTGTGGTAGTGCAGAGTAGGCAGAGGGAGCATTGGTTCAGCAACTGACCATGCGTGTTTTTTACCTGAGAGTTGAATGATTACTTCCATCGCGAACTCTAAAGCTGTACCCGGACCTTGACTAGTGATCAGGTTGTGGTTGATATCAAAGGTCACGCGTTTGCTGCGCCACTTCTCTTCCGGGATATGTGACTGAAAGCTCGGGTGACAGGTCATCAGTGATTGTGGGAAAAGATCATGGTGTTGCAATACCAACGCCGGTGCTGCGCAGATAGCTGCGACCAATTTTCCCTCATAGATGTGCTGCTTAAGGATTTCTATCATCACCGTACTATCACGAAAAATTTCTGCACCACCAACACCACCAGAAAGCGCTATGGCGTCAAACTCATCATCAGCGATATCGACCAGTTTACAATCGGCTGTTAGTGTGACTCCGCGAGAAGCTTTCATCGTCAATGAGCCATCAAAAGCAGCACTCGCTACCGTAACGTCATAACCCGCGCGAACCATCATGTCGATAACGGTGACGGCTTCCATTTCTTCGGTGCCTGGAGCGATTGGCACTAAGATTTTCTTACTCATTGTTCTGTCCAGCTTTGTTCTATTTGTTTGATGCGTTGGTAAAGTTTTAAATTCTCAGGCGTATTGATGCGATGTTTCTCGGCAGCCTTTAACAAGTATCCGGTTATAAAATCAATTTCCGTTCGACGCTGATGGAATACGTCTTGTCTCATTGAAGAATAGTTCTCAGCTGTGGCGTTCACCACTTGCATTACCGTATCGAAAAGAGAGCGAAACTCGATAGCAATACCTTCTTTACTCATTACTTCAACCAGTTCTTGAGTGATGCTTTCGAGTTGTATCTTAAACTCGGGCTGCGCAAGCTCACCATTCTTACACTGCTGAATCGCAGTCAGTGGGTTAATCGCGCAGTTAATTGCTAACTTAGTCCATAACGCAGATTGGATGTGTGGATTCCAAATGGCCTCTGGAAGAGCATGATGCATAACATCTTGCAGAAAAGCGCACTGCATTCCTTTGTCATTATAACCACCCACTTGCGTTGTTCCGTGACCGGTATGCAGTACGTGTTGGTTATCTGGTTTGTATGCGCCGTGCGTCGTTGTGGCGAGCACGATAGGATTGTTTGGCAGAGCCTTCTCCACGCCAGAGGCGGTACCCATACCATTGTGCATCAGCATGATAATCGTGTCTGCGTTGATATGAGGCAGTAAAGGCTGAATGGCGTCTTCCATTTGCCAAGCTTTTACCGTGATCAAAATGAGATCTGCTTTATTTACGGAGGAAATATCTTGATTACTGAATACGATTGCGGGTGTGTCATCCAACTGAAGTGATTGTTGGCTTTCAGAACTTCTTCCCCACAATGAAACATTGTGCCCGGCAAGCTTAAATTTTGTTGCCCAGAGTGAGCCCACCGCACCTGGACCGAGGATAAGGATATTCACCAAACGCTCTCATTAAAAAGGTTTGCTGCAAGGATAATGAGGGAAAAAAGGAAAGCAAATAAAAATGGCGCCGAAAGGCGCCATTTTTGAGCAAACTTAGTGGTTCAATTAGAACTTGTAAGTTACAGCAAGGTAGTGGCCAAAGCCAGTTGACTTGAACCCATCAGTATCTTTGATACCGTACACGTCTTTGTAACCTTTTAGACCGTAACCCACTGCGAAGCGGTCTGAGTGCCAGTAGATACCGTTGAACATTGCACCACCGTTTGACGCGGTTGAACCAAACTTGTTACCAGCATCATCATCCATACCGAATTGGTAATCGATGTAGCCTTGGTAAGAAATGAATGAACCGTTCTCGAAGAAGTAGAATGGTTTGAACCAGTTAGTCGAGATTTGGAAACCGTTCCAATCCTTTTTGTTGCCGTCGTAAGTGCCGTATAGGTTAACACCAACTTTACCAAACCAAGGAACCATTACGTCAGAACCTAGACCGATTTTTTGAGAGTTAACACCAGAGTTACCACCCCACTCGATTAGAGTTGCAACGTATAGCTCTTGAACTGGACCGAAAGATAGGTCTTTACCAGTTACCGCATCTAGAGACATACGTGGAGCGAATTTCATAAAGATCTTCTCTGCGCCAGCTTTGTCGCTACCTGGATCAGAAGTTAGGTTGAATACATCAACGTAGCCGTAAAGGTCGAAGATACCAGAGCGGCCGCCGAATTCCATTTCTAGGTAGTCGTGTGAAGACTCACCTGGAAGTTCGTCAAATGCACCCATTAGGTTAAATTGCATCCACTTGTAATCGTTTTTGTGAATATCGCCGTCAGAGTAATCTGCCGCCATAACTGGAGCTGAAGTAGCCGCTAGAAGGCTAAGAGCTAAAAGTGATTTACGCATAAGGGGACTCTCTATGTTTGTAATGATTCAGAACACGCAATCTGTGCTGCGCTTTCCAATTGGCGGGAATAATAGCGATAAAAATCCCAAATGAAAGTGATAAAGGGTGCAAAATGAAACGTTTTTGGTGAGTTGCATCACGAAATTATCTTTATTTACGGAACTTTTTGTTTGTTGCATTTTATTGCAATAAATATGTGATTTGGATCGTTTGCGTGAGCGATTTTATGACTTTTTAAGCCAGTCGATTAACCAACATAAATCGTTAGTGATCGGAGTGATAAGGGATTCGTATGTATCCGTGAATCAAAGAGGACGTTTGAATGAAAGAAGTCATGTTATTCCCACTCACTTCAGTTGTACTCCCTGAAGGTAAAATGAATCTGCGCATTTTTGAGCCACGATATAAGCGAATGGTAAAGGAATGCAGCCTACAAAATGTGGGTTTTGGAGTTTGCCTAGTAGGAAGTGAAGGTGACCCTAAAGACGTGGGTAACGTTTCATCTATCGGAACTTTGGTCAGGATCGTTGATTTTGAAACACTCAGTGATGGCCTTCTTGGTATTACAGTTGCTGGTGAGCAACGCTTTGTTGTCAAACGCGTCCGTGCAGATGCGGATGGCTTACGCCATGCAGAGGTTGAATGGTTAGACAATTGGCAACATCTAGACAACTCACCAGATTTCTTCTTTTTAAGCCAGCAGTTATCCCATGTTTATGAAGAGTTTCCTCAACTTGGAAGCCTCTACCAGCATCGTTTTTACGATGACTCTGCTTGGGTTACTCAGCGTTGGCTTGAGTTACTACCCCTAGACTGCAATCTGTTCGAACAGCTAGTCGGCGCAGAGGACTGTATTCCTGCGTTGCAATTTCTGACAGAAACCATAGAAGCCCCGACTAACAAAGAGGCAAGGATATGAAAGGATTTAATAAAGCTGCGCTAACTATTGTTGCGACATTAGGACTGGCGGCGTGTGGCTCCGACAGTGACACTATCGAGTATTCCAATTTACAAGCAGTGCACGCGTCTTCTGATGCGCCGCTTGCAAATGTGTGGATCAACGATAAACCATCATTAACGAATGTTGATTATGGTGTGGGATCTGGCTACGTTAAATTGCGAGAGGGGATGAATTCGATTCAGGTCGATGTTCAGCTCCCAGGTAATGAAACCGCGACCGTAATACCTAAAACAGAACTAGATCTTGATTCCGACCTCAATTATAACGTGTTCGTTGTTGGCGATGCCGATGGTTCGCCAAACCCAGTTGAGCCTTTAGTTGTGACTCGCAGCGCCGATTCAATGGCTGATGCCAATAGTCTAGATGTTCAAGTTGTTCATGCAGCTTCAGGCGTTCCTGCTGTTGATCTTTATGTCACTGAGCCAGGTGCTGCTCTTGCTAGCGCGACTCCAATAACTAACCTTGCTTACAAAGCTTCTACCGACGTATTGAACATCCCAGCTGGTGAGTATCAAGTTCGACTTGCCGTAGGAGACAGCGTTGCTTTTGACTCGGGCACAGTATCTCTTGCGGCTAATTCCAACTTGACGATTGCCGCTATCGGCACAGGAGATTCGAATAGCACGTCACCTGTCAAACTCTTGGTGTTGGACGGTTCGGGCTCTTCTATAATTGAAGATATGGGCAGCCAAGCTGAAGTAAGAGTCGGACACCTTGTCGATGGAGCGCCAGTCGTCGATGTTAACATTAACGGGGCGGCCTTCGCTCCTCTTGCCGACTTAGCGTTCAAAGAGATTCGTGGTTATTTGGATCTTGCTGCTGGCGCTTACGATATTGACGTTTACGTGGATGGCACAACAACCAATCCGATCATAGATGTTGACGGGTTAATGGTTGCAGGTGGAATGGATTACAGTGTTTATGCAGTCGGTGTTGTTAGCCCAGCGATTGATATCGAAGCTCTGATTGTTGAAGATATGAGACGCGCTGTGGCGACTAGCGCGACATTGAATGTGACACACGCGGCGGCTAATCCTATAGCGGAAATGGTGGATATTTACCTCACTACGAGTGCAGGAATAGATGGAAGTGATCCAACTATTGCTAATTTTGCGTATAAAAATAGCGTACAAGGATTATATGTCGCTGAAGGTACATATTATGTAACGGTAACAGTGGCTGGTAACCCAAGTATTGTTGCGGTTGACTCAGCACCTGTCAATGTAATGAACGGTGTTGTGTACCAAGTCGTTGCCATTGATGATGGGAACAACGGTGGTTTCAACTTGTTGGTCGATGACGTGACCGATTAGGACGAATGGGAGGAGGAGACTCCTCCCACAAATTAAGGCCGATTATGATGAGTGATAGCCCGAAAAAACTGGGGCGCAGTGATTGGAACGATTACATGGATAAAGTGAAGGATCGAGACAAAGATGCGTTCGCTTTTGTATTCCGTTTTTACGCACCCAAGCTGAAGCAATTCGCTTACAAACATGTTGGTAATGAGCAAGTTGCTATGGAGATGGTGCAAGAGACCATGGCGACAGTTTGGCAGAAAGCGCACCTCTATGATGGTGAAAAGAGCGCGTTATCGACTTGGATATATACCATAATCCGAAACCTTTGTTTTGATCTGCTGAGAAAACAGAAAGGTAAGGAATTACACATTCATTCTGATGACATTTGGCCGTCAGAGTATTATCCACCTGATCTTGTTGATCACTATTCACCAGAACAAGATATGTTGAAAGAACAGGTGGTTAAGTTTTTAGATATATTACCGAAAAACCAGAGAGATGTTTTACAAGCGGTATATCTTGAAGAGTTACCTCATCAACAGGTCGCGGAATTATTTGATATACCCCTCGGTACCGTAAAATCCAGGCTGAGGCTTGCAGTAGAAAAGCTAAGGCATTCAATGCATACGGAGCAACTATGAACAAACACCCAGATAACAGCTTGTTAGAAGCATACGCTTCGGGAAGCATTGATGCAGTTTCTGGTCTTGTGGTCGCAACCCATTTAGAAACATGCACCAAGTGCCGAGCTTATGTGAACCAAGTCGAAGCAAGTCAAGCGAACATCGTAAGTGACATACCTTCTGAGTATGTTTCTGAATTTGACGACATGTTCAATGACATCATCAACGCGGAGCCAGCGACTGATAACATCGTGATCCGCGACTCTGCTGCTGTTAATGTGGCAGGAAAAAGCTTCGCTCTTCCTAAAACCTTAGCGCGTTTCTCTGACCTCGTAGGGTCATGGAGAAGTTACGGAGGCAAGGTTTTCAGTGCTCAGATTGATCTAGGGGAAGACGCTCGTGTCAGCTTAATGTACATCGGGGAAGATGTGCAAATCCCTCAACATACGCACAAAGGCCTGGAGTCTACATTGATCCTACATGGTGGATTTAGTGACGAGGATGGCCAATATGAAGAGGGCGATTTGATGATTAGAGACGCATCAGTGAAGCACAGCCCTTACACTAAGGCCGGAGAAGACTGCTTGTGTTTAACCGTATTGACTGAGCCGATGATCTTTACTCAAGGCGTGGCACGTATATTTAATATGTTTGGTAAAGGGTTATACCCATAGACCTCTTATCTTATATCTCGCAAAACAAAAACCACCGAATTCGGTGGTTTTTTATATGTTTCGTTAATGTTTGTGACGTGCTTTTTCCAATAGAGCATCAAAGTAATGTCGTAGCGAGTACAACATAATCAAGCTTGGCACGACCATTACAGCGGTAAGCACGAAGAATGTGCTCCAATCATTAAGATAATCCACTAGCTCGCCACTGAAAGAAGCAAGAGTCGTCCGTCCGAAGTTTCCTAGAGAGGCAAGCAACGCATACTGAGTTGCCGAAAATGCTTGCCCGGTTAGAATCGTCAAAAATGAAACAAAAGCGACAGTTGAGAAAGCAGTCGTAAAGTTATCGACAATAATCGTGGCTAAGTACAAGTGCTCGTTTGGGCCTACCGAAGCAATCCAAGCAAACATCAAGTTACTGGCAGACATAGCAATACCGCCGATCATTAATCCACGTACAATACCAAACCTAACGTTGAACATGCTTCCGACAAAAGTAAAGAAGATGGTGGCTCCCCAACCGATTAGTTTGGAGTAATAGCCAATTTGTTCATTGCTAAAACCAATATCTTTGTAGAACGCGATCGACATCCTGCCCAAAAACGCTTCGCCAATTTTAAATAGGAAAACGAACAGCAACAGAGTAATCGCGACACGGACACCATTGCGATTAAAGAAATCAAGGAAAGGTTCCACAACAGTCACGGTAAACCAAGCTACGACTTTCGAACCAACTACTTCTTTGTGGCGTTGTTCAGCGGCAGACTGAAGTTGTTCGCGTTGAGTCTTAGGTTCACCGACTAAAATCGTAAAGACCATTAGACTGCCGACTATCACCGCCATCCCGTAATACACACCATTCCAACCGACACTGTCAGCATTAACAAACGCTAAATAACCCGGTAGTGAATAACCTGTCCACCAGCCAATGACCGCCATTGCAGAAGCTTGAGGCAGTTTAGACTCTTCTGACTTTGGGAAAGTATCAATACGAAAAGCATCAATTGCGATGTCTTGTGTCGCTGAAGCCGTTGCAATACACAAGGCGAGTAGTGACGCAAACACCAAGTTTTCCGCTGGATTAACACCGGCAATAAATAGGGTAGCGACGAGTACGATACTTTGACAAAAGAAAATCCAGCTACGTCTTTGCCCCAGCAGTCTAAAGAGGACTGGCAGCTTCACGCGGTCAACCAGAGGTGCCCACAGAAAGTTGATCGCATAGACCGCAAAAACGCTACCAAAATAGCCAATTGCGGAGAGGGTCAAGCCGGCATCTTTTAGCCAACCTGACATGTTTGAACCGATAAGAACCCACGGAAAGCCGCTAGAGCAGCCCAGCATGAAAACCCACATGAGTCGTTTATCGAGGTAACTTTTTACCGTTTCCAACCAAGTGATGGAAGGTAATGAAGACATAAATCAATCCAATAAAATGAAGCCGTTGAAAGAGAAAGCCCTTCGATTATTCAAAGGGCTTATCGTTTTGGCTATTTAAGTAGTGTAGCTTTGGTGATGACGATTTGCGTCTCTGGTACATCACGCATTCGGCCTACCGTCGTGGTCGGCTGCTGAGCCATTTTCTGGATAACGTCGAACCCCTCAGTAACCTCACCAAATACAGCATAACCTGGTGGTCGAGCGCCATAGTTGAGAAAGTCATTGTCGACTAAGTTGACGAAAAACTGACGAGTTGCAGAGTTTGGTGCATTGGTTCGTGCCATGGCGATGGTAGCACGGTCATTGTTTAGACCATTATTTCCTTCGTTTTTGATTGGCGCGTATGTTTTCACCATCTGCATATCTTGGTTAAAGCCGCCACCTTGTGCCATGAAGCCTGGGATAATACGATGAAAAATAGTACCCTCGTAGCTCCCATCTTCTACATATTTTAGAAAATTAGCGACAGTGATAGGTGCTTTCTCTTCGTTTAACTCAACCGTAAATGAACCAAGTGTCGTTTCAAACGCTACTTTTGGTCCAGCCCAAACGCTGCAGCTGAGTAGTGCTAAAGACAGAATCGCTTTGCGTAACATTAGAAACGCTCCTGCATGTATTGACGAAGCTCAGGGTCATTGGCAATCTCTTTAAGCGTCAATGTCACCACATCATTCAATGTCTCTTCAATATCGGCATCAGAAGCACTCAATGTGCCAGATCGCTTTGCTGTACCTGTATAAGTTTTGACTAGCTTGCCCTCAGGTGTCTCTGCTGTGATTTCCAGCACAACTTTAGCATCCATCTCATTTTCCATCACCGAATGCTTCACGTTGACCAACGCTTCTTGAACGCTCAATTCAATCGCGTTGTTGCTGTTTAGATCCGCATGGAAACCTTGAGATGAGAATTGCTTCTCTAATGCTTCTTCTAACGCAATACGTAAATTCTGTTTAGCATGAAGAGGAAGAATGTTCGAACGGCCGTTATCCACCAACGCCACGTACTGCGCTGCACGTACATCTTTGCTGGTCAAACTGTAAGTCTTGCCTTGAACAATTGGATTGGTGCTCAATGTGCTTTCTGGCATCAGGTTCAGCTGAGGTTGTTGAGGGGCTGAACACGCAGCAAGCAACGCAACCGAAGCCGCAAGTACCAATTTTCTCATTTTATTATTCCTTTTAACTATTTTGCTAAAGCTTATTTTGCGCTTAATTTAGCAGGATTTTTTGTAGCCTGTAAAATCACAAACTTATTGTTGGAAGCGATAAGTTTCACATTTTTATCGCCAAACAGACGTTTGAGTTTTGCGTCGTACCCGAGGTGACGATTTCCGATAACCAGTAAACGGCCATTTTCACTTAATACTTGTTTAGCATCGCAGAACATTTGCCAAGCAATATGATCGGTGATTGCCTGTTGTTGATGAAACGGTGGATTACACATAACCATAGAGCTGCTGCTGTGTTTAAAACCGTCCAAGCAATTGTTCGCTATGCACTGTATGTCTCTATTTTCACCAAGGTTGTCGCGTAGGTTCTGTTTTGCTGATTCAAGCGCCATAAAACTTTCATCAACACATGTTAGCCGAGCATTTGGATTCAACTGACCAAATTTAACAGACAGAACACCATTGCCGCAGCCGAGGTCGATGACATTGTCTATCGAAGGGTCTTGAGGCAGGTGCTGCAGCATAAAGCGTGCACCTAAATCTAAACTTTCTCCTGAATAGACATTTGGCATGTTCTTGAGTTCGATATCTTCGCCATCAACGCGCCAAGTCGTGAAAGGCATCACTTCAATCGGAGGCTCAACTGTTGCTTGAGAAAACACCAATCTGTGCTTTTTCCAGGCCAAAGATGTTTTTGTTTCGCCTAAGTATTTTTCAAACAGTTTTAGCGTCGAAGTATGAATGTCTTTCGCTTTATTGACTGCAATGACGGGGCAGGAAGCCGGTAGCGCCTTTCTTAATTGGCTTAGTATCCACACTAGATGGCGGTTACTTTTGGGCAGTTGCAGCAAGACGAGATCAATATTGGCAGGAACGAGGTCCATCGTGGTGGCAAACGCTACTTTATTGCACTGGTTTTGCTCGAGATTTTGCTGTGCACCTTTATGTGAGATGAATGAATCACTCATTAGCGTTACATGGTGCTTTTCCGAAAACCAGCAGGAGAGGGCACCAAAGCTGTCATTAATCACGAGGATGTTTTGATTGTCTGGCAAAGCAAGCTCTTCAACATGATTAATAAGATACTCATCACCGGCATCCCACGCTTGTAGCGTTTCGTTACTACGTTTTGGGAAACGATGAAGTGTTAAGCTTCGCTCGTGAAGGTTCAGTTCGGTTTTCATAGCTAAATGTAAGTTGATTTAGAAATTAAGTGTTATTGTCGCAAATGATGACGTGTCGAGATACAAAAAGCTGTCAAATTTTACGAGTTCAGTGATGACTGCTCTCTAGGCATGTTCATGGAGTCGAGCGCCTTGAGACAATATGTCTACAAAGTGCGTCAATAATGAGAGTGACGTTTGAGTGATGCATGTCTGCTTTACTTAGGTATATACTTATGGAATTCGCATCAATGAGGAACGAATATGATCCAAGAAATCATAGAGAAGAAACTACACAGTGAGCTGCAACCCAGCTATCTCAAAGTCATTAATGAGAGCTACATGCATAATGTGCCACCAGGCTCAGAGAGTCATTTCAAAGTGATTGTTGTGAGTGATTCGTTCGCGGGACAGCGTTTGATTGGGCGCCATCGTCAAGTTCATCAAATTTTGGCAGATGAACTGGATAACCACATTCATGCATTAGCTATTCATACATACACTGATGAAGAGTGGAAGCGTGAACAAGATGGCGCCCCTGATAGCCCGATGTGTATGGGTGGCGGTCACTAAAAACGCAAGATATAAAGGTGCAGAGAAAGGTGGCTTAAGGCCATCTTTTTTCGTTTTACATTCTTTAGGGACGTTAACGTGGCACAAATTCTGGTTAAAAAATGTGTTAACAGTGTTTCAACAAATGAATGGAAATTGCAGAATATTTCAGGCGATGAATATCACTTTTCCATAAGATATGTATGGAATATGGCATTTGTGCGATGGGTCAAAGTTATGACTATTCTTTGACCTTTTAGACCTGATTCTACCGAAATAACCCCTCTATTCTAATGATTGATCATGGCATCAAGTTCCTAAAAAATGCTAGACTACGGCACCTGATAAATCTCGCGTATTCCTTGTGACGAGATTTTTAATAGGATGTTGCGATTTTGATGTTTAAAACAACATCAAAACCGGACACTGATGTCGTGTCTAAAAGTTACGCAATCAAAAGAATCTTTTTCCCGATAAAAGTAGTGCAAGTGCGTATGATTACAATAAAGAAGGGCTTGGATCTTCCTATCGCAGGAACTCCATCCCAGGTGATTAATGATGGTAAGACCATCAAAAAAGTCGCCTTGCTTGGCGAAGAGTACGTTGGCATGCGACCTACCATGCATGTCCGCGTTGGTGATGAAGTGAAAAAAGCGCAAGTTCTTTTTGAAGATAAAAAGAACCCAGGCGTGAAATTTACTGCACCAGCAGCCGGTAAAGTGATCGAAGTTAACCGTGGCGCTAAACGTGTCCTTCAATCTGTAGTGATTGAAGTGGCAGGTGAAGAGCAGGTGACATTTGATAAGTTCGAAGCCGCTCAACTTTCAGGTCTAGATCGTGAAGTGATCAAGACTCAGTTGGTTGACTCTGGCTTATGGACCGCTTTACGTACTCGTCCGTTTAGCAAGGTTCCTGCAATCGAGTCTTCTACTAAGGCTATTTTCGTAACTGCAATGGATACTAATCCACTAGCAGCTAAGCCTGAGTTGATCATTAATGAGCAACAAGAAGCATTCATTGCTGGTCTAGACATTCTTTCAGCCCTGACAGAAGGCAAGGTTTACGTATGTAAATCTGGCACTAGCTTGCCACGCTCTTCACAGTCTAACGTAGAAGAACACGTCTTCGATGGCCCTCACCCAGCAGGTCTTGCTGGCACCCACATGCATTTCCTATACCCAGTAAATGCAGAGAATGTGGCATGGAGCATCAACTACCAAGACGTTATCGCGTTCGGTAAGCTGTTCCTAACTGGTGAGCTATGCACAGATCGTGTTGTGTCTCTAGCTGGCCCAGTTGTGAATAACCCTCGTCTAGTTCGTACCGTAATGGGTGCAAGCTTAGATGACCTAACAGATAACGAGCTGATGCCTGGCGAAGTTCGTGTGATCTCTGGTTCAGTACTAACAGGTACACATGCAACTGGTCCACACGCATACCTTGGCCGTTACCATCAACAGGTTTCTGTATTACGTGAAGGCCGTGAAAAAGAACTATTTGGCTGGGCAATGCCTGGTAAGAATAAGTTCTCGGTAACTCGCTCTTTCCTTGGTCACGTATTCAAAGGTCAGTTGTTCAATATGACAACGACGACCAATGGTAGTGATCGTTCAATGGTTCCAATTGGCAACTACGAACGCGTAATGCCTCTAGATATGGAGCCTACTTTGCTGCTTCGTGATCTATGTGCCGGCGACACAGACAGTGCTCAAGCACTGGGTGCGCTTGAACTGGATGAAGAAGATCTAGCATTGTGTACCTTTGTATGTCCAGGTAAGTACGAGTACGGTACGTTACTTCGTGAATGCCTAGATACTATCGAGAAGGAAGGGTAATTTTCATGGCTCTTAAAAAGTTTCTTGAAGACATCGAGCATCATTTTGAGCCTGGTGGCAAACACGAAAAATGGTTTGCCCTGTACGAAGCTGTAGCAACAGTTTTTTACACGCCAGGTATCGTAACAAATAAAAGCTCGCACGTTCGTGATAGCGTTGACCTAAAACGTATCATGATCATGGTTTGGTTTGCGGTATTCCCAGCAATGTTCTGGGGTATGTACAACGCAGGTGGCCAAGCTATTGCAGCACTTAACCACATGTACGCTGGTGACCAACTAGCGACAGTTATCGCAGGTAACTGGCACTACTGGCTAACAGAAATGCTTGGCGGCACTATCGGTGCGGAAGCGGGTGTTGGCAGTAAGATGCTACTAGGTGCGACTTACTTCCTGCCAATCTACGCAACAGTATTTATTGTTGGTGGCTTCTGGGAAGTGTTGTTCTGTATGGTGCGTAAACACGAAGTTAACGAAGGTTTCTTTGTAACTTCTATCTTATTCGCACTTATCGTTCCACCAACGCTACCTCTATGGCAAGCGGCACTAGGTATCACATTTGGTGTTGTTGTAGCAAAAGAGATCTTCGGTGGTACAGGTCGTAACTTCCTTAACCCTGCACTTGCAGGTCGTGCATTTCTATTCTTCGCTTACCCAGCACAAATTTCGGGTGACGTAGTATGGACTGCAGCTGACGGCTTCTCTGGTGCAACTGCTCTTAGCCAATGGGCTCAAGGTGGTAACGGTGCTCTAGTTAACACAGTAACTGGCGCTCCTATCACTTGGATGGACGCGTTCATCGGTAACATCCCTGGCTCTATTGGTGAAGTATCGACTCTAGCTCTAATGATCGGTGCAGCGATGATCGTTTACATGCGAATCGCTTCATGGCGCATCATTGCGGGTGTGATGATCGGTATGATCGCAGTATCGACTCTGTTTAACGTGATCGGTTCTGACACTAATCCAATGTTTAATATGCCATGGCACTGGCACCTAGTTCTAGGTGGTTTTGCATTCGGTATGTTCTTCATGGCAACGGACCCAGTATCAGCGTCATTTACTAGCAAAGGTAAATGGTGGTACGGCATCCTGATTGGTGCAATGTGTGTGATGATCCGTGTAGTTAACCCAGCGTACCCAGAAGGTATGATGCTGGCGATTCTATTCGCGAACCTATTCGCACCTCTGTTCGACCATGTAGTGATTGAGAAGAACATCAAGCGGAGACTAGCACGCTATGGCAAGTAATAACGACAGCATTAAAAAGACGCTGGGTGTTGTTATCGGGTTGAGCCTTGTTTGTTCAATCATCGTATCAACAGCAGCAGTAGGTCTGCGTGATAAGCAAAAAGCTAACGCTGTCCTAGATAAGCAATCAAAGATCGTTGAAGTTGCAGGCATTGACGCAAACGGTAAGAAAGTACCAGAGCTATTTGCTGAGTACATCGAACCTCGTCTAGTAGACCTTGAAACAGGTAACTTTACTGAGGGTAATGCATCTACGTACGATCAACGTGAAGCATCAAAAGATGCAGAACGTTCAATCGCATTGACACCAGAAGAAGACGTAGCTGATATCCGTCGTCGCGCGAATACAGCAGTGGTGTACCTTGTAAAAGATCAAGATGAAGTCCAAAAAGTTATCCTGCCTATGCACGGTAAAGGACTATGGTCGATGATGTATGCCTTTGTAGCCGTTGAAACTGATGGTAACACTGTGTCTGCTATTACTTACTACGAGCAAGGTGAAACTCCTGGACTTGGTGGTGAAGTAGAGAACCCTTCATGGCGCGATCAATTCATTGGCAAGAAATTGTACAATGAAGATCACCAGCCAGCGATTAAGGTCGTGAAAGGCGGCGCACCGCAAGGTTCTGAGCACGGTGTTGATGGCTTATCAGGAGCGACGCTCACTAGTAATGGTGTTCAACACACATTTGACTTCTGGTTAGGTGATATGGGCTTTGGTCCTTTCCTAGCAAAAGTTCGTGACGGAGAACTTAACTAATGTCTAGTGCACAAAACGTTAAAAAGAGCATTCTAGCGCCAGTATTGGATAACAACCCAATCGCGCTACAAGTTCTTGGTGTATGTTCTGCTCTTGCAGTAACAACTAAACTAGAAACAGCTTTTGTAATGACACTAGCGGTAACATTTGTAACTGCGTTGTCTAACTTCTCTGTTTCATTGATCCGTAACCACATTCCTAACAGTGTGCGTATCATCGTTCAGATGGCAATCATTGCATCGTTAGTAATTGTGGTAGACCAAGTGCTAAAAGCTTACCTATACGATATCTCTAAACAGCTATCTGTATTCGTTGGTCTGATTATCACTAACTGTATCGTAATGGGTCGTGCTGAAGCATTCGCAATGAAGTCTGCGCCAGTACCATCTCTTATTGACGGTATTGGTAACGGTCTAGGTTACGGCTTCGTTCTTATCACTGTAGGTTTCTTCCGTGAGCTATTTGGCTCAGGCAAACTATTTGGTCTAGAAGTTCTACCTCTAGTGAGCAACGGTGGTTGGTACCAGCCTAACGGCCTAATGCTACTAGCACCATCAGCATTCTTCCTAATCGGCTTCCTTATCTGGGTAATCCGTATTCTGAAACCAGAACAAGTAGAAGCGAAGGAGTAAGGACGTCATGGAACATTACATTAGTCTGTTAGTTAAATCGATTTTCATCGAAAACATGGCTCTGTCTTTCTTCCTAGGTATGTGTACTTTCCTTGCCGTATCTAAGAAGGTTAAGACCTCTTTCGGCCTAGGTGTTGCAGTTGTGGTAGTTCTGACTATCGCTGTTCCTGTGAACAACCTGGTATACAACCTAGTTCTGAGAGAGAACGCGTTAGTTGAGGGCGTGGACCTTAGCTTCCTAAACTTCATCACCTTTATCGGTGTAATTGCAGCACTTGTACAGATTCTAGAGATGGTCCTAGACCGTTTCTTCCCACCTTTGTACAACGCGCTAGGCATCTTCCTACCGCTGATCACAGTAAACTGTGCAATCTTCGGTGGTGTATCTTTCATGGTACAACGTGACTACAACTTTGCTGAATCGATCGTTTACGGTTTCGGCTCTGGTGTGGGCTGGATGCTAGCAATCGTTGCTCTTGCAGGTATCCGTGAGAAGATGAAGTACTCTGACGTACCTCCAGGTCTACGTGGTCTTGGTATCACATTTATCACTGTAGGTCTTATGGCGTTAGGCTTTATGTCTTTCTCTGGTGTTCAACTGTAAGTCGGGTAAACCGCAACAATTAAGGAATAGTCAATGGACATTATTCTTGGTGTAGTGATGTTTACTCTGATCGTACTAGCACTAGTACTAGTGATTCTTTTCGCTAAGTCTAAGCTTGTACCAACAGGTGACATTACAATTTCTGTGAACGATGACCCTTCTCTGGCGATCGTTACACAACCAGGTGGTAAGCTACTGAGTGCTCTAGCAGGTGCTGGCGTATTCGTATCTTCTGCTTGTGGTGGCGGTGGCTCATGTGGTCAGTGTCGCGTAAAAGTTAAATCAGGTGGTGGCGACATCCTACCAACCGAGCTTGACCATATTACTAAAGGTGAAGCGCGTGAAGGTGAGCGTCTAGCGTGTCAGGTTGCAATGAAAACTGACATGGATATCGAGCTTCCTGAAGAAATCTTCGGCGTTAAGAAGTGGGAATGTACTGTTATCTCTAACGATAACAAAGCGACATTCATCAAAGAGCTTAAGCTACAAATTCCAGATGGCGAATCAGTACCTTTCCGTGCTGGTGGTTACATCCAGATTGAAGCTCCTGCTCACCACGTGAAATACGCAGACTACGATATTCCTGAGGAATACCGTGAAGACTGGGAGAAGTTCAACCTTTTCCGTTACGAGTCTAAAGTTAATGAAGAGACCATTCGTGCATACTCTATGGCTAACTACCCAGAAGAGCACGGTATCATCATGCTTAACGTTCGTATCGCAACTCCGCCGCCGAACAACCCAGACGTACCACCAGGCATCATGTCTTCGTACATCTGGTCTCTAAAAGAAGGCGACAAGTGTACTATTTCTGGTCCATTTGGTGAGTTCTTTGCGAAAGATACAGATGCAGAAATGGTATTCGTTGGTGGTGGTGCTGGTATGGCTCCAATGCGCTCACACATCTTCGACCAACTTAAGCGTCTGCACTCTAAGCGTAAGATGTCTTTCTGGTACGGCGCACGTTCTAAGCGTGAAATGTTCTACGTAGAAGACTTCGATATGCTACAAGCTGAGAATGACAACTTCGTATGGCACTGTGCACTGTCTGATCCACTTCCAGAAGATAACTGGGATGGTTACACTGGCTTTATTCACAACGTTCTTTACGAGAACTACCTACGTGATCACGAAGCGCCAGAAGACTGTGAATACTACATGTGTGGTCCACCTATGATGAACGCTGCTGTAATCGGCATGCTAAAAGATCTAGGTGTAGAGGATGAAAACATCCTACTAGATGACTTCGGTGGTTAATTCCTCCAAGTGATTGAATCTATGGCTAGCTCTCCAAGAGAGCTAGCCATTATTTTTTATAGACATAAAACTGATACTCAACAGTTGATATAGGTAATCGGATTGAAAGGATTGATCCTATTTCCCATATCAATTCAACAACATTGGGAGTTAACAAGTGAAAAAGTGGCTTGTTGCATTTGCTTCTCTATTGATTTTGGCTGGCTGTGAGCAGCCTGCCGATCAAATTCATTTAAGTGGCCCTACCATGGGGACTTCTTACAACATCAAGTATATCGAGCAAGATGGTATTCCAACGCCAAAAGCGATGCAGACAGAAATTGATCGCTTATTGGAAGAGGTTAATGACCAAATGTCGACCTATCGTGACGACTCAGAGTTAAGTCGTTTTAATCAGCATCAAACGAGCGAGCCATTTACAGTTTCGACACAAACTGCAACGGTAGTGAAAGAAGCAATTCGCCTTAACGGTCTTACTTTAGGTGCATTGGATGTGACGGTCGGCCCTCTAGTTAACCTGTGGGGGTTTGGTCCAGAAGCTCGTCCAGATGTAGTTCCAACCGATGAAGAACTCGCTGCTCGCAAAGCAAATACCGGTATTCACCACCTATCTGTTGATGGTAATACACTGTCCAAAGACCTTCCTAACTTGTACGTCGACCTATCGACGATTGCGAAAGGTTGGGGGGTTGACGTGGTTGCTGACTACCTTCAATCTGAAGGGGTACAGAACTTTATGGTCGAAGTTGGCGGTGAAATGCGTCTCAAAGGTGTCAATCGTGAAGGTGTGCCTTGGCGTATCGCAATTGAAAAACCGACCGTTGATGAACGTTCAATTCAAGAAATTATTGAACCAGGCGACATGGCAATTGCAACAAGTGGTGACTATCGTAATTACTTTGAGAGTAATGGTGTGAGATACTCTCATATTATTAATCCACGAACAGGCAAACCAATTCATCATAAAGTGGTGTCTGTAACGGTATTAGATAAATCGTCGATGACTGCTGATGGTCTTGCAACTGGTCTTATGGTGCTAGGTGAAGACAAAGGCATGGCAATTGCGAACGAAAATAATATTCCTGTTTTCATGATTGTGAAAACGGAAGATGGTTTTAAAGAGTTGGCTTCGGAAGCATACAAGCCATTCATGAAGAAATAACAACAGAAGTGAGCATGTTTTTATGAATACATTTCTAATTACCTTTGCTGTGTTTGTCGCGGTAATCACTGCAATGGCTGTCGGATACATTTTCCAAAAGAAAGTCGTGAAAGGTAGCTGTGGTGGCTTAGGGGCAGTTGGCATCGAAAAAGTGTGTAATTGTCCAGAACCCTGCGATGCGCGTAAAAAACGTGAAGCGCGCGAGGCTGCGCGTGCTGAGAAATTGGCGGCGTGGGAAAAAGATAGAATTGCTTAGTATTGGTTAATCGTACTAAGAAAGTGATAAAGCTCAGCGTTCTGCTGAGCTTTATTTTTAGGCAGCTAACCAAAGCTCAGATGTCCGAGAAAGAGCCCAATACCGTGTTTTGTTGTTTCTTTCTCTCATGTTACAGAGCAAGACCACACTGATAGTCATTAGGACGAAGAAATGATTTGGTTACGTCCGTTCTCTTTGGCCATGTAAAGTCGCTCATCCGCCACTTTTATTTGTTGTTCCAGCTCCCCCTCGATGTTGCTTACACCAATACTCGCGGTCACAAGAATGTTTTTGTCCAAATAAGTTATTGGCGTTTTTTCTATGCGCTGTCTCATTTGTTCTAAGCGTGTTAGAAAGCCGTCATAGTCGCCACTGGCTTGAATACAAAACTCCTCGCCACCAAGCCTAACGACAATATCATTTGGAAAATAGATTTTTAGAATATTCGCTATCATGACTAACACTGCATCGCCGCCCTCATGTCCGTGTGTATCATTTACTTGCTTAAAGAAATCGATATCAAGCATCGCGATGTTTCTTTGAGCGTTTTCTACATGGGGTTGCTCAAACAGAAAGCGGCGGTTCCATAAGCCCGTTAGCGCATCTTGATTTGCCATTTTAAACAGTTCAGATGTTGCGTCTTTGATATCTAACAGTTGGTGAATACGGCAAAAAAATTCTTCTTGATTAAATGGCTTGTATAAAAAGTCATTGGCCCCTGCTTTTAGAAACCTAGCCGTCATGGTCTTAGAGTTACTACCCGACAAGCCGAGAATGGCTAATTGATTTTTATCCCACTTCCGACGTAATTCACGCACCATAGTAATGCCATCTTTAACGGGCATATCATGGTCGGTTAAAACGAGAGTGATATCTGGATTTTGCTCGACAAGCTCTAGGGCTTTTTGCCCATTGTCAGCTTCCAACGTCTGAATATATTGATGCTCCAAAAGTTGGGCAATGTGTCTTCTTACGGTGTGTGAATCATCAACGACTAAACATTTGTGTTGTTGATTGTTGGTTAGTCGCTTGAGGAGTGGTAATAGATAGGAAACGGACGCCATGCTGTCTTTCAAAATATAGTCGAGGACACCTTTTGCAAGCATCTTTTCGCGAGTGTCTTCTTGAAATCGAGCCGTTAAAACAATGACACGATGACCATGTTCCAAAACGAGGTCAATAATCTCGCCATCTTGAGCATCCGGTAAACAATAGTCTAAAACCGCACAGAAGAGGTCCTGTGCTGAAGATAACAAGTTCTTTGCCTCCGCGTAGCTTTCCGCTGCGATGACCTCATAACCAGCTTGGCTTATTGTTTGGCAAAGAAAGTTTTTAAATGCACGACTATCTTCAACAACCAGAATCTTATTACTCAAGCGCAGTCCCCAAAATTAATTGTTTAAAATCAATGATAACTAAAATTAAACTTATCGCCATCAAAAAACACATGTCAACCAAAAGTAGAACAACTACTCAAATGTTTGACACGCATCCGTTAACATCACATCATTATTCCTGTCTTAGTTATATAATTATGTTTAGCTAACGTAGGGAGAAAGTAGTATGGAAATGCATCAACATGGTATGGCTGAGCTATTTCAACAACTGGGCCTCGGTAGCTCTCCTCAAGAAATGAAAGATTTTATTAATCAACATCGACACAAAAGAGATTCTGCGCCTTTACATGAAGCTAGCTTTTGGACGATGTCACAGGCGAACTTTCTAAAACAAGCCATCGAAGAAGATGCAGATTGGGCCGAATTAGTCGATCAATTGGACGTAATGCTTCGAGATTGACGTTCGCTTAAACACGCCCATTTCTCTTCAGGTAGATTTGATTTATACTGTTTTTTTGAACAGTGCTTTGATGGCTATGTCAGATCGAATTAGAAAAATTATTCATGTCGATATGGATTGTTTTTATGCTGCCGTAGAGATGAGAGATAACCCCAGTTACCGTGGCATTGCACTCGCTGTTGGCGGACATGAAAAGCAGCGTGGAGTGATTAGCACCTGTAATTATGATGCGCGTAAATATGGTGTTCGCAGTGCAATGTCAACGGCGCGCGCGTTGCAACTCTGTCCTCATTTGTTGGTTGTGCCCGGTAGAATGCATGTATATAAGCAAGTCTCTCAGCAGATTCGTGCTATTTTTGAGCGTTATACGCCTATCATTGAACCTCTCTCATTGGATGAAGCATACCTCGATGTCACGGACTCGACAGCTTGCCGTGGCTCCGCTACGTTGATCGCAGAGTCAATTCGCCGCGATATCTGGAGTGAACTTGGGTTGACGGCATCGGCGGGCATTGCTCCGATAAAGTTTCTTGCCAAGGTCGCGTCAGACATGAACAAGCCCAACGGTCAGTTTGTGATTCCGCCAGAGAAAGTCCAAGAGGTTATCGATAGTCTTCCGCTAGAGAACATTCCTGGTGTGGGGAAGGTGAGTCTTGAGAAGCTCCACCAAGCCGGTTTTTATCGATGTGAGGACATTAAAAACAGTGACTATCGAGAGTTGTTGAGGCAGTTTGGTCGTCAGGGTGCCTCCTTATGGCAGCGAAGCCATGGAATTGATAATCGAGAAGTCGTTGTTGAGCGCGAGAGAAAGTCCGTCGGTGTGGAAAGGACATTCAGCCAGAACATCGCAACCTATGATGAATGTTGGCAAGTGATTGAGGAGAAACTTTATCCTGAACTCGAGAAACGTTTAGAGCGTGCAAGCCCAGATAAGTCGATTATTAAACAAGGTATTAAAGTCAAATTTGCCGACTTTCAACTGACAACAATTGAGCACATCCATCCGCAATTAGAGCTTGAGGACTTCAAGATCTTGCTAAGAGATATTCTTAAACGCCAAAATGGACGGGAAATTCGCCTTTTAGGCTTGAACGTGATGCTCAAGCCCGAATACCAAGCGCGTCAATTGAGCTTTTTTTAGGCCCTTACCGTTTCTACCTGCGTTAATACCTGCTCAAAACTTACATTTGCCATTGCACCATAACCTGCTAGCTTTGAGGCTTTTAGCTGGCTAATCAAAGGAGTGCTGATTCCGCACAAGAAGCGAGCAACGGCATCATTACTGATGGCCGATGGGGAAAGCTGAATAAACTCCCGCGCCCATATCGATACTTGAGATTGTTCAATATCTTCAGGTTCTGGTGCTGTGAATGTGGCGACGTGACCACGACACACGGAGCAGTGACCACATTGCTTTGGTGCATCGTGATCCGCAAAGTAGTTCGCCAATTGTGAGCTCAAACAGTGCTCGGACTGGAACAAGTGCAGCATGGTGTGGATTCTTTCGATATCTTTGCTTTCTTTGGATTGGAACAGTTCATACAGTTGTTGGATTAAAACATCCGAGCTCTGTTTGGTTGGCATAACTGAGTACACGTCCGTCAGTTGTTTGCTCTCTAGTTCTATCCAGCCGTTCTGGTGAAAATAGTCGAGCGCTGCGACAACTCGGCTGCGTTCCGATTGATAGTTCATCCATAGCGCTTCTAGATCAACTTGGCACCACACTTTGGCTTTTTGTGAGCAGGAAAAAATAGCCTCCACAAATTGACGTCGCTCGCCTTGAAATTGATTCACAATAAATTGCTGATCGTGCAAAAACTTAAACCGATATTCCGCAAAGTAACTGTACTTTGCTTCAATGACGTTATGTAGCTCCAAATAAACCAACAAGGTTTTGAGTGGCAATTGGCGGATATTACTTTCACGCGACAAACGCAGTGGCACTACCTCCCATTGTGGAGCATGTTCTTTCGCTTGCTCGACTACATAGTTAATTGACGTAAATTCTGGTGTGTCACCATAGACAAAATTCTCCAACACCGTTAGGCCGGACGTATTGCCTAGCAGAATGCACTCCGAGCGTTGCCCGTCCCTGCCTGCACGTCCAATCTCTTGTGCGTAGTTCTCGATTGATTTGGGTAAGTCGAAGTGAATGACGCGTCGAATATCAGATTTATCGACCCCCATACCAAATGCAATCGTTGCAACAATACAGTCAATTTGGCCATCCATGAACTGCTGTTGGATTTGTTCACGAACGTCGCTTTTCATGCCAGCGTGGTATGCGTGAGCGTTAATGCCAATATGGATTAATGACTTTGCTACTCGTTCTGCTGTTTGCTGCTGCGTCACGTATACGATGGTCGGAAGCTTAGGTGAAGAGGCGATGATCTCACTGAGCTGTTCTTGTTTCTTTGTTTCCTCACACGGGATCACCGAGATATCCAGATTAGAGCGGTAGAAGCCTGTAACGGTAATATGTTCACTGGAAATATCGAACTTTTTTTGCATGTCTTCAATAACTGCAGGCGTTGCCGTTGCGGTGAGAAGTAAAGACTGTGGGATGTTCAGTTCACGTTGATATTGCGGTAGTTTGAGATAATCTGGACGAAAGTTATGCCCCCATTCGGAAATACAGTGCGCTTCATCAATGACCATCAAAGAAATCGGTACTTGGCGAATGAATTCACGAAAACGCTCATTTTTTAGTCGCTCAACAGAAATCATCAAGGTTTTGATTTGTCCATTCTTCACGCCAGCCATGACCTGTTGTGCTTCTTCTCTACTTTGACTGCTATCGATAGAAGCGGCCGCGATTCCTTTACTTTGTAAAAAGCTCAGTTGATCCTTCATTAACGCCAACAACGGAGAGATCACCAACGTAAGGTTGGGTAATATGGTTGCAGGTAGTTGATAACAGAGTGACTTCCCCGAGCCTGTAGGAAAGATTGCCGCAGCAGAGTAACCATTCATAACGGCTTCAATAACGGGTTGCTGACCTTGGCGTAATGAGTCAAAACCAAATACAGATTGAAGTGTTTGATGCAGCGAGTCACTTTGCATAATAGGGAAACCTTTCTTTGATGGTAAACTTGGCTACATTAACACACCCCGAGTACTAAACGCGCGTCCTAAAAGTATGAACAAAGCTGACTTAGTCCAAATTATCATCCAACATCTGGAAGAAAAACTTCAAGTTGCCCATTCATCGGCTCAGCGAGCTATCGATGCCGCCACAGATGAAGAAACTGTTCCCGAGCACAAGTACGATACATTGGCACTTGAAGCCGCGTATCTTGCTCATGGACAAGCCATGCGAATTCAAGATAGTGAAGAGGAGTTGCGTCAATATCGTTCTCTAGTGACTCGTAACTTTAAGAATGCGCCTGTTGGTGTTGGTGCTTACGTTGTTCTCGCAGATGAGAATTTGATCGAAAAGCACTTCTTTGTAGGCCCTTGCTCTGGTGGTTTGACTGTTCAATATCAGACTCTGGAAGTCTTTGTCTTAACAGCCAAATCTCCTCTGGGTCGAGCGTTGTTCGGAAAAGAAGAAGGTGATGAGGTTGACGTGAAAATAGGAGATAAAACAACTTGTTACGAAGTCGTGACGATTTGCTGACATCTCATGTATCACTCAGTGTTATGTTTAACACGAGTAATGTTAAATAAAAGAGAATGACATGAAAAAGCTTTTTACACTCTCATTGCTGATGGTCAGTGCTACTGGTTATGCAGCGCAGTGTCGTGTGGACATCAATAATGAAGTCCGTATGGATGGGCAAAGCTTGGAAATTCGCCAAACGACAGGTGATAAAGCTGTCGTGGATGAGGATAACAACCTCTTCATCAAAGGTGAGCTAATTGAACTCAATGCCGACCAAAAAGCGGCAATTGAAGACTATCGCGAAAAAATGAACGCGTATATTCCACAAGCAAAGCAATTGGCGAGTGATGGTTTAGCGCTTGCGAATGATATTATTGATGATGTTGCGGAAAGCCTCGATGCACCTGGTGCGTTTGATAATGTAAAAGTCGCAGTAAAGGACTTTTTCGCTGATGTTGAATCACGTTACTACAAAGATGGTGATTTCATCCTGCCTGCGGAGAGTTTTGAGTCTATGACACAAGGGTGGACTGAAGACTTTGCAAAAGCACAAGAGATCTTCAATAAAGAGTTTTTAGCCAGTTCGTTGGATGCTTTATCGAAAAAAATGAAGGAAGAGGGAGGGATAAACCTCACTGCATTATCAGAGAGTATGGCTGAACTCAGCGCGAAAGTAGAAGAGCGTTTAGCCGAGCATTCGAAAGAGGTAGAACAACAAGCAGAAGACTTGTGCGATTCGCTGGATGACATGGCAGGGCAAGAAAACGATCTGTTGAAGAAAATCCCTGAGCTAAAAGATTACCGAGTATTTACGATTTAATTACTCATTAAAAAGTAAAAAAACTCAATGAGATAAAGAAAGAGAGCACGATTGTGCTCTCTTTTCGTTTTTACATACTTGAATAAGTAATGGAAACAAGACGATATTTGCGTTTTACTCGCTTGTTCTTTGATAGCTTATTGCGTATTCATCTCGGTGAGTTTATCGCCGACAGGTTTTGAGAAGTTAAAACCATCATGCTGATCCCAGTTGATAGACCATGTCATTACTCCTGCATAATTCGGGTAATTGAACGCTGGCTTGACGGTGCCACATGAAGTGCCTTTGGTTAAACAATCTAGTGCGCTGATAATATTCTGTGTCGGAGCCTGCCCTGAATTTGCCGAGCTAGGACCTGAAGGTAAGCCGATTGCGACTTGATCATCACGTAGTGGTGCAAACTGAGTGCCGTCGGCCAATTCAAAGCCTTCGATAAGCATTTTAGATTGCGCTACCATCATATCCACAGAGCCTTCTGGTGCACTGCCTGGCAGGTATGGGTTTGGCAAACCGCCGTTGTTATATAACTGGACGTGAAGCAAGTCGAGCGTGCTGCGTGTCTCGTTTATCACAGGAATGTAAGCTCCCCAAATACCGCTGTAAGCCACATAGCCGCCTTGAACATAAGGGTGCTCAGGCGCCATGGTTAGGTACATATCGCCACCCATGTTTTGCTCTATTTGAAGCAAAGCACGACCAAGGCGAGCTTGAATTTGCGAGCCATGAACTAAGTTAGAACCACTCTCTAAATCCACATCTAGACCATCAAAGCCCCACTCAGCGATAAGACCTGTTAGGCTAGAGACAAAGTTGGCTTCATCTTGGTCGGTATTCAGCGTAATCGTGCCTTCTGCGCCGCCAAGAGAGAGAACAAACTTCTTACCTTTAGCTTGAAGCGCTGCCATGTCCTGTTTGAATTGTGTTGGATCGAGTGCTGGACAATCGCTGTAAATATCGCCTGAATATAGATTAAAGTGCACGGTGCCATCACTGTTGCGATCATTTTCAGCAAAGGCAATATCAATCACATCCCAAGCATCAGCCATATCCGCTAGACGAATTGGACAGCCCGCTCCATTTACAAAATTGTGCCAGTAACCGATGAGTTTATGGCGTTTATCTACTTGCTCAACCACCGTTATTGCTGCGGCGTCAGACAATGCATTGCTTCCTGACAAATCCACAGCTTGGGCGCTAACTGTAAAGTTACCAAGTGCAGTTGGTGTCCAGTTGGCTGTGTAAGGTGCCGTGGTATCGGTTGCAACAATAGAGCCGTTGATCATGAAATCAACGTGTTTAATGCCTGAAGTTAAAGACGTTGCATCGGCGCTTAATGCGAGGCTTTTGCCTAATCCGGCGGTCTGACCGCTGCTTGGTGAAGTCAGAGAGACGACCAAATCTTTATCGCTGACTTCCACACCAACCAGGGACTCTGACGTGTTGTTATCATTATCGGTTGCGACGGCTTTAAGCTGGTTAGCGCCAATAAGTGTGGCGTTCCAAGTAACGGAATATGGCGCTTGAGTGGTGACCCCTAAGCTGGTGTTGTTCGCAAAAAACTCAACTTGCGTGACTGTGCCATCAGCATCGCTTGCGTTTGCCGTGATTTCGTTATTGCTGCCAGCGAGCACGACTTGTCCATCCGTTGGTGCCGTAATGGTAACTTGCGGTGGTGTCGAACAAGCACCTAGGCCACTCCAAGCATCTTGCCAGTATAGCCCTTCACCAGGCTCGTAAGCCCATGTCGCATCCGAGGAGCACCAACCAGCAACATCACAACGATATTTTTGGTTGAAGTGAGAAACCAGGTCGCCAGCTTGATAACTTGTGCCTGCCACATAAGGTACTGCATCTGCACATCCGCCCGTTCCGGTTTCTGAATTACTAATAACCAGCGCTACTTCTTGGCTCATCGTTGCGAGGTTTGTATCATCAGTCGCTTGTGCTTTGAACGAGTATGTACCTGGACTCGCGGTCCATTGATATTCGTAAGGTGCGCTAGTATCAATGGCGACAGATTGATTGTTTACGAAGAACTCAACTTGTGTGACCACACCATCAATATCGTCAGCTTGAGCGGCTACGGTTAGGTTATCGCCTACATTAAGCACTTCTGTGCCTACTGGGCTTGTCAATGAAATGCTTGGTGGCGGTAATTCGACTTGTGGTTGAACTTGGATAGAAATCGTCGTGGTGCTAACAGCTCCCTCATTATCGGTCGCAATTGCGGTCAATTGCGAGATCCCTTCAATAGCTGTCCAAGAAGCTTCGAATGGTGCTTGAGTTACCACAGCAACGGTTTGGTTGCCTGCAACAAACTCAATTTGTGTGATTTGGCCATCTTCGTCAGCTGCGTTGGCTAACAAAGTGATCGCACTGCCTTCGGGAATTTGTGCGTTGTTTATTGGAGAGGAGAACGACACCGTTGGTGATAAGTTGTTGCTTCCACCATCGCATTGCCCTAACGCTTTCCATGCTTCCCAAGATCCTGAGTTGGTCACGGGGTCATTGCCTTGCGTCCAATATGCAGCCTCATAAGCGGCTCCTTGCGTTTTTACTAAAGCGCCCGATGTATAAGTCGCAGTGCTGTCCCAGTCGGGTAGACTTTGACAGTTATAGGCTTGAGCTTGGTAGCTGGCGCTGAGTGCTACAATCATCGCTCCGTAAAGTAGGGTGACCTTCATTTTCCTCTCCTTGAATCATGGGTATAAATGAGAACAGAGTAATAACTAGCTGATAAATAGACATTAGGGGGAAAAAGCGAAGCACAATATTCTGCTTTTCGACACAGTATCACGAGGAACAGTTCGTCCCTTACACCAGAGCTCATTATTTTTCGGCTCACTTCACGGCAGAAGGATTGGTAAAATTCAGCCACGTGAAACGAGTAACAGTCACGAGGCTTTTGAGCGATGAATATGAGATGTACGTTAAAATTTACAAGCTGAATGACTATAAATTATTTCAACTGTCGAGGATTTAACCGAGGTACTCTTGTTGAATAGTGAATATTGCTATAGTGTACTAGTTAGCTAGTTCAATGATATTTTTGTGTGAGTAGTATGACACAGCAAACCTCTTCTCAGCCTCGCGAGCATTTTGGCTCTCGTCTCGGGTTCATCTTAGCTGCCGCAGGTGCCGCAGTTGGCCTTGGCAATATTTGGGGCTTCCCAACTCAAGCAGCCAGTAATGGTGGCGGTGCTTTCCTGTTAGTTTATTTGGTGATGATTCTTATCGTCGCATTTCCGATGCTGGTGGTTGAAATGGCGATTGGTCGCCATGGTCAAGCCAACCCTGTAGATAGTATGCGTGCAATCACAGATAACCCTACCGGTAAAAAGCTCGGCGGTATTGTGGGTTGGATTGGTCTAAGCGTACCAAGCGCTGTCTTAGCGTTTTATTCAATTGTTGGTGGTTGGTTGATCTGCTTTTTACTAGGTGCAATCACAGATCTAATGGGGTTAGAAGCAGCAACTCAATGGCTAAAGGGCTTTAGTGTTGAACGTAACTTGTTCGGAACCATTACTTTTTATGTACTGACGATTCTCATCGTACAAGGTGGCGTAAAACAAGGTATTGAGAAGTGGTCCACACGTTTGATGCCAGCATTGTTTGTTTTGTTTGCTCTACTGTTTGCTTACATCATGACGCAAAACGGTGCGATGGAAGGTCTGAAACATTACCTAGTGCCGGATTTTGAAAAGGTATGGGACCGCAAGTTGATTCTTGCTGCAATGGGACAGGGCTTCTTCTCGCTTACGATCGGTGGCTGCTCAATGTTGATTTACGGATCTTACTTGAGTAAGAAAGAAAACCTACCAAAGATGGCGATGAACGTGACCATGGTAGATACTGCCGTTGCTTTCATTGCAGGGTTAGTGGTGATGCCAGCGATGTTTGTAGCAATGCAAAAAGGCGTTCAAATCTACGCAGAAGATGGCTCTCTCTTAAGCTCAGATACGTTAGTGTTTACGGTATTGCCACTAATGTTTGATAGTTTAGGTTTGCTTGGTCAACTATTCTCTATTGTATTCTTCTTATTGCTGACGATTGCGGCGCTAACGTCCTCCATTTCAATGTTAGAGTGTCCAGTGGCTTTAGTGAGTGAGCGTTTCAACACCAAGCGTAGCGCAACGAGCTGGGTTTTAGGTGGTCTCATTGCCTTGTTCAGTGTGGTGATTGTTTATAACTTTGGCGCTCTGTTTGGTATGGTCGCGACGGTTGCTACTCAGTATCTACAACCAACCGCTGCGCTCTTATTCTGCTTATTTGGTGGTTGGGTATGGAATCGCAACTCAAAAATCAAAGAGCTTGAGCAAGGTTGCCCGGAGTTTACGCAAGGTTGGTTTGGTAAGTTATGGCCTGCGTATGTGAAGTTTGTATGTCCAATTCTTGTGGCGACAGTCATCTGGGCTTCATTTGGCTAACCGAGACGTCTATCGAATAAAAGAAAAGGGCTTGATGGTAACTCATCAAGCCCTTTTTCATATTGGTTATTCTCGTTTCGGTTATCCGCCAAGCATGGTGTGGATTAACGGAATTGTCCTGCTTCTGGAAGAAAGTCAAAACCAGCAGAAGCCAGTTTTGTCTCCAGTGCTGTGCGCTCGATATCGAAGAAAGCCACCAGTTTGTCCAGATCACCTCCGAAGTCATCGCGTAGCTTCATATTCACAATGCTCATCAGCATGACAGGGTCCATGGATTCAAAGTTCGCTAGATTCATTACTTATCCTCAAAATCTGAAATCAGTAGGTTTGCCGCAGCAAATGCCGCTTTTTCACGCACTTCTTTAGGCAGAGACTCATCCGCCGCAACATCGTTCAGTGCTTTAACTGCACATGAAATTGCTTGGGGAATATAAGCTTGATCGCCACTACCAATCTGAGCATAAAGCTCACGAACCAGTTCACAACAGCCGTATACTTGCATGTTTTCTTTCCACTAAATGATAACTTATCTCAATATACACACAGCGGATTTGAAACTCAAAGTACAGAGTTGTTTTGGCTCAAGTTGAAGGTTTGCTTGAGCGAGATTTAATCACTGCATTTGTGCTTCTAACTGCTGAGTGACTTCTGGTGAAAGTTGAAGTTGTTTCGCTAGTTCTTGCAGATACGCTTTTTCCATAAAGTTTTGTTCATCAGCGACGATCAAAGACGCCAGGTAAATTTCTGACGCTTGTTGAGGAGAGGTCGCCTGATTAGCAATTTCAGCAGGATCAAGCGGTTTGTTTAACTCTTGCTGAACGAGGTGACGAACGTGCTCATCTGCGCCCATATCCGCGAGAGCTTGTTCAATGCGCGCCATTTCCTCTTCATCAACGTGACCATCAGCTTTTGCAGCTCCAATCATTGCTTTTAAAATTAAGACACTGTGTTTACTGTCATCGGGGTCAAAGGTTTCTTGAACACCTTGACCGGATTGCTTGGCTTGCCAGTCGTTATACACTTTGTAGGCCAAGGCTCCAAGCGCAGCTGCGCCACCGACTTTTAATGCGCTTGACGCTACTTTTTTAGTCATTTTTTTACTTTTCTTTGAGCCCATCAGCATACCGATGAGGCCTCCGCCTACAGCACCTGCTCCTAGCGTTTTTAGGCTACTTGAATTTGATGAGGATTTGATGTTGTTGGTTTGTTTGCCCAATGCATCTGCACCTTGCTTAAGTAAGTCTGATTTGAGTGCTTGGTTTAGAAGACTTTTTAAATCCATAACTGACCTCCTTTAGATGATGAAATCAGTTTAATAGCAAGAAGCTGAACCAAAGATTAACAAAGTGAATAGTTCGAAAAAGGTGGAGGGAGGATGTTGAGCTGTAATAAAAAAGGGCTGACCGAAGCCAACCCTTTTTAACTATTTGAAATTACTTCAAATGAGAACTCGTCGAGTGCTTACTTTAGTTGAGCTTTTACGTGCTCAACAATGTCAGTCATTGCGACTGCTGTTTTCTCACCAGTAGCACGGTTCTTGTATTCGAAGTTGCCTTCTTTCATTGAGCGGTCACCGATAATAATGGTATGCGGTACACCAATAAGCTCCATGTCAGAGAACATTACGCCTGGGCGTTCTTTACGGTCGTCAAATAGCACTTCGATGCCCATTGCCGTTAGCTCAGCGTACAATTTCTCAGCGGCTTCTTTCACTTCTTCTGACTTGTGCATGTTCATTGGAACGATCGCTACCTGGAATGGTGCGATTGCATCTGGCCAGATGATGCCGTATTTGTCGTGGTTTTGTTCAATAGCAGCTGCTACTACGCGAGTGATACCGATACCGTAACAACCCATTTCTAGGATGACGTTCTTACCATCAGGACCCAGTACACCACAGTTCATCGCTGCGGAGTAAGCGTTACCTAGTTGGAAGATATGGCCAACTTCGATACCACGCTTAAGCTGGATAATGCCCTTGCCACATGGGCTTGGGTCACCTTCCACAACGTTACGTAGGTCTTCAACTTGACCAAGCTCTACATCACGACCCCAGTTAATACCGAAGTAGTGTTTGCCATCGATGTTCGCGCCCGCACCGAAGTCGTTCATTACCGCAACGCTGCGGTCAACAATGAACGGCAGTTTAAGGCCAACAGGGCCTAGTGAACCAGGGCCTGCACCGATAAGCTCACGAATTTCTTCTTCAGATGCCATTTCCAGTGGAGCTGCAACCTGAGGAAGGTTTTCTGCTTTCACTTCGTTCAGTTCATGATCACCACGAATAATAAGCGCGATGATTGGCGCATCAACTTCGTCAGATGCTTTCACAAACAGTGTTTTCACTGTTTTTTCAATTGGTAGTTCGAACTGCTCAACCAATTCAGCGATTGTTTTCGCGTTTGGCGTATCAACCAACGTCATTTCTTGTGTTGGTGCCGCAGCCTCAGAGGCTGGAGCTAGTGCTTCTGCTTTTTCAATGTTTGCCGCGTAATCTGACTCGCTAGAAAATGCGATGATATCTTCGCCGCTTTCAGCCAGTACGTGGAACTCTTGAGAGCCGCTACCACCGATAGCACCGCTATCTGCAAGTACAGGACGGTAATCCAGACCCATGCGATCGAATGCTTTACAGTAAGCATCGTGCATTGCGTCGTATGACTTTTGTAGGCCGTCTTTATCAATGTCAAAGCTGTACGCATCCATCATTGAGAATTCACGTGAACGCATTACACCGAAGCGTGGACGACGTTCGTCACGAAATTTAGTTTGGATTTGGTACAGGTTTAGCGGAAGCTGTTTGTAAGAGCTCACTTCATTGCGAACAAGGCTAGTGATCACTTCTTCAGCGGTTGGGCTAAGTACAAACGGACGAACATGACGGTCAGTAAAGCGAAGTAGCTCAGGGCCCATCTTTTCGCTGCGGCCTGTCTCTTCCCATAGTTCAAACGGCTGAACAACGGGCATCAAAGTTTCGACTGCGCCTGCATTGTCGATTTCTTGACGAACGATGTTTTCGACTTTACGCAGTACACGTAGACCAGTAGGTAGCCAGGTGTATAAACCTGAAGCCAGCTTACGGATCATACCTGCACGTAGCATGAGCTGGTGGCTCACTACTTCTGCGTCGTTTGGAGTCTCCTTCAGAGTAGAAAGAAGATAATTACTGGTACGCATTAAATTTATCCGTTTATTTAAGTTAGATACTCAAGCTTGAATAAGCAGGAGTATGGGAGTTCCCTAAAGGGAAATTTGTTAGCCGTCTATAATATCAGCCAATTGCGTTTGTCAAAAGCTTTCAATAGCGGTAACCGTTATTAAGTTGCTTGTTGCTGTGAACTTTACGTTCAAGTCGAACAAATTTACCGCATATTCTTTGTCGTCCGGCTTGTTTTTCTTATATGCAGGGCGAGGATCTTGTGCCAGAACTTGTTCAATGACTGATCTTACATAGTCAGTATCGGATCGATTTTCTATCGTTGCTAATGCTTGAGCAGAAAAGGTGACTTGTGACTTTTCTGGCTCTTGGTCTGCGTATCCGCCTTGTGCTTCCGAAATAGAATCCGAATAGGGGATATAAGGCTTAATATCCACAATCGGTGTCCCATCCACGAGATCTACACTGCCTAAATCAAGATAGATTTGATCGCCTTGCTTAGTGACTCCTTTCACTTCAACGGCTGACATTCCGATTCCGTTTGGACGGAAAGTCGAGCGCGAGGCAAAGACACCAATTCGTTCATTGCCGCCTAATCGTGGCGGACGTACAGTTGGTTTCCAACCAGCTTCCAGATTCTGATCAAATAGAAACAACAACCAAACGTGAGAGAACTGTTCTAGCCCACGCACTGCTTCAGGGCTATTTGCTGCACCTAACAGTTTTACGCGTGCTTTAGCCTCTGGTACTAAGCGTGGTTGGCGCGGAACTGCAAACTTTTCTTTGTACGGTGTCTCAATGACGCCGATGGGTTCGATGGAATACATGGTGGACATCTTTAAGAATTCATTGAGATGAAAAGTATCACAAATTTCTCTTGCTTTTCTTGTTGATAATGATTATTAATTAAAATGTTATAACATAACAATTTAATTGAAAGGAAAAGTATTATGAAACCAGGAATCCACCCTGAATATCGTCCTGTGGTGTTCCACGACACCAGTGTAGATAAGTACTTTGTCGTTGGTTCTACGTTGAAAACGGAGAGAACCATCGAATGGAAAGATGGCAAAACTTACCCTTACTTTACGTTAGATGTGTCGTCAGCTTCTCACCCGTACTACACCGGTAAACAGCGCGTTGTACAAACCGAAGGTCGCATTGCGAACTTCAACCGTCGTTTTGGTCAATTTAAGAGCGAAAAGGAATAAATCATGAAGGTAGTAAAATCATTAAAAAGTGCAAAAAGTCGTCATCCGGATTGCCAGATTGTAAAACGGAGAGGGCGTCTTTATGTCATTTGTAAAACGAACCCGAGATTCAAAGCTGTGCAAAAGTAATCAACCTGCATATATCTAACTTATGGTTTTGTTTAATTGATAATGTTGAGTTAATTATCTTACATGGATGAAATATCTACATTTTTATTCAATGTTGGTTATAAATGCCTCTGTTCGTCACAGTTTGTAACATTTAGGGCTTTTATTTGACCTTCTACTCAAGTACCCTTCGCACGCTTTTTGACATTTTTGTCACATTTGCATAGGAATAAAAACAAGGAGGGAACAGATGAGTTCATCTGATTCAATTAAACAAAACTCGCCTAAGAAGCCGCTGTTTACGCGCTTTTTGGATACTGTCGAATATTTGGGGAACTTATTACCCCACCCGATCACACTATTTGCCATTTTCTGTTTAGCCATTCTGGTGATGTCGGGTATTGCAGGATACTTCGAAGTTTCCGTAGTTGATCCTCGTCCTGAGGGTGCAAAAGGTCGTGCCGCGGATGGCATGATTCATGTCGTTAGCTTGCTTAACGCTGATGGCCTTGAACTAATCGTTACCAATCTAGTGAAAAACTTTGTCGGCTTTGCACCTTTGGGTACGGTATTGGTTGCGATGTTGGGTGTTGCTATTGCTGAATACTCAGGCTTGCTATCTGCAGCAATGCGTGGCTTAGTCATGGGTGCATCACAACGCATGGTAACAGTGACGGTCGTTTTCGCGGGTATCATTTCAAATACGGCATCAGAGCTTGGCTATGTGGTACTTATTCCACTGGCTGCAATGCTGTTCCATTCTTTAGGTCGTCACCCACTTGCCGGTCTTGCTGCGGCGTTCGCTGGTGTATCTGGTGGTTACTCAGCAAACCTACTTATTGGTACGGTTGACCCGCTGTTGTCAGGCATTACTGAAACGGCGGCGCAAATGATTGACCCAACTTACACTGTTGGTCCAGAAGTTAACTGGTACTTCATGTTTGTGTCGACATTCTTCATTGCAATCACAGGTGCGTTTGTTACTGAAAAAATTGTTGAGCCAAAGCTTGGCAAATACAGTGAAGAAGAAGCCTCAGAAGATTTGTCGAACGACAAAATGGGTGGCTTAACAGACATTGAGAAGAAAGGCCTAAAACTAGCAGGTGTTGCTGTACTGGTTGTTTCAGCGCTGCTTGCTTGGACGGTTGTTCCAGAAGACGGCATTCTACGTTCTGATGCAGGTACAATTGCAGGTTCACCATTCCTGAAAAGTATCGTGGCATTCATCTTTGTGTTCTTTGCTATTCCAGGCTTTGTGTTTGGTAAAGTTGTTGGCACGATGAAGACGGATCGCGATGTAATTGATGCAATGGCGAAATCTATGTCTTCTATGGGCATGTACATTGTATTAGTTTTCTTTGCGGCTCAGTTCGTTGCTTTCTTTAAATGGACTAACTTCGGTCAGGTATTCGCGGTTGCTGGCGCTAGCTTCCTGCAAGAAATTGGCTTAACTGGCCCAATGTTGTTCTTTGCCTTCATCCTGATGTGTGGCTTTATCAACCTAATGATTGGTTCGGCATCGGCACAGTGGGCAGTAACGGCTCCGATTTTTGTTCCTATGTTGATGCTTGTTGGTTATGCACCGGAAACGATTCAGGCTGCTTACCGAATTGGTGACTCGACGACAAACATCATTACTCCAATGATGAGCTACTTTGGTTTGATTCTTGCCGTAGCGACTCGTTACATGAAGAACTTAGGTATCGGTACGCTGATCGCGACCATGCTACCTTACTCAATCTGCTTCATTGTAGGTTGGAGTGTGCTGTTCTACCTATGGGTATTCGTATTTGGTTTACCAGTAGGCCCTGGCGCAGCAACATACTACACACCGTAGAAAACGGTTACCTCACACAGCTCCATTATAAAAAGCCTGCGAACGTCGCAGGCTTTTTTATCGATTGAGACTGTGTACGCAGGCTTACCTGATTATAGATGTCGGTTTATAGCTGAAAACGCATCAACAAAGGGCGATAAAAGTGCTGAGTGAGCCAGCATAAGCTTTTCCAAATTATGCGTTTGTACCAAGGTAAGTGCGCAATATAAACATAGCTAAATTCAATTTCTGGCCGGGCTTTTCTGTTGCGTTTAAAAGCCGGAGCACCTGAGCTCATATTAAAGCGACGCTGGTATATCATGGCATGGCGGATGGTATAGGCCGATATTCGACGATACAATGCGAGGCGTTGTGGCTTATTGGTATCGTAGCCAAAAATTGGGCAAGTCATATCATTATCAATTTCTACAATGCCTAACGTAGCCAGCATCTCTTCTTGATAAAACAGTCCCACTAAATGTACTAATTTGTTCTGGCTCGCCTGTTTTAAATATTGACTTGAAAACTGGATGTTATTGATGCTGTATTTATTAAGGTAAAGCATGTCATATAACTCTTTGGCGCGCTGAAATTCTTCATCAGTGGTCAGTGGCCTAAACTGCCAATCTTTATCATTAAGCAGTTTGAAGTCTTTCGTTAAATCTCGGTTGAAGCTGAACGCTTGCCAATCATCAAGTAAATACACTTGTCGTGTTACCAAGCTTTGCCATTTTGGCTGCTTCAATCGCTGAATTAAGTGTAAATGCTGACGCTGGTTGAGGGAGCGAAGCACCAAGGGAAAGGTGGGGTATTGATCGAGTGCGACGCGACGCAGTTCATCGAGATTTAAGGCTGCCCATTGTTCGCTATACATATTGGTGGACAAGCACTGATTGTTGAGCGTTTGGACTTGATCCAATCCAGCCAATGATAAGATTGGTTTAGTCATATTAATAAGTAACTTACATACCCATCGAACAGCCACATTTTTGACTTTGTGAAGCTCTTCTTCGGCGTAGCCACTAAGCAGTGTCATAGGGGAGACTGCATAACAGTTGTTTGGTATTTTTGGTGTTACGGAGTAAGGAATGGCAACATCATCGATATAGTAGCAACCAAAGCTTGCTGTGCATTCATCAATAGGATTTGACTGCATAAGAGTGATAAAGGTTTGATGCCATTCTTGAGAGGAAAGTGTCATGAGTTCAATGCCTCTCCATTCCACTCAATATCAACGGTAGAAGCGTCGCTCCACTTCGTCTTGTTCTGCCTAGCTAACCGGAGTAATTCAAACATACTCCGGATTTGGCTCCCGACCGGTAAGTTATGCTGTTGCATCACATTCACTCCAGACCACCAATCTTGCCAAGTTCGAGCCTTGAACAGGGATAACCCGCCTGCAGCGATGAGTGTTATTGGACCTAAATGATGCAATCGCTGCTTGGAAGGACTGGTAAACTCCATATTAGGAAGCAGTTGGTTGCATCGAGACGAGAGTAGGTGCAAACCACTGGTGGCTCTTGGGTTACATTCAATCACGTAGAGTTCATCTTGTGATTTGATGAAGTCAAACGACACTTGCCCATGATAAGTATGACGTTTACCAAAAGCGGCGATAAATCTATCTAGTCGTTTGCATGAGATCGGCTGAAAAGCACTGGCGGCCGAGCTGTTTACACAGTATTTCGGTACATAAGCTTGGTGTGCTTTAAGTTCACCATGTTCAAAAATTGCATAGTTACACACCGGAGTCCCTTGGATTTTTTGTTGCTGAACCCAAGGGAAAAGGGGCGATATCGTGGCGGCAGAAATAGACTGAGTCGTCACATCTCTTATGACTTGCCCGCCAAACCGAGAGTAAACTGGCTTTAGAACGGTTCTCTTATTAATTTCAACCTCACTTTTATCAGCGACCAAACGAGTTTTGGGAAGTGTAATTTCTGGCAAATCTTGAAGCTGTTCAAAGACGGTCAACTTGTTGTGCAGGGCATTGAGTAGTCCTACATTGGGCAGAAAAAAATCTACTTCTGGGCATTGTTTGGCAACATGAGCCAAGTAATACACTTCTTCACAAGTGGGTATCACCATATCAATACGCATCTGAGTAATGATTTTTAGGATCTGCTGTTGATAGGTGGGAAACGCAAATCGAGGCGAAGCGGTGGGGATATAAGACTCGATACCTCGCAAAAACGATCCTAGAGTTTTTTTTAGCGAATCGGTGAGAATTACGTCATGTCCATGATGCATACACATGGTTGCCCACTCTAGTGCAACTGGTGCTCGGGCTCCGGTGATTAAGACCCGCATATGTTCACCACACGTCGTTGTTTATTCATTGGCGTCCAAATAGGCGCAGGGCGGTAACTAAATCTGACAGGATCAAGCCGCAATTGGTCAAACAACTTTATCAAGGCTTGATGTATAACCCGATGGTGGTGAACATCCGCTTCAATTTGAATGGCTTGTGACCCTGTTTGGGTGATTCGGTAATCCACGCGACTTTGGGCGGATAGTGTTATAGCGCGGTAGATGAGATCTGGTAACACCGTCACTGGGACGTGGTTTGCGTTTAGCGTGAGGCGATCACCACATCGTCCGGCAATCGCGCCAAGAGGTTCAAATACGCCATTATCCTGTTTATTCTCAATAATATCGTCGAGCTGATAACGAATAATGGGCTGAGTTTTACGACGAAAATCGGTGATAATTGGGCTGTAATGAGTACGTTCGGTATTCAGCCAATGTTTTTCGATGTAAACAACATCTTGATTCCAGCGCATTTGTCCATGCTGATCAGTACATGCAAGAAAACCTTCGGTACATTGATAGACTTCATGGAGTTCGCTGTCGAACCGTTGAGAGATAAAGTGACGGTCACTCTCAGTTAGGACTTCTGCACCAGAAATGATCCGCTGTGGTTGAATTGCGGGTTGACCAAATTGACCGCTGAACTGGGCGCAGAGCTGAAGAGCTTGCGCACTACCAACCAAAAGCGTGGGTTGGAACTCATCCAACTCTTTTATCCATTCTTGGTAAGGTTTAGTTAAATCCGCATAAAAGAATGTGACAGGGCCTTTCGCGACGGATTTATACAGTGGGCTGTTGGCGCGCAAGGCTAGCGCAATTCGGTGCTTTTGCCATAGGTTGGGCAACAGGCGAGCCAATATATTGCCAGCCCACAGTTGCGTTTCCTGTTTGTCAGCAAGAAACAACCCGCGCATGCCTGATGTGCCCGAAGAAAGCCCAACAGTAACATCGCCAACTTTTGAAGCGGCGAAGTTGCGTGACTGTTCTGCTTCGAGTGCTTGTTGCATTAGCTGTTCAGCATCTAAGCCTTTCGTATTCAACTCCGAGAGGTTCTCCATCATGGTTTGCTTATTCATGATAGGGAAATCACTAAGTACTGCACCTTGAAGTGAGCGGTAATACGGTGAATTACAGCATACCCAATCTAGGTGTTGCGTTAAATGTCGTTGCTGCCAAGCTTCGACTTGTTCCCTTGAACCGAAAGGGCGGTAGCGGGTTCGCCAGAATTCTGAGATAAGCGTTATCACTTCATCCACCCTTCTTTGATTAGCTGCTGGATAGTTTCCTGACAATGTGAAGGCACGAAGCGAACAAAGTGGTGGGTTTGTTGGTAGCAACTTCTCAACTCGGAGAGGGTGTTTTTATAGGCCTTTGTGTCATCGCAAAGCATGTTAGCCAGCCAATGCTGATCGATATTTTCACTCAAGCTCTCAATTAACCAACATGCATCGGCGAGTAAGAACATCCAATCTCGTTCTCTCTTAACTAATAGGCCCACTTGACCCGCAGCATGGCCTGGCAAGCTAACCATATAAATGAATCCGTCGTCGAACATGTCTTTACAGAGCAAATTAACACCTTGGCACTGAGGAAGAATTTGGCTGATTGGTACAGAAAAGTCACTATGAATGAATAATTTAGATTCAAGTTGTGGAGGAAGTAGAGCTTTTAGGTATCCTTTTCTTACGCCTCCAATTCGACCACTTTTAGTAATTGCATCCACCCCTTTTTGTTGGCAATGCAATTGAGAGTGGGAAAACTCAGACACGGCAGCAATGTGATCAGCATGGAAGTGGGAGAGTACTAAGTGTTCAATATCATGAGGTTTGAGACTTTCTTTTGCTAACTGCGCAACAATTCCGTGTTCTTTTTTATAGCGACAAGGTGTTGTCCAAGCATAAAAACGTTCAGGGAAGGGGCGAGTCGCGCTAAAAAAATGCTCGTGATATCCCGTGTCAAACAGGATGTTGCCTTGTGTTGGGTGCTGAATTAACGCAACGGCTGCCGGAAATGCTCTAGGCTTGATACCAGAACCTGGTTTGACAACAAAGCCTGGGTGTACGCAGTGTCCAGCCTCAAAGATTTTTATTTTTAGACCAGTTTGCATACTGCTGTATTCCTTCTTGAATTGAAAAAAGCGGTTGGTAATTCAGTGTTTGTTTCGCCTTGCTGATATCCAGAGTTTGATGATAGTTAAATAATCCTGCGCTGTATGAGGTGAGCCTTGGTTCTGGCTGATGTGGTAAGTGCCTTCGTATTTGCTCACTGAGCTTTAATAATGGTGATACCACACCGTATGGTAATGATTGTAACGTTACTTTTAGGTTTAACCCCTCACATAAAGCTTGCAGAACAGTCTCAATTGGCATTGGTTCGTTGTTGGAAATGTTGAACACATCACCATGCTGAAGTTGGCCTGCCTGAGTGCAAGCGAGCATCGCTGCATGGGCAACGTTGTCGACATAGGTCAGATCAACCACAGGATTTCTACCCGATGGCAGAAGCAGAGTGTTGTTTTTTATCGCCTTAAGCACTCTTGGGATAATCGCGCGATCATTGGGTCCAAAAATGCCACGCGGTCTTAAAATGATCGCTTTGCTTTGGCCTTTTACGGCTTCAATTTCCGATAGGTATTTTGTGTGTGCGTAATCATTACACCAGTATGAAGCTATGGCGTCGGTTTCTCGAATATTCCAACGGTCTTGATGGTCAAAGTAGACGCTGGTGGAGGAAATATGGATAAAACGCGAGATTTGATAGGTATTAGCCGCATTGACGAGGTTTTTGGTGGCATCTACATTGGCTTGATAAAACGCCTGCCACTTTCCCCATGGGCTTGAGAGAGCGGCACAATGGATGATTGCATCCATACCTTGGCATACCGCATGAACTGCTGAGTGGTCTCTTAAATCGACTATATGTGGGATAACATCGAATTGCTCGGCGAGTTGTTTAGCTATGACTGTATTTCGTGCTGTAAAGTGCAGTTCATGCTGCTGGTGAAACATTCTCAGAATTGCGCTACCCAACATCCCGCTGCCACCAGTGACCAATATCTTCATAGTTTTAGCACTCCCATCCCTAGTGACAACCCTGCGGCGGTGCCAGCTAATAACACATGTTTTCCTGCGGCTTCTGGCTGATTACGCAGCCAGTGTAAGTTAATTGGGAGTGAGGCGGCGACTTGGTTTCCCAAAGTCGAAAAGTGATTAACGGTTTTCTCTGTTGGTAGCCCGGTGAGTGAAGGCAGTTTTTTTAATCCATGCGCGCTGGCTTGATGAGGAAGAAAATAATCAATATCGCCGAGTGTTACCGGAGAGGCGTCAAAGCCTTTTTTTAGAAACGCTGGTAAGGCTTTACGCACATGTTTAAAGAGTGCTTTGCCCTCCATTTCAAACTGGCAACTTTTTAAATAGGCTTGATGCTCGGAGGTATGCGGATTGATATGACTACCTCCGCCCTTAATTTGACAAAATGAATACCCGGTATGATGCGTTTCAAAGTGACTGGTGAGCAATCCATCATCGTCGTGTTCTTCGAGCAAAAATGCGGCGGCACCGTCCGCGAATAAGGTTGCAACTTCTGGTTTGAGCGTAAAATTTCGATTCAGTGTGATGCCAGTGGCGAGTTCGCTGGTGACAATAAGAATCCGACGGTACCGTTTTGCTAAGAATAGACTCTGAGCAAGGTCAAGCGCAGAGAGAAAGGATAAACAGGTGCTGTTCAAATCAAAGCTTTCTAGCCATGTTGGAGCGTCTAACGCGGCGAGAACCGCTGAGGCGTCGTAGGGTAGAGACTGGTGGTGTGTGCCGCTAGCGTAGATAAGGAGATCAACGGAGCTTAAGGTATGTGTGTTTCCTAAACACTGCTCTATTGCCTGCACCGCCATGTAAATAGCGGTCTCTTTTGTATTGGCTACATGACGATATTCAACGTCGAATTTATTTCGGCAGGTCCCTGGCGCTAATTTTAGGAAGTGATCCATCTCTCGATCAGACCATTGATTCGTTGGCAGGTAGCTTCCACTGGAAACGATGTTAAAGCCCATTATTCTCTATACACTTATTAAAAACGTCGTTCAAAATAAACCACGTTGCATATTGAAGCTATGGTGAGCGAGATGAAAAATAAACAGAACAAAACAAATGGGAGTAAGAGCACGCTTTGGGTGCAATGCTGAGAATGAATTTTCAGGAATGAGCCAGGCTTTTATTTGCTGGCTCAATATGAATAGAGTGAGGGTTACTTCTTAAATTTCGCCAAAATACGATCCAAATGGTTTGCAAATTCGCGTCGATCGGTTTGAGAAAGCGCGGCGGGCCCACCTGTCTGAATTCCGCTTGAACGCATGGTTTCCATAAAGTCGCGGATATTTAGGCGAGCTTTGATGGTGTCTTTTGTATAGAGCTCGCCACGAGAACTGAGGGCTTGAGCGCCTTTAGAGATAACCTCATCTGCAAGCGGAATATCTGACGTGATCACCAAATCGTTGGCTTCTACACGCTTGACGATTTCGTTGTCTGCGATGTCAAATCCCGCAGGGACTTGCAGCGAGTGGATGTTGTCTCTTTTCGGCACAGGGACAACGTGGTTAGCGACAAACGTACATTCAATCCCCGTACGCTCGGCGGCACGCACAATGGTTTCGCGAATAACTTTTGGACACGCGTCTGCATCTACCCATAACTTCATGATGATTTCTCACTGAGTTTCGCTTCTAACTCTTCAATACGAATGGCTAGCATTTTTACGGTGTGTTCTAGGGCTTCAAGACGATCATTATCGGTGTGGTGCTGTGCTGCGATTTCAACCTTGGGTACGCGTTGAGCACTCTTCCAACTTTTTATTGCGGTGATTAACGCTGGCATTGGAACTGGCGTTTTCAATCGTGCTTTCACTAACGCTACGGTTGGCTCTTTTCCTTGTTGTTGCAACTGTTCCATTGCCGCTTCTAATTCTTTAGTAACGTCTTGAGTTAACATTTTTAATCCTTAACAACGATATATCTATCATCATACGTTGAGTGCGCTGATTTGGCGAATGGCATTTTGGAGAGTGTAGTGTGAGAGATCTCTTACATAGGTTGTGAGAGAAAACGATTTCGTAAGCGGAAAAAGAGAAGATAAAGAGCTTAAGTTTATGATAAATAATGATTTAACAACTTGTTAACCAATGTGAGGGCCAAATATTTATCTTGGATAGATTGTCTATTTTTGGAAAAGGCGTAAATTGAGAGTTGTCAGCAGGAAGCAGACATGGAACAGGAAAGCACCAAGGATTTGGTTATCGTCAGGAAGACGATTTGGTTGGTCAGGATGATTAATCAAGCATGGAGCGTAGGACATTGTAAGGATACGATCATCAATAGGATGTTGATGACTAAGGATAGACAATGGACCCCTCTAGGATTGAGGTTATGGACAGCATCAGGAAGATGCAAGGGACACCGCTCAAGGAACAAGTGACGTGTGCTAACGAGGAATGTTAGCAGTCAGGATGATAAGGACACCGCTAGGACGGCGACGTAAGGAATAAGCTGACGGAATCAGCCACTATTATGGATGATGCATGGAGCACTTTTAGTAGCCGGACTGCTGCGAGTAAGACCATGACCCCGATACTTATGTGTCGGGGTCTTTCTTATATAAAAACGATATCCAGTGTTCTCATTGAATTAAGCGTCTCGATGTTACTTGGGGATATCAATATCACAAAATATATAAATTCCTAATAACACTTAATAAAAAACAACTCAGATCAATATCCTTTCCAACCAGTTGGTTTAACTTTCGGCTTCTCTACAAGGTGTTATGCCCGCAATCATTGAGCATGTTCAGCTCATCGAGTTTGTGATCTGCGGATAGATTAAGTTTGTTGTAATCAAGGAACAGATGTGGCCATAGTAACCAGAAGAATGCTTCTTCTACCCTACAATGAGTCGTTGCAACTAGAATTCGTCATGCTGAATTGCTGTGCGAAAAACCGTGCTGAATTGAATGGTCCGTATACAGTTGCGTCTGCCAAACAGATGTTTGAGAAAATACTGGATGATGAGAACATTTATAGTATGGCAGTGCTAGAGAGCACCAGTCGTGACTATATGGGGCACGTGTTCATTGCTAATCTCGATTCCGAACCTGAATTAGGGTTTATTTTTGATAAATCATATTGGGGTAAAGGGTTAGCAACAGAAGCACTAAAAGCATTTTTCCCCAAAGCGTGCCGTGAATTGGGCTTGAATAAGGTGAAAGCTAACGTGAATAGCAATCATCAAGCTTCTATGGCAGTACTGAAAAAGCTGGGATTTGTTGAAACAAAAGAAAGTAAGGATATATATGGTCCTTACTTTGAAATGGAATTTACAAGCGATGCGGTGGTAGGTGAAAGTTCTGCGGCCTGAAACCGACCATGGTTAACTCTCCTTGGTAGCAATCGTCACCAAGAGATGAAAACTCAAATTGATACACCGTATGCCAACGCCAGACTCCGTCTGGCGTTTTTAGTTTATGGGCACCAAAGGCGATGCTGATTAATTGGAGATCCAATTGCTCACATTTACGCGTGATGGCCGCTTTTGCGAGTTCGGCTTGGCGACGCTGTTGCCAAAACAGGTAACAGAAAAAGCAGAGCCCTAAAATTGCTAAAAGATCACCAATCATTCCTGAACCTTTCTTAGCTTTTTGTTGCTTGTTGTAAGCTTACTAGCGCATTTGCTAGTTCCTCTGATGGGTTTGAATGCAGCAAAGGCAATAACACCATTCTTAACTCTGGCAGCATCACTAAATCGGCAAATAACTGATTAAATAGGGCTTGATTACCGGTTTGAGCTAAACGCAGCAAAAACTGTTCTGCTACCTTTTCATTGGCGAGTAAGTGCCAAGCGCGACCCGCCACACCAATCAATACCTCCTGATGGCTTAAACGAGGGCTATGCAATATCGCATCTAATACTGGAGAGGCGACTTCTGTTGGCGCACCAGCAAGGGCTCGGATAAGTGCTGAAAGTAGGAAGAGATCAGGTTCGCTACTTGCGATTTCTTGCTGTGCCTTTTCCGCGATACGTTCTGCTAAACGCTCTTGAAGCTCTACATGCTCAAGCGCACCTAATAGGGCATAAAGTGGCTCATTTGGTAGGTGGTTCAACGCTTTGCGTATCATTACCCCGTTTTGCTCTTTGTCCAAACGAGCGGCCATGTCGGTGATCCCTTGCAGACCTACGGTTTGCCAATTATCCCAGCCTAAACCACCTGAAAAGTAATGCTGAGTGTGCTCATAATATTGGCTGGTAGGAAGATCGAGGTTCGCGCGGACCTGGCTATGAAACACGGCCATTTTGTCTTCGGAAGGTTTGAACGTATATGGGTTATTAGACAGCTTTTGCTGTTGCTCTTCAGAGATATCACCATTGAGGCGTGTTCCCATGGCTTCCACTACGTATTTAATGAAATTGCCGATATCTGATTGCTTTAACAAACCGCGCTCGTCCAATTCAAACTTTAGAAACCAAATCCAAGGTTGCTTTTGTTCATTCCAATAAGCGATGGCAAGGTGTGCTTTACGCTGCATTGGGAATGGGTACGGTGCTTGACCTTTTTCTACATCGGCAAACTCTTTCTTAGCGATGGTTTTGATACGACGACCAAGATCGAAGATTTGATAATCACAGCGGCTGTTGTTCAACAGTTGAGTGAGGGTTTGAATGTTTTCCATTAAATACGACGTCCTAACGTTCTTTTCACAAGAAATGGTATCATTCTCGGCTAATTCAAGGTTCGAGATAGAATTAATGGTAACAAATACTCAATTGGTCGACTTACTTCACCAACTTGAAACGCAGCTTAAAGAACATAAGTTGTGGCAACACACTAGGCCTTCAGAGCAAGCCTTACAAAGCGTGGAGCCATTTGCGATTGATACATTGCATCCTCATGAGTGGTTGCAGTGGGTCTTTATAGACAGAATGCACGTGCTAGTGGAAAACAACCAACCATTGCCAAGAGGGTTTTCTCTCGAGCCCTATTTTTCAGAAGCGTGGAAGCAGGAACCGCAGTTCGCAGAGCTGCTTGTTACAATCCGAACCATTGACGAACTGTGTAAGTAAACGAATGCTAGAACAAGAAATAGCGCGATCTTCAGAACCAGTTGAGCTGGAGATCGTTTATCAGGATGAATATTTTGTAGCGGTCAACAAGCCTGCCGGCATGTTAGTGCATCGCAGTTGGTTAGATAAACACGAAACTCAATTTGTCATGCAAACTTTGCGCGACCAAATTGGTCAGCATGTGTTCCCATTGCATCGTCTGGATCGTCCAACATCTGGTGTGCTCGTGTTTGCTTTGTCGAGTGAAGTCGCATCACAAGTCATGCCGATGTTTGCTGAACATAAAATGGAAAAGACATACCACGCGATAGTACGCGGTTGGATTGAGGAAGAGGGCGTCTTGGATTACGCACTCAAAGTGGAGTTAGACAAGATTGCTGATAAGTTCGCTTCACAAGAAAAAGAAGCGCAAGAAGCGGTGACGGAATATAAGCCGTTGGCTAAAGTGGAGGTTCCCTATTCGACGGGTAAATTTCCTACAACGCGTTATTGCTTAGTTGAGATGAAACCTAAAACGGGGCGTAAGCACCAACTTCGTCGTCATATGGCACATCTACGCCATCCGATCGTGGGTGATACAACGCACGGGGATGGAAAGCACAACAAGCTGTATCGCACAGAGTTTGATTCTCATCGTTTGCTACTGCATGCTTCAGAGTTACGGTTTGTCCATCCATTTACCGATCAAGAGATTGTCATGACGGCCAATCTTGATGAAACTTGGCAGCAATTGTTTACTCGATTTGAGTGGGATGAATCGATGATCAACCGATAATCGGCGCAGTTAGATCTAGATAATGATTGGGTACAAATAAAAAGGGTTAGCATCAATGCTAACCCTTTTTTAATATTTAAGACTTAACGTTTTACTTTAGTTTTGCGAGATCCGCTTCGATCTCTGCGATCTTGCTCGAAACGACTTTTTCTAAATGACGAAGGTCTGAAAGAATTTTCTCTTTTACATCAACCTCAGGTTGTTTCGTTGGCTTAGTGATTTTATTCAGTTCATCAATGACTAATGTGAGGTTACGGTTGATTTCCGTTACTTCTTTATATTTGTGACTGCCACTATCAACAAGAACATTTTTGATTTGGCGTGGGTATTTGAATTTAACGCTTTTAGCGAATAGTTCGCCTTTTTGCTTGTGGAAATAGATCTTGAGTACGTCTTTGTGTGCTTCTTGGCGTAGGGAATAACGTTCAATCTGCTTAGGGTCGTGAATACCCAAACCAGTGAGGTGGGGATACATAGGCTACCTCTATTACATCGAATTGATATTGATATAACTGTAGCAGCCTATGTATGAGCTAGATAGCTGATATTTAGCCAAAATGCTTAACTTGTGGGCAAGATCGCTCTCGCCCTGAACCGAAAAGATTGGCAGGTTTTATCTAAGCTGCGACCTCATCAGATAACTTTTCGATCAATCTCTCTCTTAGCTCATCTTGCTGTTCTTCACTTAATCTTCCTCCTGCATCACTGGTTAAAATAAACAAGTCTTCTGCTCGCTCACCAATGGTGGTGATTTTGGCACCGTGAAGGTTGATATTTAAATCAGCAAACGTACGGCCTACTTTGGCCAACAGCCCTGGTGTGTCTAGCGCGACAAACTCCATTAAAGTGTGTTTTTTACCTTTGGTTGGTAAGAAGTCGACTTTGGTTTTCACATTAAAGTGCTGAAGTTTGTTCGGAGTACGGCGCGTTTTAATCTTGGTTGGTCGGCCCGCCTCCAGTACATGGGTGAGGTGTTTAATCACCGCCGCGTGACGAGACTCATCGATCGCTTCGCCATGTTGATCGAGTACCATAAAGGTATCAATCACGTGCCCATCTTTGCTGGTCATGATTTGCGCGTCGTGTACATTAAAATTACGCCTATCTAACTCCGCCACGACTGTCGCAAATAAAGCAGGCTGGTCTTTCGTATATACAAACACCTCAGTGCCGCCACGAGTGGCTTTTTTACTGATCAACACCAAAGGCTTAGTCGGATCTTCCATGCGAAGTAAGTGTTCGCAGTGCCACGCGATTTGCGTATGGGTATGACGAAGGAAGTAGTCAGCTTTGAAGCGTTGCCACAATACTTCAATTTCGCGCGCGGCAAACCCCTCTTTGCGCAGCATTGCGGAGGCCATTTGTTGATTGTGGCGAATTCGCTCACGCACATCGACAGGGTTCTCTAGGCCTCTACGTAAAGCACGTTGTGTGGAGTAATACAGCTCCGCAAGTAAAGTTCGTTTCCAAGCATTCCAAAGTTCTGGGTTGGTTGCACAAATATCTGCAACTGTCAGGCATACAAGATAATCGAGAGATTCTTCGTCTCTGACTTTTTTGGCAAACTCGGTAATGACATCAGGATCATAAATATCTCGGCGCTGTGCGGTGACAGACATTAATAGATGATGTCTTACCAACCAAGCGACAAGTTTCGCTTCGGGCTTCGATAAACCATGCTCAATGCAGAAGTCGTACGCTTCTCCTTCACCGATAATCGAGTGATCGCCGCCACGACCTTTCCCGATATCGTGGAAAATAGCGGCAATAATCAGCAGCTCTTTCTTTTGCATCCGAGGGTAGACGTCACAGCAAATAGGGTGCTTCGCATGATTTTCTGGGTCACTAAAAGTGTTGATGTGTTTAAGTAATCGAATACTGTGTTCATCAACGGTGTAGGCATGGAATAAGTCAAACTGCATTTGACCAACAATCTGACTCCATTGCGGTAAATAGGCCGCCATAACCCCTAATCGGTGCATGAGACTGAATGCTTTGTGCAGAGCATTAGGGTGACGACATAACGCCATGAACTTTTCACGCGCAGCAGGAATGGTGTGCAAAAACTTGTTGAGCCGACGGCGAGCGGTGCGCAGTTGACGCAGCGTTGGTGGGCTCACCCCTTCAATAGTTGAGTCGTTAGCAATATGTAAGAACATATCCAGAATAGTTTCTGGGCGAGCTTGGAACAATGCGGGTTTCCGCGCTTCAATTAAAGAACCGCGACGTTGAAAGTCCGTATCGAGAATCTCGGCACTTTCTGTTGCCCCACCATTAATGATCGCTTGGTCAAAGAGTTTGAGTAGCATTTTATTGAGCTCTGCCACACGACGAAGCGTGCGGTAGAACTCTTTCATCATCATTTCTACGCCTCGATTGCCTTCTCCGACGTAGCCTAGATTTTCCGCAACTTGTGCTTGATGGGCAAAGGTCAAGCGGTTGTCATAGCGGCGAAGCTCCATGTGCAGAGCGAAACGTACTCGCCAAAGGAAGTCCTGACATTCAACCAATTCTCGGTATTCTGCGTCAGTTAAAAATCCGTATCGGCTCATTTCCAACAATGAAGTCGCACCAAAGTGACGTCGAGCGACCCAGCTTAATGTATGAATATCGCGTAGCCCGCCAGGGGTTGATTTAATGTCCGGTTCTAAGTTGTAGGTCGTGTCGTGGTAACGCGCATGGCGTTCGCGCTGCTCTTGAATTTTAGCGCGGTAAAACGTCTCACTTGGCCAGAAGGAGTCTGATAACACGACTTTCTTCAGTGCCTGAAAGGTGTCCTCGCTTCCACACAGCAGTCGCGCTTCTTGCAGGTTTGTCGCGACCGTTAGATCGGTTTTACCAATTTCAGCACATTCAGTAACGGTGCGAACAGCGTGTCCGACCTCGAGTTTTAAATCCCACAACAGCGTAATGAATTCGCTGATTTTTGCTTCTAACGCGGTTGGCAGTTTATTGTTCGACAGAATCAAAATATCGATATCGGAGAGCGGATGCAGCTCGCCTCGTCCGTAGCCACCAACGGCAACTAGGGAAATGTTGTAAATATCCTTGAAACCAAAATGTTGCCACAAACGATTGAGAAGCAGATCCATATATTCAGCTCTGGCTAAAACCAAGCTTGTTACCGGATGATGATTGAGAAACTCTTGGTTTTGATTAGAGCTAAACTTCTCTAATTCTTGTTTGAGTTCACCGATATTGATTTGTTCATCGGAAAAGGTAAGAGGGGACTGAAGTGTCATATTTGCCATCCGTGCAAGCTAATCTAATAACAATCTAACAAATTTGCGGCAGATAAAAAATATCCCCGCCGAAGCAGGGATATAGTAAACAACGAGTGGTCGTCAGCTTTACGCGTTTTTCATTAGGCGAGGAATCGTATCGTCGCTACGAAGCGTTAGTACTTCACAACCTTCTTTTGTTACTACAATGGTATGTTCCCATTGCGCAGAGTTCTTGCCGTCGCCCGTGTAAACAGTCCAGTCATCTTGTGCATCAACAGAGCAACCAAATTTACCAGCGTTAATCATCGGCTCAATAGTAAAGCACATGCCTTCTTTTAGTACGCGGCGGTCTTTGTTCTTGTAATGAACCACTTGTGGTTCTTCATGGAACTCATCGCCGATACCGTGACCACAGAAGTCTTTCACAATAGAAAACTTGTTGCGAGGATTGTTCTTGTTATTCTCTTTGATGTACTTCTCGATAGCTGTACCGATGTCACCAACCGTTGAACCTGGCTTAACGGTACGCATACCAACATACAGTGCTTCTTGAGCTACCATGCACAGACGTTTGTTTGCAGGCGAAACATCACCGACTAGGAACATCTTAGAAGTGTCACCATGGTACCCCTGAGGACGCACGCTCAGATCGGCATTCTCATCATTTGGAACGATTACGGTAATATCAACGTTCAAGATGTCACCATCTTTTAGTACCGCCGGCTTCATTTGGCCGTTGCTACCGATTTCGTCTTTTTCCGCTGGAATACCGTGGCATACGATATGGTTGATTGAAGTACAGATCGACTTAGGGAAACCATGGTAATCAAGCGGAGCAGAGTATGCACCTTTTTCTAGAGCGTACTCATGACAGATTTTGTTTAACTCTTCTGTCGTCACACCAACTTTGATGTGTGGTTCGATCATTTCTAGAATCTCTGCGGCTAGCTTGCCCGCAATGCGCATGCGTTCTATTTCTTCAGCAGTTTTAATCTTGATTGACATTGGCTTTCTCTACTTATTCCTAAGCACGTAAACGTGCGAATGGCCGCATTCTATCAGACATCGGGGCGTTAACCCAAGTTAGATAGGAATATGCATCATTCTTAATTCGATCATATGTTTAAAGTTTTGCTTATAAATAGGAGAAAGTGGCTCGGTGAAGAAATAATTTTTACTAGCCACAGTGAGCTAAAATATGGTATAAAGCGCGCCGGAATAGAGGACTGTTCTCTTCGTTTAGCAAAGTTAAGCGGCGAAGCAAGCTTCATCCGAATAACCTTTTATCTTTAAATCACACACATTCCGTCACATATTCCGGGGTGCTGAGCAGAAGCTTGGTCGGAGTTATGGGGAATGTGGAGGCCTAACCCCATAGAGGATTTTAAAATGGCAACTGTATCAATGCGCGATATGCTAAAAGCTGGTGTTCACTTCGGTCACCAGACTCGTTACTGGAACCCAAAAATGAAGCCATTCATCTTTGGCGCTCGTAACAAAGTTCATATCATCAACCTAGAAAAAACTGTACCAATGTTCAACGACGCTCTAGCTGAACTAGCTAAAGTTGGCGAGAAGAAAGGTAAGGTTCTATTCGTAGGTACTAAGCGCGCTGCATCTGAAGCTGTTAAAGAAGCTGCAATCGCAAGCAACCAGTTTTACGTAAACAACCGCTGGTTAGGCGGTATGCTTACAAACTACAAAACAGTTCGTCAGTCTATCAAGCGTCTAAAAGAACTAGAGACTCAATCTCAAGACGGTACTTTTGACAAACTAACTAAGAAAGAAGCTCTAATGCGTACTCGCGAAATGGAGAAGCTAGAGAAATCTCTTGGTGGTATCAAAGACATGGGCGGCCTACCAGACGCTCTATTCGTAATCGACGCTGATCACGAACACATTGCAATTAAAGAAGCTAACAACCTAGGTATTCCAGTATACGCTGTGGTAGATACTAACTCTAACCCAGACGGCGTTGACTACGTAATCCCAGGTAACGACGACGCGATCCGCGCTGTACAGCTATACCTGAACGCTGCTGCTTCAGCAGTATCTGAAGGTCGTAACAAAGACGTAGCTGCAGTTGCTGAAAAAGACGGTTTCGTAGAAGCTGAATAATAGCGGCTCTGTGTCACACTTGGTCTATGTGAAACCTTTGTGTAGCATAAACTAAGTTATAGTTAGCAATGGGGGCCGACAATGTTAGGCCCCTGTTTTTTACCTTATTTCGAATCAAACGAGGAAGACAGAATGGCAACTGTAACTGCTGCTCTAGTTAAAGAACTTCGCGAGCGTACTGGCGCTGGCATGATGGAATGTAAGAAAGCGCTTGTAGAAGCAAACGCTGACATCGAACTAGCAATTGAAAACATGCGTAAATCTGGCGCAGCGAAAGCAGCTAAGAAAGCTGGTAACGTTGCAGCTGAAGGCGCAATCATCATCAAAGAAGAAAACGGCGTTGCTGTTCTTCTTGAAGTTAACTGCCAAACTGACTTCGTTGCTAAAGACGGTAACTTCACTGCATTCGCAGAAGAAGTTGCAGCTGCAGCTCTAGCTTCAAAAGCTTCTGTTGAAGAACTACAAGCACAATTCGAAGACGCACGTGTAGCTCTAGTAGCTAAAATCGGTGAAAACATCACTATCCGTCGCGTAGAATACGTTCAAGGCACTGCAATCGCTTCTTACCGTCACGGTGAGAAAATCGGTGTTGTTGTTGCTGGTGAAGGCGACGCAGAAACTCTTAAGCACGTTGCAATGCACGTTGCTGCTTCTAAGCCAGAGTTCGTTAACCCAGAAGACGTACCAGCTGACGTAGTAGAAAAAGAGAAAGCGGTTCAAGTTGAAATCGCAATGAACGAAGGCAAGCCTGCTGAAATCGCTGAGAAGATGGTTGTTGGCCGCATGAAGAAATTCACTGGCGAGATCTCTCTAACAGGTCAAGCTTTCATCATGGAGCCTAAGAAAACTGTAGGCGAAATGCTGAAAGAAAAAGGCGCTTCAGTTTCTACGTTCGTTCGCCTAGAAGTAGGTGAAGGTATCGAGAAGAAAGAAGAAATGAGCTTCGCTGAAGAAGTTGCAGCAGCTCAAAAAGGTTAATCCTTAGAGACTGTATAAAGATTAGACCGTAGCCAAGGCTGCGGTCTTTTTATGAGCAGTGAACGATTAGCCGTGATGAATAGCCATAACTGAAGTTGTGTCTATTCATGACTGTTAATCAACAACTCTCTTTGGAAGGTAAACTCCATGACTACGAACCCTAAACCAGCGTATCAACGTATTCTATTAAAACTGAGTGGTGAAGCTCTTCAAGGTGAAGACGGTTTTGGTATTGATCCTGCGGTCCTTGATCGTATGGCACAAGAAGTTAAAGAACTGGTTGAACTGGGTGTTCAGGTTGGTGTAGTTATCGGTGGCGGTAACTTGTTCCGTGGTGCAGGCCTAGCTGAAGCTGGTATGAACCGCGTAGTTGGTGACCACATGGGTATGCTTGCTACAGTAATGAATGGCCTAGCGATGCGTGATGCTCTTCACCGTGCATACGTAAATGCGCGCGTTATGTCTGCAATCCCTCTAAAAGGCGTATGTGACGACTATAATTGGGCTGATGCGATCCGTGAGCTTCGCCAAGGCCGAGTTGTCATCTTCTCTGCTGGTACTGGTAACCCGTTCTTTACAACGGATTCTGCTGCTTGTTTACGTGGTATCGAAATTGAAGCGGATGTCGTACTAAAAGCGACGAAAGTTGATGGTGTATTTACTGCTGACCCTGTAGCAAACCCAGACGCAGAGCTGTATGATAAGCTATCTTATGCAGAAGTTCTGGATAAAGAGCTGAAAGTTATGGACTTGGCGGCGTTTACGCTAGCTCGTGACCACAAAATGCCAATCCGCGTATTTAATATGAACAAGCCAGGCGCACTACGTCGCGTGGTTATGGGCGAAGCAGAAGGCACGCTCATCAACGAATAAGCTTGGCTTAAGGTGCCACTCCAAAGCGTTAGGGTGGTGCTTGCTTTGCTCAACCGTTTTAGGCTTTCTTCAGGAAAGATGACATTTTTAAGGTGAAACTGTGATTAACGAAATCAAAAAAGACGCGCAAGAGCGCATGGATAAAAGCGTTGAAGCGCTTAAGAACAACCTTTCTAAAATTCGTACAGGTCGTGCACACCCAAGCCTACTATCTGGTATTTCTGTAGAATACTACGGTGCAGCAACACCTCTAAACCAAGTAGCAAACGTTATTGCTGAAGATGCACGTACACTTGCAATCACGGTTTTTGATAAAGAGCTGACGCCGAAAGTAGAAAAAGCGATCATGACGTCTGACCTTGGTCTAAACCCTATGTCAGCTGGCACTATCATCCGCGTTCCACTTCCACCGCTAACGGAAGAGCGTCGTAAAGACCTAGTTAAGATCGTCCGTGGTGAAGCTGAAGGTGGTCGTGTTGCTGTTCGTAACATCCGTCGTGACGCAAACAACGATCTTAAAGCGCTTCTAAAAGATAAAGAAATCTCTGAAGATGAAGACCGTAAAGCACAAGACGAAATTCAAAAGCTAACTGACGTTGCAGTTAAGAAGATCGATGAAGTTCTTGCTGCAAAAGAAAAAGAGTTGATGGAAGTTTAATACTCCCACACACATCACTGTTGGAAAACGCTGTGCTCACAGCTCAGCGTTTTTTTATGTTAGTCTATCCAACTGATGGAACTCAATTAACTCCCTATGCAAAATTCTCAAGCCTTCTCTGATTCCCTTCCTAAGCATATTGCCATCATTATGGACGGTAATGGCCGTTGGGCTAAGTCCAAAGGAAAACCTCGCGTATTTGGTCATAAAAAAGGCGTTAGTGCCGTTCGTAAGACCGTGGCTGCTGCTTCAAAACTAGGCATTAGAGCCATGACGCTGTTTGCTTTTAGTAGTGAAAACTGGCGTCGTCCGGAGGAAGAAGTGGGTCTTTTGATGGAACTGTTTATCACGGTCCTGTCTAGTGAAGTAAAAAAACTACACAAAAATAACTTACGGTTGCGCGTGATCGGTGATACCAGTCGATTTAGTGAGCGTCTACAAAAGAAAATTGTAGAAGCAGAAAACCTAACGGCAGATAACACGGGTATGGTGATCAACATTGCAGCCAACTATGGCGGTAAATGGGACATCACAGAAGCTGCTAAAACGTTAGCGCTAAAAGCACGTAACGGTGAAATTCGTGTAGAGGATATCAATGAGCAGCTAATCACTGAGCATTTGACCATGGCAGACCTACCGGAAGTGGATCTTTTAATTCGCACCAGTGGAGAGTGCCGCATCAGCAACTTTATGTTGTGGCAAATGGCTTATGCAGAAATGTACTTTACACCAGAGTACTGGCCAGAATTCGATGAAGACAGTTTGGTAGAAGCTGTGACTTGGTTTATCAACCGAGAACGTCGTTTTGGCTGTACAGGTGAACAAATAAAGGCATTGATGGCAGCTCAATAAGGACTAGTTAGTTTGAAACAGAGAATAATAACAGCACTAATTTTAGCTCCCCTGGTTATTTTAGGCATTTTTAAATTACCGCTAATGGGCTTTATTGCCGCTTTAACTGCAATAACGCTATTAGGTTTTTGGGAGTGGACTCAGTTTACAGGAAGCAACTCTCGCATTGGTGCCCTTGTGCCGGCAATCATTATTACCGGACTTAGTTTTCTATACATCTCGCCTGATGCATATAGCCTCAATCACTTAATGACACCTCATTATGTCGTCTTGGGTATTGGTTTTGTTTGGTGGATTATTGCTAGCTTAATGGCGATTACTTACCCCAAAACGACGAAATTTTGGCAAAGTAATTTTGTTTTACGTCATGTATTTGGTTTTCTGACATTAATCCCATTCCTTTGGAGTGTGATTATTCTCAGAGCGTATGACATCACTGTAGATCCATACCACGGCGCAAAGCTTGTGTTGTACGTTTGTTTCTTGGTATGGGCTGCAGATAGCGGCGCATACTTTGCAGGCAAAAGCTTAGGCAAACGTAAGATGGCTCCTCATGTAAGCCCCAATAAAACCATTGAAGGGCTAATTGGTGGCATTATCACGGCATTAATCGTAGCGTGGGCATTTGCTGATTGGTTCGATATCCAGTTCACTAGCCCTGTCCATATGGTGCTGATTACGCTGGTTACTGTCGTTATTTCAGTGCTTGGTGATCTGGTTGAAAGTATGTTCAAACGTGTCTCAGGCATTAAAGACAGCAGTAACATTATCCCAGGGCACGGTGGTGTGCTAGATCGTATCGACAGCCTAACCGCAGCATTCCCAGTTTTTGCTCTTCTTTACTACGTATTCTAATTTATCAGGAGCGGCGTCGTCGCTCCTGAGCTTTCTAACGGTCTTACAACATGCAAAAGTTAACGATTCTTGGTGCTACTGGATCAATTGGTGCAAGCACGCTTAAAGTGGTCGAACAAAACCCAGATCTGTTTTCTGTCGTTGCCTTAGCGGCAAGCACTAACGTTGAAAAGATGATCGGTCTATGTCGTCAGTGGCAACCTAAGTATGCGGTCATGGCAGATAAAGCTGCGGCGTCTCAACTTCAAGCTGAGCTACACTCGGTTTCGCCAGGTACCGAAGTGCTAGGTGGTGTTGATGCGCTATGCCATATTGCTTCGCTGGACGAGGTCGACAGTGTAATGGCTGCTATTGTAGGAGCAGCTGGCTTATTGCCTACCATGGCTGCCGTGAAAGCAGGTAAGCGAGTCTTGTTGGCAAATAAAGAAGCACTTGTAATGTCAGGCCAGCTATTTATTGATGCTGTAGAAGAATTTGGCGCAGAGCTACTTCCCGTCGACAGTGAACACAACGCCATTTTCCAATGTTTACCACAGCAAGTACAAACCAATCTAGGTCGTTGTAATTTACAAGAACATGGCATTTCTCATATTTTGTTGACTGGATCTGGTGGTCCTTTCCGTTACACTGACATCGCAGAACTGGAACAGGTGACACCCGCTCAGGCGATTGCTCATCCAAACTGGTCGATGGGGCCAAAAATTTCTGTTGACTCTGCCACGATGATGAATAAAGGCCTTGAGTATATCGAAGCTAAGTGGCTATTTAATGCTGCTCGCGAACAACTGAAGGTGGTTATTCATCCTCAATCGGTAATTCATTCTATGGTTCAGTATCGTGATGGTTCGGTCTTGGCACAAATGGGAGAAGCGGATATGGCGACGCCAATTGCGCTCACCATGTCATACCCGTCAAGAGTGGAAGCTGGGGTTAAGCCGCTAGACTTCACGAAAGTTGGTGAGCTGACGTTTTTGCAGCCTGATTTTGCTCGTTACCCATGTTTAAAACTCGCAATTGATGCCTGTTATGAAGGTCAACACGCAACAACAGCATTGAACGCAGCTAATGAAGTCGCTGTTGATGCATTTTTAAATAACAGACTAGGTTTTACCGATATTGCTCGCATCAATGAGTCTGTGTTGAATAAAATCAACGCAAGCTGCAAAGCTGAGAATGCGAATAGCTTGGAAAGCTTGCTCGAGCTAGATAGAATGGCACGAACTATTGCCCTAGAAACCATACGCGAGCGTAGCTGATGACTGGTATATTGTGGAATCTCATTTCTTTTATCGTCGCACTGGGCATTCTTGTTGCCGTGCACGAATTTGGGCATTTTTGGGTTGCTCGCCGTTGCGGCGTTAAAGTTGAAAAGTTTTCAATCGGTTTCGGCAAGTCTATTTGGAGTAAAGTAGGCAAAGACGGAACGGAGTACAGCATCTCAATGATCCCTCTCGGCGGCTATGTGAAAATGGTTGATGGCCGTGTCGATGAGGTGCCAGAACATGAGAAGCACCTAGCGTTTGATAAGAAGCCGTTATGGAAGCGAACCTCTATTGTTGCGGCTGGCCCCATCTTTAATTTTCTTTTCGCAATTTTTGCCTATTGGCTGGTATTTCTAATTGGTATCCCGGCTGTTAAGCCTGTAATTGGTGAAGTTACGCCCAATTCGATTGTTGCGGAAGCTGGAATTGAATCTGGAATGGAACTTAAATCGATATCTGGTATCAAAACTCCGGATTGGGAATCAGTAAATATGGGATTGATTTCTCATATTGGCGATGATTTGATGACGGTAACACTAACGTCAGCGAATGAAGTTGGTTCAGAAGTAACGAAAACGCTCGATTTACGTGAGTGGAAGTTCGACCCAGAAACTCAGTCAGCGATGCAGTCGTTAGGTTTTGCTCCGTATACACCGGAGGTGTATCGAGTTATCGAGCAGGTCTCGCAAGGTGGAGCGGCGGAAAAAGCCGGTGTGCTTCCAGGTGATGAGGTTGTCGCAATTGGTCAACAACGCGTAACCGAATGGAAGCAAGTGGTTGAAGCGGTTCGTTCTAATCCTGATACACCGCTTGAATTGACGGTGTTACGTCAGGGTTATGAGCAAACATTGACGCTGACGCCCGGTAGCCGTGAGCTAGCTAACAAAGAAGTCGTTGGTTTTGCAGGTATTGCACCTAAAGTCGCAGAATGGCCAGAAAGTTATCGCTTCGATCTTCAGTTTGGTGTATTCGAGTCAATAGGTAAAGCAGTAGACAAAACTGGCCAAGTCATTGGTTTGACAATCAGCATGCTTAAGAAGCTGATTGTTGGAGACGTTGGTCTGAATAATCTGAGTGGACCAATATCAATAGCCAAAGGCGCAGGCGCGACAGCAGATTATGGTTTGGTCTACTTTTTAGGTTTTCTCGCTCTAATTAGTGTTAACCTAGGTATTATTAACCTCGTTCCTTTACCAATGTTGGATGGCGGTCATTTGTTGTTTTTTGCAATTGAAGCAGTCATTCGACGTCCTGTTCCTGAGAAAGTGCAGGAAATGGGCTTTAGAATTGGTGGTGCGATCATCTTCTCGCTCATGGCGTTAGCGCTATTTAATGATTTTACTCGTCTGTGATAGTTCAGAGACAAAAGCAGTAGCAAGGAATAATTAGAACAAGTATGGCGATTAAGCGAATTCTATTTGCAAGTTTACTGGCGACCAGTGTATCTGCAAATGGAGCAGAGAACTTCGTAGTTCAAGATATTGAAATCGATGGATTGCAGCGTGTAGCACTGGGTGCTGCATTGTTGAAAATGCCTGTACGTGTCGGTGATACCATTGGCCAAGGCGATGTTGCAGAAATTATCCGCGCCCTGTATGCATCTGGTAACTTTGAAGATGTGAAAGTGTTGCGTGACGGTGGTGTTCTGATGGTTCAAGTCAAAGAACGTCCTACCATTGCAAGCATCTCTTTTTCAGGTAACAAAGCAATCAAGGACGAGCAGCTACAAGAAAACCTGAACGCGTCTGGCGTTCGTGAAGGTGAAGCGCTTGACCGCACCACGCTAAGCAACATTGAAAAAGGCTTAGAAGACTTTTACTACAGCGTAGGTAAATACAACGCAACAGTAAAAGCGGTGGTTACTCCACTACCACGTAATCGTTCTGACCTTAAGTTTGTCTTTACTGAAGGTGTGTCGGCAAAAATTCAGCAAATCAACTTTATCGGTAATGAAGTGTTCAGTGATGAAGAACTGCTTTCGCGCTTTAACTTAAATGTTGATGTGCCGTGGTGGAATTTCCTTTCTGATGAAAAGTATCAAAAGCAAGTCCTTGCAGGTGATATTGAAGCACTCAAATCATTCTACCTGGATCGTGGTTACTTAAAATTTAACGTTGATTCGACACAAGTTGCAATCTCTCCTGACAAGAAAGGGGTATACATTACTCTTGGTCTAGAAGAGGGCGAGGTTTACACCGTTAAGGACGTGAAGTTCCGTGGTGATTTGATTGGTGAGGAAGCGACGTTCGAAAGACTTGTGCCATTTGAAGACAATGAGACATACAACGGCTCGTTGGTTACTTCAATGGAAGAAGGAATTAAGCGTGTGCTTGGTGAGTCCGGTTATGCTTATCCTCAAGTGAACACCATTCCTGAGTTTGACGACGAGAATCAAGAAGTTTCTTTGGTCGTTAACGTAGATCCGGGTAACCGAATTTATGTTCGTGATATTCGCTTCACGGGTAATAACTCAACCAAAGATGAAGTCCTTCGTCGTGAAATGCGTCAGATGGAAGGCAGTTGGTTGAACTCGAAATCGATTGAAACGGGTAAAACTCGTCTAAATCGTTTGGGCTACTTTGAAAATGTTGAAGTACAGACGGTTCGAGTTCCTGGTAGTGATGATCAAGTTGACCTAGTTTACTCTGTCAAAGAAGCGAACTCTGGTAGCGTTAACTTCGGTGTTGGCTACGGTACAGAATCGGGTGTGAGCTTCCAGGTTGGCCTGCAACAAGATAACTTTATTGGTAGCGGTAACCGTGTTGGTATCAATGCGATGATGAATGACTACCAGAAAAACATCAGTCTAGATTACCGTGATCCGTACTGGAACTTAGACGGTGTAAGCTTAGGTGGTAAGGTTTTCTATAACGAATTTGAAGCGAAAGAAGCCAATATTGTTGACTATACCAACGAAAGCTATGGCGCGAGCTTAACGTGGGGCTTCCCATTCGATGAGTTGAACCGTTTTGAATTCGGTGTCGGTTATACGCACAACAAGATCGGTAACTTATCGCCTTACTTGCAGGTAGAGCAGTTCTTACGAGCACAAGCAGACAACATTGATTCTAGTGGGGCGTTGAACACAAACGACTTCGACTTCAATATCTCTTGGACACGTAATAACTTAAACCGTGGTTACTTCCCAACGGCAGGTAACCATCAGCGTGCATTCTATAAAATGACCGTACCTGGCTCTGACGTTCAATACTTCAAAATGCAGTACGATGTTCGCCAGTATGTGCCATTGACTAAAAAGCACGAGTTTACCCTCTTGTTCCGTGGCCGCTTAGGTTACGGTAATGGTTACGGTCAAACGGATGGTAACGATAACTTGTTCCCATTCTACGAAAACTACTACGCAGGTGGCTTTACATCGCTTCGTGGCTTTGGCTCAAACTCTGTTGGTCCTAAAGCGGTTTACCGTGATACATCTGGTTCAAACAATGGCGCAGATACAGCAACAGATGACTCTGTTGGTGGTAACGCCGTAGCGCTAGCAAGTGTTGAGTTGATTGTCCCAACACCATTTGCATCAGAAGAAGTACAAAACCAAATTCGTACCAGTATCTTCTTTGATATGGCAAGTGTTTGGGATACGGAGTTTGACTACCGCGATTCAGGTGCGGAATATGGTGACCGTTACTACTACGATTACTCAGATCCAACCAACTACCGCTCTTCTTACGGTGCGGCGTTGCAGTGGATGTCTCCAATGGGGCCACTAGTCTTCTCACTAGCGAAACCAATTAAGAAATTTGATGGCGATGATGAAGAGTTCTTCACATTCACTATCGGTAGAACTTTCTAAAGAGGAAAATATTTTGAATAAAATGATCAAAGCGGCTGGGATTGGCCTTCTTGTACTGAGCTCTTCAATGTTTGCAAATGCGGCAGAAGCTGCACAGAAAATTGCTTACGTAAATACAGCTCAAGTTTTTCAAGCTCTTCCTCAACGTGAAGTTGTACTACAAAAAATGCAGAAAGACTTCAAAAGCAAAGCTGATGAACTGAAGTCAATCCAAGCACAAGCTAAAACAAAGATTGAGAAGCTACAACGTGACGGCGAGCTTTTGGGTCAAGACGAAGTTGAAAAGCTACGTATCGATATCGCGAAGCTAGACAGCGAGTACAAAGTGAAAGCACAAGCACTTGAAAAAGCAAGTGCGCGTCGTGAAGCTGAAGAAAAAGCGAAGCTTTTCAAAACGATTCAAGATGCAGTTAAGAAAGTCGCAGACAAAAATGGTTACGATCTTGTGATTGATATCTCTGCTTTGCAGTACGGCAAGCCAGAATACAATATCTCTGAAGACGTAATTAAAGCTCTAAAATAAGAAGTTATGAAGACATTAACATTAGCCGAATTGGCGACAATTACCGGGGGTGAGCTGTTTGGTGACGAGTCTCTCGTTGTAAGCCGTGTTGCCCCAATGGATAAAGCACAAGAAGGTGACGTAACCTTCTTGTCTAACCCAAAATACGCAAAACACCTTTCTGAGTGCCAAGCTACCGTTGTTATGGTAAAGGCTGAGCATAAAGATCAATGCGTTGGAAGTGCGCTAGTGGTTTCAGACCCTTATGTCGCATTTGCTCGTGTGGTCCAAGCGATGGATACCACACCAACACCGGCAGACGATATTGCACCAAGTGCTGTGATTGCCGCTGACGTTAAGATGGGTGAGAACGTTACAATCGGCGCTAATGCTGTGATTGAAACGGGCGTAGAACTCGGCGATAACGTAAGCGTTGGCGCTGGTTGTTTTATCGGTAAGAACGCCAAGCTAGGGAATAACACCAAGCTTTGGGCTAATGTCACTATCTACCATGAAGTGTCATTGGGTGATGACTGTCTCGTTCAATCGGGTACCGTCATTGGCTCTGATGGCTTTGGTTACGCTAATGACAAAGGCGAGTGGATTAAAATTCCTCAGCTTGGTTCAGTGCGTATCGGTAACCGCGTTGAGATTGGTGCTTGTACTACGATTGACCGCGGTGCACTCGAAGATACTATCATTGAAGACAATGTCATTCTCGATAACCAACTTCAAATCGCGCACAACGTGCAGATCGGATATGGTACCGTGATGCCTGGTGGTACTATTGTCGCAGGCAGTACAAAAATTGGTAAGTACTGCCAGATTGGCGGCGCGTCTGTTCTGAATGGCCATATCACTATCGCAGATGGTGTGGCGATTACAGGTATGGGCATGGTAATGCGCAGTATCGAAGAAAAAGGCCTTTACTCATCAGGTATTCCACTACAAACGAACAGAGAGTGGCGTAAGACCGCAACTCGAGTTCACCGTATTGATGAGATGAATAAGCGCCTAAAAGCGGTTGAAAAACAGCTGGAACAGAAAGAAGAAATTTAGAACAAGTTATCTTTCGCTCTGTATTTAACACGAAGGCTAACAAGCTCTAGTTCCATATTCTGTACGAAGACTCGCGAAATGCGGGTCTTTTTCTTCTATAATGACGCGCTCTAAGTAGATTTAACTCCAAGATGGTGCGTATTTTGCTAGTATATTGCAAAGCGATTCGGCTTTACGACCTGTTGCCACGTTTGCCATCTTGGCGGCAAAAAATTGATATAGGAAGACGACTTTGACTACTGAAAAGAAAACGATGAACATCTCTGAAATTCAAGAGCTACTACCTCATCGCTACCCATTCTTATTGATCGACCGAGTGATAGACTTCCAAGAAGAGAAGTACCTTCACGCGATTAAAAACGTGTCGGTTAACGAACCTCAGTTCACAGGTCACTTTCCTCAACTACCAGTATTCCCAGGTGTTTTGATTTTAGAAGCAATGGCTCAGGCAACAGGCTTACTTGCATTTAAATCATTTGGTGCACCAACAGAAAATGAACTGTACTACTTTGCAAGCGTAGACGGCGCGAAATTCCGTAAACCAGTGGTTCCGGGCGACCAATTGGTTATTGAGGTAGAATTTCTGAAAGAACGTCGTGGCATTGCTGCATTTAGCGGTGTAGCAAAAGTTGACGGCGAAGTAGTATGTTCTGCAGAACTGAAGTGTGCTCGTCGAGAGTTTTAATATGATTCATGAAACCGCTAAAATCCACCCGGCAGCGGTGGTAGAAGAGGGCGCCAAAATTGGTGCTAACGTAACAGTAGGTCCTTTTACGTACATCACCTCTACGGTTGAAATTGGTGAAGGCACAGAAGTGATGTCTCACGTTGTGATCAAAGGTCACACAACTATTGGCAAAGATAACCGTATTTTCCCACATGCTGTCATTGGTGAAGAAAACCAAGACAAAAAATACGGTGGTGAAGACACAACTGTGGTTATCGGTGATCGTAACGTCATTCGTGAAGCGGTCCAAGTTCATCGCGGCACAGTGCAAGACAAAGCAACCACGATCATTGGTGATGACAACTTATTATGTGTGAATGCACACGTTGCGCACGATGTTGTTATTGGTAACCATACTCATATCGGTAATAACTCGATTCTTGGTGGTCACGTTACAGTTGATGATTATGCCGGTGTGATGGCACTGTCTGCGATTCATCCGTTTTGTACAGTGGGCGCTTACGCTTACATTGGCGGCTGTTCAGCTGTGGTGCAAGATGTCCCAGCTTATGTACTCGCGCAAGGTAACCACGCTACTCCATTCGGCTTGAACCTTGTTGGCTTGAAGCGTAATGGCTTTGAGAAACCAGAGATTCGTGCGCTACAAAAAGCGTATAAAGAAATCTACCGTTCAGGTAAGACGCTAGAAGAAGTGAAGCCTATTCTAGCTGAAATGGCTCAAGAGTGGCCAGCAGTGAAGCGTTTCTCAGATATTCTGGAAACGACGGAACGTGGCATTATTCGTTAATTGGCGAATGAACCAATAAATAAAAAGATCGTGACCGAATTTGAGGTTACGATCTTTTTGTGTTTTATGGATAAGGCAAACCGTTATCCATAGCGCACAGGAAAAATAGCGAAGTAGATATGGAAAGACCATTACGTATTGGCATCATTGCCGGAGAATTGTCTGGCGATACGCTAGGTGAAGGCTTTATCAAAGCAGTAAAGCAGCAATATCCAGACGCAGAGTTCGTAGGCATTGGCGGTCCGAAAATGATAGCCCAAGGTTGCGAGTCTCTGTTTGATATGGAAGAGCTTGCGGTGATGGGATTAGTCGAGGTTTTAGGCCGCTTACCGAGACTTCTTAAAGTGAAAGCTGAGCTCGTTCAGTATTTTACTCAGAATCCGCCTGATGTTTTCATAGGGATCGATGCTCCTGACTTCAACTTACGCTTGGAGCTTGACCTCAAGCAAGCGGGCATTAAAACCGTTCATTACGTGAGTCCGTCTGTTTGGGCTTGGCGTCAGAAGCGCATCTTTAAAATAGAAGCGGCAACGAACTTGGTGCTAGCATTTCTTCCGTTTGAGAAAGCGTTCTACGACAAATTTAATGTACCTTGCGAGTTCATTGGTCATACCTTGGCTGATGCCATCCCACTAGAATCAGAACAAGCGCCTGCACGTGAGTTGCTTGGTTTAGAACAAGATAAAAAGTGGCTTGCTGTCCTGCCAGGCAGTCGTGGTAGCGAGTTAAAAATGCTCTCAGAGCCATTTATTGAAACCTGCAAGTTACTCCATAAAAAATTTCCAGAACTGGGGTTTGTTGTCGCGCTTGTTAATCAAAAACGCCGTGAGCAGTTTGAACAAGCCTGGAAAGCGCTCGCGCCAGAGTTGGACTTCAAGTTAGTTGATGACACCGCACGCAACGTCATCACCGCATCCGATGCTGTGATGTTGGCCTCCGGTACCGTAGCGTTGGAGTGTATGCTTCTCAAGCGTCCAATGGTGGTGGGTTATCGTGTGAATGCATTTACTGCTTTCTTAGCTAAACGTCTATTGAAAACGAAGTATGTGTCATTGCCGAATATCTTGGCGGATGATGAGCTCGTCAAAGAATATCTACAAGATGAGTGCACACCGGACAATTTGTTTACTGAGGTTTCTCGCTTATTGGAAAGCGACAATAAACCGATGTTAGATAAATTTACGGAAATGCATCATTGGATTCGTAAAGATGCGGACCAACAAGCCGCAAACGCAGTTCTAAAACTGATTGAGAAATAGAGATTTATCATGGCTGTTAAACCAAAAGCGACCAAAACCAAAGTTGAACTCCCTCCATTTGAATATCCGCAAGGTTATCAGCTTGTGGCCGGAGTCGACGAGGTCGGACGTGGCCCTTTGGTGGGAGACGTCGTCACCGCTGCGGTTATCCTTGATCCTAACAATCCTATTGAAGGGTTGAACGATTCGAAAAAATTGACCGAAAAGAAACGCATTGCGTTGCTTCCTGAAATCAAAGAAAAAGCATTGGCGTGGGCGGTCGGGCGTTGTTCTCCTGAAGAAATCGATCAACTGAATATTTTGCAGGCGACTATGGTTGCGATGCAGCGTGCAGTGGCGGGGTTACAGGTTCAACCTGATTTGGTGTTGATTGATGGTAACCGTTGTCCGGAGCTGCCAATGGATGCTCAAGCTGTAGTAAAAGGCGATCTACGTGTTGCCGAAATCAGTGCGGCTTCAATTATTGCCAAAGTCGTGCGTGACCAAGAGATGGAAGAGTTGGATAAACTTCATCCACAATTTGGCTTCGCGAAGCACAAAGGTTACCCAACTAAAGCGCACTTTGAAGCGATTGAGCAACACGGAGTGATCAGTGAACACCGCAAGAGTTTCAAGCCAGTAAAAAAAGCGTTAGGCATAGAATAATCAAACGATCTAATTGGTGTTATAAACCCAACCTCTTTAGGTTAGAATCCCCAACAAAATAGAGTTACACGGTACCTGTTAATGTCAGATCCCAAATTCATCCACCTGCGTGTTCATAGTGACTTCTCGATGGTGGATGGCCTCAACAAAGTTCCGCCAATCGTAAAGAAAGTTGCTGAGCTCGGTATGCCCGCAATGGCGTTGACCGACTTTACCAACCTATGTGGTTTGGTGAAGTTTTACGGTACGGCGCATGGCAGTGGTGTTAAACCGATCATTGGTGCTGACTTTAAAATGCAGTCGGACGAGTTTGGTGAAGAGCTGACACAAGTGACTTTGCTTGCGGCGGATAATGTAGGTTATAAGAACCTGACGTTATTGATATCAAAAGCGTACTTACGTGGACATGTTCAACACCACCCAGTGATTGACAAAGCCTGGTTGGCTGAAATGTCTGAAGGCCTGATTGTATTATCCGGCGGTAAAAGCGGGGAAATTGGTCGCGGCCTTTTGAAAGGCAACCGTCAAATAGTGCAAGGGTGTATTGATTTCTATAAACAGCATTTTCCAGATCGCTTTTATCTTGAGCTACTTCGTACCGGTCGTCCAGATGAAGAAACTTATCTTCACTTTGCGGTTGAATTGGCAGAGCAGCAGGACTTGCCAGTAGTGGCGACCAATGAAGTTGTATTCCTGAGTCCAGACCTATTTGATGCTCATGAAATACGCGTAGCGATTCACGATGGTTACACATTAGAAGATCCGCGTAGGCCAAAAAACTACAGTCCGCAGCAATATCTTCGTACAGAAGAAGAAATGTGTGAGCTGTTTGCTGATATTCCTGAAGCGTTAGAAAACAGTGTCGAGATAGCGAAGCGTTGTAACGTGACTGTGCGCTTAGGTGAGTACTTCCTACCAGCTTTCCCAACCGAAGGGATGAAAGAGACTGAGTTCCTAGTCATGAAATCCCGAGAGGGGTTGGAAGAGCGTTTAGAGTTCCTATTTCCAGATGAGGAAGAGAGAAAACGTCGCCGCCCTGAATATGATGAACGTCTTCAGATAGAGCTAGATGTTATCAACCAAATGGGATTTCCTGGTTACTTCTTGATCGTAATGGAGTTCATCCAGTGGTCAAAAGATAATGGAATTCCTGTAGGTCCTGGACGTGGTTCCGGTGCTGGTTCTTTGGTGGCTTACGCACTAAAAATCACCGATCTGGATCCACTAGAATATGACTTGCTGTTCGAACGTTTCTTGAACCCAGAACGTGTTTCGATGCCCGATTTCGACGTCGATTTCTGTATGGATAAACGTGACCAGGTTATTGACCACGTTGCGGAAATGTACGGTCGCGACGCGGTATCTCAGATCATCACGTTTGGTACCATGGCGGCAAAAGCGGTAATCCGTGACGTTGGTCGCGTATTGGGCCACCCATTTGGTTTTGTTGATCGTATTTCAAAGCTGATCCCGCCCGATCCAGGCATGACGCTAGATAAAGCGTTTAAAGCTGAACCTGCACTACCTGAATTGTATGAGGCCGATGAGGAAGTTAAAGAACTCATCGACATGTGTCATATTTTGGAAGGCTGTACGCGAAACGCCGGTAAACACGCTGGTGGTGTTGTAATTTCACCTACAACAATTACCGATTTTGCGCCAATTTATGCAGACGCTGAAGGTCACTTTCCGGTTACTCAATTTGATAAAAACGATGTTGAGACCGCTGGCCTAGTTAAGTTTGACTTCTTGGGTCTACGTACCTTAACCATTATTGACTGGGCGTTAGGGCTGATTAACCCACGTCTAGAGCGAGAAGGGAAAGAACCGGTTCAAATTGAATCGATACCGTTAGAAGACCCTGCCTCTTTCCGTTTGTTGCAAAACTCTGAAACGACAGCAGTATTCCAGCTTGAATCTCGAGGCATGAAAGAGCTGATCAAACGACTTCAGCCAGACTGTTTCGAAGACATCATCGCATTGGTAGCACTCTTCCGTCCGGGTCCTTTACAATCGGGCATGGTAGATAACTTTATCGACCGTAAACATGGTCGAGAAGCGATCTCTTATCCAGATGAAAAGTGGCAACACGAGTCGCTAAAAGAGACGCTTGATCCAACCTACGGCATCATCCTGTACCAAGAGCAGGTAATGCAGATTGCGCAGATCTTAGCGGGTTATACGCTAGGTGGTGCGGACATGCTCCGTCGTGCAATGGGTAAGAAAAAGCCAGAAGAGATGGCAAAACAACGTGCTATCTTTGAAGAAGGTGCGATAAAGAACGGTATCGATGGCGAGTTGGCGATGAAAATCTTCGACTTGGTAGAGAAGTTCGCCGGTTATGGTTTTAACAAATCGCACTCTGCTGCTTATGCATTGGTTTCTTATCAAACTCTTTGGCTGAAAACACATTATCCTGCCGAATTTATGGCTGCGGTAATGACAGCCGATATGGATAACACGGAAAAAGTCGTTGGCTTGGTCGATGAGTGTTTCCGTATGAAGCTTACCGTGCTGCCACCAGACATCAACTCTGGCCTATATCGCTTTAATGTTGATGAAAATGGCGCAATTGTTTACGGTATTGGTGCGATAAAAGGGGTTGGTGAGGGCCCTATCGATGCGATTCTTGAGGCGAGAAATAAAGGTGGTCACTTTAAAGACCTATTTGATTTCTGTGCTCGAGTTGATCTAAAACGTGTCAATAAACGAGTGATAGAGAAGCTGATTTACGCGGGCGCGTTGGATCGACTAGGCCCACACCGCGCGGCGATGATGGCGTCACTCAATGATGCGGTAAAAGCAGCAAGTCAACATCACCAAGCTGAGGCGTTTGGTCAAACAGATATGTTTGGTGTGTTAACGGATGCACCTGAAGAAGTAGAGCATAAGTATACGCAGGTTCCGCCTTGGCCAGAAAAAGTGTGGTTAGAGGGCGAGCGTGATACCCTAGGTCTATATTTGACAGGGCACCCAATTAACGCCTACGTAAAGGAACTAAACAAATACACCAGTTGTCGACTAAAAGACGCAACGCCCACTCGCCGCGATCAATCTGTCACGGTAGCCGGCCTGGTTATTGCCGCTCGTGTAATGACGACCAAGCGTGGTACACGAATTGGTATTATGACACTGGATGACCGAAGTGGTCGCATGGAAGTGATGTTGTTCTCAGATGCGCTGGATCGATACGCTGAACTTCTCGAAAAAGACAGAATTTTGGTCGTTTCTGGACAGGTCAGCTTTGATGACTTCAACGGTGGCCTTAAAATGTCGGCGCGTGAAGTTATGGATCTCGGCAGTGCGCGCGAGAAATACGCTCGTGGTTTGTCGGTATCGATAGATGCAAATCAGATCAACGATCAGTTTTTTGAGCAGTTCAGCCGTATTTTAGAACCGCACAAAGCCGGAACCGTACCCGTCAATGTATACTACCAGCGTGCCGACGCCAGAGCGCGGTTAACATTGGGCACCGAGTGGCGAGTTACGCCAAGTGATACATTACTCGACGATTTAAAACAGTTGCTTGGCAAAAGCCAGGTAGAACTCGAATTTAACTAAAAATTCAGCGCAATATGTTAGACGCTGAGTAAACAAGGATTCATAGATGAGCCTAAACTTTCTTGAATTTGAAAAGCCAATTGCAGAACTAGAAGCGAAAATTGAAGCATTACGTGATGTCTCTCGTCACGGTGGTGATTCTGCGATTGACCTGGATAAAGAAATCGAACAGCTTGAGAAGAAAAGCTTAGAGCTGAAGAAAAAAACCTTCAGTGACCTAGGTGCATGGGAAACAGCTCAACTGGCTCGTCACCCACTACGTCCTTACACGCTGGATTACATCCAACACGCTTTTGAGGAGTTTGATGAATTAGCGGGTGACCGCGCGTTTGCAGACGACAAAGCGATTGTGGGTGGCATGGCTCGCCTTGAAGGCCGCCCTGTGATGATCATTGGTCACCAAAAAGGTCGTGAGACCAAAGAAAAGGTGAAACGTAACTTTGGTATGCCGAAACCAGAAGGCTACCGTAAGGCTCTACGCTTGATGGAAATGGCAGAGCGTTTCAACATGCCGATCATCACATTTATTGACACGGCTGGCGCATACCCAGGTGTGGGCGCAGAAGAACGTGGTCAATCTGAAGCTATCGCGAAAAACCTAAAAGTGATGTCTGGTCTTAAAGTACCAGTAATCTGTAACGTTGTCGGTGAAGGCGGTTCTGGTGGTGCATTAGCAATCGGTGTAGGCGACTACGTGAACATGCTTCAGTACTCTACGTACTCAGTAATTTCTCCTGAGGGTTGTGCTTCAATCTTATGGCGTGATTCAGACAAAGCGCCACAAGCGGCAGAGGCAATGGGCCTAACTGCTCCGCGTCTTAAAGAGCTTGAACTGATCGACGAAATCATCGAAGAGCCACTAGGCGGCGCTCATCGCGATCATGTTCAAATGGCAGCGAATATGAAAGCGACACTACTTCGTCAGCTAGAAGATCTAGAACAACTGGATGAAGAGACGCTACGTGAACGTCGTTACCAGCGCCTAATGAGCTACGGTTACTGTTAATTTCGGTGATTGCTGTTAAGCGTTAGCTGATATCTCAATTGATAACAGTTAAAATAGAAAGGGTTGGATGAGAGTCCAGCCCTTTTTTGCACCTATCGGATCGTTTATGGAATCGCTTTACCCGCATTTTGCTCAAGTTCTCGACCGCTACTATCAATTAGGCACTAAGGTTGTCTTAGCGTTTAGCGGAGGAGTGGATTCACGTCTTTTACTCGAATTACTCAGTCGCTACCAACAAGCGCACTCTGTAGAGTGTCACGCTGTGTATGTGCACCATGGTTTAAGCTCGAATGCCGATAATTGGGCCGATAAATGCTTACTTTGGGCACAACAAGTGGGGATATCGTGCTCGATCGAGCGAGTGAGCTTAGACATCAGCAATGGTGAAAGTATTGAACTTCTTGCTCGTGAAGCTCGCTACCAAGCCTTAACTAAGTACATTCAAGAAGGCGATATACTGTTGACTGGTCAACATGCCGACGATCAAATAGAGACTTTTCTCCTTGCGCTTAAGCGCGGCAGCGGGCCTAAAGGGTTATCTTCGATGGCGGAGAGTATGCCGTTTTCTTGCGGATCTCTAGTTCGACCATTGCTTACTATCAAGCGGAAGACCATCGAAGACGCCGCTACTAAATTAGGCTTGGAGTGGGTGGAAGACGAAAGCAATCAAGATACCCGTTATGATCGTAACTTTCTTCGTCATTGTGTTATTCCTGAATTGTCTGGTCGCTGGCCGAGTATCCATCAAGCGGTTCAGCGCAGTGCAAGTTTATGTGCTCAACAAGAAGCGCTATTGGATGAACTATTGAGCGCGGTGTTTGAACGCGCTTTACAAACGGATCTAAGTTTGAGTATTGAAGAACTGGCTAAGCACAGTGGATTAGCGCGTGCGCGCTTGATTCGTATGTGGCTGTCTAAGCTTAATACTAGTATGCCGACTCAGGTACAACTCAATCTCATCTGGAATGAAGTCGCATTAGCTCAGCAAGATGCCAACCCCAAACTACAACTTAAACAAGGTGAAGTGCGCCGTTTTCGAAATTGTCTCTATTGGGTAACGGAAACGGCTGACGTCACTGAGTGGCAAAGTACGATTCAAGTTGATGCGACTTTGTCGCTGCCAGAGCGGCTAGGGGAGCTGACCTTAACGACGAGTTCTAGCAACGCAACGATTGCGCTTCCGAGTCAGCCAGAATTGCTTCGCGTGACCTTTAATCCGGAAGGCTTATCAGCGCATCCAACCACGCGTAATCACAGTCGAAAACTGAAGAAGTTGTTCCAAGAATACAATGTGCCAAGCTGGCTGCGTCGTCAAATTCCGATTTTGATGTATCAAGACCGAGTCGTTGCTGTGGCAGATCTGTTCGTTGATCAGGCATTTAATGGTCAAGATTGTGAACTTATTTGGCGCAGGTAATGAAAATTCATGCCACAATGTCGATTATAAAATATAAAAATCCTTAAATAATAATTGATTAGGTGAAGCAATGAAGAAAACAATCATGGGTGCAATGGTGGCGTTAACCATGTTCAGTGGGCAAGCTCTAGCTGCGGGAGATGTCGCAGCAGGTCAAGCAAAGTCGGGAGTATGCGCGGCGTGTCATGGCGCTGATGGTATTGCTGTCATTCCGGGTTACCCAAATCTGAAAGGGCAAAATGAGCAATATATTATCAGTTCAATTAAAGCTTATAAAAATAAAGAGCGAACAGGTGGGCTTGCTGCTGTGATGCAAGCTCAAGCTTCATTGTTGTCTGATGAAGACATCGCTAACCTAGCGGCTTACTACGCAAGTTTGAAGTAAACGCGAGTCTGAAGTAAAGCTTGGACGATTGGGCATTGAGCAGTCCTCATTGGGTTTTATCAACTTATGATATTCGCCATGTTAATTTGCTCAGCCTGGATTTTCGCTGGTGGATCAGAGACAAACATTGAATGTTGCGAAACGCTAAACGATAATAAGCGCAATCGATTGAAGCTTAAGGGATGAACATGAAAAAAATTGAAGCGATTATCAAGCCATTTAAATTGGATGATGTTCGAGAAGCGCTAGCTGAAGTTGGCATTACAGGGATGACCGTCTCTGAAGTGAAAGGTTTTGGTCGCCAAAAGGGTCACACAGAGCTTTACCGTGGTGCAGAGTATATGGTGGACTTTCTACCTAAAGTGAAGCTCGAAATCGTTGTAACCGAAGATGTGGCTGATAAATGCGTAGAGACAATCATTGAAACCGCGCAAACTGGTAAGATTGGTGATGGTAAAATATTCGTCACTGATATTGAGCGTGTGGTTCGTATTCGTACTGGTGAAGAAGACGAAGACGCGATCTAAGGTTTCTTGTCACCTGTTTCGTATTTATTATGCTAAAAGGGAGCCAAGTGGCTCCTTTTTTGTTGTTTGCTTATTAGTGAAATCATTTAACCCGAGATTGGTTGTTCTAGATTTCGGGTGCCTACATTCAGGTTTGTCGTATGTTTAAGCGTTTTTTTCTGGCGTTAGCTTTTCTCGTAATGGCGGTATTGGTTGGCTTCCAGGTTATTTTCACCGTACCAGATCAGCCGCAAATTATTACTCAAACAGGTACCGAGCTGACACAAGATATCAGGTGCATCGAATTTAGCGATTCAAAAGCTCTCGATCATGACGGCAAAATCAATGTGCTTGTCTGGAATATCTACAAACAGAACCGGGCTAATTGGCAACATGCACTCGATGAGTTTTCTGCTGATAAGCAGTTACTGTTATTGCAAGAAGCCAGCATGACACCATCATTTAAACAGTGGTTGGTGGATGGTCGCTGGGTTAGTAATCAAGTGAGTGCTTTTAAGGCGCTGGGTAGCGGTGCCGGTGTAATTAGTATTGCTCAAGGGCAACCAGAAAAAGCCTGCGCTTACACCTCTAAAGAGCCGTGGCTTCGCTTACCTAAGTCTGCATTATATAGCCAGTATCACTTGAGTAATGGCGAGAAACTCGCAGTGGTGAATGTACATGCGATTAACTTCACCGTGGGTACAAAAGAGTATGTATCTCAGTTAACGGCGCTTGAAATGCTTTTAAAGCATCATGTGGGGCCAATTCTATTTGCTGGAGACTTCAATAGCTGGAGTGAATCTCGCGTTAATGCGATGAGGCAGGCCTTAAAGGCTGCGGACTTACAAGAGGTGACGTTCTTGCCGGATCATCGAGTCCAATTTATAACAGGGTTACCACTGGACCATGTGTTTTACCGAGGTCTGACGCTTAAGTACGCAAAAGCGCCGCAGAGCGACGCTTCCGATCATAACCCATTGTTATTGTCATTTACGTTAAATAACTAGCTTAGGTTACCACAATATAAAGTGCCCAAATAACGTAGAAGAATACCCATGGCAGGCTTGCTATCACCAAAGCTTGGCCACGTTCAAACTCCGTCCACGTCAGTACAACGCCGTAGCCGAGCACAATGTACCAAGGCAGAAGCAAAGGTAACGAGCTAGCGAAATGAGACCATTCGTTAGTAAGAGGCAGCTTTAATAGACCATTGAGGCTATTTAAATCGGCAGCGTAAGTCATTACCTGACCATGCTTGAGTAGCAAGCTCGCGTAGCTTGCTACATCGCCCAATACTGCTGGGAATAAGATAGCACACGATGCGGCAAACCATTTCCAGTAACCGTATTGTTGTTTGCTTGCCTTTGTTGCAAGAAAGAACCAAAGCGCGAGCAATAGTAAGGTGGCAAAGCGGTTGAATACATCATTGATGATCGCGCTTGCCATTAGCGTGTTTGGTTCTAATAGCTCAATCTGCTTCGGGTCGATTTGCTGAAATTGCGCAGCAAGTTGGTCACTGAGCCACGTGAAATCGACATTCGAAAAGTAAGCACCCCAGAATAAAAACGGACTAAGCATCAGGAAGATGAACGGTTGCCATCCCCATCCACCGCGTTGATAAAGCGCAAGAAAACAAGATGTTGGAGAACGAAAAATGTCCAACAGCATCACAAGTGGATTGCTTGATGGGTTCATACACTTACCTTCGTTACGTCAACGTACAACTTAAGCTTTTGACCTGGTTGTAAGTATTTTTTCTTGTGTAGCGAGTTCCATTTCACGATGTCGTTCGTTTTTACTTTGAACTTGCTTGCAATGCCGCTAATGGTGTCGCCAGAGCGAACGTTGTAGAAAACGGTACGGATCACAGAACCTTTGTCTGAGTCCTTCCAAATCACTAGCTTTTGACCCACACGCAATGGATCTTTAGGGCCCATACCATTCCATTTAGCTAACGATTTATACGACACTTTATTGTTACGTGCGATTGACCACAAACTTTCTCCAGACTGAACGACATGGGTGAGCTTGAGTTGACCACGAGCACGAGATTGAGTCTTGTTTAATCGGTTTTGTGCCGTTAATGCATATTTTGCATCGTCTTTTGTTGATGTCGGAATCAATAGGTATTGACCAATACGAATGTTGTTATTCGATAGGCCGTTGGCACGTCGAATGACTTTCGTGGTTGTGCCGTATTTATTAGCTAGCACGCTTAAAGAGTCACCAGATTTCACCTTGTAGCGAGCGACCTTCATCCCTTTACCGCGATTTTTCTCCACCTTGGTGAGAAAAGTCTCTTTTTTCTCTGCGGGAATCAAAAGTTGGTGCGGCCCCTCAGGCGCTGTCGACCACTGGTTGTATGCTGGGTTGTAACTCTGCAACTCTTTTACGCTAATGCCGGCATAATCTGCGGCAATAGCCAGATCTAACTGCTCTTCTGGATCAACAAGCGTTAGAACAGGCTTGTTTGGAATTGCAGGAATATTAAGTCCGTACTTGTCTTGGTTTGCGATAACGTCAGCCAAGGCCAATAGCTTAGGAACGTAACTGCTGGTCTCTTTTGGTAAGTCTAATGAGAAGAAATCGATAGGTTTACCGAGCTTTTTATTCTTACGAATTGCGCTAGAAACTCGGCCTCCACCGCTGTTATAAGCGGCGATTGCATGTTCCCAGTTACCATCAAAACGCTCGTTTAGTTGTACTAGGTAGTCCAGCGCTGCATCCGTTGCTGCTGCCACATCTCTGCGACCGTCATACCAGTAGTTTTGCTCTAGTCCCATCATTTTTCCGGTGCCAGGGACAAATTGCCACAACCCAGCTGCGCTACCATGTGAGTAGGCAAAGGCATCGAATGAACTTTCCACTACAGGAAGTAAAGCAAGCTCCATTGGGAGTCCGCGCTCTTCTATACGTTTTGTTATCATGTATAGAAAAGGAGTCGCACGCTTAGATACCGTGTAAAGGTGATTTGGGTGCTTTAAATACCACGTACGGTAGTAGTCCACTTTCTTGTGGTTTGGGATATCCATGTCCAGCTGCATGGCGATACGTTGCCACACATCTTCTTGTTCTTGGGGGGAGAGAACTTTAGGCGCGTCGTTAGCGGATTTTTTTGCTAGTGACGATTTATTGCCCGGTTGAGCTTTTACTGCATTTTGCTTTGCAGTCTGCTCAGATTTATTGGTTTCTGGTGTAGAAGACGTTGAATCTGACTGAGTCAATTGACAGCCAGATAATAACAACGCTAACGCCCAAGTATACTTCAAACGCATGGATTCAGCCTATTTAGGGCCTGTTTATCTTCACCTGCCTGTCGCGCAACGTAATGTGCGTGGCAGTCGCAAGATAATAGACATCTTTTAAACACTAACTAATTTATAGAGGCAAAGAGCTTCTAATTATGCAATGGGGAGAAATTCAAATAGATTTATATCAACCCCAAACGTAAGAGAAGCGCCAGTGGCGCTTCTCGAAAAATCAGTCCCTGATAATACTGGGGTCTTGCAAACTTACAAGCAGAAAATGGTTAAAATTCGTTCTTCCATTCGCGTAAAGCAGTAAAAACCGAGCATGGATCGCTATTTTTAATACGACTAGCAACAGATTGAACCACGTCAGGGTTAGAGGTTCGCAAGAACGGATTAATCCACTTTTCTTTGCGTATTGTTGTTGGAAGTGTCGGAATGTTGAGTGCTCGCAGTCGGTTTACATCGTCGCGATATTGGCGAAGTTGCTCATTGTCAGGTTCAACCGCTAGAGCAAACGCCACGTTACTCGCCGTGTATTCATGTGCGCAGAAGACTTGAGTTTCTTCTGGTAGAGACGTTAGTTTGCTCAGTGATTCAAACATTTGCTCAGGTGTACCTTCAAAAATACGACCGCAGCCAGCAGAAAAGAGCACATCACCGCAAAACAGTTTTCCGTCCCCAACGTAACCGATATGGCCCAAAGTATGACCGGGTAACCCAAGTACTAAGAAAATCTCACCAAACAACTCTAGCTTGTCGCCTTCTTCCATTGGTGTCGTTAGGGTTGGAATTGGCTCTGATTTTGGGCCCACAACGGCGACGTTAGGAAATGCACGCACTAAGTCTGGAACGCCACCAATGTGATCGTTGTGGTGGTGCGTAATTAAAATCGCTTCTAAAGTTAATTCGTTAGCCTGCAGAAATTCTAATACTGGCTTCGCATCGCCCGGATCAACGATTGCGCAGCGCTTATCGCTATTTTGTATCAGCCAGATGTAATTATCATTAAATGCGGGTATGCTTTTGATCTCTAACACGATTCGTTCTCCGTCACCCATTTTAGTCAGGTGGTTAATGAAACCAGCACTCAGCAACAAAACTATACCACACCCGTCGACTTGGTCAGCAATGAACAACGGTCCGTGGGTGCTTGAGTCAATCCAGACCCGACTTGATGAATGGTGCCCGAAACTCTTCGGCTACCATATGCTCAAACTGGGCGGGTTGAGCTGTGAGCTAACCAGCTGTAATTGTAACATTCAACACCAAGTCAACGTAGATATCCAGAACCCGTTGCATAATGTGATTGCAGATGGTTACGAATTACCCTTTTTGGAAAAAAGCTTTGATGTTGTGATACTCGCTCATCAGCTCGACTATGCAAGCGATCCACACCGTTTGTTGCGTGAAGTCGATAGAGTGATGATGGATGATGGCTATGTAATTATTACTGGATTCAACCCATTAAGCTTGACTGGATTAGCGAGTTTGCTTCCATGGCGTAAACATAATTTGCCTTGGAGTGGACGAATGTTTACGTCGAACCGCATCAAAGATTGGTTAGGGTTACTTAATTATCAAGTGATTCATTGTGATCGTTATGCGCTGTTTCCGATGAAACGTTACCGTACGATGTGGACATGGTTGGAAAATAGTCTTGGTGATTGGGCATCACCCGCTGGGAGTTTGTATTACATAGTCGCGCGGAAACGGACATACCCTCTCAAGCCTATCAAACCGCATTGGCGCTTGAAGAAAAAGCTCACACCACTTGGGGTGATGAATCGAGAGGGTAACACTATGAGGAAAGAATCTCGCTAAGAGGGTTGGTAACCTGTATCTTCCTCAGTTGGGTTTTCTGCAGCAGTCCGGGCTAGCTCGTCACACATTTCGTTCTCACGATGGCCCGCGTGGCCTTTTACCCAATGCCATTCAACTTGATGGCGTGCGGTTTCTTTGTCTAGAGCTTGCCATAAATCGGCATTCTTCACGGGTTTTTTATCCGCTGTTTTCCAACCACGCTTCTTCCAGTTATGGATCCACTGAGTAATACCTTGGCGCACATATTGGCTGTCAGTCGTTAAAGTGACTTTGCAAGGTTGTTTTAGCGTCTGCAGCGCGACGACAGCCGCCAACATTTCCATGCGGTTGTTGGTAGTTAATGTATAGCCTTTGGAAAGTGTCTTTTCTACGTCTTTGTAACGCAATACTATGCCGTAACCACCTGGTCCTGGGTTACCTAAACAAGAACCGTCAGTGAAAATCTCAACGTGTTTGGTCATATTTTTTGGTACTATTAGCCGAAACATTTAATAAAGCATAGTCTGACATACATAACCTTATGAATACCAGCAGCAATTCTGAATATAACCGCATTGTCGTTCTCGATACCGAAACCACTGGTATGAACCGCGAGGGTGGTCCTCACTACATGGGACACCGCATTATTGAAATCGGTGCCGTGGAGATCATCAACCGTAAGCTGACTGGTCGTCACTTCCACGTTTATTTAAAACCCGATCGTGAAATCCAACCAGAAGCGGTGGAAGTTCACGGTATTACGGATGAATTCTTGGTTGATAAACCGGAATACGCGAGCGTGCACCAAGAGTTTCTTGAGTTTATTAAAGGCGCAGAACTTGTTGCCCACAACGCGCCCTTCGATACCGGCTTTATGGATTACGAGTTTGGCATGCTCGATCCTAACATCGGCAAAACGGACGACTACTGCAAGGTGACCGATACCCTTGCTATGGCGAAGAAAATCTTCCCTGGTAAGCGAAACAACCTTGATATCTTATGTGAACGTTACGGTATTGATAACTCGCACCGTACACTCCACGGAGCTTTGCTCGATGCGGAGATTCTAGCCGACGTTTACCTCTTTATGACGGGTGGTCAAACGAGTCTAGAATTTAACGCGAATAAACAAGAGGGTGGAGTAGAAACCATTCGTCGTATTGAAGGAAGAAAAGCGCTAAAGGTTTTGCGCGCAAGTGCCGATGAACTAGAAGCTCACCAAAAAAGATTAGAGTTGGTGAACGACTGTATTTGGCATCAATAGGAGAAGCTATGTTGAGGGCTTTGTTGGTCGCGTTTTTAGCGATATGGAGTAGTCTCTCGAGTGCTGCGAGTGAATCTACAATGTCTTTGTTAGACAATCGCTTTCGAGTTGATCCAACCATCGAGCAGATCACGTTTTTGGTTTATCGTGAGCAAAGTTCTCAGCCAGTTGTTTTAGTCCGTCCTGACGGTAAAAAATACTATGCTTGGGGCTCTTACGACAATGTACGTTGGTATCAAGAAGCCTCACTCGATATTATTTCCGTTGATAACCCTATGCCAGGTCCATGGCAGGCTGTGGGGAAAGTTACGCCTAAAAATAACATCCGCTTAATTTCTCACCTAAAGCTCAGTACGGATCTGTTCCCAAACCGATTATATAATGGGGAAGCGCTTAAGTTTACAGCTCGTCTGACCTCCGACGGAAAACCTCTTGTATTGCGCGACTTCCTTGATCGCGTGAATCTGCGCGTGACATTTACCAAGTTTGTCGAAAATGAAGATGAGCTGATCAAAGAAGCTCGTCCAGTGCCGATGGTTGTGGGTGAGTTTTCTGATGACGGCCGCGGCTTGGATGAAAAAGCAGGGGATGGTGTGTTTACGGTTCAGCTCCCAATAGATGTTGAGCCTGGTAAGTACCGCGCGCGCATCACGTCTGGCAATGGCGTATTCTTACGAGCGCAAGAACAAGTCATCTTGGTTTATCCGAACCCAATTTCTCGTACTTTTATTCAGGCTCGTAATCCCGATAAGCCACACCAATTAGTGGTGAGTGGCGAGCAAGGTATGATTGCACCAGGCTCCATTGCAGTCACAGTGAAAAAGGACGCTCCCGATGGTTTCATTAGTTACAGCCAAGGACAGGTCTCTAAAGATGGAATGAGAGTTACGTTGAACCTCAATAACGATGCTGAGCTTGGTAAGTACGCATGGCGCGGCGAGATCTTTACCACTGATTTTGCAACCCAGCGTCCGTTGGTGTTTCCTATTCCAGAGCAAACCTTCAGTGTTGTTGATGAAGTTGATCTAGAAGCTGCTCGAATTGCAAAAGAAGCTGAATTAGCCGAGCAGCGCCGTATTGAAATGGAAAAGCAAATTATCGCTGAGCGGGAGGCTGAGCGTAAGCGCAGCATGATTATTATCGCGGTGGGTAACGTGATAATGCTGCTGATTGTGATCATTGCATGGATAGTCTGGCGCAAAATTAAAGCGAAGCGCGATGCCATGCCAGAGATGCAGTTAGAAGTGCCAAAGAAATAGTAGTAACACATAAAGCGAGAAACGGAGCCAATCGGCTCCGTTTTTTTCAGTTTAAGTTTGAGACAGAATTTGATATTTCTCATGGTCATTAATCATTTTATTTTAAAGTAACACCATGATTTAACGTTGATTAATCATAATAAAGCTCGCATGATACTCTTTACGTATCGACTTGATTTTAGTGCGTATAGACGGAGTGAGTTATGACAATTGGAGAGTTAGGACTAGAACATTTACCACGACAAAAGGCCTTGGTTGAGTCAGCTTATGATGCCTTTTATTCTGAAAAAGACGTTGTTGCCGCGGTATTGCTTGGCTCCTTGTCATCAGGACAAGGTGACCGTATTTCGGACGCTGATGTTGTTGTATTTACTCAAAACAACTTCCATAAAGCCTCAGAGCCTTGCTTTACCCAGTTTGAAGCTAATAAAGACATTTTTTATCGCCTTGAGGGAGAGCACAACGAAAATGCGTGTTTCAAAAAATACATTTTTAATGACCTAACCAGTGCAGAGATTCATTGTTTAGATCTCTGTGACCCCTTCAAACTTTCTAAGCCATTTAAGACTTTATTTGATAAAGCTGATGTGATTGCGGGCATGGTTACTGATGAACCTGCGCCAAAGCATGAAGATTTCCCAGTTTATACCAGTGGTGATCAAGGCCTGATCTGGGAACTCTTTGATTGTATTAAGTGGTTGAGCAGAGATAACCATGAGCTTGCTAAGTCCTACTTGAAAAAACTCTCTGAGAAACTCTAATTTGAGAGTCATCTCCGTTCCTCCCACTGAAGTTAGTTAGGCGGTTAGGTTATGAAATACAAAAAGCGTCAGAAGTATAAATACACTCTCCATTCTGAAGAAAAGATTGAGACTCACATTTCAGTGAGTAACGCGTATGACAGCCCTTTTCTTAGTTTGTCCAAACAAGGCGTGTTAACGATTAAAAAGGGCTATGCATGGGATGGAGCGAGTGGGCCAGCGTTAGACACAAAAAACATTATGAAAGCTTCTTTAGTGCATGATGCTCTTTACCAACTCATGAGGGAAGAGGTGTTGCCACAAAGTGCTCGAAAGCATGCGGATACGTTGTTGAGAGAAACATGTTTAGAAAAAGGAATGTCTAGCTTCAGAGCAACTTATATCTATTATGGCGTCAGAGTTGTCGGTGGCTTCTTTTCTAGACCTGATACTTTGTGTGCTTAATGGGAACATCTTTCCAACGTTTAACTGTTTATTTATACAGTTTAGTTATGTAAGCTCCAAGGTGATACAAAGGAGTAGTACATAATGACAATAAGATATGAAGAGCATGTGCCAAGCCCGAAAGAATACTGTGATATGCGTGTCAAAGCCGGGCTATCACCCAAATCGTTGAAAGCTGCTGAAATTGGTCTACCCAATTCGTTATATGGCGTATCTGTTCGGGATGAAGGAAAGCTCATTGCAATGGGTCGGGTTGTTGGTGACGGGGCGTGTAACTTCGAAATTGTCGACGTTGCCGTTGATTCTGATTATCAAGGCAACGGTTTAGGTAGAAAAGTCATGGAATACATCGACGGTTATCTTTCATCTGTTGCACTTGAAGGCTCTTACGTTTCTATGATTGCTGATGAACCGGTCTTTTACGAAAAGCTTGGTTATAGGCTGGTGGCTCCTAAAAGCCAAGGGATGACAAAAAAGTTTAAGCCAAAGGTGTAACACGTATTCAGCTGTGAAGATAAGCACTAGAAAACAGGAGTTTAATTTCCTGTTTTCTATATTAAATTTGTATTTAAGCCACTTCTGGAATTGGTTTGGGTGGCTGCTCTAAATCAGGCTCTTTTTGAACAGTAGGAATTTGTCCCTCACCCACAGCACTGATGTAACAGCCACTAAGTTTAATGGCAAGGTACATATCAGCTCGCAGTAAGATGCCTCCTTCACTGGTGCTGATACCAGTAAGCTCACACCATTGACGAAGACGTCGTTTCCTTCCAGCGAGGATTAAGCGTACGCCTCTCTTTTTCAAAGTATTGTGAATATCTGCCAGTGTTGCCATCACACTGAGATCCAAGTGAGTAAAGCTCGATACGGCGTCGATGACAACGCAACTTGCGTCTTTGTGATGCTCTGCCTGCTCTAACACTCTACGTTTAAAGTAAGGAGCATTGAAGTAAGTTAGCGGTGAGTTAAAGCGGTAAATCACCATTCCAGGAATAGGCGAAGCTTTTCCTGAGTCGTCGATGGTCCGAATGGTACCTTTTTCATCCAAGCCAAGTAGCTGATCACTCGGTCGCATGACAATCCGTAAAAATTGAAACAGCCCTAGCAATACCGCCAAAGTGATCCCCGGTATTACACCCACGATCAACACAGAAATAAAAGTAATGATGGCCAGATAAAATGCATCTTTGTCACGAGATTTTAATTTCCAAATTGCTTTAAGATCGAGCAGCGATAGGGACGCAATGATCAATACAACACCAAGTGAAGCGATAGGGATGAACTGCAAAGGCTCGTAAATAAATACCGCAATAATGGCAATGGTGATTGCGGCGACAATCGAAACTAATTGAGATTTACCGCCATTTGCATCATTGACGGCTGTGCGTGAGTCAGCGCCGCTTATCGCGAAACCTTGCGAAAACGCTGAGGCAATGTTGGCAAAACCCAACGCCTGAAACTCTTTATTAGCATCAATATCATAACCGTTTTTAGCAGCGAAACTGCGGGCGGTGAGCATCATGCTAACAAAACTGACAATCGCAAGGTTGAGAGCCGGGACCACTAGTTCACGAACTTCACCTAGCTCAAATTCCGGTGTTTGAAACTGAGGGAAGCCACCTTGAGTGAGTCCGACAACCGATACGCCCATCTCTTGTAAATGGAAAAACCAAACTGACGCAGTAGTTACGAGGATCGCCAGCATGGCAGCAGGCCAAGTTGGTCGGTAGCGTTTGGTGAGCAAATAAACGACAACCGTCACGATACTCAGAGTTACAGTAGGCCAATGAAGATCGGTTAATCGTTGTGGAGCTTCCCATAAACGTTCCAGTAAATAACGTTGCTCGTATTTCAAACCGACTACTTTCGCAAACTGACCAACGATAATTGTGAGAGCAACACCGTTGAGTAGACCCAAAAGAATCGGACGAGAAAGGAAATCTGCAAACACCCCTAGCTTGAAACGACTTGCCAGTACACACCAAACCCCCGTCATTGCTGTCATGGTCATAACCAACTGCCAATGTTTTGTGGGGTCACCTGCGGCAAGTGGTGTCACAACAGCAGCAATCACTGCACAGGTTGCTGCATCGGGTCCGACAATGAGTTGCCGAGATGTGCCCATCATGGCGTAAACCAACATTGGCAGTACACACGAATACAGACCGACAATTGCGGATACACCAGTTAACTGTGCGTAAGCTATGGCAACTGGCAGTGCAACCGCGACAACAGAAAAGGCGGCTCTAAAGTCGTTAACAAACCATTCTTTTTGATAATGCTTAAGCTGAACAAGCCCTGGGAACCACTGTGCGAGTAATATTTTAGCCAACGGATTTACCATATATGTGAGTGAGTTACTTAAAGTATACACCGCTTAGTTGGAACGTCTGTGAGTTAGTTATCACTGGAAATCGGGGGAAAGATTGGAGTGCGTGGCTTTTATTGCGATTGCGCAGGGGCTTCGTGGTGTGAGGTGTTATGAACGCTATTCTGGTAGCAATAAAAAACGGGAGTTGTCACTCCCGTTGTATGGTTTCAGATTAGAGAGTTAGGCAACGCTATCCATCTGAGGGTATAGCGGCTTTGCGGCGAGCAATTCCGGCTCGAAGTCGTCAACGTTGATTGTATCTAGACGATGCTGTTCCGCTTCTCTGAGTAGATCGGCTTCTTCTTGCGTGATAAAGCCTTGCTCTAGCCCTTCCTGAGCAATCATATCCAAACGTAAGAATGGGCGACGCTTACCCTGCGCTTTACATACTTTGTCAAACACAGGTTCAGCTTGAAGAATGACTGATAGTGCAAGCTCAATCTTACCTGCTGCGTTGTGCTCGGTTGGTTCAAGGTATTGACCGCGACCAATGCGTGAGCGCGTTGCACTTGGCGTTTGTAGAATGCGTGCCACTTTACTGTCTAGTTTATCGCTTGGTGCTTTGCGTACGCGACCAAATGGCATGATTAATACGCGTAGCGCACGGCCAATCACTTTGTTCGGGAAGTTTGCTAAGAACTCATCTACTGCCACTTCCGCTTGTTTCAAACTGTCTTGTAGACCCCAGTGTACTAATGGTAAATCTTCTACTGGACGGCCATCTTGCTCAAAACGTTTCAACGTCGCAGAGCTCAAATATAGCTGGCTTAGAATGTCACCAAGACGTGCTGATAGACGCTCTTTACGCTTCAAAGAGCCACCTAGCACTGCCATTGAGATATCCGATAGCAGAGCAAGGTTTGCACTGTAACGGTTCAATTGTTGGTAGTAACGCTTGGTTGCATCTTTGGTTGGTGATGAAGAGCCCAGACCGTCGCTCAAACCAAACCAGATACTGCGCACTAGGTTACTCATTGTAAAGCTCACGTGACCAGCAAGCGCTTTATCAAATTTCTCGACAGCATTACTTGCTTCAGAATACGCCGCGTTCATTTCTTCAAGAACGTACGGATGGCAACGGATTGCGCCTTGGCCAAAGATGATCATTGAGCGTGTTAGAATGTTAGCACCCTCAACCGTTACCGCGATTGGCGCACCTTGGTAACCACGAGCTAGGAAGTTAGAAGGTCCCATACAGATACCTTTACCGCCTACGATGTCCATTGCATCGATGATGCTTTGCTGGCCGCGGTGCGTACAGTGATACTTCACGATAGCTGAGATAACTGAAGGTTTTTCACCTAAGTCGATACCCGCAACGGTTAAGTTGCTTGCTGCATCCATCACGTAAGCATTACCACCCAAGCGTGCTAATGGTTCTTCAACTCCTTCCATATGGCCGATCGGCTGTTTGAACTGACGGCGAATACGTGAGTAAGCACCGGTTGCCATTGCCGCAGTTTTGATGCCACCTGTTGAGTTTGAAGGTAGCGTGATACCACGTCCAACCGACAGACACTCAACCAGCATACGCCAACCTTGGCCCGCCATTTTTTCACCACCGATAATGAAATCGATAGGAACAAAGATGTCTTTACCGCGCGTTGGACCATTTTGGAATGGTACATTGAGCGGGAAGTGTCGGTTACCAATCTCAACACCTTTGACATCAGTTGGGATAAGCGCACAAGTGATGCCAAGATCTTCTTTGTCGCCTAGCAAACCTTCAGGATCGCGAAGTTTAAATGCTAAGCCTAGTACCGTTGCGACTGGCGCTAGGGTGATGTAGCGCTTGTTCCAAGTCAGGCGCATACCCAGTACTTCTTTTCCTTCCCATTCGCCTTTACAGACCACACCGTAATCTGGAATAGATCCAGCGTCAGAACCCGCTTCTGGACTTGTTAGGGCGAAACAAGGGATTTCCTTACCTTCAGCTAGACGCGGTAAGTAATGATTTTTTTGATCTTCAGTACCGTAGTGTTGCAGTAGCTCACCTGGGCCCAAAGAGTTAGGAACACCAACGGTAGACGATAGAACGCCAGAAACACCCGTTAGTTTTTGTAGTACTAGTGATTGCGCGTATGCTGAGAACTCAAGACCACCGTACTTTTTCTTAATGATCATGGCGAAGAACTTATGATCTTTCAGGTATTGCCAAACTTCTGGCGGTAAGTCCGCGAGTTCATGGGTCACTTGGAAATCACTCACCATGGCGCACACTTCATTCACAGGGCCGTCTAAAAAGGCTTGTTCTTCCGCACTTAACTTAGGTGCTTGAATTGCGTGTAGCTTTTGCCACTCTGGTTTGCCTTTAAATAGTTCGGCTTCCCACCAGACGGTACCTGCGTCTAACGCTTCTTTTTCGGTTTGAGACATAGCTGGCAGCACTTTCTTGAAAAGCACTAACGCTTTGCGGCTAATTAAAGACTGACGTACGCCAGGAACCGCGAGCACAGCTGCGGCGAGAACGTAAATCGCCCAACCAATAACGCCGACAGTACCAGCTACTGTAAGAGCCAGCATGGCTGCGGTGAGTAAGCTAATAGATTTCACGAGAGACATGCGGTGGTAGAGCGTAATGCCTAGCACGATCGCCATCGTGATGATTGAGAGCAAGATGTCCATATATATTTTCCTTTTCAGACTTTATAAGTTTTGTACGTCTGCATGTTAGGTAAGAGGTCTAACCAGTTGGTTTAAGTGTAATCAAAATATTAAGGAAATGTAAAACATAAGATTGGATAAAAAGTGATCTAAGTAGAGTTAAAATTCTAAAGTTGAGATTTGAGTGATGGTTTCATGAGCAAGTTGACAAGTTTATTACCATCACTAATCTAAATCTGTTGGTTCACTATCGACACTAATTCTCGTTTGTGGGTAAACTCAGAGTAATCAAACCCGAGTTCCGGTTTATGAAATGTCCGATACCAAATTGGTATCAGAACAATTTGCTCAGTGAGTCAAGAGCTGACTGAAGCCGAAATAATAAAGAGAACGTCTTATGTACCATGATCTGATTAGAAGTGAATTAAACGAAGCTGCTGAAGTGCTCAACAAATTTTTAAGCGATGACCATAACATTGCGCAAATCGAAGCAGCGGCGAAAATGATTGCTGACTCATTCAAGCAAGATGGTAAAGTATTGTCGTGTGGTAACGGTGGTTCTCACTGTGATTCAATGCACTTTGCCGAAGAGCTAACAGGCCGTTACCGAGAAAATCGTCCTGGCTATGCTGGTATTGCTATTTCAGATCCAAGCCACCTTTCTTGTGTGAGTAATGACTTTGGTTATGACTTCGTGTTTTCACGCTATGTAGAAGCGGTTGGTCGAAAAGGTGACGTACTGTTTGGTCTGTCGACGTCAGGTAACTCAGGTAACATCCTGAAAGCGATTGAAGCAGCACAAGCGAAAGGCATGAAGACGATTGCGCTAACAGGTAAAGATGGCGGCAAAATGGCAGGCCTTGCAGATATTGAAATCCGCGTGCCACACTTTGGTTATGCAGACCGCATTCAGGAAATTCATATTAAGATTATTCATATCATCATTCAGTTGATCGAAAAAGAGATGGAATAATCGTTTACGGCCACCGTTTCGAGCTGTGTTGTTAGGGAGTTTTTTAAACCATGTGTGAATTGCTCGGTATGAGCGCTAATGTTCCAACGGATATTTGTTTCAGTTTTACTGGGCTCATGCAGCGTGGAGGTCGAACCGGCCCACACCGTGACGGATGGGGGATCACCTTCTACGAAGGGAAGGGCTTTCGAACCTTCAAAGATCCCAAGCCAAGTTGTGAGTCTAAAATAGCAGAGTTGGTACAAAATTATCCCATCAAAAGTCGTGCGGTCGTTAGTCATATCCGACAGGCGAATCGTGGTGGTGTTAATTTAGAAAATACTCATCCCTTTACACGTGAGCTGTGGGGTAGGTATTGGACGTTTGCGCATAACGGTCAGCTCTCTGGCTACCAAGACTTGCATACAGGTCGGCATCGACCTGTCGGTGAGACAGATAGTGAACTGGCATTTTGCTGGTTATTGAAGCAAATGGAAGATCGATATCCTGAGCCACCAAAGGATATGGAGTCGGTATTCTTATATGTTGCTAAATGTTGTGATGAGCTAAAAGAGAAGGGTGTATTTAACATGCTTCTGAGTGATGGTGAGTATGTAATGACGTATTGCACCAATCATTTGTATTGGATCACAAGACGCGCACCGTTTGGAAAAGCCGCGTTGCTTGATGAAGATGTGGAAATTAACTTCCAAGAAGAAACAACGCCACACGACATCGTTTCTGTGATCGCAACTCAACCTTTGACGGGCAACGAAGCTTGGCAGCGTATGAAACCTGGCGAATACGGCTTGTTTCACCTAGGTGAACTAGTCAAAAATAATGCCTCTGAACTGGTAAATGTGCCGTTTGCGGCGGCTAAGCCGGGCAATCAAGCGCCAACCGAACCGTTAGAGTGATGGTCTCTTACTCTGAATATAAAAATAAAGCTCGCTTAATCGCGAGCTTTATTTTTATGCGTTTTAAACCGAGGGCGGATACGGATGAGCATTCTTACTTTCTAGAGTGCTGGTAGTAGAGTCCTAGTCTCGCTAAGGCTTGCTGTAAAGACGTAACTGATAGAAATTTCTCATAAAACACCTCGTCAGTCTGAACGGTGAAGAACGAACCAGATTCAGAATCTACTTTCCGAGTGTTATGTTACTCAAGTGGTTATGGGATTTTTTAGAATGTTGGGTTTTAGGTTTCTAGTCTAACTACGGCTTTCTTGAATCAAGTTTATAAGTATTAAAACAACCAAGAGCAGCCCTCAGGCTGCTCTTTTGTGCTTGGAGTTTATTATTCAGGGCTACTCATCTGAGGCGTACCCATGTACGCCAAGCTCTGCGCCATCTAAATAGGCTTTACCATCCTTCATGATCAACCGCTCGTCTACCAGCCACTTAGCCACCATAGGGTAGATTCGGTGCTCCTGCGCCTGAACACGTGCCGCAAGTACACTAGCATCATCGTCTTCGAACACAGGAACTTTTGCTTGCAGTATGACAGGGCCACCATCAAGCTCTTCCGTTACAAAGTGCACACTCGTACCATGTTCTTTATCGCCAGCATCAATTGCTCTCTGGTGTGTGTGTAGCCCAGGATATTTTGGTAGAAGAGAAGGGTGGATATTGATCATCTTACCCATGTAATGAGAAACAAATGCGCTGCTCAGAATGCGCATGTAACCAGCAAGAATAATCACGTCTGGTTGGTATTCATCTATTTGACTCATTAGCTCTGCATCAAAGCTTTCACGCGAGCTGAATGCTTTAGGGTCGACAAAGTGACCGTCTACATCAAACTTTTTTGCACGTTCTAAACCAAAAGCATCTGCTTTGTTAGAGAACACGGCTGCCACTCGTGCGTTTGGCATGCTGTCTTCGCAAGCTTCCAAGATAGCTTGCAGGTTACTTCCGTTACCCGAGATGAGGACCACAAAGTTTTTTAGGGTATGGTTTTTCATGATGTCGAGAGCGCCTTGGTATTGTAGGTTGGAGTTATGTAGCTTCTAAACTACCTACTAATAGAATGGTTTTTAGTGTTCTAGATAGCAAAATGAGGACCTAGTCATCTAGTGTCCTCATTCTTCTTATCTTTTGAGCTCGATTTGCAAATTATTGGATTTCAACTTGCTCTTCGTTCGCGTCTGCTTGTGCGATTTGACCAATCACCCACGCGTTTTCGCCTTCTTCTTTAAGAAGAGCAACTGCTGCGTCTGCCTGGTCTTTCGGTAGTGCGACGATTAGACCTACACCACAGTTGAATGTGCGGTACATTTCGTGTGTGTCGACGTTGCCTTTCTCTTGTAGCCACTTGAAGATAACTGGCCATTCCCAACTGTTACCATCGATAACTGCTTTCGTGCCTTCAGGCAGTACGCGTGGGATGTTTTCCCAGAAACCACCACCAGTGATATGAGAAATCGCATGGATGTCGTGTTTCTCAATCATCTTAAGTGCTGACTTGATGTAAATTTTTGTTGGTTCTAGTAGGTGCTCACCAATAGTGCGGCCTGCTAGCTCTTCGCTCTTATCTGCACCAGATACTTCTAGGATCTTACGGATAAGGGAGTAACCGTTTGAGTGTGGGCCGCTTGAGCCAACAGCGATAAGTGCATCACCAGCAGCGACTTTCGTGCCGTCAATCACGTCTTCTTTTTCTACTACGCCAACACAGAAACCAGCTACGTCGTAGTCTTCGCCTTCATACATGCCAGGCATCTCCGCAGTTTCGCCACCAATTAGGGCACAACCTGCTTGAACACACCCTTCTGCGATACCTGAAACAACATCCGCTGCGGTATCAACGTCTAGTTTGCCTGTTGCATAGTAATCTAGGAAAAACAGTGGCTCTGCGCCTTGCACGATAAGATCATTTACACACATTGCCACTAGGTCGATGCCAATCGTGTCGTGCTTATTCATATCCAGTGCTAGGCGAAGTTTTGTGCCAACGCCATCAGTACCAGAAACCAGTACAGGTTGTTTGTATTTAGTTGGCAATTCGCATAGCGCGCCAAAACCACCGATACCACCCATAACTTCAGGGCGACGAGTACGTTTTACCGCACCCTTAATACGATCCACAAGCGCGTTGCCTGCATCAATATCTACACCAGCGTCTTTATAGCTAAGAGAAGAGTTGTTACCACTCACAGGGAAGTCCTCGGTATTAAGTTGGATATGAAAACGGCGCTATTCTAACAGTGCTTAAACATAGATAGCAAACGTTTGCGTCTGTTTTTTTCTTTAGTGATTTATCCTGATATCCCTGTGAAAATCATGTATAATCTGAAGGTTTGTTTAAATATTGCCAACTATAGCCGGAGATGGACATGAAAGTTGTTGAAGTAAAGCACCCTCTAGTAAAACATAAAATTGGTCTAATGAGAGAAGGTGACATCAGCACAAAACGTTTTCGTGAGTTAGCGACTGAGGTCGGTAGCCTACTTACTTACGAAGCAACGTCAGACTTTGAAACAGAAAAAGTGACCATTGATGGTTGGAACGGTCCGGTAGAAGTAGACCAGATTAAAGGTAAAAAAGTAACCGTAGTGCCAATCCTACGTGCAGGTCTAGGCATGATGGATGGAGTTCTTGAGCACATGCCAAGCGCACGTATCAGTGTTGTGGGTATTTACCGTGATGAAGAAACGCTTGAGCCAGTTCCTTACTTCAACAAGCTTGCTTCAAACATCGAGGAGCGTATTGCGCTTGTTGTTGACCCAATGCTTGCAACAGGTGGTTCTATGATTGCTACTATCGATCTCCTAAAAGAGAAAGGTTGTAACCAAATCAAAGTGCTGGTACTTGTTGCTGCACCAGAAGGTATTGAAGCGCTAGAAAAAGCACACCCAGATGTTGAGCTATACACTGCGGCAATCGATGAGAAGCTTAATGACAAAGGCTACATCGTTCCGGGTCTAGGCGATGCAGGTGATAAGATCTTCGGTACTAAGTAATTCTTTGATGTATTACTATGACTGAACAGAAAAAGGCTTGGTGAAAACCAAGCCTTTTTTGTATCTACAAGAGGAGAAGAGTAAGACACGCCACCTAATAAAGCGGCGCAAACGAACTATTTCGCGCTTTCTTCTTCCATTTGTGCGTTATCCACAACGTGGTTTTCACCTAAATCGTTTGGTAGCACAAGGTTAAGAATAATTGCCACGATACCGCATAGGCTCACACCTTGTAGACTGAACTCACCAATACCGAAAGCCATACCACCAATGCCAAACACAAGTGTTACGGCAACAATCACTAGGTTACGAGACTTATGTAAATCAACGTTATTCTTGATCAGTGTGTTGAGGCCTACCGTTGCGATGGAGCCGAACAGCAGAATCATGATGCCGCCCATAACAGGAACTGGAATCGTTTGAAGAACCGCACCTAGCTTACCTACCAATGCAAGTACGATTGCGGTGATTGCTGCCCAAGTCATGATCACAGGGTTAAATGCTTTGGTTAGCATTACCGCTCCTGTTACTTCACTGTAAGTGGTGTTTGGTGGAGCACCCACCATCGAAGCTGCGATAGTTGCCACCCCGTCACCTGCGATTGTGCGGTGAAGGCCTGGTTTTTTCAGGTAGTTTTTACCTGTAACGTTTGAGATAGCAAGCATGTCACCTACGTGCTCAACCGCAGGTGCGATAGCGACAGGAATCATGAACAAAATTGCGTTGATATTGAACTCTGGCGCGGTGAAGTTTGGCATGGCTAGCCAAGCCGCTTGTTCTACGGGAGTGAAATCAACCACACCGTAGAATAGAGAAACAGAGTAACCAGCAAGAATACCACCAACAATAGGAACGAGCTTCAAAAAGCCTTTTGCAAAAACGCTGAGTACAATGGTTGTGAGCAGTGAGACCGCCGAGATAATGATCGCAGCATCACCATTAACTAGCTGTGCCGCTCCATCACCAGTTTTACCTACCGCCATGTTCACTGCTGTTGGGGCAAGGCCAAGGCCGATAACCATGATCACAGGGCCAACGACAACGGGCGGGAGAATTTTATGGATAAATCCAACACCGCGCACTTTGATCATCGCCCCTAGAGCCACATAAACTAAGCCCGCTGCCATCAAGCCGCCCATTGTTGCACCGATACCCCAAGTTTGGATACCGAACATAATAGGAGCAATAAACGCAAAAGAAGAGGCAAGGAAGATGGGAACAGAACGTTTAGTCATTAATTGGAAGAGGAGAGTACCGACACCGGCACCAAAGAGGGCTACGTTTGGATCAAGGCCAGTTAGGAGCGGCACAAGCACCAAAGCACCAAAAGCGACAAAGAGCATTTGAGCGCCTTGTAACGCGTTTTTCATAATAATTCCCTATTTTCAAGATACGCAGACAAATCCGGCGAATACTATCATCCTGCAATCGTTTGCAATGTTGCATAGATCAAACTTTCGATTGAATTTTTCCCATAAATAGCACTTTTGAGAGTTGCTTGCTTGCAAATTGTCCTCTTTTACGTGTCTTGCGTGAAGATGAAAAATGGACAGCCTAACTTGTTGAGATAGCTTAATAAGCAATGAGTTTATTATAAAAAATAGCACTGAAGCGCTGGTTGAGGCCCGAGTTAACAAAGCTGGTCATAATACAGACAATTTACTCAGTACTTACCTTGCTCAAGATTTGATAGTTGCTTATTATTCGGGTTCTTGTTCAGAGGATTATAAAAACTATGCGCTATTTAGCTCTCTTACTGATAGGTTGGTTGTCCCTACCAGTATATGCATTAACTCAGGTGGATATCTATCGTGCCGAAGTGGTTATCGACAGTGAGCAGAACGACGGTGAGTCTTTGGCTCGTCAACAAGGTATGCAGGATGTGATTGTTCGAGCGACCGGTTCTCAATCCTCTTTAAGCAATCCAGTGATTAAAAAGGCACTCAGCTCAAGTGCGCGTTACATTTCTCAACTGAGCTATGGGCAGGTTGATGGAAAAGCGAGCCTAAAAATGTTGTTTAACAACGACCAAATCAGCTCTCTTTTAACACAAGCACAATTGCCATCTTGGTCGCCAAATCGTGCCAATATTTTAGTTTGGATGGTTGAAGAACGGGGTTACGATCGTAACATTGCGTGGGAACATTCTGAATCTTCAAATGTTGCAGCACTTCGTAGCGCAGCGAAATTAAGAGGCCTACCAATCACTATCCCGGTTGGGGATTTTGATGATGTGACCGGTGTTAATGTCTCTGATCTTTGGGGCGGCTTTATTGAGCCAATTGGTCAAGCCAGCCAGCGCTACCCAGCTGACGCCGTTTTGGTTGTACGAGCTCAAGGTGAACAAATTCGTTGGACACTCTACGACCAGTCGCCAACGAGAATTGTAGAAGCGCAACGTTCTCCGCGTAGCGGGTCTGCATCAGGTGCTAATGCTATTGCAGAAATGGTGGATGGCATCGCAGACTACTATGCAAGTAAGAGTGCAGTTGTGGTTTCAGGAAAGTCTTCAAAAGCGCTAGCAGTGAAAGTCCTTAATGTAACCTCTGCCACGGACTTCTTCCGTTTAGAGAATGCGTTAAAACAACTTAATTCGGTTGCGGGTACAGAGATTAAGCGTGTTCAAGGGGACGAGTTAACGCTCAACATCCACCTTTTGGCATCACAACAAGCTTTTGAGAAAGAAGCTTCTTCTATTTCTCAATTAATGGTTTTTGAAGATCCTTTAGGTGAAGTTGATGCCCCAGCTTCAACTCAAGAAGAAGAGCCATTGGTTCAGAGTAATGAAGCAAAAGACGCCGTGACGCCAAAAGAAGCGCAGCCTGAAGTACCAGTAGATCTTGTGGCAGAAGCAAGTGACGAAACACAGCCAACTCAGCCGATGATTGTGGAGCCTGTCCGAGAACAGTATGACTTGATCTACGAGTGGCGCTCGGCATCGTAATCGCCTTCGTAGCGTTCCAGGCGTGAAACGCAAGGATCAAAGACCAATGTGGTAAGCATAAAAAAGAGTCGCAATAGCGACTCTTTTTGTTTTCTAAATTCGTATTCGAACCAATGATCAGTGATTGACTGCAATTGGCGTTATTTATTGAATTTCGCTTTTTCTTCTTTTTCTACTTGAGAGAGGCGTTTCAACTTAAGACCTAGCTCTTTGCCTCTCGCTCTAGCAAACAAAATATTGCCAGCGAAACCGAGTGAAGTCAGTATCAGTTCCACTGCCGCAAGCCAGCGTTCACCCCCATCCACATAAAGGATGGTCAGCGCATGCAAGAAATACAGCATAAGAACAAAGTTAGCCCAAGCATGAGTGTAAGGCTTACCAGCTAAAATACCAGGTAACGGAAGTAGTAGCGGAATACACCAAGCAATAGCAAGTGTTGTGCTGCTGAGGTGAGGGTGAGGGGATAACGCAAGCTGCCAAATAGCGACCCAGGCTAATAAGGCTAAGTTGCCAAATAAAGCCAGGTAACGATAGGTTTTAGCCTGTGTACCGAGTGGTGTTTGGTCTAAAGAGTCAGACATCGATTAACTATCCTTGATTTTACTAACAGACTTTTAGTTTTAACGCTGCAGTTGCCAGCCTTTTGCCTAATTGTTGTGCCAGGCGAATCTCTTCACTGCTTAGGGTTGCCTCATGGCCTACACTGCTGGCGCCATACGGAGTGCCTCCGGACTGCGTAGTGTGTAACTCTGGCTCGGAATAAGGAATGCCCAAAACCATCATCCCGTGATGCAATAAAGGGGTCATCATGCTTTGTAACGTTGTTTCTTGACCACCATGCATCGAGGACGAAGAGGTAAAGACACAAGCAGGCTTATCGATTAAGTCACCACTGACCCATAAAGATGTAGTCTGATCCCAGAAGTGCTTTAAAGGCGCAGCCATGTTGCCAAACCAGACGGGACTGCCAAACGCTAGACCGTCGCACGTTTTCAGTTCCTCTAGAGTAACAATTGGATCAGAAGGGGAGTGTGAGTGAGGTGACAATTCTTCAACTGTACGCAAAACTGCTTGGCATTGAGGAGTCGATTCGACTCCTCTTGCTATTTGTCTTGCCAGTTGTTTTGTCGAGCCATGACGGCTGAAATACAAAATAAGGATCTGGCAATCCATTTATAAAATATCCAACACTTGCTCTGGTGGGCGACCAATTTTTGCTTTGCCGTTAGCAACGACTACCGGACGCTCAAACAACTTTGGATTTTTCGCCATTGCTTCGAATAATTGCTCATCGCTGACGGAGTCTTCGCCTAAGCCAAGCTCTTTATATTCACTTTCTTTAGTGCGCATCATTTCACGTACAGATGAAAAGCCAAGCTGGGCGTACAGCGCTTTTAGTTCATCCACGTTAAGTGGTGTGTCTAGGTATTTGACGACTTCCGGTGTAACACCATTTTGCTCAAGCAGTTCAAGTGTTTGACGGCTCTTTGAGCAACGAGGGTTGTGATAAATCACGACTGACATGGTTTTCTCCATTTCGTTATTGTAATGCCATGAATCGATCTCTTTGGATCATGAGTTGGTCGATACGGGCATCGTATCGTGCTTGCTCTAAGCTGCCCAACTTGGCCATTTTACTTGCTTCACTATAATATTGAATCGCTTTATTCCAATTTGCTCGCAATGCCAAAATTTCTGCTCGAGCAGCCAACTCTTCATCGCTACGCCCCAGCGCGTGGTAGCTCTTCGATATTAGGTGCCAGCCATTTGTATCTTCAGGATAGTCATGAGTGTATCTTTGAAGAACTCGCGTGGCTTGATCGTTTTTATTGTCCTCAAGTAGCGCATTGGCGTAGTTAATGGTCAATACTTTATTTTGAGGGTTACGAGATAACGCTTTGCGGAGCATCTCGGTTGCTTTTTCTGGCTGCTTCTTCTCGATGTATAAATCCGTCATAGCGTCCAAGTAAAACGGGTTACTTGGGTCTTGTTCCAGTAACTTTTTCAAAATTGGTTCCGCTTGAGATAAGCGTTTATTGTCTAAATGCACGAGTGCTCGACCATAATCAAAAGCAGGTGTAATGTCCGCAGAGGCTTTCTTTTGGGTTCTCTCAAACCAGCTCAGGGCGGCTTGTCCATCAATGCCAGCGTAACGAGCCACAATGCGCGCGCGAGCTAGATGATAGTCTATTGAAGGCACAACACGCATTGGAGGATAGGTTCTTGCTCGCGCACGGCTATCGGTAATTCGATCTTCAGGCAGAGGGTGAGTCAGGAGCATTGGTGGCGGTTTACTCGCATAACGATACTCATCAGCAAGACGGCCAAAAAACCTTGGCATTGCTTGAACATCAAAACCGGCTTTTGCTAGTGTCGAAATACCAAAGCGATCCGCTTCTTTTTCGTTTGCACGAGTGTAGTTGATTTGACTTTGCATGTTGCCCGCGGTTGCTGCTGTAATTGCAGCCATCCCCGCTTCGGGTGAGGCAATTGAAAGCAGTAGTGCCCCCGCAAGTGCGGCTAACGTGGCCGGAGAGCGGCGTGCTTGTTCTTCCATACTCCGAGCAAGATGACGTTGTGTGACGTGCGCTATCTCGTGAGCGACAACAGAGGCCAGCTCACTTTCTGAACGAGCATGAAGAAACAACCCAGAATGCAGCGCTACATAGCCACCAAAAAACGCGAACGCGTTGATATTACGGTCGCGAATCATAAAGAAGTGGAACGGCGTTTTTACATCATTCGCATTGGCCACTAATTTGTGCCCAAGAGAGTCAATATATTCATTGATGACAGGGTCATTAACGATAGGTTTACTGGCTCTGAGCATACGCATATAGGCGTCGCCATAAATCAACTCTTGGTCTATTGAAAGCGTGCCACCAGCAGCTGTGCCAATGTCTGGCAAGTCAATGCTATTGGCATAAGTTGTCGGCGAACTGATGGCAGCAGCAAGACATAAGCAAACTAGCGAGCGAGTGCGTTTTAACATACGTTTAAAAGGTTCTCCAAAATACATAAGCATGTGGTTACAGGTCGAGAGCCTATTAACAGCGCCACATACGTTTTGGTTATCCGTGAGGATATAAGCTAACAGTAAGACCGGAAATAAATGAATTGGTTTCGTAAATTATTTTACATCCGAGCTATTTCAGCATGTGGTTAAATCATGTCAGAAGTGCTAGCACCAGCTCAAAAAGCCGTTACAATACAACCCTATCATAAGTGCAGAGCAATACAATGGAATCCATGTTACTTGATTTGCGTGAGCAACGTTGTCCTATGGCACTGTTACTTGCAAAGCGTCATGCTGCTGAGGTCTTTCAAGGAGAAGCAAAGCAGTATCATCAACTTGTCATTCAAGTGGTGGACAACAGCTCTAAACGAGACATTGTGAACTATCTTAGTGCCCAAGGGTACTCGGTTGATTGCCAATCTACATCAGAGCACTACACATTGACTGTCTTCAATAAGGAATCCGCATAAGATGTTTGAAATGGTTAGTCGTTGGTATAAACGACGTTTCTCTGACCCTCACGCAGTAAGTCTCGTCGCGATCTTGCTGTTTGGCTTTATCACCATTTACTTCTTTGGACACTTGATTGCGCCATTACTTGTCGCGATCGTTTTGGCTTATCTACTTGAATGGCCAGTTGTCAAAATGTGTCGTATGGGCGTGCCGCGCACTTTGTCGGTTATTATCGTGATCTTGGTCTTTGTCGGGTTAATGTTAATTGCGTTGTTTGGCTTGGTTCCGACGATTTGGACTCAGGTCGGTAATCTAATTAACGATATTCCGAACATGTACAACGGGCTACAAAAGTTTATTGTCACATTGCCAGAGCGCCACCCTGAACTAGCCAATTTAGAAATAGTAGAAACCGTGGTGACGAACGCCAAAAACCAAGCATTGGGGCTGGGTGAAAGTGTCGTCAAAGGGTCGCTTGCTTCATTAGTTAGCATTGCAACGCTAGCGGTATATTTGATCTTAGTGCCACTTCTGATCTTCTTTTTGCTTAAAGACAAAGAAGAAATGCTGCGAATCGCAAGCGGTATTCTGCCGAAAAACCGTAAATTGGCGAATAAAGTTTGGCATGAAATGAACGAGCAGATATCAAATTACATTCGCGGTAAAGTGTTAGAGATTTTAATCGTGGGCGGTGTGAGCTACGTGACTTTTGCCCTTTTAGATCTTCGTTACTCGGCGTTGCTTGCCGTAGCCGTTGGTCTGTCGGTTTTGATTCCTTATATCGGTGCGGCGGCTGTTACTGTACCTGTTGCCATCGTTGGTTTGTTCCAATGGGGTTTAACGCCTCCGTTTTATTGGTTGTTGCTTGCTTACGGTATTATCCAGGCGCTTGATGGTAATGTCTTGGTTCCTGTTCTGTTTTCCGAGGCAGTAAACTTACACCCAGTTGCTATCATTGTGGCTGTATTAGTCTTTGGTGGGCTGTGGGGTTTTTGGGGGGTGTTCTTCGCCATTCCTTTAGCGACATTAGTCAAAGCCGTATGGCATGCATTACCAAGCACGGAAGAAAACGAACCTGTCGAACAAGAGTAGTTGTTACCAAAGGTACGATTGACCCGTCCTGAAATGGGTTGACACTTTTTAACTAAAACGCTCGATGTACTTCATCGGGCGTTTTGTATTTTAAAGCCGTATGAGGCCTC
>NZ_JAWOUQ010000004.1:152435-429759 GCF_033339475.1 Vibrio sp. 2304 | reverse complement strand
TAGTAAAAATGCCACGCGTTGCGAATCCCTCTTGAGCAGTTTGTTAGTCGCGAGGTACCGAGCGACAATTTTAAGCCAAACTAAACTTTGCGAACAACAAACTTTATGTGCTTTGATGCACTTAAATCAGGTGTAGTCTCAAAGCGGCTATTCAATGAAACCACTTGGAAAAAACAACGCCGCAGAAAACGAACTGACAGCACCAAAAGGCGCTTTTGGAAAGCTAATCTCACAGTGCGGACTTTCAACGAAGTTACTGAAACCACGTGGAATTTACAACATCAGAGAAAACGTCATTTAAGCGAGTAAATTGGCTTTCGTACCGATAAACTCACCGAGCGGAGTTGCAACCAAAAACAGACTCTTGATTGCCCTACTCTGCAAGCACCAAAGAACAAAACAACCGCTAGGACAGGTACAACACTTAAGACTTAAAACAGCTAGAACTAAGCTCTGATGATCGACGATTAACCGGTGTACCGAGCAAACAGCTGCTAAAGTTTAAGCTCAGAAACATGATTTTGATTGCTAGCTTTTTCTGGCGACTAACGCCCTGTTAAGGGGTGAGCAACGCAATACCAAAGCCGCTGCATACCACCTTAATCACTTAAACCAACGCACAGTAAAAATGCCACGCGTTGCGAATCCCTCTTGAACAGTTTGTTATGTGTGTAGTTACATTTTTGACGGAGCCAATAATGAACTGTAATAGTTGCTGTAGCTGCCAAACAATGGCTTGTACTGTTCAACAATAACCACCTTGCCCTCAATACAGATCGACTTGCAAATAACCTGTACAACCTCACCATGCTCTAACTTTACAGCTGCTCTATAAATGTGGATGCTTCGGCTTTTACCAGGAGCATCTGTGTTATCCCACGAAGATAGAACCACGCCGTGATGAGTCCCTATAAGCTTTCCTCGAAAAAACAGCTGATCAAAGCCAATAGCTATAACAATTCCAATACCAAGGAAAAATAATATGTATTTTACAATTTGCTTCTTTTGCATATTAATTCCTCCAAGCACATAACGCCCTGTTAAGGTGTGAGCAACGTAATACCGATGCTACCGCATACCACCTTAAACACTAAAACCAACGCATAGTAAAAATGCCACGCGTTGCGAATCACTCTTAAACAGATTGTTATGTGCCGCCTCAAAACAAGGCACTTTCAATTTGGAGCCATTGCTCCATAAAAGGGATAAAGTCCCTTTGAGGTATGAACTTCTGTGCCGCTGTATTATTTTTTAAAAATACTTCCTCCAAAGCCCACACATAATGGTCGGCGTAAACAGCCCACGCCTTTGCTCCATCGTTAAGCTCTAATCGGGATAGAGGCTTGACAGACAGATAGCCTTTTAATAAAGCTAATGACCTATGAAGCTCCAAATCGAACATATACATGCATGCTCTCGCCAACTCATAACCTGGAGGCATGTTTTGCACTAAATCCCAGTCGATCACATCGCTTACTGTGCAATTAGAATCAAAAAAGACATTGAAATGATGAAAGTCGCCGTGGATTAATTGCCTGCTTGTTAACGGGGTATATGAGTGCGTAGCTTCTGAGCTAGCTAGATAATCACGCTGTTGTTTTACTCTTCGTAGCACCGAGTTATTCATATCAAATTCACTATTTGTTTCAATAGCTGCGACTATTTTTTGTAGTCTATCGACCCAAGCACTTTTATCCCAAGAAAGCTCAATTGTTGGAAAGTCGTTTCCAACCTCGGAAGCGAGTTGAATATGCAGGTCAGCAAGGGCTTTTCCCAACTGAAAAGCATGAAACGCAGACAGAGCACTTTTTTCGATTAACGTTCCTTTTGCTTCAGGAAATAGAGCATAAAACTCATCACCTATTTTACAAAAGGAGTGGTGATCGCGCGTCAAAACAGGGGCAATTATAGTATTCAAATTTTGCGATAACTTTCTCAGCAGCTCATGTTCTAACTTGATCTTAGCAACATTGCGAACACTATATTTTCTAAGATAATAAGTCTCTGAGGATTGGATACGAAAAACATGATTCGTCGCACCAGCTGATTGACGTTTTATACTAGCGCCAGCACCAATCTGACTCCAGTTTTCACCAACCTTACGAACAAAATCACTCATAAATCCAGTTACCCCTTAGGTACATAACGCCGCATTAAGGTGTGAGCGGCGCTTGGCTATACTTGAGCGAAGCGAAAGCGCCAAGCGTTGCGAATCACTCTTAAATGCTTTGTTATACAACAGGTTTTTGCTCTAGACTTCTTATTGTCACCTGAGAGTTGAAATCAGTAGAGTTGATAACATCCAGCATTTCATACGCATTGTCACCATGCTTAATTACAGGGACTTTAGTTTTTATTTTGCCATGGCTTGTTTCATGATCTATTTCGAAAACCCAAGCCAATACTCCGTGATCAATCTGTTCATAGCTAGATACCGTCATGGGAAGAAGGTGATTATCGTAAGCATATTGAACAACCACATTTAAACCAACCCGGATATATTCGCCATTCATGTTGCAATATAGAACCAAGCGTCTGTCGTTTTGAAACGTAAAAGAAGCCACGTCTTTTACTATTCCTTTTGCGTCATAATGTAACTCCTTGATTAAAGGAGATAGTAATTCGACTATAGACATGTTTGAGACTTTGTCTGTAGACCATATTTTTTCATTTGAGTGCATGATTTGAGAATCTAGTAATGCTAAATCAGCACTGCCCTTCTCGACGCAACAACTCAAAGCATCTATACCGGTAATACTGACGTTTTCATATGCCACATAAAAGGACAAAAAGTTCAGTGGAAGTGTTTCTGGAGTTTCTTCTTTTAGGTTAACCAGAAGAACCCTATTACCTTGAAACCTTGCTACTTCCTTTACACTTTCTGGGAACTCTTTCCGCGAAATACAAATTAAGCTGTTAGCGCCGACATCATCTAACTTCGTTAACCAATCGTTAAAGGTAGCAATATTAACTTGCGACTTACGGTCTTGAACCTCAACTATTGTTACGTTACAACGAAATTCAGGGCCACTCTCAATGACAACGTCACATTGCCTAGTTCTTCCTGTTGGCGAATTCAACACTGGCAACAACACATTCTGACGAATAACTGAAGATGGAGAAATAGATCTTTCTATTAACTCCACTATTTTTTCAAGATCATCCCCTGGCTTCGCCATAAGATTGGTACTCCTCATTCTGAATGTTGTATAACGCCCTGTTAAGGTGTGAGCAACGCAATACCGAAGCCTCCGCATACCATCTTAAACACTAAACGCAACGCATAGTAAAAATGCCACGCGTTGCGAATCACTCTTAAACAGTTTGTTATGTGATTGTTTTTAAGCTAATAGTTACCAATGACAATATTATTATTAGCTTGCTGGGATGAGCCCGTAAGGTCAGGAAAAAGTGTTAACGGGTTTATATTTTTTCTGTTCAATAACCTTAGAAACTTCTCTCGATGCCCTTCTTCTTCAGGAATTACGACTTTAATCAAAACACCGATACCATCAGTTCCTTTAAAGTGAGTCAAAACCCAATTTTCCACGTCAACGCCTAATGGGTTCTTTGTAAATAACCCTCTCTGGTTAACCAGCCTTGGATTCTGATCTATTAAAGGTCGAATAACTTCTAAACGTTGCTCGGGATCTAATTCTTTGTTTTTCTTATCGACTTCAATTGGGTCTAGTGCATATATAATGCGCTGCGCACTTTCGAAATCTTCTGTTTTTTCAGAAAAGCTAAAATATGCAGCGACATAAGGCGACTCTGTCCAGTCCAGCAGTGGCGTGGCTAAGCCAAAGTGCTGACCAAGAGACCACCAAGAATTATCATCAGAAGGTACCCAATCACTATGTAATCGACCACGGCTGGCATACTTAAATCCCAACAAGTGTTTTTCCGCTTCTTCGGTTGTAGGGCACCTTCCCACCTGCTCAATAAACAGCCGATCAATAGTGGTTCTTAGCGGCCATTCAGCACTTCTATGACCCCGGTAAACCATGTACGGATGATCTAAGAGTTTCTCTCTGATTACATACTCAAAATCTTCAAAGTCGTTTAAAACTATTTCAACAACACCATCTTTCCAGTTGCGAAAGTCTGGTGATATTTTTACTTTAATACTCATACTTACCTACAATCACATAACGCCGCATTAAGGTGTGAGCGGCGCTTGGCTATACTTGAGCGAAGCGAAACTGCCAAGCGTTGCGAATCACTCTTAAATGCTTTGTTAGTTGCACAATGCGCACTGAATGTTTTGTTTATTTTCAGTGATATATTTTATGTCATTTAGATAAGCTTGAAGATGACCTTGCTCTATGTTTTCAGCAAAGGTTTCATTACCATTTTCAGCTTCTCTCCGCATGAACAAAACTAAAGCCCGTAATCGCTCAATCATTGCGTCCGCTAGTTGATTTCTTTCTAACGTAGTTGCACCGTAACTATCACAGAACAACTTAGCTCTAGTTACCTGCTCAGAGATTGTGCCTAACTTATCATTGCTGTCAGTTTTGAAAGGCGACCAACAATAAACTGAATATGCTAAATCCCATATTCTTGGCGCAGGGTGCGCAGTATCAAAGTCAAATACACCTACAACTGTGTTCTCGGATAGAGCAACATTATAAGGGGTAAAGTCACCATGGCAGATGACTTCAAAAGGCTCTTTTGGCTCTAGCATCCACTTGTGAGCATTGACATCTACTTGTTCCAAAAGTGGCACAGTTGAGTCATGTATTTTACGCAATAGCTTACCTGCTGATGTGAGTGCATCCACAGTCGCAATTGCATCGACTAGAGGGTAGTTATAAGTATTACCAACAACAAAACTTAGGACTTCCTGTTCTTGGCTAACACCAAGAAATCTTGGAGATTCAGCTACATTTTCTCGCTCGAGGTGTTTCAAAATAAAGTGAATTGTAGGACTCCACGGCTGAAGAGGACGATAGACAACTTCACCATCTCGATATATTGCTGATTCTCTTCCACCTGATAATTCTTCCACGAAACCTCCTCGTGCAACTAACGCCGCGTTAAGGGGTGAACAACGCCACCACCTTACCTAAACCATTGTGCCATAATCACAAAAGCTAAACTTTGAACCAAAACTGCCAAGCGTTGAGAATCCCTCTTGAACGCTTTGTTATGTGCGTGCTAAACGGTAGCGCCTTACAGTGCCCTCGGTTTCACTTGTGTGGTTGCCAAGATACTCACCACCACAGTTTTCGATAACCTTTTGGGACGCTGGATTGTCAATTGAACAAGTAACAATAACTGAGTCAGTGACAACATGGTCTCGCACCCAAGCGAGGAGAAATGAGGCTATACCTTTACCACGAGCTGACGGTCTAGTTTCGTAACCAACATGCCCAATGACATTTTCTACATTGGCATTAGTACCTTTACGAATTCGAATAGCGCCTAAGATTTCAGAGCCAGATACGCAATAATATGTTGTGCTGGGTAAATAACCGTTTGGTAATTCAGAAGTTGCCTTAGAACGTTCAGCCAAACCTGATAAATAAGCTTCAGGATCTTGATCAACGCCGGAATACTTAGGGATACCCGACTCCAAACATTCTTTCGCGTAACTCGCTAATATTGGAGCTAAATCTGGACTCGCTTCTACTACTTCCATGTCAATTTTCCTCAAAAGCACATAACGCCCAATTAAGGTGTGAGGCACGCAATACGATGCTCCCGCATACCACCTTAATCACTTAAACCAACGCATAGTAAAAATGCCACGCGTGCCGAATCACTCTTAAATTGTTTGTTAGTTGCCCATCTCAAAACCTAGTGCTAACATTTGTACACACACAAACAAAGGAATACATCATGGACACTAGAATTCAATTTCGTGTTGATGAAGAAACAAAACGCCTAGCTCAACAAATGGCTGAGAGCCAAGGTCGCACTCTGAGTGACGCATGCCGTGAACTTACTGAGCAACTTGCTGAACAACAAAGAAAAACATTATCTCACGATGCATGGCTAACTGAACAAGTAAACCTAGCATTTGAGAAGTTTGACTCAGGAAAGTCCGTTTTCGTTGAGCACCAAACTGCTAAATCTCGAATGGAAGAGCGCAAAGCCAGAATCCGCAATCGAGGTAAGCAATGATTTTATGGGAAGAAGAGTCACTTAATGATCGTGAAAAAATCTTCGAGTTTCTCTATGACTTCAACCCTGATGCGGCAGAGAAAACTGACAACCTCATTGAAGCAAAAGTAGAAAACTTGCTTGAACAACCTTTAATGGGTGTACAACGAGATGGCATCCGCGGACGATTGCTCATTATTCCTGAGATTTCGATGATTGTCTCTTACTGGGTCGAGGGCGATATCATCCGAGTTATGCGTGTACTCCACCAAAAACAAAAATTCCCTACGGATTGATTGCTTCCTCTGGGGAACTAACGCCTTGCTAAGGTGTGAGTAACGCAATACAAAAGCTACCGCACAGCGCCTTAATCATCATAAGCCACCGCATAGTAAAAATGCCACGCGTTACGAATCACTCTTAAGCAATTTGTTAGTACATGCGCTACTTCTATTTATGCACTCCAAGATATTGAAAAGTGGCATAATATGAAAGGCTTTGAACACTGAAGTGAGACGGGCAGCTACAAAACTTTACCCCGATTGAAAGACGAAAGTTGGCTAGAAGAAAAACGCACTGAACTGCCCTACTTTCACTAGCTTCAAATTAGAAAAGGATTCTTTCCTCGTACTTGAACAGCTACACCAAAAGTAATCAAGGCTCTCTCAAAAGCCACCACGAAAATGAAGAAGCGCCAAAGAAATAGGCTAAGAGTTAGAAACCGTAAACGGTGAAATCAAAGCGAACACTCCGCATATAGTGCCACCGGATAGAACGTGAAAGGCACTAACTGAAAGGTGTAAATTCGAGCGCCAAAACAGATAAACACCAGAACTTGTGACCTTTGGTGTCAAACCCGTACTAACGCCCAATTAAGGGGTGAGTAACGCAATACAAAAGCCGCCGTAAACCACCTTAATCACTAAAATTAACGCATAGTAAAAATGCCACGCGTTACGAATCCCTCTTGAATTGTTTGTTAGTACGCTGCCTTAAAGCCTTTGTCACACGCCAAGATATTGAAATATAACACGAAACTTTTGGCTTAAAACTCTGAAGCCAAAGGGACAACTGCCAAACTAGAACTCAATCTCAAAACGTAAGCTGGCTAGAAGAAAAACTTGCTTAACTGCCCTATTGCCGCCGTTTTCAAATTAGCAAAAAAGACGGGCTTTAGAACTAAACGACAGCGCCAAAGAAACTCAGTGTTGATGAAAATTTACCAGCATCAAAGAAACCACACCAAAGAAATAGCCCGAAAGTTAGAAACCGTAAACGGTGAAGTCAAAGCGAAAACTCCGCATATAGTGCCACCGGAAAGAACGTGAGAGGCACTAACTGAAAGGTGTAAAGACGAGCGCCAAAACAGATAAACACCAAAACTTATGACCTTTGATGTCAAACCCGTACTAACGCCGCGTTAAGTGGTGAGCAACGCAACCACCAAACCTAAACCATTGTACCTTAAACACTTAACCTGACTGGAATTGAAATCGCCAAGCGTTGTGAATCCGTCTTAAACGCCTTGTTATGTATTTTTTGCTTTCTCCAAAGCCTTAATAAGAACACCACCAACGTAGTCTGGCTTGAGAAGTATATGCTGATACCCTGTTTGACTATTGCTAGTTCCCAGCTCATAAGCATTCATAAAGTCTCTTAGCAACGTTAAAGCATCTTCTACGTACTGTCGTGATATACCAGGCAACGGCTCTTCTGCGCTACCTGTGGCATGAGCTAAATCAGCGTGTGCTATTCGCTTGTTGCGATGCACTCTAAATTTTTGGCATGCATCAAAAAGCTCTTGAAACTTAGCTTTTAATGCTTGCGCCAACTCTACGTCTTTTCTGTCATTCGCAATAACTATTAACTGCTTTAAACTTAGATTTTCATTTCCACATTGCCGATTAGGGTCAGTAAGCTTAGAAAATGCGAGAGACACATTATCCAAATATAAATGTTGAGTGATGTAGAAAAAGTACCCTCCGTTGCTATTTAGTAGCTCAATAACTTCTGGACCTTGCGCATAGATTTGCCTATAAGTAATCCATCTAAAATGGATGAGATTTACTTCTTCTTTTAATTGCTTGAATACATCCAATGTACGTTTCCTCAAAAATACATAACGCCCAATTAAGGTGTGAAGCACGCAACCACGGCACTCAGCTAGTACACCGTAAACACTAAACTAGACCCAAACCAAAAATGCCAAGCGTGCTGAATCACTCTTAAATTGTTTGTTATGAACGGATTTCAAACACGCGCTGCACCTTGTTGCCGTGAAACCCTAGTTGCTCGTAAAACTTGTGCGCTTCTACTCTAAGTTGGTTACTACGAACCCGTATTCTACCCTGCTGCTCTGACACTGCACTTTGTATTAGTAGCTTACCGATGCCCTTCCTTCGGTAATCTGGATGTACAACCAAGCCACCTACTTCAAAGTAATTGTCTGATGCTAAGCGGCGGACAAAATATAAATGAACCCAACCTACAATTTTACCCGCAAACTCAGCTACATATACTTTATCGCTTTCAGACTCGATGAGTTCAGACAATTTTTTTGAAGCCACCGAGTCGGACAAAACAGCATAACCAAGGTATTGAGATACATTGTTAATGCTTTGAGCATCGCTATCAATAGCCTCCCTTACCACACACTGTTCCATTCACAATTTCCTTCTAGTTCATAACGCCGCGTTAAGTGGTGAACAACGCGACCACCTAACCTAAACCATTGTGCCGTAAACACTTACGCCGAATCAAACTGAGAATGCCAAGCGTTGTGAATCCGTCTTAAACGCTTTGTTATGGCGCTGCACTCAACGTTAGCTCTTGTATGTCAATTTGGTCTACTTTCCTGCCCAATATACGCTTGTATTCGACTAAACGATGTACTGGGATCACTGGTAGATCGATACCTTGATAATTTTTAATAACTGATTCTGAGAAGCAAATTTCAAGCTGGTGCCAAGAGCCATCTTGATGTGATTGTATCTTCGTATATTCAGATAAACCGATTTCAATTTTTTGATTTTGGTAAACCAACTGGAAATACTCTAGATCCCAACCGTATTCGGCATAATGAGTTAACGGCTTGGATATGTATTTAGCTACGAGCGCTAACACTTTGTCTGCATCTGAGTTTCGAATATAAAGATCTATATCTGCGATTTCCCGACTTCCACCATGAATAGTTGCCGCTAAGCCACCGACTATTTGATACTCCACATCCTCTGCATTCAAGGTTTCTTTGAGCCACTGCAAGGCTACTTTAACTTTATCACTCATCTAGTGCCCTTAGCTGAATTTTTCCCTGCGCCATAACGCCCTGTTAAGGTGTGAGCAACGCAATACCGATGCTGCCGCATACCACCTTAAACACTAAACGCAACGCATAGTAAAAATGCCACGCGTTGCGAATCACTCTTAAACAGTTTGTTATACGTAATCTTTATACGTGGCTTGTTACTTTCTCTAGATAAGGCTCTAACTTTCTCGGTACAACAGCATAGGAGCCCCATTCATCTAACATTACATATGGTTTTTTGCTTTCGTCCCATTTAACTGAGCCGAAAAACATTACGTAACGCCCTATACTATCAGCACCAAAACTTCGACGTTCATCAAGTTCATTTTTTGTATAGATGTACATGAACTTGCTACCATGACATTGTATTTTTGTACGATTACTAAAGGTTTGGTAGTGAAAACCTTTCATTTTACCGTAAAAGAGCTGCGGCTCCTCGCTGATATCTCTGCGCAACATTTGCGTATTGTACAGCAAGTCCTTTAACGGCAAGGTAACTTGTTTGCCTGGCAAAGAAAAACCGACATTCAACAAAGAATCTAAGTTCCAGCAAATATATTGCACTGTTTCTATGTTTGAACCTACCTTTACCTTATTTCCATTGTGGCGAGGGATCGCCTCTTCGGTTATTTCACCTTCTGGGTCGTGATTAATGCCATTATAAGTGATTTTTTTATCACCTTTCATATACTCTTCAGGAGGTAGTTTTGCCCATTCTTTAACGCGTTTGAACTGACCATCTTCCTCTGTCTCACTTGTCAATTCGTCATTGACATAATTAAAGCCATCTTGCTGAGTAGTGTGATACGCGCATGGAATGTGCTTAAAGCTTGGGAGGTGTCGGAAGTGTGCTGTTTTAGCATTTTTAGACACGTTCTTTTTCGAAGGGTTTCTAGATAAAGGAGTAAAGCACTTGGGGCAAAAGATGGAACCATGCATGTATTGTTCGTATTCTTCAGGTGTAACTTCAGAAGCTCCTATTTTTAAGAGCCTTTCGTCTATCCCGTAAGTCCATTTAGGGTTATAAATCGCATAAGTAATACTATAGTTGCCCATCACAACATCACTCATAAACTAAAGTTATTAGAACTTACCACCAATAAGCAACTTGTTGAATTAAAAATAACAATTATTGAGACTTGCGATTACGTATAACGCCCTGTTAAGGTGTGAGCAACGCAATACAAAAGCCGCCGCATACCACCTTAATCACTAAAACCAACGCATAGTAAAAATGCCACGCGTTGCGAATCACTCTTAAACAGTTTGTTATGCCGATCCTACCAACTACCACATAACTGACTCTCGCAAGGAGTACCATCATTGTCGCCATCTATTTTAACATTTGGACAATTTGATAAATAAAACTTTGCTTCGTCACAAGATGCCATTTCGCTACAGTAGGTCTTACCTTGGCAACTAAACCCCATATTTTCATATGCAGGGTTTAGCTTAGGCTCTATATAAAACAGATATAAGGCTGCGCCTATTAGACCGACGATAACTGCTGATAATACAACTGAAAAAGAATTGCTTTTCTGTGGTTTGACACCGACTAACTGAGCACTTTCCGCACTTAACTTAGGCTGAACACTTGCCAGTTGAAACTCTACTTGGTCCCCTATTCGAGGGCGTCGGTATCCTTTTTTGAACTTGGATACATGAACAAAAATGTCACCATCCAGTTCATTGGAATTTATGAACCCAAAACCGCGCTCATCAACCCAGCGAACAATTTCCCCTTTCATGTCCTCTCCCGTTTTTCATATAGCGGCATAACGCCTTGCTAAGGTGTGAGTAACGCAATACAAAAGCTACCGCACAGCGCCTTAATCACCATAAGCCACCGCAAAGTAAAAATGCCACGCGTTACGAATCACTCTTAAGCAATTTGTTAGTACATGCGCTACTTCTATTTATGCGCTCCAAGATATTGAAAAGTGGCATGATATGAAAGGCTTTGAACACTGAAGTGAGACGGGCAGTTACAAAACTTAAACTCGATTAAGAGACGAGAGTTGGCTAGAAGAAAAATGCACTGACCTGCTCTACTTTCACAGGCTTCAAATTAGAAAATGATTCGGTCCTCGCACTCTAACGGCAGCACCAAAGAAAGACAATTCTGACGTAGTAAAAACCACGAAAGAGAAGAAGCGCCAAAGAAATAGGGTAAGAGTTAGAAACCGTAAACGGTGAAGTCAAAGCAAGCACAATGCATATAGTGCCACCGGAAAGAACGTGAGAGGCACTAACTGAAAGGTGTAAAGACGAGCACCAAAACAGATAAACACCAAAACTTATGACCTTTTATGTCAAACCCGTACTAACGCCCAATTAAGGGGTGAACAACGCCTCCACCCAACCTAAAGCATTTTGCCATAAACACTAAATTTGAAGTAGAAGCAAAAATGCCAAGCGTTGTGAATCCCTCTTAAATTGCTTGTTATGTGTTTTTTTCGTCTTCTAACCTGTCAGGGTTTCCAAGAAGCTTATTCAATTTTTTGGCTATATCCATAGGAGTCAACTCGCAAACATCTGGATTGTAGGAACCCTTAGCATAGTAGGTTAACAACGCTGTATAAGCAGCAATTTGAATATTCTTCTCACTGTCTTCTTTTGCTTTTTCGAGTTCAGCTTTTTGAATGTCGAGCTGCTGTTTTTGAAACCAAACTGTTACTAATAATGCAGCAAACGCTAGAGCAGAAAAGAGAGCAGCAACCGCAGTATATAGGCCACTTGAGTCAGAAGAATCGATATCTAATAGAGGAAAAATTCCATCATTTAAAATCACAGGACTAACAAGCCAAACTAGAAGAACTAAAATTAAAACCAATACCACTTTAACCATGAAAAAACCTTATTCTTCATATTTTGACTAAACACATAACGCCCTGTTAAGGGGTGAGCAACGCAATACCGAACCCGCCGCAGACCACCTTAAACACCAAAACCAACGCATAGTGAAAATGCCACGCGTTGCGAATCCCTCTTGAACAGTTTGTTATGTGTGTTATTTTCGCTTGCCATTCCGGTCTTTGGTAACGCGAATGCTAAAGGCTTTTAGTTTATCAGACTCTACTACCTGCATTATTGTAAGACGATCGGAGCTTGTATAATTCAGCTTTAAGCAAGCTTAAACTCTTTCACTTCAAGTTTTTCTACAACAAGAACAACGTCTCGATTCTCAGCATCCTTTACCAAAGCTTCCTCTTCTGGGTCACTTGAGTCGAACCACTCAAGGTTTGAACCAAGCTCGTTAATATTATCAAGTACCCATACTTCCCCATCTTCCAGAAAAGTAACTGAAATTGGAAACTTGGGTTTATTCTCTAACTTCATGGTGGAATTCCTCAACACACATAACGCCCTGTTAAGGTGTGAGCAATGCAATACCGAAGCTCCCGCATACCACCTTAAACACTAAAACCAACGCATGATACAAATGCCACGCGTTGCGAATCACTCTTAAACAGTTTGTTATGTTCGTGACTCAACGAAGTGTTGATATTGCTTTTCTTGTACTGTCGCAAGATATAACGCTTTTTGGTAAATAGCATTGATGGCGCTGTGCATACGATCGAAAACACTGTCGCTATCCGGTAAAAAAGACACAAATCTTTGAGACTTGACTAAGAAGTCCTCTATTTTGTGCTCTAAACCAGTATGGTTGATATTGTGTGCCATATGATTTCGAATATTGTTCAACTTCGCAAAACAATCCCACAATTGCATCATCTCTTCACAGTTATCATCACAGTACGCACGACCGAGGCTGATCACTGTAGATGTTTCTTTAAACACTCCTTTGAGTGCCTTTTGATTTGGGAAGTGATTGTTTACGTAGCTACGAATTTGCTGCTCAACGAGTAAATGACCTTTCAGAACGAGCAGCATTAAGTCACCATCATTAGGTAATTTGTCAAAAAACTGCGTAAGGTTGTCAAAATACGAATCAGTGTACGTCGACAAAAGATAATTGTAGTTATCAACTTGCTGTTGATTCCCGGACTGTTTTGCTTGCTCAAGTTCTTTAAGCCAAAATTCTCTAGTATTATCCATGTACATCTCCTAGAACATAACGCCCTGTTAAGGGGTGAGCAACGCAATACCTAAGCCGCCGCAAACCACCATAATCACTAAAACCAACCGCATAGTAAAAATGCCACGCGTTGCGAATCCCTCTTGAACAGTTTGTTAGGGCGTAGAGCCTATTGATACACGCTGACTTCTATTAAGTTTTGATCAAGATCCAAAAAATAGACCGATTGGATTGCGCCAACAGCTCCTGATTTTTCAACTGGACCCTCAATGATTTTGACATTTTCTTTGACTAAATGGTTTACCACTGATGTCAACGGCCAATCTGAAATTAAGCAAACATCACCTGAACCAACATTAGCTACATTTCGCGGTTCTTGGCCAAGAAGCTGAAAGTTAATCTTTTGATTTCCGAACGTTACAGCCTTACGGCCATTGGCAAAAGTTACTTCTTCCATGCACAAAACCCGTTTATAAAAGTCCACTGATTTTTCTATGTCGGAGACTGTGAGAACAATATGATCTATGTGATGAATCATCGTTTTACTCCTTGCGCCCTAACGCCCTGTTAAGGTGTGAGCAACGCAATACCGAATCCCCCGCATACCACCTTAAACACTAAGCGCAACGCATAGTAAAAATGCCACGCGTTGCGAATCACTCTTAAACAGTTTGTTAGGCATTAATTTGTGACGCTTTCAGAAAACTGTTTAGGCTTGATAAATAACTCTGATATAGCTCTCTGTATGATTCAGCCAACGGTCTCATTAACGACCAATAATGGTTATTTGCTATATCAGCCTCATTAACAGCTTGAGTATAGGGCTCCTTACCATCAATTTGGATGCTGGCGTATGCTTGTTGTTCTTTGATACTTGTAGCTTTAATAGAGCCAAAGTTATCTTTGAGCACTTTTCTAGAATCAATGACGTTATTTGTCAATGCGTTAGCTTGTTGGAGTAGTGCTGAATCATTTGGTAGATAAATCACCAAGCGTTGGTATGACTTTAGGATCTCAGCTACGGCTTTGTAATAGTTAGTTTGATAGTCATAGAGAGACTGACCACCATCCATAGGAAAATCTCCAAAATTCACCGCCATTAGCTCATAATGAAAGGACGATATTTCATCATAAAACCTTAACAAAGCTGACTTCCTTTCACTAACATATGATTTATGGGCATCAGTGTTTATTTCAACTTGTGATTTTACTAATTCAATCTTTTCAGTGATATTCTTAATATCTTCTTTTGTAGCCAAATTTTCAGCTTTCTTCTTAACGTAGTTTGGTAAAAAAGACTTAACCAGTAACCCAAAAAGAAAAGCTATCACCAAATAAAGAATTGTCATTTTATCTATTGGCATATACCGAACTCCATTTAATGCCTAACGCCGCATTAAGGTGTGAGCGACGCTTGGCTATACTTGAGCGAAGCGAAACTGCCAAGCGTTGCGAATCACTCTTAAATGCTTTGTTATGCATTATTTTGTGACAGTGAAGATTGAACTAGTACTATATTTACTTGGTCCCTCTTCCCATTCAATTATTTTCTTAGCACCCAGCTCAAATATGATGTGAGTCAAATCCAGTTCAGAAAGACCTGTTAGCTTTTGAAGTTGTTCTTCATTGAGGCCACCATGTTGCTTTAATACAGATACAACTAAGTCGGCTTTCTCTAAAGCTGATTTTGTCGCTTTTTTCATTGCTGATTTGTCTATTGTATCACTAACTAGAGCTTCTACTTGTTTAGCAAAACTATCTACTTTTTCGTTCGCCTTGCCCTGACTAAGAATCAACTGTTCTATTTGCTGGTTTAACTCAGCTTTGAGTTGAACAAAACTTTCATCTAATTCTGTCCGACTATCCAAGCTTTCTGTAGATGCCGTCTTCCAAACATGATTTCGCATATCTGTTACTGTGTCTTTCATCATGCTAAATGTATCTGCATAAAGCTTATCGAATAAGACTTCAAGCCTATTTACTGTAGAGTCTATGTTAGCAGAAGCTTGCTCTAAGTCTTTGGAACTTTTAGTGGACATTTTATAGAACGTCACAGACAACCAAATTGCAAACCCACCTATGATTAAAGATACAATAGAAGCTACTAATCCTACTACCTCAGCTCCACTCATTATTTTTCTCCAAATTATAATATTGCATAACGCCCAATTAAGGGGTGAACAACGCCTCCACCCAAACCTAACACATTGTGCCATAAACACTAAATTTGAAGTAGAACCAAAAATGCCGAGCGTTGTGAATCCCTCTTAAATTGCTTGTTATACGTTTGGTTCGATGACATCCTTTTTCCTTGGGATCCAGTATTCTGCGTTACATCGTTTGTCAGAGACAAGGCACATCAGTAGCTGCTGACCACAGCAAGTACACCTTTCTATATCACAGTAACCAACATGATATTCTCCCGCAGCTACGCCACAGTCTGGGCACTCTTCAGAATAAAGAGCATCATATGGCTCACGAGCATAATACTTGTATTCTCCACTAGCCTTTGTCCGAATAGTTTTGTATTTCTGCGCAACTACAATTTCCAATGGAAGAGTATTTGGTAGCTTCCTACCCTTATACATAACAAACTCGCTATTAAATTCCGATAAAAGTTCTGCTTCTGTTCGCCAGAGCTTCTCATCGATAAACTCATGTAGTTCAAGTCCGATATGTTTTTCATGGAAGTAATGTACAAACTCGAAGAGTTCGACAAAAACAGAATGTTGATGAAATGGGTTGAACTCATATTCAAAGTGAACAATTTTATTCCTTTGCGCTACAGCACGCTTAATAACTTTTTCTTCTTTTTCATCAATATTTATATTTGCAATACTTTTCAATCTGGTAAGGCATTGTTTTAGTGAAACAGTATTCGATGGATTATCAACGTTCTCATAAATCAAAACTGGATGTTCATTTCTCAAAACGTGCTTCATCATCAGCTCTAGGCATTGAATCAGATGTAAAATACCAAATGCCGCACAGCGGTGATCTCGTTTACTACGCCTGTGATTTAAAATAGCTTCGTTTAGAAATGAGTATGCATTTTCTAATAGCGATATTTTATTCATTTTTCCTCGTTATTCAAAAAACGTATAACGCCCTGTTAAGGTGTGAGCAACGTAATACTGAAGCTACCGCATACCACCTTAATCACTAAACACAACGCATCGTAAAAATGACACGCGTTGCGAATCACTCTTAAACAGTTTGTTAGCTGAAATTCTAGTTCAGCGATCAAGAGAGAAAACCAACAACTTCCTGCCAGTTATGAAAGTAGGATTGTTTTCGAGGATTCTTTAAATAACCAAAAGTCTCACAATTACTTTTCACAGTGCCTTGGTTGACTATCCAAGTATTGAACTTAGCAACAGCTCGAAACTCCTGACTACCGTCAGCTGCATCAACCGTAACGTGTGTATGCTTAGGTTTATCAACTACAACGAGGAAGTCGAAATCATATCCATTCATTTTAAACGTTGAGTTATGACTTGTTCTAAATTTCACTTGAAGTTTACAACTCTTACCATTAATGGGATTTACGACAAGCAGATCATAACCAGGCATGTTTGGACTAGCTAGCGAAACAACATAACCAAACTCGAGCATAAGGTAGCCCGCTATATATAGCTCTGCCCCTTCACCGTGAATTGCTGCCAATGCTTTTTTATGCCTTAAATCCGTTTCCCCAAATACGTGAGGTTGACCATCTAGAGTTTTTCTTGCCCAATTTAGGACAGCATAAAGACTCTTTCTATCACCACTTGCAGCTAGTTCTTCACATTTGTCATCGCAAGTAACAATCTGAGCACTATATTCATCAAACGTATCATATCCAGAATATCTGCTAAGCCATAATTCAACTGGTGTTCCTTTATAGGAATAGCCCGTTAATTCACGATCATAGATAATTCCGTGCTCACCATCATTTTGTGAACTTGTAAATATCATAATGTCCCCGTTTCAGCTAACGCTCTGTTAAGGTGTGAGCAACGCAATACTGAAGCTCCCGCATACCACCTTAAACACCAAACACAACGCATAGTAAAAATGCCACGCGTTGCGAATCACTCTTAAACAGTTTGTTAAATTCATTTTTTAGACGTGTTCCGGAAAGTATCAGCGAACTGCTCTAGTACCGCTTTGTACTCGACGTTTGTCATTGAATCCACTTTAGAAATGTCTGGCAATTTGTTGGGATCCATTTTAGATATTTTCCCAACCTTGCTTTGAAAGTTAACTTCTTCCGTAAGCGCAAAACGGGCTAATTCTAAATTGCGTTGAGCCCTTGCCTGATCTATTACATTGTTTGGGCACAAAATGCTGCCATCTGTGGACACTCCTACATATAACGAATCGTTTTTGTAGTCATTACGTAAGTCTGAAGATGCCTTTACTGACTGCATTGCATCATTGTAAACCTGCTCATTTCCACCAATAAAACACAATGCTGCATTGTTTATGGTTTCTTGGTTCAATTTGGATTTATGATCTCTGAGACGTTTCATAGTTTGTTTCCAATCAACGTCAATCCCAGCAATCAATCTACGACCAGCTCCGTATAGAATTTGGCATTTTGCTAATTCTTCTCTCGCTATATGAGACAATGTGTAAGATCGTGCATACGCCTTTTTCTTAAAAAGTAGCTCTGATTCTCGGATAAGCCCTCTTGCGTTAGTTACTAACGCTGTCATGTACTCATCAATTTGATTGATATTTAGCGACATTTTCTGCCTCCGTGAATTTAACGCTTTCTATACGGCAATTTGCCGTTTTTCTGGCAGGCTACCGCCTTCTTTCTTATCAAAAGCGCTATCAATCGTAGCACTTATATATATGAAACAAATAGAAAAACAGTATGAATATGTGTGGTAGCGCGCGCAATTAGGCGGCGCACAGCACGCTAATTTAAAAAGTGGTGATACATTAACGGAGCTGTATAAATAAACAGGTTAATTTATCATGAAAAGTCAGTTTTTACTTAATGTAAAAGAGCACATGCTTACTCGTCATTATGCGAATAAAACTATCGAAAGTTATCTATTTTGGATAAAACGCTTTATCACTTTTCACCAGCTTGCACACCCATCAACACTAGCAGAAGATGATGTCATTCAATTTCTGAGTTACTTAGCGGTAGAAGAAAAAGTTGCGGTAAAAACGCAAGCTTTGGCGCTGAACTCAATATCATTTTTATATCGTGATTATTTCAAAACCCCACTATCACTTGATATGAGATTTCAGAAATCTTTGACCGAAAAGAAACTTCCCGTTGTGTTAACCTGGGAAGAGATCCGAAGATTCGTTCAGCATATCGACCCGAGGTATAGACTCCATATTCAGCTGCTTTACGGCTCCGGGCTTCGAGTTATGGAATGTTTACGCTTAAGAGTTCAAGACATCGATTATGATTATGGTGCAGTTCGCGTTTGGCAAGGAAAAGGAGGTAAAAATCGTACAGTCACATTAGCCAAAGAACTGCATGAACCACTCAAAGCTCAAGTTAATTTAGCGAGAAACTATTATTTTAAAGATAGGCACATGCCTGGTTATGCGGGCGTATACATCTCTGAAGGTTTACGACGTAAATACCCAAAAGCGGAGCTAGATTTTAACTGGCACTTTTTGTTTCCATCAACAAAGTTAAGCGCAGATCGAGACACTGGTGAACTCAGAAGGCATCATATCAATGAAAGCGCAATACAAAGAGCAGTAAAGCGCGCGGCAAGCGACGCAAGCATTGAGAAAACTGTAACTTGCCACACACTAAGACACAGTTTTGCCACGCACTTATTGGAATCTGGCGCAGACATTAGAACTGTTCAGGAACAATTAGGGCATACTGATGTAAAAACCACGCAAATCTATACTCACGTTATCGAGCGCGGGGCTGGCGGTGTGTTGAGTCCATTATCCAGCCTTTAGAAAAACAAAGCCACCTCGAAAGGTGGCTTTGCTTTATAACTCGTTATTGACGAACACCGAGTTTCACATTGCCTTTTGAATCAAACCAAAGTGCTTGCGAACGGCGACGTCCTATTAGTATCGGACCATCGTCATAAAAGAGAAAGTTCTTCCAGTGCTTTTTAAAAATAGACCATTTCGTTTCGATGACATTGTACTTCTCGTAGCAAAAGTAAACGGTCACATCGTCTTGCCAATCGATATGTGCCTCAACTTCCGCTAGCATGTCAGGATCATCCGACTCCCAGGCAGCCATCCAATCCACAGTTTCAGACCAATTCGCCTCATTCATTGGCCAGTCTTGGGAACTAAGTCTATCCATATCAGGGCTTTGAGCACTGATATTTTCTTTCCAAAATTGTGCTGAACGGGCTTGGCTCATCGGCTTAATAAAAGCCAAATCTTCTTCTGGCACAGGCATCGACTGATGCGTAAAAATCCATTTTCTTTGGTATTCATCCAAAGGCAAATAAGACATTCAGTCTCCTTTATTACGATTTCAGCCAACCTTTCTCTGTGGCTTCTTCAATCAACTCTTTCGCTTTGTCCCATAAGGTAACAGAGCCAAATTCAATTCGTTTATTAATGGTAAGTGCTTGTTCGCGTGAGACACCATGTTCCTTCCAACTCTGACCATTATTATGGTAGTTCAAGAGCATTGGAATTAACCGATCGAGTGCTTTTGCATACTTAGCATCATCGGTCTGCGCGGCTTCAAATTCATGCCAAAGCGCCAATAGCTCTTGCTCCTGATCGCTGGGTAACATACCAAACAAGCGCTCTGCAGCTCTAATTTCTTTTTCTGCTTGCTCTTGAGACGCAGCAGTATCATAAACAAAGGTATCGCCCGCGTCGATCTCTACTACGTCATGTATCAATAACATTTTCATCACTCGGCAAATATCAACAGGTGCATTCGCATGCTCTTCCATCAATATTGCCATCAGTGCGACATGCCAACTATGCTCACCACTATTTTCGAGGCGCCCTTCAGCACTTTTAACTCGAGTTCGGCGCAAAATGCTTTTGAGTTTATCGAGCTCGATTACAAGTGCTAACTGCTTTTCCAATCGTTCCATACTATCGCCCTTCTGGCTGCCAATTCGGATTAATAAGCGACGTTAGAACGTGGTCTTGCCACTCACCATTAATCAAAAGGTAATCTTTTGCATACCCTTCTCGGTTGAAACCTACATGCTCTAGCACAGCTTCACTGCGTTTATTGTGAGGCATGTAGCCAGCTTGAATACGATGCAGTTTCTGAACATTAAACATGTAGTCGCAAGCCATGGTTAATCCACGACGCATATAACCATGCCCTTGCGCTTTTTCAGCGAGAGAATATCCGACGTTACAAGAATAAAAAGGGAAGCGACTCAAACTACTAAAGGATATCGTACCTAGCATTTCACCCGAAGAGGCTCTGACCAAGAGGCAATAATACCCCAACCCCATTCGATGCAGCTCATTGAGCTTGATAAGCTTTTGCAACCAACCGTTCACTGAGAAAAAAGCTTCTTCACGTTTCGGTTCAAACGGTTTCAGGTATTCTCGGTTCGCTTGAAAATATTCGGCAATCATATCTGCGTCACCGATTTCAGCGGTACGAAGAAGCAAGTCACCGTCCAACTTATGAACGGCAATAGATGAGCTGTTATCTTCCATTACAAATGATTAATTCCGTCTTTTCGTTCAATTCGATTAATTCTTGCGGATACCGTAATCACGCAGTTTATTAGCGATTGAGGTATGCGATACATTTAAGCGCTTAGCAAGCTTGCGGCTTGATGGGAATGACTGATACAAACGCTCCAGAACCTGAGATTCATAGTCACGCATGATCTCATCCAATGAACCATCGATGTTAAGCGTCGCACTACCAGCGCCGACTGATTGAGGCTGAGGTAAATTGAAGTGCTCCGCGTTTAGTATACCACCATCCATTTCTGTGAGCGCTCGAAGAACCATGTTATCCAGCTGGCGCATGTTTCCTGGCCACTGATAATTTGCAAGGGCATCAACTAGACCATCATCAAACTCTGGCTTATCAATCCCAAGCTGTTGAGCATGTTTCGACACAAACAACTCAAGCAATGGTGCAACGTCGTTTGAGCGCTTGCGTAACGGAGGAATGCTGAGCGTAAGTACGTTGAGACGATAATACAAATCTTCACGGAACATTCCTGCTTCAGAAAGCTCGGCAAGGTTATGTTTTGTTGAAGCGATGATACGAACATCGACATGCATCTCATCTTCTGCACCGACACGACGGAAATTACCATCTTGTAGAAAACGTAACAGCTTGATTTGAAGATGCGAGCTCATTTCACCGATTTCATCAAGAAATACCGTCCCGCCATTTGCTTGCTCAAAGATGCCTTTGTGGCCCTGTTCATGATTGAATGAACCCGGCGCATGACCAAAAAGTTCAGTTTCTGCTACATCGTCAGGCATCGAAGCACAACTCAAAACTAGGAATGGCTTGCTCGCGCGGCTAGAACGGCTGTGGCAAGCTTTAGCAAGCATTTCTTTACCAGTCCCCGTTTCGCCCTCAATCAACAATGGTTGGTCAAGCACAGACAGCTTCTTAGCTTGGTTCATTAGTGCTTTATGACGGTTCGATATACCAACAAAGTGCTCAAAACCCAGAGGATTATGCAGCGGTAGTGCTTCTTCAATTCTGGTAACTTGCTGACTAGAGCGAATCGTCATTAGAGTACTCGCTAGAGTCGAGTTTTGCGCTTCGTCTCGGATATAAACGGGCATCAACTCTAGAACATAGTCCAAGCCATCAATCACAAGGTTTTCCCGCGTTCGACCATTAACACCTTCAGACCAACGAGAGAAACGAACACTTGGTAACAAAGCACCGATTTGAGTACCAATCACTTCTTGCTTGTGAAGGCCAAGCAATGAAAGTGCAGACATGTTTGCCATGTCTACGGCACCTTTAAGATCAATGGCAAAAACCGGATCGGGCAAGTTATCAACTAACGAGAGCAGCTCCGTATTGTGGCGCTCCATCGGCATAAACTGGATTTTACGTACGTCTTTCACCCCCGGAATACGGCGGATTTCAGCCATCAGCTCACTAAACGTATCAAAATCAATATCCGGGCAATTCAAATAGATAATACCGCTAATATCGATTTCGATACCACGCAAGTCGATGCTTTTAGACGCTAAAATATCGAGCAGTTCTCGGGTCAAGCCGAGTCGATCTTCACATAAGACTTCAAGACGCACTTAAAATATCCCAATTCACAACTGTCAGGAAAAGTTGACAGTAGTTTCTATCATGCTTGGAATGGCGTCAAGCAATCCTATCCATCAAAGTTGATATTCGTTACGGTTTCATCGTAATTGATGCAACTTTCGCCGCCACTGCCTTGCGTATGGTGCCCAACTTAACCTGACGGTCAGGATACCAGGGTAGTGGACGCAATAAGGTCATCGCTTTCAAGCCCAAACGTGCCGTTAGAATACCAACACCTAGTCCCTGCCCCGCACGAGCGGAAACTTTGCCAGCAAGATCCATCGACATCAAATCCATACTGGCATCAATAGCGAGCTCACTGGCACCAGCCGCCGCCATATTGACAAATACCGCTCTTAGTAACTTGATGCGAGATGCATAACCTAGCTCTACCCCATATACCTTGGAGAGGTTGTCGATCATTTTGAAATTTCGCCAAGCCACCAGCAACATATCAGCGGCAGCCAGAGGGCTCACGGCGACTAGGGCCGCACACTCGGTTGCGTGCTGTGATACGATTTTCGTTGCCAACTTGTCTTGTTGGCTCACCACCATCGAGTCATACATATCAAGAATTTCAGCGTCACTATGAGCAGGGTTAATACTGTTCTGCCAACGATCAAAGCCCGGATTCTCTGCCATCACACCACTTTGTTCTGCTACGGTTTCGCAAAAGGCTTTCCCTTTCCCAACGCTCTCACTATTAACAAGTGCTTCTGCTTCTTCTTGAACACTAAAATGATTTCGTAGTTTTCGCAGTTTCCAAAGCTCTTTACCCATAGCTCCTAAACCAAGCGAAGCGATCGCAGCAATAAACCCCGTCCAGCTTAAGGCCAGCCAATCAGAAGCCTGAATTGCGGTTATAACCGAGTCCACCGCTTGCCAGCCAACCAAACCAGCAAAAGTTGCAAATGCGCCAGTCGCGAGCCATTTTCTGCCCGATTTTGGACGAATGACATGCTCGAGTTGCAATTCCTGTTCGGTCTCCTGGTGCGCTTCTTTAACTTCAACAGGTACAAATGTTTCTTTTTCGCCGAATGTTTGCTGCGCCGTCAACTCCGGTTGATTCGATTGCTGCTCTTTTTCCATTACCTTTTCAGAGAAAACTTGTTTTTGCTTCAACTCACTCATTTCAATTTATCTCCAATCAGGTAATCCAGTGCTTTGTCTAAGCGTATGTGCTTCACTGGCTCATCATTCGGTGAGGGCATCGGACGAAACGACGTAAAATCAAACCCGTTGTTTTGCCAATAAGCTGCATTTGGTAGCTTTTTCGGCACCTCTCCGGGAAACATAGTCATCGGCTCACCACCCAATGTTGTTCCTTGTAACGCCGGGATGGTCTTATCTCCAGAGGAAATAAACCCCGTCGTGGTTGCTTGGATGGAAGCGATACTCATGCAGCTCATCTCAATATTCTCGTAGGCTGCCGTTTGCCATGCTGGATGCACCATTTGTTGGAGCAGAGACACCAAATTTGGGTGCTGATCGGGCGTGATATGATCCGCTTTTGTAGCAGCAAACAACACTTTGTCGATTTTTGGTGAGAACAAACGACGCAAAAAGCTACTACGACCATAACGGAAGCTATGCATGATCTGTTCTAGCGCTTGGCGCATGTCGTAAAACGCTTCATCACCAGCATTGAGAGGCTGCAAACAATCCACCAGTACAATCTGGCGATCGAAGGTCGCAAAATGATGCTTATAAAACGCTTTCACGACTTTCTGTTGGTATTCCTGAAAACGGGCTTCTAGCATCGCTAAGTTACTGCCCTTGGGCGCTTTGCTTTCCGAATCAGCACGACACGGAAAAAACTGTAGCACCGGCGCGCCTGCTAGCTCACCAGGTAATACAAAGCGGCCAGGCTGAACCCAATGAAGGCCAGCGTCTTTACAAGAATGAAGGTACTCTGTGTATATGTGTGCAACTTTCTCAAGTAGTTTCTCATTCACTTCTGCAAAGAGATCCACTTTCTCCAGTTCAGAAAGCCAAGCTTTGGCTAAATCGCCACGCTGGCCTTTAAGTGCATCAAACTGAGTTTGCGACCACGTTGCAAAGTCCATGTCCAATAAAGGCAGGTCGAGCAACCACTCTCCTGGATAGTCGATAATATCAACATTTAAAATTGCGGTTTTACTCAACAGCTTTTTCGTAGTTTTATTTGGTTTGTACTTGAGCGCTAAGCGAATCTCACTCACATCACGTGTCGGTACTGGCCACTGAGGTGGAGTCGCATGAATTTGACTCATCGCCTCATCGTAAGCAAAGCGTGGCACCATCATATTCGATTGAGGCTCACGCTTCGCCCCAATAAGGCGCTTATCTCTAGCCACAGTCAAAAGAGGCAAATTGTCATGGGTTGCAGTATGAAGAAGCTGATTCACTAATGACGTGATGAATGCCGTCTTACCGGCACGAGAAAGTCCGGTGACAGCAATTCGAACATTAGAGTCCATACCTCTGTTGATAAAGTCATTAACTTCTTTCTTTATTCTCTTCATTACGCTTCTTTATCTTACTCCACTTTAAAACAACGTTGTCAGCGACTTCGAATTTCGAGCTATGAATACTGTTCTATCCCGAATTCTTTGAGTTTAACTTTATATACCTTAATAAAAGATGAACAAAACATCCGGCTTAATGCTGTGTTAAAAAAGAAAAGCCCCTGAGTGGTTCAGAGGCTTACTTAATCTACAGCATTAGTTACTCTATATGCGCTGATTACTATGTTAAACAGGAACCCGCTTTCTTTAAGCCTAGTCGTCTTCGATCAACTTATAGATAACAAATAGAGCGATTTCTAAAATCAGCCACAACACACATGTGATGGTCACGTACTTTTCATCAAAGATGCTGATACCGTGAAGAATCAAGTCATAGCCAACAAAGCCACCTATCACTACAGCAAGAATAATTTGTAGAATCTGAATAAAACGAGGCATGCCGTCTCCTAATTATTGTTCGCATAACGTTTGATTGCTATGCCTAAAGGTTTATATCCTTAATTATATAGACAAAAAGTGCAGGTTTCGCTGCACTTTTGTCAATTGTTTGCTAGGTAAATCAGCACCTTGTCACATTCTCTCTACTGAGACGCAGCAAGATTGCCCTTTGCCTTATGCTTCCATCTCTTGAATTTTCACTTTCCAAGTGTCTGGACCAATTTGGTGCGCGTTAACACCATTTGAGTCGACAGCCACTGTTACTGGCATATCTTCAACTTCAAATTCGTAAATCGCTTCCATACCTAAATCTTCAAATGCGACAACGCGAGCTTTCTTGATCGCTTTCGCCACCAAGTACGCAGCGCCACCGACAGCCATTAGGTAAACCGCTTTGTGATTCTTGATAGATTCAACCGTTGCAGGGCCACGCTCAGCTTTACCGATCATGCCCATGATGCCTGTTTTTTCTAGCATCATATCGGTGAATTTATCCATACGCGTTGATGTTGTTGGGCCAGCAGGACCAACGACTTCATCACCAACTGCATCAACAGGGCCTACGTAGTAAATGAACTTACCGTTGAGATCTACGCCTTCAGGCAGACCTTCGCCATTATCTAGCATGCCTTGAATACGTTTATGCGCAGCATCACGACCAGTCAGAATTTTACCTGATAGAAGAACCGTTTCGCCTGTCTTCCACTCTTGTACTTCTTCTTTAGTAATTGTATCTAAGTTTACGCGACGCGTATTTTCGCCCGCTTCCCAAGTGATGTCTGGCCAATCTTCTAGTTTAGGTGGTGTTAGCTCTGCTGGGCCGCTACCATCAAGCGTGAAGTGCACGTGACGAGTCGCCGCACAGTTCGGTATCAAACAAACAGGCTTAGAAGCCGCGTGCGTTGGCGCAGTTTTGATTTTAACGTCGACAACAGTCGTCAAACCGCCAAGGCCTTGCGCGCCGATACCAAGTTTGTTCACGCGATTGAAGATATCCAAACGAAGCTCTTCTTCTGCGTTTTGTGGGCCACGGTCAATAAGCTCTTGAATATCGATGTGTTCCATTAGAGATTCTTTTGCCAATACCGCTGCTTTTTCAGCCGTACCGCCGATACCAATGCCAAGCATGCCAGGAGGACACCAGCCCGCCCCCATTGTTGGTAGCGTTTTTTCTACCCACTCAGCAATATCGTCAGATGGGTTTAGCATCACCATCTTAGTTTTGTTTTCGCTACCGCCGCCCTTCGCAGCGATCTGAATTTCAACTTTATCGCCCGGAACCATGTTGATATGTACGACGGCAGGCGTGTTGTCTTTGGTATTAATACGTTTACCAGCAGGGTCCATAAGTACTGACGCACGCAACGGGTTATCAGGGTTCGTGTACGCTTGTCGAACACCTTCATCTACCATCTGCTGAACCGTCATGTCGGTCGAATCCCATTGCACGCCCATACCGATGTTGACGAAACACGTCACAATACCAGTATCCTGACAAATTGGACGGTGACCTTCTGCGGACATTCGGGAGTTAATTAGGATCTGAGCAATCGCGTCTTTCGCGGCTTGACTCTCTTCGCGGTGATAGGCTTTTTCAAGAGCTTGAACAAAGTCTAGCGGGTGGTAGTAAGAAATATACTGTAGCGCATCAGCGACACTGCTGATCACATCCTGCTTGCGTATTACCGTCATTACATGCCTCGTTATAGTTATGCTTCCATTATTGGCTTAGCTTCAATCGTGTTTGTTGAGCTTATTGCTCTTTTGAGCTTCGTTTTTTATAAACAATTGTCGAACGGCTGATATCGACACACGAAATGCTGAAGTTGCCTACTTGTAAACCATCTCAAAACCCTATGAATAGAGGGAGTTTGGCTATACAGAGGAATATGATACTCTTGCTGCCCATGACATGCCATGCAGTGAACGATCTCTTTGTCACAAATTACACAAATGAACAACATGGACAATCAATTCATTGATTTTAAAGCGTTGGAATACGCACCAGAGTTTGCTCTTCACCTTTTTTCTCGCATTCAACACCAGCCTTGGGCGATGTTGCTGCGTTCTGCATCAGAAACGCATATCGATAGCCGCTTCGATGTGTTGGTCTCCAACCCAATTGCAACGTTAGAAACCACTGCCGACAACACACAAGTTGAAACGCCATCGAATGCCTATTCAACTCAAGATGACCCATTTGCGCTGCTTCATCAGTTGCAAGAACAGTGGCTTCCTCACGTAGAGTTAAATAAAGAATTGGATCTGCCTTTTGTCGGCGGTGCGCTCGGTTACTTCAGTTACGATTTAGGTCGCCGCGTAGAAACGATGCCAGAAGTGGCAGAAAAGGACCTCAACACGCCGGATATGGCGGTAGGTCTGTATGAATGGGCCGTTGTTGTTGACCACCACCTAAAAAAAGCATGCTTAGTCGGTCAGAACATCGAGCAAGCTTGGCAATGGTTAAACGAGCAAAAAGCAGAACAAACCGTTGACTTCGCTTTGTCTGGTGATTGGCAGTCAAACATGACGAAAGAGAGCTACGCCACTCGCTTTGACAAGGTGCAAGAATACTTGTTGAGCGGTGACTGTTATCAGATCAATTTGGCGCAGCGCTTTAACGCACCGTATCAAGGCAGCGAGTGGCAAGCGTATCTGAAATTGGAGTCCGCCAACCAAGCGCCATTCTCAGCGTTTATCCGTATGCCTGAGTCTTCGATTTTGAGTATCTCTCCAGAGCGCTTTTTAGAGCTCAAAGATCACGTCATTGAAACGAAACCAATCAAAGGTACTCGACCACGCAGCGAAGATCCAAAGCAAGATAACGCTAATGCCCATGACTTGCAGACAGCGGAAAAAGATCAGGCAGAAAACCTGATGATTGTCGATTTGCTGCGTAATGATATTGGTCGAGTTGCATCACCGGGTAGCGTTCACGTTCCAAAGCTGTTCGATATTGAAAGCTTCCCTGCCGTGCATCATTTGGTGAGCACCATTCGTGCAAATTTGGATGAACAATACGCTCCTGCGGATTTGCTGCGAGCGTGTTTTCCAGGCGGTTCAATTACGGGCGCACCTAAAGTTCGCGCAATGCAGATTATTGAAGAACTGGAGCCGCATCGACGCAGCGCGTATTGCGGCAGTATTGGCTACATTTCACGCCATGGTCGTATGGACACCAGCATTACTATCCGAACTCTTGTAGCGGAAAAAAACAAACTTTACGCTTGGGCTGGCGGCGGCGTCGTGGCAGATAGCGATTGCGCCTCTGAGTATCAAGAAACGTTGGATAAGCTTTCAAAGATTTTGCCAGCGCTGCAATCGTAGGTTTCAACAGCACACAACGCCGCTTTAATGCTAGTGACGAAAACAATCTAAAACGCCTCCAGAACGGATAATGCCGCTCATTTAACAGCGAGTGGCATATTTCTGTATCTCATCACCCTGCACAGCGACGAAAGAGCGTGATACAGGTTCTTCTATTCAAGCACTTTGTGGTCAAATTTGTTTCATTATCCGCTCGGCGTGCTGCTACTAGATTCTTAGTCTCGCCAAGGCTCGCTAGAATGACCCAAAAAACATCGTTAAATGATCGGCATTATCCAGTGTGGTGCGCTTTTTTGTGTGTTTTATTTGCATGTACTTTAGCTTTTAGCCGTTGGCCAACAAACATACTTTTTAAGAGGCAGCGTCTACTGCTCAAGCCACTTACACATAATCTGTTCGATATCGGTTGCGGTGTACGGCTTAGTGAGGATGTCGTCCATGCCTGAATCAATACACTTTTGACGCTCTTCGATGGTAGTGCCAGCGGTTAATGCAATAATAGGATGAGTAAAGCCACGCTCTCTCAGATACATCGTCGCCTCATAGCCATCCATTTCTGGCATTCGGCAGTCCATGAATATCAGTTCGTAGTCTTTACTTTTCACCGCTTCTAATGCTTCTTTGCCGTTGGCTTTTAAATCAGGTGTAATGTCGAGTTTTTTCAGCATTTGAGTAACAATGACTTGATTCATTCTGATGTCATCAACCACTAATATTGAGCGTCCTGCTAAATCGCTTCGCTCTATGGTGACCAATTCCCCCTCTGCTGTGCCTTGTGCTTGCCCTTCCTCAAGAGGAATAGCAACTTTAAAAGTTGTCCCTTTGCGCTCTTCACTTTCAAAGCTAATTTGACCTTGCATCAAATCCACAAGGTTTTTACAAATCGCGAGACCTAAACCTGAGCCTTCAAAGCTGCGTTTCGCCGAGCGATCAACTTGGACAAATGGATCAAATAGTGACGGCTGTGCTTTTATTGGGATGCCAATACCAGTGTCTTCAACCTCAAAATAAGCCGTGCCGTTAAGCCATTCCACCCGTAACACGACGCCACCCAAGTGAGTAAACTTAATCGCGTTTCCCACCAAGTTAACCAAAATTTGTGTAATGCGCTCTAAGTCACCGACTAAAAATTCCGGGATCCCCAGCTTTTTGTCGATAGAGAAATGGATACGTTTTTCCGCAGCCTTAGCTGCAAATACACCCATGATGGCTTTTTCAAGTTCCTCCCAGGCAAAGACTTTATGTATGATTTCCATCATACCGGCATTCATCTTACTGAAATCAAGAAGATCATTAATGATAACTCTCAATAAGTCCCCTGATTGAGTCAGATTGCTCAAGTATTGACGCTGCTCTTCTTCTAATTGGGTTCGACTCAATAACTCCGCACTACCCAATACGCCATTGAGAGGAGTTCGCAGCTCATGGTTAATCATGGCGACAAACTCCTTCGTCGCTTTTTCTGATTCCTCAGCCCGCTTTCTCAGCTCGACCTCTCGCTCTAAACTTAAGTGTCGACCAATAACACCATGAACTAAGTCAGACACGAGCTCCATCTGTTTGGAAATAAAAGACTGATCGATTTGATCTTGCAACACAGAGAAAATCAACTCCCCAACCGTTTCTCCATCAATGATAACTGGCAAATGCAAATTCTCTCCCTGCCAATTAGGAGTGGTGAAAATCTCGTTGTTATGACGAAGCTGTAAGTGACCAAAGTGATGACGACGCAATGAGCTCAGCTTTGTAGCGTCAAGAAACAAGTAAGCCGCAGAAATGATCGAGTTAGAAGTGAGCTGCTCAATAAAGCTCGCTATCATTGCTTCATCGAACGTGCTCGATAAAAAAGTACGACCGAACTTAATCAACGTGGCATCAATTTGCTCTTCAAACTCAAACTTACGAAGATCCTTTTTAGATTTCAGCTCTAGCTTTTTCAATGCAACACTGAGTTGCTGGTTGGATTCATATAACTCTAAGCTTTTCTGTTCCAACAGCTGCTCAGCTGCTTTTCTTGATGCAACTTCTCGTTTGAGTTTCCTTTCTAATGAGGAACTTCCCGTCATATCGTTCTTATTGAGCCTCTAACCAAAAACGTACTTTGCTACCATCTTCTGACTGATTTTGATGTTTGATATGAACTACCTCACCAAAATGTGCAGCACAACCTTTTATCAACCCTAAGCATACGTGAGACATACATCTTGCGCTGTGGTAGTCAAATACCAATTGGGATTGGTTTTCACTAATGAAATCAAATTGCGGAGGGTTAGCATCAGGATAGAGCTTCTTAACTTCGACATGAATAAAGTCTTCAACATGGCGAACAAATTGAAACGTCGTTTCACACTGTTGCAAACTGGCGTGACTAGGAATGGAGCGAAGTAAATTCAAAAAGACGCACTCTCCAAACACTTCTTGCAGTTGCTCGGGGGGAACACCAGATACTTTACTGAGATTCACGATCAACTTAACCAAGTCTTTGTGATCGTAACTACCAACAGCGGTGTAAACACCTTCATCGTTAGAAAGATCGAGAACTTGGTCTAACACATCAAGACCGAATTTCTCTTCTACTAACTCCATGAACTCGGTGAAAATAATCCCTTTCATTGGCCAATGCTTGCCCTATAGTGACGTCCTAAAATAAAGAATGGTGTATAACCTTATAAGTTTCAAATTAATATGTTCAAGCAGAGTGAGACACACAACACAAAGAGGGAAAGTGCTGGCGAGTGCTTTAATGCGAATGTTTTATTTGGTAACCAGTAACGATAACGCCATACGCTTTGCCGTCTTTGAGTATAATAAATAATGGTTAGGCACGATAAATAAGGACTCAGTTTGGTTATCGACAAAACTCATTTACTACAGAACTTTCAATTTCGGCTTCCAACGGGCTACCACAAAGAGTCCCTTGCACGACTGAAATGGATGAAAGAAAAGTCCCTGAGAGATGCGGCAGTCTTAATCGGTTTTGTGGAACGCGATGACGGGTTACAAGTCATTCTGACTAAGCGTGCAGCCCACTTACGCCATCATCCGGGACAAATCAGCTTTCCCGGTGGCAAATATGAGCAGGAAGATATTCAGCTCGTGAATACCGCTTTAAGGGAAACCAAAGAAGAAGTTGGGATAGAAGATGAGCATATTCATGTGTTTGGTCAACTGCCTACACTACCAACGATTAGTCAATTTAATGTGACACCTTTTTTGGCTTTTGTTTCTCCGGAATATAAAACGCATATTGACCCAAATGAAGTAGAGTCAGTTTTTGAGGTTCCTGCCAACCATATTCTGAACCCCAAAAAATTGTATAGCACCAAATTTGACCTAAAAAGAAGCAGTCATCGTGTATTTGCTATCCCATATAGACAGCATTTCATCTGGGGCATGACGGCACAAATTATCGAATCAATGCAAAAACATATTATTTCACATTAAACAGTTGTTGATATCGGTGCTTTTATAGGCGCGATCATTATGCGCATCAATATTAATAAAACGTTGCTTCATAAACATTCATTCACATTAGATTAATTTTCCATTTTCACCGCAAACGCTTGCGGTGAAATAAATTTATACAAACAGCCCTATTGATAAGTTTTTCTAATTTTACTCATTAGCAGAAATCACGAGTAGCACATCATTTTCGTGATAAAAAGCAGGTTTTTGACATATCATTCAATAAGCGTAAGCAATAAATGATTTAGATCTAATTTTCCTAGTGTAAAATCTTGCAAAATTACTCCCGACTTATTTCCTGTTCCCAAAATGAGTAACTAAAAAATGAATACAACTACTTCTGCGGTTTCTACCGCACAATCGTCTAGTAAGTTTTCTTACAAAGACTTTACCTGGTGTCTGTCCCTTTTTGGTACGGCAGTAGGTGCAGGTGTACTGTTCCTTCCTATTAAAGCAGGTGCAGGTGGCTTTTGGCCATTAGTAATCCTAGCCCTAATCGCAGCACCAATGACTTGGTTCGCACACAAATCTTTAGCTCGTTTCGTTCTTTCTGCGAAAAACCCTGAAGCGGACATCACCGACACAGTAGAAGAGCACTTTGGTAAGACTGGCGCAAACCTTATTACGTTCGCTTACTTCTTCGCTATCTACCCAATCGTACTTATCTACGGTGTTGGTATCACAAACACAGTTGACTCTTTCCTAGTTAACCAAATGGGCATGGAATCTATTCCTCGCTGGCTACTTTCTGGTGCACTTATTGCTGCAATGACAGCAGGCGTAGTATTCGGTAAAGAGCTTATGCTGAAAGCAACTTCAGCAATGGTTTACCCTCTCGTGTTCATCCTACTAGCACTGTCTGTATACCTAATTCCTGGTTGGAACACTTCAATGATGGAAGTGTCACCTGACTGGGGTGCAATGCCAGCTATCGTTTGGCTAGCAATCCCTGTTATTGTGTTCTCTTTCAACCACAGCCCAATCATTTCTCAGTTCTCTAAAGAGCAACGTCGTGTATATGGTGATGACGCAGTTAAGAAAACTGACGCTATCACTGGTGGCGCAGCAATGATGCTGATGGGCTTTGTTATGTTCTTCGTTTTCTCTGTTGTACTTTCTCTGTCTCCAGAGCAACTAGCAACAGCGCAAGAGCAAAACATCTCTGTTCTTTCTTACTTAGCAAACGTGCATGAATCTCCACTGATCTCTTACATGGGTCCATTGGTTGCTTTCGCAGCGATCACCTCTAGCTACTTTGGCCACTTCTTAGGTGCGCACGAAGGTCTAGTTGGTCTAGTGAAATCTCGTTCAAAATCACCAGTAAGCAAGATCGAGAAGATGTCTCTAATCTTCATTGTAATCACAACTTGGATCGTTGCTATCGTTAACCCAAGCATCCTAGGTATGATTGAAACAATGGGTGCACCGATGATTGCGGCAATCCTATTCTTGATGCCAATCTTCGCAATGCAAAAAGTTCCTGCGATGGCTAAGTACAAAACTTCAGCACCTGTGCAAATTTTCACAGCAATCTGTGGTCTTGCTGCAATTAGTTCTGTAATCTACGGCGCTCTTTAATCATCTCTGCCCAGTGCAGTATGATTAATCCAAAAATATAACGATAAAATTAAGCCTCCCAACTCCCCTTGGGAGGCTTTCTTCTGAGGTAATCGATATGATTAGTGTTTTTGATATCTATAAAATCGGTGTTGGACCTTCAAGCTCACACACTGTAGGCCCAATGAAAGCGGGTAAAGAGTTTATTGATGATCTTCGTGCAATGGGAAAACTGCGCGACATCACTAAAATCACCGTTGACGTTTATGGATCACTATCACTGACAGGGAAAGGTCACCACACAGATATTGCTATCATCATGGGTCTTGCAGGCAACACTCCTGAGAAAGTTGATATCGATTCTATCCCGGGCTTTATCGCTCGTGTAGAAGAAACTGAACGCCTTCCTGTTGGCATGCACTGTCACACAGTATCGTTCCCACGTGAAGGTGGAATGAACTTCCACAAAACAAACCTAGAGCTACACGAAAACGGCATGCAGATCCACGCTTGGATTGATGACGAAAAAGCGTACTCAAAAACTTACTACTCTATCGGCGGTGGTTTCATCGTTGATGAAGAAAATTTCGGTAAAGAAGCTGAGAACCCAGTAAAAGTACCTTACCCGTTTACAACGGCAGAGGAACTGGTTAACCAATGCCATGAAAGTGGATTGTCCATCAGCGCACTAACCATGAAGAATGAGCATGCGCTTCATTCAGATGAAGAAACTCGTACTTATTTCGCGAACATCTGGCGCACAATGCGCGAGTGTATGGATCGCGGTATGAATGAAGAAGGTATTTTGCCTGGTCCACTACGCGTGCCTCGCCGTGCAGCAGCACTTCGCCAGCAGCTACTTACTTCAGAAAAGACAACAAACGACCCAATGTCTGTTGTTGATTGGGTAAACATGTTTGCTTTCGCAGTAAACGAAGAGAACGCAGCAGGTGGCCGCGTTGTTACAGCACCAACAAACGGTGCGTGTGGCATCATCCCTGCGGTACTGGCTTACTACGATAAGTTCATCCAAACTGTGACTGAAAAAGATTACATCCGTTACTTTGCGGCTTCTGGCGCAATCGGTGGTCTTTACAAGCGCAACGCGTCTATCTCTGGTGCAGAGGTTGGTTGTCAGGGTGAAGTTGGCGTGGCATGTTCTATGGCAGCAGCAGGCCTTGCTGAGCTTATGGGTGGTAGCCCAGAGCAAGTATGTATGGCAGCAGAAATCGCGATGGAGCACAACTTAGGTCTAACGTGTGACCCAGTTGCAGGTCAGGTTCAGGTTCCATGTATCGAGCGTAACGGTATTGCGGCAGTAAAAGCAATCAACTCTACTCGCATGGCACTACGTCGCTCTTCAGCTCCAACTGTTTCTCTAGATAAGGTTATCGAAACCATGCTAGAAACAGGTAAAGACATGAACGCGAAATACCGCGAAACATCTCAAGGTGGTCTAGCAATCAAAGTGATTTGCTAACACGCCTTTCTGAATACCAATCAAAACCCGAGTTTATGCTCGGGTTTTTTTATACCCCAAAAACCCAGGAGAATGCGTTATCAGGACAAGTAAAAAAAACCTAAAACGTTGAATATATCCAAATATTATGGATATCTCAGTAAAAAATCACATCTCTTCCCTAGCTTTATTGATAACGTAGCCAAAAATTAAACTTGGAGCACATCAACACATGATTAGGTTTGAAATTGGAAACCAAATCTGCGTTTGCTTGTCCGAAAACGAAATATCTCTAGAGCTCAATCAGTCACTCCACCACTCCATTCCTGTCAACCCAAATGAGTACGCCATTCTGTCAACTATCGCCACATACGGCAGTTTAAATACGCCGATTAGTCAGCGGTTAATAGAAAGCAAAATCACTCAACAATACAAAATGACACTGCCTGAAAATGGCTTTAAAAACGCGGTGGCCGCTCTAAGAAAGAAATTTCGCAAGCTCACGGAAGAACATTTAACCACTAACAAAAACATTATCGAAAACATTCACCGGACCGGATACTTCATCCCTTTTACTATGCAAAACAACCATCAGAATGGCATCGAACATCAACAGAAGATCAATCAATACACAACCAATAGTCTTCGCAAAGCGCTTCGTATTTGCCTGCGTAATAAAAAGATCTATTCAGAAGCAATGTGGGTTGTGTTGATCACTGCGATCATTTTCTTTGCTATCTGTTACTACGCGATAAACAGCATCGTTAAACATAATTATCTGGATAACGCCTTCGAAATTGCAGAGAACCTTTCCCGCAGGAGTTGCTTTGCTAATGAAAGCGAACTGAAGTCACTATTTGATAATGTGAAGTTGGTGGAATCGAGCATGATGCTAGATCGTTTCAATATTCGATGCTTAGTCACTCCAGAAACCGTTGTCCCTGTCAGCAAAAAAGCGTTTGAAGAGTGGAGTAACAATAGCAATTACACTACCCAATCATTTGACTTAAATAACGCAACTGTTTTGGTTCGTGTTAAAAACATTAACTTATCCGACAATGTTGAAAATCATATTTCACGTTTTTTTCTTTCCGGTATGAAGCTATCAACGAATACCGGAACATCGTTAGAGATTGGTAACACCAATGAACGCTTCTTCAATTATCACGTAAAGAATAGTGGCTATAAAGAGGTGTATTACATCTCTGGACCGTTTCAAAGTATCATTCTACTGAGCTTACTTTTTCTCATTATACTGCGTCACCGCTCCCTACAAGCCTTTATGGCTTACTTGTGCGCAATTCGACAATTCAAAATAAAACTGGAACCGATTTATAACACTTCGGCACAAAAGATTGTGCACTACGAAGCCCTCTCCCGGTTTAAGGTAAAAAATACGCAACGGTTTATTGAAACACTGATCCGCAATGGATTGCTGCTAACTCATACCTTACTGGTGATTGATTCCATCTACACCAAACAAAAAGCGTTGCCCATCCCTATCAGCATTAACGTTTGTCCTTCTTTGCTGCGAGGGCGTAACTTTTCAATCCTATATAGAGAGCTATCTAATCGGGATTGCCGTTTGCTGACAATCGAAATCACAGAAAATGCATCGATGTACTATACCTCTGAGATTTATGGCAATGTCGCGAAACTAAAAGCTCTGGATTGTAAAATCAGTATTGATGACTTTGGCACCGGTAATAATAATGTGGCGCTTATCAGCAAGCTGAATCCGGACTACCTCAAAATCGACCGAGAATTTGTTATTGGCCTAAAAACTGATGATAAAAAGATAGAAACCTTGCGTCAGTTAATTGCTATGGGCAATACGTATCGCTGCACGGTCATTGTTGAAGGCGTAGAAACGGCAGACAGTGCTCACTTACTCACAACATTGGGCGCATACATTCACCAAGGTTATTATTACCCTCTTCATTGCTAGCTTTTCTTCACTCGGTTAGTTACTTAAAATAGATTTAATACTCTATAAAAACTCGTGGTGGCATAAAGGTATGCCGCCAATTTGTGATTGAGCGATGATTGCGATTAAACCCACCAAACTGAAAGATTTTTCAAGTTTGATGCAATTGGATGTGCAAGAAGAGCAAAAAGGATTTTTTACGCCGTTTGAAATGGCTTATCAAAAACGTAGTAAGTCAGAGGCGTTCTTTACGATTTATTCTGATGACCTATTAGTAGGCTATCTTGTTATCGATAAAGGTTTCTCCCAACATGCGCCGTTTGCTAAACGATACGAACTGGAGCTTAAATACTTGATGATTGATCAACGTTTTCAACGTCAAAGGGTTGGGAGTGAGGCATTGCGTAAACTGTTCCTTTATGCGTATACCATTAACCCTAAAAGCACCTCTCTTTGCGCCACTGTCCCACAAAGTCAGCAATACGCTATCAGTTTTCTTGATGCGTGCGGATTCATTAATACAGAGGAAACAACATTGGGTGATAATGAAAAAGAATGGATTCTACGACACCCATTAAGCTAGCTGGTGAAGCATAATCAAAATTGGGCCATTCAGATACAACAAAGGCAAGCTTCTCGCTTGCCTTTGTTTAATGCTCAATAGAAAGTGACTTATTCGCCTTTGTAAATACAACCCGCTGTGCACGTTTCTTTGATTTCTACTTTACTTAGCTGTGGTAAGCTTGGCTTAAGCTGCTGCCAAATCCATTTTGCTAACACTTCGCTAGTCGGGTTCTCTAACCCTTCAATGTCGTTTAGGTAGTAATGGTCTAAGCGATTGTAAATTGGTTTAAATGCAGCTTTGATCTCTGCAAAATCCACTACCCAACCTGTATGTGGATCAACTTCACCTTCTACATAAAGACGAACAAGGAAAGAGTGTCCGTGCAAACGACCACACTTGTGACCTTCTGGTACGTGTGGCAAATGGTGTGCTGCTTCGAACATAAACTCTTTGTATAATTCTGTTTTCATCTTGATTCTCAGGCTTTAAAAAGACAGGCAATACTAAGGAATTCGCTGCCAAGAGACAAGCGTTACCCCATACAAGCGTAGCAAAAACTTCCGCTGGTTCCCGGCCTCTTTGCTATCACTCACACCAAAGCGCCGTATTTCTGTCACGCGCCAAACATTTGATTACACAGCACTCACATCACAATTACATATCCCCAACATGTGTGGGGTCACAATCATTCATTTCGTTGTTCGCAGTGCGCATTTGTGCACATTAATATTGTGCAGTTCGTTCCAATTACACTTATAAATTTATGCGCTCAACTATCACTTTTAAGCTCTTACTGGCGTTAATTGCTGTCTTCAGCTGCGTTCTAGCTGCCTCTACGGCTTACCAATACCATCAACAAAAAACCTTAATCAATGATGTTCTTAGTGAACAACTCCATGATAAGGCTAGTAATTATTTCGATAGCCTAAATATGATGATGCTTACGGGCACCATGTCGCAAAAAGAAACCTTACGTCAAAAGGCCCTGGCCCAAGAAGGCATTGAAGCAGTTCGCGTGTTGCGAGCTGATACTGTGACCAAACTTTACGGACCTGGGCAACAAAACCAGCAGCCTGTCGATGATATTGATCAACGAGCGTTGAATGGTGAACTGGTGATTGAACCAATCTCAGCCGATTGGGGCAAAGGGTTAGTAGTCGCACTACCAATGAAATCGAGCGAAAATTACCGTGGCACCAACTGCGTTTCTTGCCACGTTGCACCAGCAGGAGAAGTGTTGGGCGCGATTCGCTTGGAATACAACATGAATCATGTCAATTCAATGATCAGTAAACAGGCAATGTTTGCGATGGGAATAATGGCCGTAATCGCATTTGTGGGCTTCATCATAACGATGAGTTTGATTCAGAAAATCATTGTACGACCAATTCAAAGAACGTCGAAATTCATGTCGAATGTGAGCCATAGTAAAGATCTATCTCAACGACTGATGCATCACCAACAGGATGAAGTGGGCCAACTTTCTACAGCCATCAATTCATTCATGGACACGGTCTCCGAAAGCTTAGAACGTGTGCAAGACACCTCTCACTCACTTGCCGACTCCGCGAGTAAACTAACTGCTGTCGCGCAGTCCACAGATAAAGCGGCCAATAACCAACAGCTAGAGACCAGCGAAGTACAAAGCAATATCACCGATATGCTGCAGCAACAAACTGCTGTTGAGGACTCGACTAACAACGCTACTGTTTTGGTCAATCACACCGTTGATGTCGCCACTCATAGTGCAAGCCAAGCACACAATGTAAGTGAAGACATCAAACAACTAGTAAGTAACATTGATACCGTACGGGAAAAAATCAGCTCTCTAAACCAAAGAACCGAAGAAGTGTCGTCCATTCTTGTGGTTATTAAGGGTATTGCAGAACAAACCAATCTGCTCGCGTTGAATGCTGCTATTGAAGCCGCCCGTGCCGGAGAGCAAGGGCGCGGTTTTGCGGTCGTCGCGGAAGAAGTGCGTAACCTGGCTTCTAGGACGGCTGAGGCCACTGGTAATATTGAACATATCATTTCTCAATTCCAGCAAGGAAGTGAAGAGTCATTAACTTCTGTTGATACCGTCTGCCAGTTTGCTCATCAACGCTCTGTCGATGTCGAGGCACTATCAGCCACAATGCATAACGTTGTTGACGAAATGCGCCAAGTGCTCAGACATGCAGAAGATATCCAAAACCAGACGCAAACCACATCTGATGTAAGTCAGCATATTCAATCTAAAATAGATGTGATCACACTGCATGCTAACGACACATCGCAATCAGCATCGCACACGCGTGATATTAGTGTTGATTTAGAGCATCTATCCGAACGTTTAGAGCAATTACTAAACCAATTCACACTTTCAGAGCACAAAAGAGTGAATAAATAGAGAGATTCTCCCCATCAAAACGAATATAAAGGTTGATGCGAGCGAATTGACAGGTAATATGTCTCGTTGAATCTGTAAAATGCTACCCAACTCAGCGCTTAGCTTGTTTTTTGAACAAAAATGTTATTAGACAAGTACTTTAAGTAAGCGTTGAGTTGAATTTTTACCTCAATGGAGAATATTGAAAACATGACTTACGCGCCTGTATCAGACGTATTGAAAGGTCAGCTAGCAGTAGACAGCGAAGTGACTGTTCGTGGCTGGATCCGTTCACGTCGTGATTCCAAAGCTGGAATCTCTTTCCTTGCCATATATGACGGCTCTTGTTTCGACCCGATTCAGGCCGTGGTCCCAAATAATCTTAATAATTACGAAGACGAAGTATTAAAGCTAACGACTGGCTGCTCTGTTGAAGTAACTGGTAAGATTGTTGAATCTCCTGCAAAGGGTCAAGACTTCGAACTTGCTGCCACTGACGTTAAAGTGGTTGGTTGGGTTGAAGATGCTGAAACTTACCCAATGGCAAAAACTCGTCACTCAATCGAGTACCTACGTGAAGTTGCGCACCTACGTCCGCGCACAAACGTAATCGGTGCAGTAGCACGTGTACGTAACTGCCTATCTCAAGCAATCCACCGCTTCTACCACGAGCAAGGTTACTTCTGGGTATCTGCGCCGTTGATCACGGCTTCAGATGCTGAAGGCGCTGGTGAAATGTTCCGCGTATCTACGCTAGACATGGAAAACCTTCCTCGCACTGACGCTGGTAAAGTGGACTACAACGAAGACTTCTTCGGTAAAGAGACGTTCCTAACCGTATCTGGTCAGCTAAACGCAGAAGCTTACGCTTGTGCGCTAAGCAAAGTTTACACTTTCGGCCCTACTTTCCGTGCTGAAAACTCAAACACAAGCCGCCACCTAGCAGAATTCTGGATGGTTGAGCCTGAAGTTGCGTTCGCAGAACTGGATGATGTAGCGAAACTGGCTGAAGACATGCTCAAGTACGTGTTTAAAGCAGTGCTTGCAGAGTGTCGCGATGACCTTGAGTTCTTCGCTCAACGCATCGACAAAGAAGCAATCACTCGTCTAGAGCAGTTCGTTTCTTCTGACTTCGCGCAAGTTGACTACACTGACGCAATCCAGATCCTTCTTGATTCAGGTCGTGAGTTCGAATTCCCAGTTGAATGGGGTATCGATATGTCTTCTGAGCACGAGCGTTTCCTTGCTGAAGAACACTTCAAAGCACCTGTAATCGTTAAGAACTACCCGAAAGACATTAAAGCATTCTACATGCGTGCTAACGATGACGGTAAAACAGTTGCAGCGATGGACGTTCTAGCACCGGGCATCGGCGAAATCATCGGTGGTTCTCAGCGTGAAGAGCGCCTAGACATTCTAGATGCACGTATGCGTGAAGTGGGTATCGATCCTGAACATATGAGCTGGTACCGCGACCTACGTAAATACGGTACAGTGCCACACGCAGGCTTCGGTCTGGGCTTCGAGCGCCTAGTATCTTACGTAACTGGTATGGGCAACGTTCGTGACGTGATCCCATTCCCACGTACTCCTCGCTCTGCGAACTTCTAATCACTTTTTAGTGATATGGAATTAAAAAGACCTCCCATGTGGAGGTCTTTTATTTTGTACGAATGATTTTCTAGCAACCGATGTATGCACTCTAGTTGTTATTTTCGTCGTCATCCTCATCTGCTCGCGCTGCGTATTTTACTCCAACCACACACAAGCCAAACATCACAAATGGGATAACGGCAGCAGTGTATTCCGTCCAAACCATATGAGAAAAAGATTTCGCCAATATCAAGTGTGCAAAAACCAACAAAAATGCGCTAAAAATAGCAACACCCATCAACCTAAGTTCATGCTTTACCAACTGCTTTTTCATTACGGCTCCTAACCTAAATGGTTGTCTGCCCATGATTGAAACACAGCTTCGGTATCGTCCACTGATACAGTTTGAGCAAAAAACAGGTAAACAGTTGGCTAATGAAGTAATTCTCCGACCGTCTTCACGGCTTGTTCTAATTCATCATTTACAGGTAACGATGTATTAAGCCTCAGGTAGTTCTCATAATTTGGAGCGACAGAAAACAACTGACCAAATGCTACAGTGATGTTCGCTTCCAATAACTTCTGATAAATCGCTTTTCCGCACTTTGTTTTCGGCAGTTCTATCCAAAGAAAATAGCCGCCTTCCGGTTGCGTGTAACGAATCGATTGGGGAAAGTACTTATCAACCAGTTCAATAAACGCCAATTGCCGCTGCTCAAGATTCTTTCGCAGTTTTCTAAGATGGCTATCATAACTATCGTTTTGCAAGTAATGCGCGATACCCTGCTGGATTGGTGCACTGCCTGACAACGTCGAGATAAGTTGCAGCTTTTGAAGTTGCTCATTGAAGCGTTTGTTTACCACCCAGCCCAGCCTATAGCCAGGGCAAAGGCTTTTTGAAAATGATCCACAATGCAACACGCGCTCTTGTGTATCAAAAGCTTTAAGTGAGCTTGGCTTTTTTTCAGAAAAATAAAGCTCTGAATACACATCATCTTCGATCAAGTACACATCGTATTTGTCAGCCAGTTCGACGATACGTTGCTTCTGCCCGTCACTTAATAAAGTTCCTGTTGGATTGTGAAAGTTAGTCATTAACCAACATGCGCGAACATCATTGCCGGCAAAAGTCGCTTCAATTTGATCCACTGAATGTCCAGTTAACGGATCCACCGTTATTTCTATCGCCTTTAGACCTAAACGTTCAATCGCTTGAAGTGCGCCATAAAACGTCGGTGATTCAACTACAACAGTATCTCCAGGCTGGGTCACGGCCTGAAGGCTCAAATTCAACGCTTCTAATGCGCCAGAAGTAACGACAATATCATCATGGGTAAACACCATACCTTGTTGGATGTACCGTTGAGCAATCAAACGGCGTAGAGACTCACAGCCCGGCGGCAAGTTATCCAATAACGTCTCTGCCCCCATCTTCCTGCCTGAGCTGGCTAGGTTGCGGTTTAGCGCTTCTAATGGGAACAATGCAGGGTCTGGAAACGCGGAGCCAAACTTCACCGCATTCGGTGAGGCCTGATTTTTGAGGTAGTCGTAAAGTTCATCGTTGATGCTAGAGCGATAAACGGAAGTGGCTGGAGAACTCGGTTCGAAGCGGTCCAACTCCGCAGTCACAAAGTATCCAGACTGAGGTTTCGCTGCGACCCAACCTTGTGCTTCGAGCAGCTGATAAGCTTGTAATACCGTACCTGCGCTGACAGAATGGTTTCGGCTTGTTACACGCACTGATGGCAGCTTTTCCCCTGCTCTCCATGTATTTTGCTGAATCTGCGTTTTGAACAGCTCAGCCAGTTGACGGTATCGGTTCATGTTTCCCTCATTTCACTTACAGCCGCACCATAGCATACTTCGCGCCAGCATTCTGATATGGGAGTATTCAATTTAGCAACGTAATTTATCAAGCTTATCAATAGATATTTCAGCCACGAAGTGAGCGTTTATATCCCATACTTTGACTGTTACACACATATTGCCTCACATCTTTGCAATATCTAAAAGCCAAGGTTTTACGTTGGACTGAGTTCGTTAAACTCACTTCGAGCTACGGTCTTTAAATCAGGAGGAAGCGATGAAAGTTTTTACAATGGACGATCTCTCGTATCGCGGAAAACATAAAGGTGTACATAGTTGGGACCATCCTGGCAGTACCACCCCTTATTATTGGCATCCTGATTGGCTGCATATCGCTGAAGATGCTTTGGGTGAACACAAAAAGGCTGACCTTGAAGTCCCTGATGGAGAAACAGCGACAGAAGAGCATGCAAAAGCGGCGATTCTCAAACACTTGAATGACGAGTAGTTTAGGCTCTATCACCGTTCAAGAATAGCATTAGGTAGGCGAATCCATCGTCGTATGCTTTAAACACAAATAAAGCTAAAACCTGCCAAATAGTAAATTCTCCTGAATGAGAAGTACGCATCTTCTATAGCGTTCAAAGGGCAAAATAAGTCGATTGTTATCACATTAATTTTCATTACATCTGTTACATTTAAATAGTAATGGTGATGCACACCTCAACTCATGGATTATGAGAGAAAACAATAATGGCGAAATACAACGAAGAAGATATTAAATACAAAGGTGAATCCAACGGCGTACATTCTTGGAGCTCTCCTTCCGGCCAACCTTATTACTGGCACCCAGATTGGCTACACGTTGCGGAAGATGCGACGGGTACGCATCCGAAGCAAAAACTTGAAGTTGAAAAGACAGAAGTACCAACCGAAAAGCACGCATTAAAAGCGATCTTAAAGCATATGAACGACTGGGCGACTGAAAAACTTTCTTCTAACCCTGACATCGAAACCAATGCGGTTGAGTCGGAAATCAATCTGAAGAAATAATCCCAACCGATATCCATACTTCTAACAGTAAACGCTCCACCTTTGGTGGGGCGTTTTTGTCTCAACAAATCCTCACTAGACAATTATAAACGCGTTAACGCAAAGCACTGAATTGAAACGATTGGGATGTGTGCAAAACTTCTCCAACCATGGCATAAATGCCCTTCAAACTCTGTGCCTACCAAACGTTTTCATGGCAAAAACTTTAGTTATGTTAGAATTCTGTTTCAAATCGCAACTTTTTTAGGTTTTCTTTTCAGTAACGGTTGTAACCAATATTGCTGAAAGGTATAAATGTTAGCACACCCCTTCGATTAACATGGATGAAGATTATGTTTGAAAAAGTAGTTGCCGCTCCGGCTGACCCTATTCTTGGCCTTACTGAAGAGTTTAAAAAAGATGCTCGCGCAGACAAAATTAACCTTGGCGTAGGTATTTACAAAAACGAGCAAGGCGAAACTCCCGTTCTTGCGACAGTAAAGAAAGCTGAAGCAGCACTTGTTGAAACTGAAAAAACCAAATCTTACCTAACCATCGAAGGCACAGCAGAGTACGGCATTGCAGTGCAAAAACTGCTTTTCGGCTCTGATGCAGAAATTGTAAACGAAAAACGCGCTAAAACAGCTCAAGCTCCGGGTGGTACTGGTGCACTACGTGTTGCCGGCGAGTTTATTAAACGTCAACTAGGCGATGTAAAGATCTGGATCAGCAACCCAACATGGGCGAACCACAACGGCGTATTTACTGCTGCTGGTATCGAAACGGCACAATACAGCTACTACAATGCTGAAACAAAAGACAAAGACTTCGATGCGATGCTAAATGATCTGCAATCTGCATCTGAAGGCGACATCGTGCTTCTACACGGCTGCTGTCACAACCCTACAGGGATCGATCCTACGGCTGAAGAATGGGAAACATTGGCGAAACTTGTCGCAGAGAAGAAATTGCTTCCTCTGTTCGACTTCGCCTACCAAGGCTTTGCTAAAGGTGTGGAAGAAGATGCTGCAGGTCTTCGTACTTTTGCTAAATACAACAAAGAAATCCTAGTCGCGAGCTCTTTCTCGAAAAACTTTGGCCTATACAATGAACGCGTAGGTGCCTTCACGTTAGTAGCTGAGTCAGAAGAAGTCGCAACAACCGCTTTTTCTCAAGTTAAAGCCATTATTCGCTCTATCTACTCTAACCCACCTGCACACGGCAGCGCTGTCGTGACTCACATTCTTGGCAACGCCGAAATGCGTGCGGAATGGGAAGCTGAAGTAGCAGAAATGCGTGACCGCATTCAAGAAATGCGTGAACTGTTTGTAGCGACACTAAAAGCAGAGGGTGTGGACGCAGACTTTAGTTTCATCGAACGTCAAAATGGTATGTTCTCTTTCTCTGGTCTTTCTAAAGAGCAAGTTAACCGCCTTAAAGAAGAGTTCGGTATTTACATTGTCGGTTCTGGCCGAATCAGTGTTGCTGGTATGACGAAGTCAAATATGGGCCCTCTGTGTAAAGGCATTGCAGCGGTTTTATAATCGACTGTCGCATACTTTATTAAAAGGAAAGGTCAGCATAAGCTGACCTTTTTTGTTTTAACTTAACGCCAAAAACGAACCCGTCCGATCTAGTAGACAAACTTCAAACTCAGCCCTACTTCATTGACGTAATCTGAGCTTTCACCGCTGTAATCAGTATCTCTAAACTGATAAAAAAGACCAGTGCCGATGACTTTATGCCATTGGTAGTTAAGACCGATCTTAAAATTGTTCTCATCAACGATATCACTACGGTTCAACTCCACTTCAGCTGTCGCAATAAGCTTTTCACTGAGCAAGTAATTCACCCCAACAGTTACAGCTTGAATCAATTCGCTATCGGAAGACAACGTATTATCCGTTTTGTCGTCCGTCGCTTTCGCTTTGATTGCGCCTATTCCATATAGCCCGTAGATATCGAATTGCTCTGTAACTCCATAACGGTAACCACCACCAAACAAAAGGCGGTCAATGCGAAGAGTAAAATCATCCGGATGGAAAAACTGCGCTGAGTAATCAACATTAAACAACCAGTTCTCAGTAAACAAATAGTTACCACCGAGTCCAACTGTGGTCGCATTAGAGTTATCTAACCATTCTTCGTTTGTCGTTCCGGCACCAACATCCAAATGAATGTGTTCGTACCCAAATTTTTCTGCTTGGTGCATGACCGCTGCGCTTGATATCGCCGGCAAAGCAGCTAAAGAAACAAGCAATAAATTTCTCACCATTCGACTTCCTTTCATGAGAATTATCTAAACACTGTATTCCATCGCCTGAGCTACTTGGCTCAAGAAGAATAGCTTAATCTAAAGACGTGATAACGATCTGAAACAGCCAAAGAGCTAATCAGTCATCACGAAGAAAACATATCGACGACGTCTTTTTCAATTGAGGTGACCATATAGTAGTAAAAATGAAGCTCCCTTATCGTGCGATATGTCAGAATCTTATGACTGAGCACGAAAATCGCGGTTCAGATAAGACTCTGTTTTAAAACTAAGTTAAGATTACTTTATTATTTGCGAACTAAAAGGCGCCTTCGATGGATGCAGAACTTCTCGAGATTTACAACTTTCTCGCCAAGTATCCCCCGTTCAATGAACTCCCTGAAGAAACACTAAACAAGGTGACAGAGAGTGTCGAAATCTCGTACTACCGAGAAGATACCCCCATCATCCATTTTGGAGACTATATCCAAGATTTATACGTGGTGCGAAGCGGTGTTGTTGAAGTTTATCGACGCAAAGGTGAGCTGTATAATCGCCTTGACGAAGGTGACCTATTTGGCCAGATGGGCATGCTCACCAATAACAAAGTCCGCTTTCCGGTAAAAGCCATTGAGGATACCCTGCTCTACTGTATTCCTGGTGACATTTTCCAAGAAATTTACGATAACTTTGATTCCTTTGCGGATTTTGTTGAAGTTGAAAATAGCGCTCGTTTACGCCAAGCCATTTCAGAAAACAAAGACGCCAATGACCTGACGACGTCGAAAGTGAAAACCTTGCTGACTGGCGATGCTCATACGATTGATCGTGGTCAGACAATCCAGCAAGCCGCGCAGCAAATGGCGAATGACAACGTATCGGCTTTACTTATCGTCGACCCAGATTTCGTTCGTGACGAAGACGATCCACAGTCCCCAGTACTTGGTATCATTACTGACCGTGACTTGTGTACCCGTGTGTTAGCTGAAGGTTTGTCCCCACAGGACGATGTGTCCAGTGTGATGACCACGGAGGTCATGTCTCTTGACCACAACGCTTACATCTATGAAGCAATGTTAACGATGCTGCGTTACAACGTACATCACCTACCAGTGGTAAAAAACCAATTACCAATCGGTATTATCGAAACAACCGACATTGTTCGTTATGAATCTCAGAATTCGTTGTTGTTGGTGAGTAGTATTTTCCAACAACAGACTATCGAAGATTTAGCAGTTGTTGCCGAAGAAGTGAAAAGCAGCTTCGTGCGTCTGGTCAATGAAGATGCCAACTCTCACATGGTGGGTAGCGCGATGTCGGTCATTGGCCGAAGCTTCAAACAGCGTCTGCTAGAAATGGCAGAAGAAGAGCTTGGTCCACCGCCAATTCCTTATTGTTTCCTTGCACTTGGCTCAATGGGGCGAGATGAGCAACTGTTGGTGACTGACCAAGATAACGCCATCATTCTAGATGAGACTTATCAAGAAGAGAAACATGGTAAATACTTCGAAGCCCTAGCAAAATACGTCAGCGATGGGTTAGATGCCTGTGGCTACAAATATTGCACAGGTGATATTATGGCAACCAACCCACTATGGCGCATGACTCGTTCAGAGTGGGAAGAGTGTTTTGCTGACTGGATTGATAACCCGAACCCGAAAGCACTACTCAACGCCTCCATCTTTTTCGACTTGGATGGCGTCTATGGCCGCTTAAAATGGGCAGAACAGTTAACTAGCTTTATTGTTCGTCGCGCTCGAAAGAACAACCGCTTCTTAGCGTGTTTGGCTCGTAACGCACTAAACAGAACACCACCTCTGGGCTTCTTTAAAGACTTCGTGATGGAAAAAGATGGCAGACACAACAACTCCATCAACCTCAAACGTCGCGGTACTGCTCCTCTGGTCGACTTAATTCGCGTTCACTCTCTGGCGGTTGGTTCACGAGCACAGAACTCGTTTGAGCGTCTTGACGACATTATTGATGCTGGCATTTTGCCAAAAGGTCGAGCACAAGACTTAAAAGACGCGTTAGAATTTATTTCCATGGTACGTATTCGTCACCAAGCGACGGATGTGGAACTAGGCATTGAGCCTGATAACAATATCGAACCGGAAAACCTCTCTGAGTTTGAACGTCGCAACCTAAAGGATGCATTCCAGATCCTAAGCAATGGTCAAAATTTCCTTAAGTTCCGCTACCAAGCGAACAAGAGCTTTAAGTGAGGTTTAGCATGATTAAAAAGCTCTTTCAGAAGCCAACCATTCAGTGGCCAACGAAGTTTGAACAAAAGCTGGAGATGGCGAAGGATGAGAATTTAATTGCGTTTTATAGCAACAAGCCGCCTGCTCCAGAAACACCGTTATCTGAGGTGGAGTTCGTGGCGTTAGATTTCGAAACGACGGGTTTGAATCCTGAAAAACATGACATCATTACTATTGGTTTGGTGCCGTTTAACCTGAAGCGAATTTTCCTACGTAACTCGCGTCATTGGAAGGTACGTCCACAGCGTGCACTCGATGAAGATTCAGTCATTATACACGGTATTACTCACAGCGAATTGATCGATGCACCTGACTTAGGCGATATCTTAAGCGAGCTGCTACCATGCTTAAGCGGGAAAATCATTGTTGTTCATTACCGTCGTATCGAGAGAGAGTTTCTGGATAAAGCGCTCAAAAGCCGTTTAGGGGAAGGTATTGAGTTTCCTGTTTTAGATACGCTGCACCTTGAAGAAACGATTCAACAGAAACGTTCAGGCTCTCTCTGGGAGCGTTTAAAAGGGAAAAAACCAGAATCGGTTCGGCTAGCGCAATCTCGACGCCGTTATGGGCTGCCAGACTATACGCCTCACCATGCATTAACCGATGCAATTGCTACCGCAGAGCTACTGCAAGCGCAAATCGCCCATCATTACAGTGAAGAGCAACCCATCAGTGAGTTCTGGCTGTAATATACTTCACGCTTAATAGCGATCAAAAAAGGAGCCAGATGGCTCCTTTTTTTTGCTTAGCTTGAGACAAGATTACAGCTTAAAGCGTTGAATCTCTTGTTCAAGTTCGTGTGATAGCTCAGACAGGTGAGCAGCTTGTTCTGCTGCTTGATGAGCTTCGACTGACAACTCGTTAGACACGTCACGAATACCTTCAGTGTTACGAGTGATCTCAGTGGTTACCGATGCTTGCTCTTCTGCTGCTGAAGCAATCTGCGTTGCCATATCACTGATACGCTCAACAGCAGTGTGGATTTGCGTCAAGCTCGCTGCAGCCGCATTGGCATCGTCAACACTGGTATCAGCTAGACGACGACTGTCACCCATAATACCGACCGCTTTGGCCGTTGTGCCTTGTAGCATCTCGATAGTTTCTTGAATCTCTTGCGTTGAAGCATGAGTACGCTGGCTCAATACGCGGACTTCATCTGCAACCACAGCAAAACCACGGCCTTGCTCACCTGCACGTGCCGCTTCGATCGCCGCGTTAAGTGCAAGTAGGTTCGTTTGCTCTGCAATGCCTTGAATCGTTGATAGAATCGTATTGATGCTATTTCCGTGTGCTTCTAGCTCTTGAATCACATCAGTAGCAACTTGAACTTCTTGCGCTAAGTTCTGAATAGAGCCTTGCGTTTGAGTTACTTGGCTTGAACCGTGTGAACAAGCTTGAACCGCTTCTTCTGAGTTACTTGCCGTGCTATCAGCATTACCTGCAATTTCTTGTGTCGCTGCTGCCATTTCGTTCACGGCCGTCGCCACCATGTTGATTTCATCTTGCTGGTAAGAGATACGCTGACTACGCTCCTCAGCTTGCTGTGCTGTCGTGCGTGCTTGCTCTGAAAGCGCAGAAGATACGTGGCTAAGCTTAGTAACCATTGTGTGCATGTTGCCAACAAAACGGTTGAAGTTTTCCGCCAGTTTACCTACTTCATCATCACTGCGTGGTTCTAGGCGTTGCGTTAAGTCACCTTCGCCAGATGCAATTTCTTCCAGTGCATTTGATACGCGGTTCAAGTCACGGAACAAGAAGCCAACTAGCCAAGAAACTGCAAGAATAACCACAATCGTGATCGCCACAGCAGTGAACAATAGATCACGTAGCAATACCGCATGACCTGCTTCTTCTGTTGCGCGATCCATTTCAATCGCAAACATCCAATGCGTACCAGGAACTTTATTGAAGTAGTAAAGCTTCTCTTTTCCTTTGATTACCGTATCTTCGATACGACCTTCATCGGCGGCACGCTCAATTGCCTCTTCTGAAAAATCTTTTAGAACACTGGTGATAGGCTTAAGCGTCAAGCTTTTATCTGGATGCGCTAAGAAGGTGCCTTCATTCATGTCGATTAGCATCGCATGCGCGTTTTCACCTGCATCTAAGTTAATTACATCGCTGATAAGCTGATCGATCAGTACGTCCGCACCAACAACACCAACAAACTGACCATTTTTCATTACTGGCTCAGCAATGGTCACAAGTAGTGCATTCGTGATTGCGTCTTGATATGCGGCTGTGATGATTTGCTTACCTGCGGCATCAGCATCCTTGTACCAAGGACGTGTGCGAGGGTCGTAATCAGCACGGTTACGCTCCGGATGAGAGCGGTACATATCACCGTTTGGTGTACCAAGGAAGATGTCATCGAAGCCACCAGCCTTGCGAGCTTGTTGTAGGAAAGGAACAACGTCTTGCTCGGTCGAGTAATCGTTGAACGCAGTGGCAATATCTTTACGGATATTGACCCAATCAGAAATTCCCTCTGACGCAGTAGTACTAAGACTTTGCGCACGTGAATAGACACCTGAACGAGTCTGATCAAATAATTGACCAGCCGACAACCAAGTAAGTGCTGTTGCCATCACAACAACAGCAGAAAGGCTTGCGCCTATAAGCTTTTGTTTTAATGATAATTTCATATTTATAGTTTTTTGAGTTGGGAGAACAGTTAAGGTGCATGAATATTACACACTTTTTTACGACTATTCACTAATTTTTAAAAAACAAAATAGCACATTAACTCTTTGTAAAATATGAACTTTCATGTGTCATTTTTTTGTCTCGAGCGTCATAAAAACCGCACAAAAAAAGCCAGCAAATTGCTGGCCTTTTGATTGATTGTTAGTCAAACGGTTTTATAAAATGCCGAATTACTGACGCTCTGTTCTCATACCCATCAATAAGCTCACACACATTGCAAGCAGAATGAAGGTAAATGGCAGTGCTGTAGAAATGGCACCAGCCTGAAGAGCTTGAACCGCCTCGGAGCCACCAATCCATAGCAGAGCAACCGCAATTGCACCTTCCATGAATGCCCAGAAGACACGTTGAAGTACAGGTGCATCAACTTTACCACCTGCCGTGATACTGTCGATAACAAGTGAACCAGAGTCAGAAGACGTAATGAAGAACACAAGTACCAACACAACAGCGATGATAGAAAGCATGCTACCAAATGGAAGAACATCAAACATTTGGAACATAGCGAGAGATACGTCAGTCAAGCCATTTGTGCCCAGCTCACCTACTTTATCAACAACTTGCTCGATCGCCAGGCCACCAAATACAGACATCCAAACAACGGTAACCGCAGTTGGAACCAGTAGAACTGCTGTGATGAACTCGCGAACGGTACGGCCACGAGAAACACGCGCGATGAACATGCCTACGAATGGCGACCATGAAATCCACCAAGCCCAGTAGAACACTGTCCAGCCTTGGAACCAAGCTTCGTCCGTACGACCAAACGGGTTACTTAGTGGGATGATATTCTCTACATATGCCATAAGTGTGGTTGGAATCGAACCTAGGCTCGCCGCCCAACCGATAAGACCAACAAGAATCAGTAGCAAGAACGCCACAACCATGTTGATGTTACTAATGACTTTAACACCACCATCGATGCCGCGTACGACTGAAACAACAGCAAGTAAAGTCACCACGGTAATAACGACGATTTGCAGACCTAGGCCTGGCTCAACACCAAATACGTGATGAATACCACTTGCTGCTTGCTGCGCACCTAGACCTAGGGATGTAGCAAGACCAAATAAAGTCGCAAGCACAGCCAGAATGTCCACAATGTGGCCAGCCCAACCCCATGCACGATCACCCAGAAGTGGGTAGAAGATCGAACGCATAGATAGCGGTAAACCTTTGTTGTAGGCAAAGAATGCTAAAGAAAGTGCTACAACACCGTAAATTGCCCATGGGTGAAGGCCCCAGTGGAACATCGTTGCACCCAGTGCCAATCTCGCGGCTTCTGGTGTATTTGCCTCAACACCAAGTGGCGTTTCATACCAACCGGTGAAGTAAGCGACAGGTTCTGCAACACTCCAGAACATTAAACCGATACCCATACCAGCTGCAAATAGCATTGCAAGCCATGACATAAACGAGTAATCGGCAACAGCGTCTTTACCACCTAGTCGAATCTTACCCATTGGTGAGACGATAAGCGCCAAACAGAAAATAACGAAAATGTTACCTGCAATAATGAACAACCAATCGAATGAACCAATAATTTTCCATTTCAGCCCATCAAGTGCCGTCTTTGCGGTATGTGCATCTAGAACTAATGCAGCGACAAGAAACAGCGCAATTAAACCTGCACTAATACCAAAAACTGGGTTATGAACATCAAAACCCCATTTTTGAACGTTGTCCTGACCTACCGTATAGTCGGTACTATCGATACTGTACTTATCTATACCCTTTGTCATCGTTCCTCTCTATTTTTGTAGTGTTTTTACGTACCAAACAAAAAAATCTTTCGAACACGATACGTTTTGCATTCCGTGAAAGCGCAAGATCCTATCATTTGACACGTTTTTGTCTATCTTTTTGCTATTAAAAAATCCAATAACTTACTTTTCACTGTGTGGTTACGGCCTTTGATAGAACAAATCACTACTACAATAGTTAGACCACAAACATTTATTGCTATAATAATTTTAGCTCTTCTTATTTTGTCGAAAAGGCGCGACAAAATGGTATTGAGGACACGGCGTAAAATTGTAGAGGTAATTTTTGATTTCCCCCCTTTAAATAAGGGCGCATTTAAGTTAGTGTCGCCTCGATAAATGTTCCCTACAGACTGGATGAATAAATTGGAAAAGTACGAAGAAGTATTGGTCTCGATTCGTCAGATCATCCGCGCTATTGATTTACATTCTAAAAAGCTGAGCAAAGAGTCTGGATTGACTGCTCCACAGTTGATTTTGATGCGCGCTATCAATGACTTAGATAACGTGACGATTAAACAGTTGTCTAGCCACACTAACATGAGCCAAGCGACCGCAACGACCATTCTAGATAGACTAGAACGAGGCCAGTTTGTTGAGCGTCAGCGCAGTGTTCAAGACAAGCGTAAAGTGCATGCTGTGCTTACGAGCAAGGGCCAAGAAGCCTTAAAACAAGCACCAACGCCGCTGCAAGAGCACTTCATTAATCGATTCCAAAAATTGGAAGAATGGGAGCAATCCCTTCTACTATCTTCCGTTCAACGCATCTCGACGATGATGAATGCAGAGGACATCGATGTTGCTCCAATGCTAGAGCTTGGTAGCATTACCAAAGCCGATTAGTTTCGCTCCCACGTGCTCGCTTTTTGCGGGCACTACTCTCCTACTCAGTCAACCCAGTTTCAAACGCATATTTTGCTAACTCTGCCGTCGAATGTAAGTCCAACTTGTGCTTAATGTTATGGCGATGCGTCTCTACCGTTCGATAACTAATATTGAGTAAAGTGGCGATTTTCTTGCTGCTGTTTCCTTGAGCAACTAATTTAAGTACCGCTTCTTCCCTGCGGCTGAGAGGATTCGTTTTTTGCGTGGCAGGCACCACTTCTTGGGTAAAGAGTGTTTGTGTGACGGATTCACAGAAATACGTCGAGCCTTGGTTCACCGTTTTTATTGCTTGCACCATTTTCTCGGCCGAGATTTCCTTGAGCATATATCCTACGGCACCAGCTTGCATGACCTTCATGATGTACTCGCGATTATCGTGCATGGTCAACATAAGTATTTTGCTCTCTGGGCGCGCTTCTTTAATTACACCAGTCGCTTCAATACCGTTCATTATAGGCATGCTGATATCCATCAATATGACATCCGGTTGCAAGTGCTTTGCGACCTCTATCGCTTCCAAACCATTACTTGCTGTACCCACCACTTCGATGTCAGGCTCTAACTCCAAACGAGCCATGAAGCCATCCAACACCACTTGATGATCATCGACAATCACTACACTAATCGGTTTATCCATAAACTATTTCATCCAAATTAAGCAGCACGGTAATCTCTGTTCCCAAGCCAAGCTCACTCATTAGCTCAAATTCACCACCGATGAACTCTACACGCTCTTGCATGTTCCTTAACCCAATCCCTTGTTGGTGCACTGCATGGTTAACCACAAATCCAACCCCATCGTCACGTATGAGTAATTGCAGCATATTGCCCATTTTTTGCAAAGTAACCGTTACTTTTTTCGCTCGCGCATGTTTTTCAATGTTATTCAAAGACTCCTGAGCGACGCGATATAGCGTCGTTGCGACTTCCGAAGTCAGTTTGTGCTGCTGAGTATCGAAATTGCTCTCGATATCAATCCCGGAATGGGAATGAAAATCCTGTAGCAAGGTCGTCAGTGCTGCTTCTAAACCGATATCATCGAGGGCGCTTGGACGGAGCTGATGAGAAATATGCCGCACCTCATTTATCGCGGTGACGAGCGATAGTTGTGATTTATCTAAGTGGGATTTGAGTTTTTCGTCTTCCAGTCTATGACTCATTAAGTCTAAATGACATTTACTGGAGACTAACAACTGATTGATTCCATCATGCAGCTCTCGCGCTAAATGCTTTTTCTCATCTTCTTGGAACATCACGGTTTTATGTGCCAATTCTTTCAGGTTCTTATCAGCGAGGCGATGCTCGTGCAGATTGATCGCCAGAGTGAGAACAATGATTACAGCAACGGTCACCGCTAAGATCACGACGACTGAGAAAAATGTCGTTTCGATATTTTTGTTCACCGCCGCGCGCATATTGGCGACTTCTCGGCTTACATCCTCAATATACAGCCCAGTCCCTATCATCCATTCCCACTTATCGAGCCATGCAGCGTAACTAAGCTTAGGGACAACTTCACCCGTAGATGGCTTTTGCCACAGGTACTGATGAAATCCACCACCGGATTGCGCTTGATACAATAGAGCTTCGATTAAGCGATCGCCATTTTCGTCTTCAAGATAGAGTAAGTTTTCCCCGACAAGCTCCGGAAGAACTGGGTGTACAAGGTTGGTACCATATTTATCATAAGCAAAAAAATAGCCGTCCGACCCATAACTCAAACGATTTAAAATCGCTTTCACACGCGTTTTGGCAACACTCTCTTCTAAAGTCGGATCGTTGTAGATGTAAGAAATGGAGTCAAAAGCGACGTCGACCGTATCTTTCAGCGCCGCTTCTTTTGATTGGATCAGGTTTTGATGAAAGATCTCCACCTCCCTTTTGCCAAGGGTCTTGGTTTGATAGATAGAGATCCAGCTGATACTCGCTGACACCAATACCACGGGTATCAGTGTCAGCAGAATTAACTTTGCTTTGAGAGGCATCCCTTCCCTCCATGAAACGCTGCCTTTACAGCTTACTATCTTAGCAGTACAAACGAATCGATTGTGTCTGCATAGACATAATTAACAGCTTAACAACTTGTCTCAAAAGGTAAAAACTCTCAGTTCACAAAATCTCTTTATTATCGAGTGATTAACTCATACCGTAAAAACCTGGGAAAAACAGCAAAGACGCCAACACAACAATCTGAATCGCGATGAATGGCATCACACCTTTGTAGATATCACGCGTAGTAACCCCTGCTGGAGCGACACCTTTTAGATAAAACAAACTAAAGCCAAATGGCGGTGTGAGGAACGACGTCTGCAAGTTCATCGCAATAAGAATCGCAAACCACGTCATATTAATGCCCATCAATTCAGCAACTGGCGCAATAATTGGCACGATGATAAAACAGATTTCAACGAAGTCGATAAAGAAACCTAAAATCAGAATCACCACCATGGTAATAATAAGGAATCCCCACTTTTCACCCGGCAGTTCTAACATCCACTCTTCAACTAAATAATCACCACCAGTGTAGGTAAATGCCATTGAGAAGGCGGTCGCACCAAGTAAGATCGCAAAGACCATTGCGGTTACTTTAACTGTCTCTTTTGATGCATCATAAATCATCGACCAACTAAACTGCTTATACAATAGCGATAAAATAATCGCACCTGCACCACCCAGTGCCGCTGACTCTGTTGGTGTTGCAATCCCTGCAAAGATGGAGCCCAATACCACGATGATCAATGCTAAAGGTGGCAATACAGCTTTCAGTGCGGTGAGCACTTCTTGTTTACGACTGATCGACTCATCGCGCTCTATCGCCTGTGCGGCTTGAGGGTTCAACTTCGCGTAGATGAGAATGTAGATCACATAGGCGCCAACAAGTGTAATACCGGGCCAGATCGCAGCTTGAAATAGGTCCCCTACCGGTACGCCAAGTACATCACCCAACAAGATCAACACGATAGAAGGTGGGATAATTTGGCCCAACGTGCCAGACGCACAAATAGTCCCACACGCTAAACCTTTGTCGTAATTGTACTTGAGCATCACAGGAAGAGATATTAAGCCCATCGCAACAACTGATGCGCCTACCACACCCGTTGAAGCCGCAAGCAATGCGCCAACTAACACGGTAGAAATAGCGATACCACCGCGAACGCCACCGAACAAACGCCCCATTGATTCTAGTAGCTGTTCAGCAAGCTTCGTTTTCTGTAGCACTAGCCCCATAAAAACGAACAGCGGTACGGCCATTAGCACCGTATTTTCCATAATGGACTGAATTCGATATGGCATAAAAGCAAACATCTCGATGCCTTCAGCCCAAACACCAAAAATCAGCGCGATACCACCAAAAGTAAAGGCAACGGGAAATCCCAATAGAAGCGCAAAGAGCGCAACAAAAAACATCACTATACCGATCATAATGACTTCCTTTTACGACTTACCGTTATTACCGGCATAGATGAGATGAGGGTTGACAATTTTGTTGATTGAATGAAGTAACAATCCAATACCACTCACCGCCATAAAGAAAAATGACAGCGGAATCATCGCTTTGATAATCCAACGATATGGTAAGCCACCTGGGTCACCAGACGTCTCGCCTAACGCGTAACTTTCCTTAGCGAAATCAACACCAAACCAAGCTACCAGTAGGCAAAAAGGGAATAAGAAAAATAGTGTGCCTATGATGTCGATGATGGATTGTGCTTTGTAAGATAAGCGTTCATAAAAAATGTCGACGCGAACATGGCCACCGGACTTAATTGCGTAAGGCACACCAAGCAAGAACACGGCAGAGAATAGATGCCATTCCATTTCTTGGAATGCGATAGACACATCATTAAACACGTAACGCATGACAACGTCGTACACAACGTTTGCTAACAACAAAATAAACAGGATGCTGGATAACCATCCGAGAAAATCGCTAAAGCGGTTAAATAATCGCTCAATATAAATAAGACTTCTCATTCCGAACTCCGTGGAACGTTTAGATGCGCTCCGCTATGGTGCGGAGCATTCATTATGAAGTTTTCTTGGGCTTCGATAGCAGGCTAAACCTCTCGGCATCGCCTGCTTCATAACGTTATTGTTGAGCTTGACTGTTTAAGTACGCTCGGTGCGAAATATCTGACCATGGTCGAACTTGATTCATATAGTTCGCTTGCGACTCTTGAATCTCTTTCGCCAAAGCATCTTTTTCTGCATGTTCTTTCAACAAACGATCGTTTGCTTCTCGCAACGCAGTTACTACTTCAGGTGGGAAATCTTTTACTTCAACATTTGGGTATTCAGACTTAATAGATGCCCAGTTTTTGCCGCTTTCGTGTTTCGATTGCGTGTACATATCGTAAGCGGCCGTTTTCATGGCTACTTGCAAAATCGCTTTTAGATCATCAGGTAGACGATTCCAGGTACGCTTGTTAACGAGGAACTGAAGCTCAGTCGCTGGCTCATGCCAACCTGTGTAGTAGTAAGGCGCGATTTTGTGGAAGCCCATACGTAGATCCAGCGATGGACCAACCCATTCCAAGGCATCAATTGTGCGACGCTCTAGAGAAGTATATAGCTCACCAGGGGCGATATTCGTTGGCTTGGCACCTAACTCAGCCAAAATCTCACCAGCAAACCCAGGGATACGCATTTTCAAACCCTGTAAGTCCTCGACGGACTTGATCTCTTTTTGGAACCACCCGCCCATCTGAGTATCGGTATTACCGCCAGGGAAAGACATCAAGTTATGTGGAGAGTACACTTTTTCCATCAGCTCCATACCACCGCCGTAGTAAAACCATGCATACTGCTCAGTTGGCAACATACCGAAGGGCATAGAAGTGAAGTAAAGTGTGTTTGGAACCTTACCCTTCCAGTAATAAGACGCTGAGTGACCCATGTCATACTGACCCGACTTAACCATATCAAACACCCCAAAAGGCGCTTTATGCTTGTTTGCGGAATCAATGCGGATTTGCAAACGTCCGTTGGACATCTCTTCCGCCATTTTGGCCATGTTTTTTGTGGTATCACCAAAAATTGGGAAATTAGGCCCCCAAGTTTCAGCAAGCTTTAAACGATAGACTTTTTCAGCAGCGTTTACAGAAGTCGCTGCGAGTGCCATCACGGCAGCGACAGCGGTTGTTTTGAGCACTCGTTTTAAAGATTTTTGGATTAGACTCATCGTTCACGTCCTTTATCACCAAGGTTATTGTTGTCATCCATTTCATTAGGATTGGCTGTATTCGGTATAAAAGATGTAACAATGTTGTCTAATGCGAAATGGGCATGAACACGGAAGCGAGTAATTCATCAATAAGGCATTAGCCTAAGGTATTACGTACAAGTACGTAGGAAAACCGTCATGACAAAAGACTAATAATAGCAAAATCAATAAATTATATTTTTATCTATGAATAAAAATAAAAGACAATACTTACGTATTTTTCTGCCAAAAAATTTACATAGTATTTAAGAAAATGTGACAAACCACTTATTGGTAGTGTTAAAGTCAGTACTTAATGCATTATTTCCAATACCAAGATAAAAAAATACCTCGGCATCGGCCGAGGTATTCAATCTAGAACGGTAGCGGTAATTAAACTGCTTTGTAGATAACTTTGTTACCTGCTAACTGCTCTTTTTGAACTAGGTTTTCTTCAAGAAGCTTCTTTAGTGCGCCAGTAGCCCATGATGCCGCTTTAGTATCTTCTTGACCTGCAGCTAGACCGATGCCTTTAGGGTTAATACCTTCAGCATTCGCCATAACGATGTCTAATACTTGTTGTTGCTTAGGAGTAAGGGCAACATCAACTGTTTTCACTGCAGCTACTTTTTTATCAGCTACTACTTTCTCCGCAACAGCTTTTTCAGCAACAGAAGGTGCTACTGCTTTTTCCGCAACAGGCTTCACTGCTTTAGGTGCTGCAGCTAAGTTTGCTACTGTCGCTTTAATGCGTTTTTGCAGTTTCATCTGCACTTTACGCTTATGAGCAAGTCTCATTGAATATTTCTCCAGTTCACTGCATCTCAGCAGGGATGAAAATTTGAAGCGCGTTTTATACCAAAATTCACAAGCAATTTGTAGGTTTTAGCGGCGAAACGCGATGAAAAATGCGCTCAAAGCATAGAACGTCTACTATTTAATCAGATATTTTATGAACGGATTTATTGAATACTGGGTATAAAAACAGAGGTTTGTTTTATTTTGAATGCAAATCAATGCACATAAAGCTACCCACTTATTTTTGGACAAGTATTCGATGAGGTTATAAGCATGGAAACGCTGCACCTAACAAATTCACATTTCAAACCCGACTCCCCTATCAACAGAATACTTTTGTTGCTCGTTGCACTCATCACTTTGTTTTTGGTTGCCATTTCTCCGGGATGGAAGCAAGCCATGTTGTCGGTCATTTTGATGTCTGCAATCGTTGGTTTCGCCATCTTGATGATTAAGAAAAGCCAAGTCACTTTTACGCTGACAGCTTCTCACTTTCAGCAACACCTTTTTAAAGGAGGTTGGGTCGTCCGATGGCGAAATATTGAGTCAATCGGTATTTGTAGCTACCAACAGGAAGGGTGGCACCAACCGCTACCTTGGATCGGTATTCGTCTAAAACACTACTCACCCTACTTAAATTCAATCTGCCCTCGTATAGCGACAGAAATTCTCCTCAGCCAGCGAGCACTGCTTTACTTAGGCGCGAAACAAAATCAGTGTGAAGATAAGTTTGAGGATATGGTGCTTGACCCTAAACCGTATATAAACAGAGATGGGATTGAGTACAAAGGTTTGTTAGCGATGCTCGCCAACCGGATGAAGTATCAGAGAGGTTTCTACGGCTACGATCTATTTATATCAGCAAGTGATCTAGATCGTGAGGCTGAGGATTTTGTGGGACTGACTCGGCGATACTTAGCTGCCGCCGAGCCAGAATAATGCTTAGTACACGCACTTTTAGTAAAGCGGCATCTCGTCAGCAACGAACGGGTTAGTTTTACGCTCATGACCGAAAGTCGATTGAGGGCCGTGACCAGGGACAAACGTGACATCATTGCCTAAAGGCCACAATTTCTCTTTGATAGAGCTAATCAACGTATTGAAATCACCTTGTGGGAAGTCAGTTCGACCAATGCTACCGTTAAACAAAACGTCACCCACAAACGCTAAACGCGCTTCTTCACTGTAAAGCACAACGTGACCAGGTGTATGACCAGGTGTGTGGAATACGTTCAGCACTTGATTACCGAAAGTGACAGTGTCACCCTCATTTAGCCATTGGTGCGGTTCAAACGCTTCTGTCAGCGGGAAACCAAACATTTGGCTCTGACCTTCCAAACCTTGCAACCAGAAGTTATCTGCCTTGTGAGGACCAACAATCTCTGTACCGCCAAGCAGTGCAGACAGCGGCTCCGTGCCACCTACGTGGTCCAAGTGGCCGTGTGTTAGCACTAGGTTTACCACGTCAACACCCAGCTCTTTGATAAGCATAGCGAGCTGCTTTTCATCGCCGCCTGGGTCAACCACAATACCTTTCATGGTTTCGTCACACCAGACAATAGAACAGTTTTGAGAGAAAGATGTTACTGGAACAACTTGGTATTTCAGAGCCATAGATAACCTATACCGAATAAATTTGCATGAAAACTGCCGCAACTATGACACTAAGCCCTAGCGACTTCAAGCTTTGTACCATGGGTAATAGGCGACGTTCTGAGACGAGGAACCCTGTCTCAACTTGGCACTACCAAGAACGAACAGCACCCGTATCGATATGAACAAAGTTACTGCGTGGATAATAACCCACACCACCGGCTTTTAGGCTTAATGCCGCATCTCGAACCGTTGAAAGCTTCACGCCATCTAAACGGAAATCAATCGCCTTTCCTTCCATGTGCATGCTCTTTTTCGCTACACGAGAAGACCCGTTGCGCAGCGAGGCATTAGTAGCAGGAGAACGGTAACCTGAAATGACGATCACCTCTGCTTCTGTACCAATTAACTTTTGAATTTGACTTATTTGATCGAACAAGCGTCTATCCATGGGATGAACCTCATTTCGTCGATGGTCTCGACAAAACTCATTCAGCCTTTGAAGTTCATCATTAATGTATCGTTTTCCATCGAAATAGCATGTTTCGAGGATCTCTCCAGTATTAAGATTGTTCATCGCCAGCGCACGTGGCTCGTCAGGGAGTGAAGCCCAAGAAAATGATGGCAGGGCAGACGCCAACACCACACCACCAGCGGTCATTTTAAGGAAATCTCGGCGGGAAAAGTTACGACTTACCATTTCAAAATACAGTGCTCAACAACTAGACAAGTCGTGGACATTAACCAAACACATTTGTCACGTCAAATGCATAAAACGCTCCATCTTGATTTTCAGATGCAGTAATTATTGCTTAATTATTGAACGAAAAGAGAATTCTTCGTTTTGTAAATTTTCCTTAAAAATTTCAACTGCGGTGATCGTACTTATAGATATCATCACGGTAGTAAAGCGTTCCCTCTTCCAACCATGCTGTTTGATAAATGATGTGTACTTGAATGCGCTCTCCCAAAGGAACTGACGTGTTAGACCGACGAGAACTTTCTCGCTTTTTCGCTAAACGTTCTTCCAACCCCTGAGTTTTGAACAGAAGTTCTGCTAACTGGTCTGCATGTTCTACACGAACACATCCTGAGCTGAATGCGCGTCTGTCCTGTTCAAACAAGTTCTTACTTGGCGTGTCATGCAAATAAATAGCTTGTGGGTTAGGCATATTGAACTTGTACAATCCCAGTGCATTTTGTAAGCCCGACGCCTGTCGCATACGATAAGGAAATGTTCTCGGATTCACCGTTGCCCAATTGATGGTTGTAGGGTCAATAATTTCGTTCGAAGTCCAAGACCGAATGATTTGAATGTTATGGTTAATCAAATACATCGGATTACGTTTTACTTTAGGAATAATGTCTTTAACCATGATAGTCCAAGGCACGTTCCAAGTTGGGTTGAGAATAACTGAATCCAATGCCACCGACATGATGGGTGTTTTTCTTGATGCTCTCCCTACCACAACTTTAGACTCAAACAAGGGTTGACCGTCATGCCAATACGTGACTTCGTATCCAGGCACGTTAACAAAGACAACATTATCCCTTTCTTTCGACCAAATTCTTGAACGCTCAGAATTCAACGCCAGCAGATGCAATCGCTCTTGAGGAGAAAAGTTGATCCATCGAATGGTATTCGGGCCGATAACGCCATCTTCTTTCAAACCATGAATACGCTGGAACTCTTTTATCGCAAGCTCTAATTGTTCGTCATATTCTTCAGTGACTAAATCCAAGTAAGAAACATCTACGCCTACGATCTCCATTCGCTCAATCAATAGGGGTCTGTTTTCTAATATATCGCCAACACGTGCTAGCCCAGTTTGTTGATAGGCAGGATATTGGTACTGAGAATGTTCCGATAGCGAAGAATAGGCGGAGTAGAAAGCATCATCTGTTTGTAATGGAGACCGGAGACTTGCCAAAAACTGACCAAGTTTGCCAACCGTAATCTCATTACTCAGAACCGATAAAGTATCGATGCTAGGAGCGGGTAACGTAACATGGGCTTTGTCTGTAAATAGCCAATTAATCCCTTCTTCGGGGAGTTGCTCAAGATAACTAAGGTACATCAAGAGTGAATCTGTCATCACTAAATCGAAGTCGAGATTATCTCCCTGCCACCTTACTTGGTTTATCCGGTGAAGTTGATTTTCGAATTCATCGGTGACATCCGCAAGTGCAACCAGGTTTACTTGAAAAAGAAACTGCTCAATATCGCTTTCATTTTCCCAGTTCAAACGGTAATTGGTGCTTTGATACAGTTGATCAATCACCTCTGGATAATGGATCATTTTTTCTACAGACAGCTTTTGTACCGCTCCCTCTTGCTCGACTTGCGCTGAAGCTTCGAGAGAAACGACGGTGGAAAAGCTGCAAAACGGCACCAGAAGTGCCGTCATGATTAAAACCCTAGCAAACACTGAAATGATCCTTGCGCTACTTGCCATAATAAAAAGTATGGCAAATATCTCACAGCTTGCAGGTTTAAAATTAAGAATCTGATGCCGAAAACGACAACAAAACTCTCTATAAGTAATTACTCAATGATCTTTCTAGATAATTCTCGACCAATGGTTATCCCATTGCACACCGCTTGCGAAGGTATTTTTTGACTCTTCAGGCCTTTGCTCTACCACTTTTCCCGCCCCAGAGCTGACTCGGAACTCATCGCCATAGACCACAACACCAGAGGCATCTGGTAACGCACTTAGCTCGACCAATTTGCCCGTAGATTTAGACCATATACCATAACAACTGCCCGGAGGCGAAGTGGCTAAGATCCATTCATCGGTTGCTGCAATACTCGCAACGTAATGATTGAAACGCGCCCACTCTTCAGGCTCAGCTTGAAGATCTTGCATTTCACCACCACGCGTGTGCATGGCGATCAAGGCTGGATACTCGTCCGGCTCACCACGATATTGCTGCCCACAAAGCACGGTTTCCGCACCATCATGAGCTAAATGGCGAATACTCAACTTATGATCCGGTAAAGACACTTGATCCAGTAGCTCACCCTTCTGTGAAAGGTAACTCAGGCTGGGTTTCATGCTATCAAGATTGAGAGGTTCACGACCGTTAGTGTGTACGCCACCGACGCCAATCGCCAATACACCATCAGGCATCATGATCACTTCATGAGGACCAAGGCCAAAACCCGTTAACTCATCAATCTTTTGATATTGCTTCTGCACATCATAAACACCAATGATCCCGCGGCTTGTCCCCCTCTCCCCTTCTGTGGCAAATAGCAACGTGCCGTCATGGGAGTAAACACCATGTCCGTAAAAATGACGATTTGGCGTTGCTAGTTGCAGTTTGATCATCTGCTCTGAGCGATAATCAAACACCATGAAGAAAGTACCTGGTCGACGACCAAAAACTACGGCGTGGCCTTGTTGGTTGGTTGCTACACCGTGACCACGCTCAGGAATCGGCAATGAAGATAGCGGCATACCATGCTCATCCGCCACCACCGCTGCGAATTTATCTCGACCAATGATAGAACAGCCGATCAACGCAGGTTCACGTGAGCTTGTTGAAGCACAACCAAATGGCATCATAGGTATAGCCGCCCCGAATAGAGCGGCTTTCAGCAAGGTTCGGCGGGTTTGATCAGTCACCATCGGTTGCATTAAATCCTATAACTACGCCAAGCTCGATCGCCACTTCTTCGTGAATCAGGTACTTCAATTGCTCTAGCTTATTGTATTGAGAGAGCACCATGCGATAGCCTTCTTTTGTTTGTAGTGCAGCAAACAAGCTCTTATCTTCTGGCCAAGTTTCTAACGCCATTTCAAACTGATGAACGACACGGTCTGCGAGATCTGCATGGCCTTGCTCTCTAAGTAGCGCATCTAAACCATTCCCGTTAGCAAAGTACAACGCTTCCATCCCTTGAAGGTTGGCTTTTAAGTTTGAAAGCGAGGTCTCGGAACGCCACGATTCTGAGAAATACGGGCGAGGCTTACCAATCTTCGCTAGCGGTCGGCTCAACTTCTTCATGCTGTATTCAAGCTGATTCGATAGCAGTGAAATGTACTCAGATTCCCATTCTGTCATCTCTAGCGATTTCCAAGGGTTTTCTGCCCAAGAATCCGCGATGATCTGCGCTTTGTCATCAAGGTTTTCAGCAATCGAAACGCCTGTCGCACAAGTATTGCCGTTGCTAGATAAGGTCGACGCTTTATCGTAAAGCAGCCATTCCAATGCACCTAAACCTTGCACGGTGACACTTTGGGTGGAGATATCTTCTGCACTCCAAGCTTGATCAGATTTCGTCAGTACAGACATTTTACGACCAGTGGTGTTCTTTTTATCTGGCCAAAACTGAACATTCCAGCTTTGCTCCAACGCCGTAGCAGGGCCACGTTCTTGACCTTGTAATGCCATCCACGCAAGCATCGTTTGATGCCATTGCTGTTTTACTTGTGCATCATCTTTCGACTCTGATGCGCAGTAATCCGCGAAGCGCTGTTCAAGTTCTGTGGTTTGCGCTAAAAACGTCTGAGCTGATTGAAACTCAACCTCGTACACGCTTTGAGAAATATGACTTGTACTCTCAGGCTTGGCTGAGCTCGAACCGATGGTCGATTGGCAACCAACCAAACTTAACGTTGCGGCAATCGCACTCACTAACAGTGTTTTTTTCATGGTTGCTTCCTTATAGAGAGTTCAGAAACGCAATGAGAGCATCACGTTCTTTTTTGTTCAGAGCTAAAACATTTTGTTTCGCCGTTTCAGCTTCGCCGCCGTGCCACAACACCGCTTCCATCAGGTTACGAGCGCGGCCATCATGTAGAAAGTAAGTGTGTCCGTTTACTTCTTCGGTATAACCAATGCCCCATAGCGGTGCCGTTCGCCATTCACGGCCGTTTGCTAAGTATTCCGGACGGTTATCGGCTAAGCCTTTACCCATGTCATGCAAAAGCATGTCGGTGTATGGGTGGATAAGCTGCTCAGAAAGCGCTGGTAACTCTGGTCGTTTCGCCGTTTTAACACTGGTCTTGTGGCAGCTTTCACAGCCAGACGCAGCAAAGATTTGCTGACCAAGTTTCACGTTAGGATCATTGACATTACGGCGAATAGGTACAGCTAAGTGCTGGCTGTAAAACTCTACGAAGTCGAGAATATTTTCACTCACTTCTGGTTTGCCGCCATTTGGCATGTCGTCACAAATGCTTTGTTTCGAGGTACAGTTTTCATTTGGGAATAAATGGCTCGTAAGACCCACATCACCATTAAATGCTGCTGCATTTTGCTGCATTAGCGTCGGTTGTCCTGCTTTCCAGCCAAAACGACCAATCGAGAAGTCGTCCTTCTCAATATCCCACACCTTATTGACTTTGCCTGAGATACCGTCTTTGTCGGCATCTTGTTCATCAGCCCAAGCAAGTAGCGTTTCGTCGGGAATACTCTCTAACAAACCAAGGCCGATCATTGGCGGTGCCACGCGTGCTGAGAACTCGGTATCAGGGTGCATATCGCCGTAACCCAGATCGGTAACGTTCAAATGAGGTTTTCTTAGCGTCACCGTCGTACCGTCTTTAAATTTCACTGGGACATCGGTGTAAGTGATTTCGATTTTGCCTTCTGGCGTTTGATCTTGCAGGGCGAAATCTTGAAGCTGGCCACCATAAGTCGGCTCAGGTATGCCGCCATCTTTGATGTAAGCTTTCTTTTGTTCTGGCGTCATCGCAGGAATGCTTAAGCGCACTAACATAGACACGGCATGTAAATCATCTTTCTCTGGCGGATGACCACGACCGTCTTTGATGTGACAATTCTGACAACCATTGGTGTTAAAAAGCGGGCCTAAGCCATCACGAGCGTCTGTTGACGCTGGCGCTTGTACCCAAGGGTTGCGGAAAAAGCTGTTACCGACGCTAAAATCGAGGCGTTTGCTCATTGGCAAGTTAGCAGCAGGAAGAGAATAGGCATTCGCGCCGTCTTTTTTAACACTGGTTTTGCCACCAGACTTAACATCATAAGCCATGGCAGAAGAAGAAAGGATCGCGGCTAGCGCAGAAATTAGGTATGGCTTCATATCATTGCTCTACATAGACAACAAGGGTGATAACAACGAGCTCAAACGTCAAAAGGGCTCACAAAGAGCCCTTATTTATTATGGTTTTCTTATTAAAACTCGTGGTCAGCAGTATCAGGGCTTAGGCTGTCGATGCCGACAATGCTTGCCGCGCGCTCAATCGCACCGGTTTGTGCTACCAACGACATGATGGTGTCGTTTACTAGCGCGTTGCCTTGTGCGTTACCCGCTGCAATAAGTTGGTCAAAGTGCTGGTTGTTCTTCTCTGCAGAAGTCACTAGCTCACCAACTTGGCTAAGTGTTGTATCAAACTGTTTTTGAATTTCGCTCGCCGCTTTCTTATCTTTTTGAGCAACAAGATCAGCAATACTTGGACCAGATAACTCTTTGCCGTTTACACTTTTGTATGTACCTGTGTAAACGTTGTAGATGCCTTGCTCATTGTAGTAGTGAGAATTATGCGTGTTGTCTGAGAAACAATCGTGCTCGTCTTCAGTTGAGTTCGCTTCTAGTGCCACCTTCATGCGCTCACCCGCTAGCTCACCTAGAGAAAGAGAACCCATGCCGAATAGCATCTTACGAAGACCATTATCAGCAGATTCGTTTAGTAGCTCTTCACGGTAGTTACCTTTCACTTCAGCAGACCACTGCTTTTCCATCCACTCAAGGTCTTGAACCAGTAGATCAGCGGCTGCTTTTAGGTACTCACCACGACGGTCACAATGACCATTCGTACACTCAGAACCGACAACGAAATCAGTGTAAGCACGTTGACCTGCACCCGCGTTAGTGCCGTTTAGGTCTTGACCCCAAAGCAAGAATTCAATCGCGTGGTAACCTGATGCAACGTTTGCCTCAGAACCGCCTACTTCGTTTAAATCTGCTAGTAATTCTGGCGTAATTTTTGAAACGTCCAGTTTAGAAGCGCCAATCTGCAGACTTGTGTTTGCGATGATGTTGGCAGCCGCGCCCTCGTTACCCAATTCGTATTGGTAATCAGCTGCTACGTAGTCAATCAGACCTTCATCAAGTGGCCATGCGTTCAGCTGACCTTCCCAATCGTCAACAATCGCGTTACCAAAACGGAAAACTTCAGACTGTTGGTAAGGCACGCGAGAATCTAGCCAAGCTTGTTTTACTTCTTCAAGCTTTTTCGCTGATGGTGATTTTAGAAATTCGTCGATTTTTACGTCAAGCGCCTTCGCTGTTGTTACTGAATCAGCAAACACAGCATGGGCAACGTCCGCGTAATGTTCGACTACTTGTTGTTTAGTTACAGTGGCAGCAACGGTAGAACCACTGGCAATGAGGAGTGATGCAGCAATAGATTGGACTAAAACTTTTTTTGCATTCATCTGAAGCATCCTTGTTGAGCTTTTCAATTATCGTATTGGTAGTGCTAATTATTCTTATTTGCACTTTAGTCTCGAGATAATACAAATTTACAATTTATTTGCAACTCCAGATACAAAAAAACCTCATAAAAATGAGGTTTTTCACAGACTTTATTGTCAGTTTTATCTTTAGGATTAAACCTTTAGGTCATGTTTTCCGTGAGAGACTTTTGCCTTCAGATAATTTTCGTTGCCATCTTTGATATGTGCAGAGGTATTGACAACCTCGCCAATTTCAATTCCGTACTCAGATAACTCACGAATTTTCTTAGGGTTGTTCGTCACGAGGCGGATCTTATTCACGCCTAAAGCTTCTAGCATTTGTGCTGCTTCTGTGAAATCACGCAGGTCATCATCAAAGCCCAAATGGTTGTTAGCTTCGTACGTGTTCATGCCTTGGCTTTGTAAGCGGTATGCATCGATCTTATTGTACAAACCAATACCACGACCTTCCTGACGGAGATACAAGATGATACCACCGGACTCGCCCATGCGATTGATCGTCTCTTCTAGTTGCTCACCACAGTCACAGCGTGAAGAGTGAAACACATCGCCTGTCAAACACTCAGAGTGCATACGAACTAAAGGCATGTCCTGAGTTTGGTCCGCTTGTTTAAAGATAATAGCAACATGCTCTTTGTCTGTCTTCAGACCATGGAAAGACAGAATTTCGGCATCAATGTTACTTTTTGCCCCGACTTTAAAATCTACTCTGGCACGTACTTCCGCCATATCTATACTCACTCGATTTATTGCTTGATGCGCTTGATGCGTTTTCGTTATTGCATTCATGGGATTTACTCGTTGCTCTTCAACTATGGGGACTGATACCGCATTTTGCAATATAGAGATCACAATTGAGGGCAGTTATCCACTCAAGACAGCAAAAGAGAAACACTCTCCAACTGAACAATTGTTATATTATAACAATTTAAAAAAACTACAATAAAAAACCCCAGACAAATTTTGTCTGGGGTTTCAAGAAGGTCGTTTGGTCTATCTTTTAATGGGTCTGACTGCGCTTCCAAACGGCGAGTTCAATCCAAACTGCTTCGAGTTCTTGGATTTCCTCGTCGGTCAACACGGCGAGCGTTGAAGTAACTTGAGGCAGGTTCGGTGATTGCAATGCACGAATCTGCGAATAGAAGTCTTTTTTAAGTTGTAATATAACTGAATCCACTGCGTGCACCTATTTCGTTCTTTTATTACTTATCCAGCTCAAAATTTTTATTTTCTTTATACTGGAAACTTCATAAATTCGGAAAAATGATAACATTCTGCTTGTTAAGTGCACAATTTATTTTTAATAGTGGAATAACGGTCACATTAATTACGCTTCACCATTCGGATCGAATATAAGACAAAAAAGATCAAAAATAGCACAGGAAAGATCCACAACAGCGCCGTGGAATAATTTAATGGTGGTTGGTACAGAACAATATTCCCATAACGAGCAACTAGATAGTCCTTTATTTCTTGATCTGAGCTGCCTTCATTGGCCATCGTATACACTTTCAACCTCAGGTCTTTAGCCGCTTGTGCATTAGACTCGACAAGGTTTTGGTTTTGACACTGCGGGCAGCGTAATGCCTTGGCTAACGAGGTTGCACGCTGTTGCACTTCAACGGAATGAAATTCAAACAGATCAACATTCTGTTCTATATCCGCACTTCTCGTGAAAGGAGAAAATAGTATAAATAGGATTAAAGTGAGGAGAAGATTATTAAATCGAAACATTCAAGTATCCTGAAAATATATCGTTCCATTTATCTGCCGTTAGCTCTCCACGATATTTGATCAATATACGACCATTTGGATCAATCAAGTAAGTTTCCGGCGTTCCGATAACACCTAGCTCCACAGCGAGCTTTCCATTAGGGTCACTAATTACTTCAATATATGGATTTCGTTTAGAGCTCAAATATTCACGAGCGGCTTGTTTTTGATCTCTATAATTCAGCCCAATAATAGGCACACCGAGTTCTGCTAACTGCAATAATTCTTCATGCTCTCGTTTGCATACTCCGCACCAAGATGCCCAAACATTCAATAATTTATATCCGTCGCTTTTGAACAACTGCTCAGAAACCATGTCATCAGAGATCAGAGAAGTAGAGCGAAAATTAGGTGCATCTAAATTTCGTTGTGGGGACAATTCAACATGTGGTCGCTCAGACAAAGCCACCGCAGTTACTACAGCAAACACGGCAACAGCCACAAACAGACCTGCGAGTTTAAGCGTATTTCTCGATCGCATTGATAGCCTCTCTCCTTTTCTTTAGGCCGGTTAATAGCGCACCAAACACAGCTAGTAGCCCGCCAGACCATATCCACCAAATACCTGCGCGGTACTGAACTTTAATCGCATAAGCATGAGTATCGACTTTGTCACCCAATGTCACGTAATAATCGCCATGCCATAGTGAACGAATCGCAGGCTCGGTCATATTCATCACTCGCACAGGGTAATGACGCTTTTGCGGGTTGAAATTGAGCATGCGGCCATCTTCCAAGTGCAAGGTGATCTGTCCTTGTTCCGCGGTGTAGTTTGGCCCCACCAGCCATTCGATACCATGATAATCGATAGTGATCCCCGCCCTTTGTTGAGAACTGCCGGGTTCGACACGTAAATTGTGTTCATATGAGTAGTGACTGTTGAATACAGCTCCACTCACCGCCAGCGCAAAACCGATATGTGCCATCACGATTGGCATGAGTTTGCGCTTATTGGAACAACGAAACAGCATAACGAGATGCGCCACAATCACCCAAGTAGCCAATATTATGGTTAGCAATACTTCGAAATGCAGTACGTTCACTGAGAACATAAACCCGATCCCAGAGACTATAGATAACGCAATACTAATCGCGATATCAGTGCTTCCACTCGGAACTGCGCCTTTTGTCCATTTCAGCACTGGCATGAATGCTAAGGCAATCAGAGCCAGTATGCTTAATGGAAAGGTCAGACTATTAAAGTAAGGTGCGCCAACCGAAATGTTCCCTAAGCCGAGCAGTTGATAAACCATCGGATAAAAAGTGCCAAGAAAAACGATGGCAGTCGCAATAACCAGCAGCCCTTTGGCGATATAAGCAGTGTAAGCTTGGCTCGCTAGAGATTGAAGTTTGAAACGAGGGAGTTGTTCTCCTCGCAAAATCAATACGCCAAAAGTGATGATGATAAGCAAGCTCAATACACCAAGCAGCACTAAACCCTTAGTTGGGTCCACCGCAAAAGCATGCACTGAAGTCAGCACGCCAGAGCGCACCACGAATGTCCCTAAAATGCTTAGGCTGAACGTAGCAAACGCCAGTGCATAGGTGCTCCAAATTGCGCCTCTGTTACGTGTTGCGACAACACCGCTGTGCAACAAAGCAGTACCAGTAAGCCAAGGGAGTAGAGAAGCGTTCTCCACAGGGTCCCAAAACCACCAGCCGCCCCACCCTAGCTCATTGTACGCCCACCATGATCCCACCAAGATACCCAACGTGAGCGTTCCCCATGCAAAAAACGCTGCGCTTCGAGCAACCACATACCAATCGCTCATCGGTTGTTTACCCAATAGCGCTGCTAATGCAAAAGCTAATATTGCTGCGTAACCGACATAACCGAGATAAAGCAATGGTGGATGAATGATAAGCCCAACATCTTGCAACATTGGGTTTAGATCTCGTCCTTCCGACGCCAATACTTGGGCATACTCGAACGGGTTAGAGGTCATTAACGTGAACCAAGCAAATGTCGCAATAAGAACGTTCATGATTCCTAAACAGTCACAAGTATATTGGGCGTTGAGCGGTGACTTAAATGCAATAAACGACGCCCATAAACTCAAGGTGACGACCCAAAACAACATGGAGCCTTGGTGCCCACCCCAAGCGGCAGCAATTTTGAACGCCACGGGAAGTTGACTGTTGGAATGCGTAACAACATATTCCAACGCGAAGTTGTCTTGCACGAAGCAGACGATCAGAAGTGCTAAACAAATGATGGAAGCTAAGCTAATGATGTGGGACATCGCGACTTGATGCGGCAATGTCGCCTTCTTACCCATAGCACGACGTAGCCAATGCAGCAACGATGCACAAGTCGATGTTACAGCCACCAATATCAGTAAGAAGAACCCTAGCTCAGCCTCCATTTTTCCCCCTTACACTATGGTCATTTGACCGGCATAGAGAATGAAAGTACGTAGCATAAGTACGCCAACCAAGCTCAACGTCGTGACCACAAAAACGTAACTGCCTTTGTGGCGCACTTCTGAAGGCGTTAACCAATTGAGAGTCAAAGGCGTAATCATGCCGATGAACACTACGCCAACCCAGAACCATTGAGCCCAGAATCCACTCGAAATTGCATTCCAAGCCGCGACTTCGTTCTGACCACCGCTGAAGATCAATCCAGTAAAGAAGGTCACTAAGACAAACAACTCAAACAACACTACTGGGCGTTCAAATCCGTGCACCCAAGACACACTTGGGCTGCAGGTCGACTCTTTAAACACCAAGATGCCGAACATCAAGCATGCTGCTGCGCCCGAGGACAAACTAGAGAACAGGAACAAGATTGGCAGTACTGGATTGTTTAGCATTGGGTAAGTCTTCAACGCAGACAATAGAAAGCCAGTGTACGCTGCAAGCACGATGGCTAAGAAGCCCAAGAACAATTCAATTGCGTTGTTGGCTTTCCCCGCCTTAATCAAAATGCCATCGGCAAAATCCAGCAGTTTGCTTGGTAACTTCCCTTCACAGAAGCTGATGATTTGATGGCGGAAGATAACGCCAATCCAAACAAACAACACGATCATGTACACTTGGAACAAGATCACGCCCATCGACATCACAGACGTTGGGTTGTAGTAGATCATGATCTTCCAAAACTCTAAAGGCTTGGTTAAATGGAAAATCAAAATTACCAACCCAGCAATGATGCCAAATGGTGCGAGCCAAGCCATCGCTTTCATGATGCCGTTTTTTGCGGGATCACCTTCAATCACTTTGCGTTTCAAATAGATTGAAATCATCACCGCACCCGCTGACATCCCAGCAAGGAATAAGTAAATCGCGATGATCCAATCCCAGACTAACGAGTCAAAGTGGAATGCACTTTCGAAGCCGTTCATGATGACACCTCCCCTTTGCTATGCGGAATTTTGTACAGTTTAGGTTGGGTACCTAAGTGCGATTTATCGCGATAGACAACATGGCTTTCGATAGCTTTGCTCGCCTCGCTAGTTGGATCATTTAAATCACCAAAGATGAGTGCTTTTGTTGGGCAAGATTCCACGCAAGCTGGCTGCTTACCTTGCGCCAGGTTGGTATCACGGCAGAAGTTACATTTATCCGCAGAGTGATCGACTGGATTAAAGAAGCGCACTTGGTAAGGGCAAGCAGCAAGGCAATAACCACATCCGACACATTTCTCTTTGTGTACATCCACGATGCCGGTCGCTTCATCTTTGTATGCAGCGCCTGTTGGACAAACGTATACACATGGAGGGTTATCACAGTGCTGACAGGATTCGCGAGTAAACTGGTATTCCACATCTGGAAATTCGCCAATCGGTTCACTGCGATGAATTTTAAGTCGCGTCACGCCTTCAGGGACTTTATTTACTTCGCGACAAGCATCAGTACAGGCGGTACAGCCAATACAGGCATTTTCATCATGAACCATACCCATGCGTTTCGCTTGTTCACTGTTGCTGGCATAAAGAGAGGAGCTAACAACGGAAGTGCCTGCAACGCCTGTAGTTAAAATCAACGCGCCGCTGCCGGCTAAAAAGTTTCTTCTCGAACATTTCATGCTATCTCTCCTCTTCTTTGGCAAGTTCAGGTTCGACGGCAAATTCAGAGTGACAATCCACACACTGCTTGATCAGTTGTTTTCTGTCGTACGACAACGCTTTGGTTTTCGCTGCGTGTACATCGTGGCAATTTGAACAAGTGAGGTTTTTGGCGTGCACATCGTGCGTCCAGTGGCTTTCTCTCAGTTGTGTCGGTGCATGGCAATCCACACATTGGCTGTTGGCTTTAAGAATCATGCTTGGATCAAGGAACACTTTGTCGTGTACCTCTTTCGATTGCGCGGCAGAAAACTTAATTACATCAGGCGCGCCCTCACGATGGTCGGGACCAATGTTGCTATGGCAATTGGTGCAATTAAGTTGCTTCCCTTGGCTGAGTAGAGCTTGCGGGTCATGCGAAAGGTTCAGAGTCTCTTTGGCATCCTTATGACATTGCAGACACTTGTAGTCTCGGTCACGGATCAACTCGACTTGATGACGCTCAGCTTGAGCACCTTCAATCGGCTCTGAAGAAGTCGCATGGGCGGCGATGGAGAAACCATAGATGGCAAAGACGAAGAGAAGTTTCAGCATTGTCTCTATGGTCAATTTTATATTGCCCATATTGTTCTTTCCTTAGCTCGATAATAATTGATAACTATTCTCAATTATTTATTTGAGCGACAATTAATTTCCTCTGAAGATATTTTTTAGATCTTCAAATGACATCAATTCTTATCTCGGAAAGCCACAACGCTAAACCTATATTTATAATACCTCTATTATTCATAAGGGGTAGAAACGCCTGCTCAAAAAGCGAACTAAATCACCCTATTTTTAAAAAGGTTAAAAACCCAAAGCATTGCAGAACAATGACTTAACAACTACCACTTTAGAGGTATATGAATTCAAACATGACTGAGATCACTGGTGTAAATTGATCTAAAACAAGACAAGATTCACTCACTATTTCATCTATCCAATTAAGCAATATTATTAATCGTAGATCTCCAGTTCTTATTTGGAATAGCTCCTCACAACGCTGCTAATAAAAACGAATATGGAGATAACACTGTGAGCATAAAACACTGGATGAGCGCACCTATTGCGGTTGCGACCTTATTCGCCAGCCAATTATTTTTGGTTGACGCTCCGTTAGCGGCAGAAGAGAAGGATTTTATCGATCCTCGTAACGATGTCTTTGAACAGAACCACCCTGATCAATACCATTCTTGGAAAGCAACATCCGAAAGTGAGCACATTGAAGATGCTCTAAGTGAAGACCCAAACATGGTTATCCTGTGGGCAGGTTATGGCTTCGCGAAAGACTACAACAAAGCGCGCGGTCACTTTTACGCACTTGATGATGTTCGCCAAACCTTACGTACCGGCGCACCAACCGACGAGAAGTCCGGGCCTATGCCGATGGCGTGCTGGAGCTGTAAAAGCCCAGACGTTGCTCGCGTGATTGATGAACGTGGTGAAGATGGTTATTTCGAAGGTAAATGGGCACGCTTAGGCTCAGAAATCGTCAACCCTATCGGTTGTTCCGATTGCCACAACACAGGCTCTGAAGCCTTCAAGAAAGGCGAACCTGCGCTAGCACTGACTCGCCCATACGTCGAGCGTGCTTTTGATACTATTGGTAAAAACTTTGATGAACAGTCTCGCCTAGATAAGCAAGCATCGGTCTGCGCTCAATGTCACGTTGAATACTACTTCACCGGCCCAACTAAAGCGGTTAAATTCCCATGGGATATGGGCACCACCGTTAATGACATGGAGAAATACTACGACGCGTTGAATTTCAAAGATTGGACGCATGCCGTATCTAAAGCGCCGATGCTAAAAGCACAACACCCGGGTTTCGAAACTTGGAGAGCGGGTATTCATGGTAAAAACAAAGTGGTGTGTGTGGACTGCCACATGCCTAAAGTGACCAAAGAAGACGGTACGGTGTACACAGACCACAAAGTGGGTAACCCATTTGATCGTTTTGAAGACACCTGTGCGCAATGCCATACCCAAACTAAAGAGCAGCTACAAGGCATCGTCTCGACTCGCAAAGCGCAAGTACTGAACATGAAGCTAACCGCCGAGAAGCAAATCGTAGCGGCACACTTTGAAGCAGGCGCAGCGTGGAAAGCAGGTGCAACAGAAGCAGAGATGGAACCTATCCTACAAGATATTCGCCATGCACAATGGCGTTGGGACTACGCGATTGCTTCTCACGGTGTCCACATGCATGCTCCTGAGATAGCACTTGAAGTACTAGGTACTGCAGTTGATCGCGCTGCTGACGCCCGTACCAAATTGGTTCGTTTACTGGCAACCAAAGGCATTACTGATCCTGTTCAAATTCCAGATATCTCGACCAAAGCGAAAGCACAACAAGCACTGGGCATGGATATGGAAAAGATGAACGCAGATAAGAAACACTTCCTAGAAACGGTGGCACCAGAATGGGATAAAGCAGCGGCTGAGCGTGAAGCCACGTATTAGTCTAACTGGCAGAGGTTAATCTATATATACAACAAGGGGCGTACTGAACGCCCCTTTTCTTTATTTCTTCATCCTCGATTTTATCGAGAGTAAAAATCGAATGTACTAGCGACGAGGAAGTCTAGGTCTAGGTTGAATATTTGGACGTGCTTTAGGCATCTGCACATTTGGGCGAGCAACTGGGCGCTGGATCTTCGTTTCCGGCAGTGCTTTTCTTTGTTGAACCTTTTCTTTTACCGCTTTGTCTTGTAAAGCCGCTGGCTCAATACGCTCCGGACGATTCTCCCACTTGGTTTGAATCTCTTGCTTTTGCTCGTCTGGCAGTGATTGCCAATGATCGTCGAGTTGGCGTTTCATGTTATCGATATTGGCGGACATATCATCGTCTTTCCAATCTTCGACTTTGTCTTTGATGGATTGCTGTTGGTCTTCATCTAAACCATTCCACCACTCTTCCAGTTTCTCTTTGTATTCATCGTCGTTATCGCAACAGCCCGGATAGTAATAAATCCAGTAGTCGTCATGATCGTACCACCACGGGTCGTAGTAACCCGATGAATAATAAACCGTAGAGGAAGAGCCAGAATGATCGGAAGAGCTACAACCCGCCAGCACAGAGCCGCACAGCAAAACCAATATGCTTAGTGCTTTATTTTTCATTCGTTGCCCACCTTTCCCTCTATTGCTTGTTAAATTGTACGCTTACAACAGCTCTTTTGCTTTGTTAATAGAGTTAATGATTTGCACCCTATCTAAATTTGGATCATCAGAATCTAATAATAGTACCCAGGCATCAATCGCTTCCTGAAATCGGAATGACAGAAAATGATCATTTGCGATCAAAGACAAAGCGGCTTCATTGTGCGGTTCTATCTGCAAAGCTTGCTCCAAAAGCAAGCTAACTTCTTGCGTCATTGATTGCTGGTGAATGTAGTACAAGGTCGTCGCTTTTGCGGCAAGTTGCGTGGCACTGACTGGCTCAGTCAGCTGGATCGCGTAATCAAAACAAATCAGCGCGCCATCAAATTCCCCCTCTAGCAGGTAGCCCTGCCCGAGTTGGAACCACAATTCAGCGTTGTTCGGATCTTCACGCAACTGGTCTTGAATCTCTTTCATGATGTCACGAGCAGTCATCATTCGTGACATTTCCGCTTGTATTGGTTTAGGCGGAGTTTGATGCAGCAATAAGAAACTTGCACTGGTTATGACAAGCACTAACAGACAAAAGCCGAACCATTGGGTAGGTTTCACTTTTGATGCACTCAGTGATAAGAGGACGATGAACAAGCCCATCAAAGAGATGGCAACGAAAAACCAAACAGACATAACACGTCCTGTAAACAAAGATAACGTCAGTGTACGCATTTCTTACTTTAAATGCGTTGATACAGATACAAAAAAGCCGAGCAACTAAGGCTCGGCTTTTCATATCAGGATAACGATGTAAGATTACTCTTCGTTACCTTCCTCTGCATCATCAGCAGCTGGAGCTTCTGAAGCGTCTTGCTGCGTATTTTCGTCTGTTGACTCTAACTCTTCTGCATCTTCATCAGTAGGCAGCTCTTCATCATCAACTTCTTCAATACGTTGCAAACCAACAACTGATTCATCTTCCGCAGTACGGATAAGCGTTACACCTTGTGTGTTACGACCAACCTGGCTAACTTCACCCACACGAGTACGTACTAACGTGCCAGCGTCGGTGATCATCATCATTTCATCACCTTCAACAACCTGGATAGCACCAACTACCGGGCCATTTCGCTCAGAAACTTTGATAGAAACTACACCTTGAGTGCCACGACCTTTTGTCGGGTACTCGCTAAGTGCTGTACGTTTACCATAACCGTTTTCTGTAACCGTTAGGATGTCGCCTTCGTGCGAAGGAACAATAAGTGATACAACTTGGTCATTTTCAGCCAGTTTCATACCACGAACACCAGAGGCGGTACGACCCATAGGACGAACACCTTTAAACTTGATCTCTGGCTGACCATTCTCATCAAGAACTGGTTTACCATTTTCATCAAGTACTGGAATCTCTTCTGCTTCTTTAAAGCGAACCACTTTACCCGCTTTAGAGAACAGCATGATTTCGTTTTCGCCGTTAGTGATATCCACACCGATTAACGAATCGTCTTCACGTAGGTTCACAGCGATTAGGCCGTTTGAACGTACGTTTGCAAACTGGTTCAACGGCGTTTTCTTAACCGTACCGTCACCTGTTGCCATGAAGATGAATTTGTCTTCAGAGAATTCATCAACACGCAGAATCGCGGTAATGCGCTCACCTTCTTCTAATGGAAGGATGTTCACAATTGGCTTACCACGCGCAGTACGGCTCGCTAGAGGCAATTGGTAAACTTTCAGGCGGTATGTCTTACCACGAGTAGAGAAACACAAGATGTTATCGTGGGTATTCGCCACTAGAAGACGCTCGATATGGTCTTCATCTTTCATCTTAGTCGCACTCTTACCTTTACCACCACGGCGCTGTGACTCGTAGTCGCTCAGTACTTGGTACTTAACGTAACCACCGTGAGATAGAGTAACAACAACGTCTTCACGTGCGATCAGCTCTTCCATGTCAATATCATGGCTCGCAGCTGTGATTTCTGTACGACGAGCGTCACCAAAGCCGTCACGAACCGCTTCAAGTTCCTCACGGATAACTTCCATCAAACGCTCAGTGCTCGCAAGGATATGCATGAGTTCAGCGATTTCTTCTAGAAGTGTTTTGTATTCGCCTAGAATCTTCTCGTGTTCTAGACCTGTTAGTTTATGTAAACGTAGATCTAGGATAGCTTGTGCTTGTTGCTCAGTCAGGAAGTACTGACCATCACGAATACCGTATTCAGGCTCTAGCCATTCAGGGCGCGCAGCATCTGTACCAGCACGCTCTAGCATTGCTGAAACGTTGCCTAAATCCCAACCACGAGCGATAAGACCCGCTTTTGCTTCAGCCGGTGTAGGTGCCTTACGGATAAGCTCAATGATTTCATCAATGTTAGCAAGCGCTAGAGCTAAACCTTCAAGGATATGAGCACGTTCACGCGCTTTACGCAGTTCGAAGATAGTACGACGTGTCACAACTTCACGACGGTGATCAACGAAGCACTTCAGCATATCTTTTAGGTTGAATAGCTGTGGCTGGCCATTGTTTAGGGCCACCATGTTGATACCGAAAGTGGTTTGCAGCTGAGTCTGAGCGTAAAGGTTGTTTAGAACTACTTCGCCCACAGCATCGCGCTTACACTCAATAACAATGCGCATACCGTCTTTATCTGACTCGTCGCGCAGTGCACTGATGCCTTCTACTTTCTTATCTTTAACTAGCTCAGCGATCTTTTCGATCAAGCGAGCTTTGTTCACCTGGTAAGGAATTTCAGTGACGATAATGGTCTCTTTACCATTCTTCTCCACTTCGATGTCCGCTTTCGAACGCATGTAGATTTTGCCACGACCTGTTTTGTACGCGTCTACAATGCCTTTACGACCGCTGATAAGCGCCGCCGTTGGGAAATCAGGACCAGGAATGTAATCCATTAGTTCATCAATAGTGATTTCTTCATTATTGATGTATGCAAGACAGCCATCAATCACTTCGCCAAGGTTATGAGGCGGGATGTTGGTTGCCATACCTACTGCGATACCAGAAGCACCGTTAACCAATAGGTTTGGAATTTTAGTTGGAAGAACCGCTGGGATCTGCTCAGTACCGTCGTAGTTTGGTACGTAGTCTACGGTTTCTTTGTCTAGGTCAGCCAATAGTTCATGGGCAATTTTTGCCATTCGAACTTCGGTGTAACGCATTGCCGCAGCAGAGTCGCCATCGATCGAGCCAAAGTTACCTTGACCATCGACCAGCATGTAACGAAGCGAGAACGGCTGAGCCATACGTACGATTGTGTCGTACACAGCACTATCACCGTGTGGGTGATATTTACCGATTACGTCGCCGACAACACGGGCTGATTTTTTATATGGTTTGTTCCAATCGTTGCCTAGTACGTTCATCGCGAATAAAACGCGGCGGTGTACTGGTTTTAGGCCATCACGCACATCTGGAAGAGCACGACCCACGATGACTGACATCGCATAGTCTAGGTATGAACCTCTAAGCTCATCTTCAATGTTTACGGGCGTGATCTCTTTAGCTAAATCGCTCATAGAGCCATTATCCCTCTATTATCTGATCGTAATTACGATACGTGTAAGGTGCAAAAATATAACACACAATTCATCACTTCGGCATCACTTTCCCTCTCCTTTTATCAGGTTGTGAGCTTGGTTATGAATCAAATGTCGAGAATTTGCACACTCATCCCATATCTTTCTGATTAGTGGTTATATTTCGGTCAATATTGAGCAAAATCGGACCCTTTACGCGGAAAAGCGAGGTAAATTCCTTTAACCACACAACGCGAAAATGCAGGTTTTAGAGTTATTGTCACTGGCACCAGTTCAAGGATGAAGCAAAAACAATAGTTAGCGCTTTACAAATTACAGGCACCTGTCTCGATTGCCGCGCCAGTGAACTCTGTCATTGTCCCTTAACTAAGCACATCGAGGTTGTTTGGGTGTAAAACGTTGGAGTATACTGGCGCCCTCTAAAGGACTCAGATTGAATGCAATAAAACCAATTATGACTAAAGCACAAAACGTCGACCCAAGTGAAATTAAGAAATTCGAGGACATGGCTTCTCGATGGTGGGATTTAGAAGGCGAGTTTAAGCCGCTTCATCAAATTAACCCACTTCGTTTGAACTATGTACTTGAAAAAGCAAATGGCTTGTTTGGCAAGCGAGCACTTGATGTCGGCTGTGGTGGTGGCATTCTTGCTGAAAGCATGGCAAAAGAAGGCGCTATTGTGACGGGGCTTGATATGGGTAAAGAACCATTAGAAGTCGCGCGACTACATGCATTAGAAACAGGCACTCAACTGACCTACATTCAGAGCACAATAGAAGACCACGCTATAGAAAACGCAGGAACTTACGATGTCGTGACTTGTATGGAGATGCTTGAACACGTTCCAGATCCTCTCTCCGTTATCCGCTCTTGTGCTGCGCTAGTCAAACCCGGTGGTCACGTGTTTTTCTCAACTTTGAACCGAAACATTAAGTCGTACTTATTTGCTATTGTCGGTGCTGAGAAGCTTCTTAAGATTGTTCCTGAAGGCACTCATGAGCACGATAAGTTTATCAAGCCAGCCGAAATGATGAAGATGATAGACCAAACTGACCTGACGGAAATGGGCATTACTGGGCTTCATTACAACCTTCTAAATGATAGCTACAAACTCGGTCGTAATGTAGATGTAAACTACATCGTTCATACTAAAAAATACTGAACGCTATTAAGTTAAAAAATGAGTTTTGTGATTGACATTTTTTAAAGAAAATGAATCGGAAGCGGTAGCACAAAGTTGCCGCTTTTTTTGTCTTTTTATGGCTAAAATTCGTGCTCTAGATTCCATTTTGACCAAGCCATTTTTCGTAGATAAAAACGGCCAAAGATCAAGGAAAATATTTTTGCATGCGGTTATTTCTAAACCGATCTCGAAACCGTACTTTTAACCATTCAAGTCTGCCCTTTTCTCATCGGTTAGTGTTCACTTACTGATTTTTTTCATTTTGTCAGTTATCCACAAGTCATCCCCGATCTGTACCTTGATAAATCAGTGTAATAGCACTATCTTGTAACCCGCAAACAAATGAACCCCTATATGTTGTGTTTAAGCGACAATATATAGATAGACTTTGATCACAAAGCCGCCGCAAGCTTTACTCATATTGCACATAAACAAACAAAAATACGGCTTTTATCAGTTTTCTTAGGGAAATAAAGCAGAATGAACCAACAACTTACCGTCACCAAGCGTGATGGCCGTAAAGAAAGTATCGATCTGGATAAAATCCACCGCGTTATCACTTGGGCTGCAGAAGGTCTAGATAATGTTTCGGTTTCTCAAGTAGAACTTCGCGCTCACATCCAGTTTTACGACGGCATCACAACGACAGATATTCACGAGACAATCATCAAGTCTGCGGCAGACCTGATCTCTGAAGAGACTCCGGATTACCAATACCTAGCGGCTCGCCTAGCGGTATTCCATCTGCGTAAAAAAGCGTATGGCCAATACGAGCCACCAACGCTTTATGATCACGTGTCTCGCCTCGTCGATATGGGTAAGTACGATCAACATATTCTAGAAGACTACACAAAAGCAGAACTCGACGAACTTGATGCGTACCTCGACCATAAACGCGACCTAAACTTCTCATACGCGGCAGTTAAGCAGCTAGAGGGTAAGTACTTCGTACAGAACCGTGTTACGGGCCAAATTTACGAAAGTGCTCAGTTCTTGTACATCCTTGTAGCAGCGTGCTTATTTGCGAAATATCCAAAAGCGACACGTCTTGATTACATCAAACGTTTCTACGATGCGACATCGACATTTAAGATTTCTCTACCTACGCCAATTATGTCTGGCGTGCGTACCCCTACTCGCCAGTTCAGCTCATGTGTTCTGATCGAGTGTGGAGACAGTCTTGATTCTATTAACGCAACAGCAAGCTCAATTGTTCGTTATGTATCTCAGCGCGCTGGTATTGGTATCAACGCAGGTCGTATCCGTGCATTAGGCTCAGAGATTCGCGGTGGTGAAGCATTCCACACTGGTTGTATTCCGTTCTACAAGTACTTCCAAACAGCAGTAAAATGTTGTTCACAAGGTGGTGTACGTGGTGGCGCAGCTACTGTGTTCTACCCAATGTGGCACGGTGAAGCACGCTCACTAATGGTACTTAAGAACAACCGTGGTGTTGAAGAAAACCGTGTTCGTCACATGGACTACGGTGTTCAGTTAAACAAACTGATGTACCAACGTTTAGTTGAAGGCGGCAATATTACGCTATTCTCACCATCTGATGTACCTGGTCTGTACGACGCATTCTTCGAAAACCAAGAAGAGTTTGAGCGTCTATACGTGAAGTACGAGAACGATCCTTCAATCAAGAAAGAAACGGTTAAAGCGATTGAAATGTTCACTCTGCTAATGCAAGAGCGTGCATCAACGGGTCGTATCTACATCCAGAACGTGGACCATTGTAATACTCACAGCCCATTTGATTCTGAAGTCGCTCCAGTTCGTCAGTCGAACCTATGTTTAGAAATCGCACTGCCAACGAAACCATTAACTAACGTTGAAGATGACTCAGGCGAGATCGCACTGTGTACGCTTTCTGCATTCAACTTAGGTGCTATCAAGTCTCTAGATGATTTCGAAGAGCTATCCGATCTTGTTGTTCGTGCGTTAGATGCACTGCTTGATTACCAAGATTACCCTCTACCAGCGGCATACAAATCGACTATGAACCGTCGTACGCTAGGTGTTGGTGTGATTAACTTTGCTTACTACTTAGCGAAGAATGGCGTGAAATACTCTGACGGTAGCGCGAACGGCCTAACTCACCGTACGTTCGAAGCAATGCAGTACTACCTATTGAAAGCATCTGTAGCACTGGCGAAAGAGCAAGGTAAGTGTCCTTCATTCGACGAGACGAACTACGCGAAAGGCTTACTGCCGATTGATACGTATAAGAAAGATATCGATCTAATTTGTGACGAAGCGCTGCACTACGACTGGGACAGCCTACGTAAAGAAATTATGGAGCACGGCCTACGTAACTCAACACTGACTGCACTAATGCCTTCTGAGACTTCTTCTCAGATTTCAAACGCAACTAACGGTATTGAGCCACCACGTGGTTACGTTTCAGTAAAAGCTTCGAAAGACGGTATCCTGAAGCAAGTTGTACCAGAGTTCACAGAACTTAAAGACAGCTATGAACTGCTTTGGAATATCGGTTCGAACGACGGTTATCTACACCTTGTGGGTATTATGCAGAAGTTTGTTGACCAAGCTATCTCTGCTAATACTAACTACGACCCGTCACGTTACGAGACTGGCAAGGTTCCAATGAAGAAACTACTTCAAGACCTGCTAACAGCGTATAAGTTTGGTGTGAAAACGCTTTACTACCACAACACTCGTGATGGCGCGAAAGATGAACAGAAAGACGCTGTTCAACCACAAGATGACGATTGTGCTGGCGGCGGTTGTAAGATTTAATCTTCCCGTACCTAGCGAACCCGTAAAGACAGACTATCGATAACCTCCCCCTTACGGGGAGGTTTAAAAGGAATTGAGGCATTATGGCTTACAGTACTTTTAACCAAAAAAAGAATGACCAATTGAAGGAACCAATGTTCCTAGGTCAATCAGTAAACGTTGCACGTTACGACCAACAAAAGTTTGAGATTTTCGAAAAACTTATCGAGAAACAACTTTCTTTCTTCTGGCGTCCAGAAGAAGTAGACGTATCTAGCGACCGTATCGATTACAACAAACTGCCAGATCACGAGAAGCACATCTTCATCTCTAACTTGAAGTACCAAACGCTTCTTGACTCTATCCAAGGCCGCAGCCCTAACGTGGCACTGCTGCCGCTTGTGTCTCTACCAGAACTAGAGACTTGGATTGAGACTTGGTCTTTCTCTGAAACGATTCACTCTCGTTCTTACACACACATTATTCGTAACATCGTGAACGACCCTGCGGTGGTGTTTGATGATATCGTTGAGAACGAGCACATTCTGAAGCGTGCAAAAGACATCGCGCACTACTACGACGATTTGATTCAAGCGACGAATGATTACCATCGCTACGGTGAAGGTGAGCATGTCCTTAACGGTGAAACGGTTAAGGTTAGTCTGTACGATCTTAAGAAGAAGCTGTACATCTGTCTGATGTCTGTTAACGCATTAGAAGCTATTCGTTTTTACGTAAGTTTCGCATGTTCTTTCGCTTTCGCAGAACGCGAACTAATGGAAGGTAACGCGAAAATCATCAAGCTGATCGCTCGTGACGAAGCACTTCACTTAAACGGCACGCAGCACATGATCAACCTGCTACGTAACGGTCAAGATGACTTCACTTTCATGCAAATCGCAGAAGAGGCAAAACAGGACTGTTTTGACCTATTCAAAGAAGCGGCTGAGCAAGAAAAAGAGTGGGCAGAGTATCTATTCAAAGATGGCTCTATGATCGGTCTAAACAAAGACATCCTAAGCCAATACGTTGAATACATCACAAATATTCGTATGCAAGCGGTAGGTCTACCAGCAGCGTATCCAGAAGCAACAACCAACCCAATTCCATGGATTAACGCTTGGTTGTCTTCAGATAACGTTCAAGTTGCGCCTCAAGAAGCAGAAATCTCTTCTTACCTTGTGGGTCAAATTGACAATGAAGTTCGCGCAGATGACTTCGAAGGATTCGAGCTGTAATGGCAACACTCAAAATCAACAAACTGATCAGCATTGAATCCAACCCTTCCAATACGATTTTGGAAACAATGGAGCAAGCTGGCCTATTACCAGAATACAACTGCCGTGATGGGCACTGCGGCGCCTGTCGCTGCAAATTGGAGTCTGGTGAAGTGGAGTATGTTGGTTTTGCCATGGCTTACACACAAAGTGATGAAATATTACCTTGTATCTGTAAAGCAAAATCAGATTTGTCACTTAGCGGCGTTAACTACGCGATGAAAGAAAAGCAGCGCGCATAACGTTGACTCGACGGTATAAAATGCAAAAGCCAAGGTAATCACCTTGGCTTTTTTGTCTCTGTTTTTTGTCTCTCAGACTACTGTAGAGAGCTTTGGTTATAAAGCACTGCTCGGGAGGTGCATCTCTTTAACTTTCTCTAAAAATGCATAATGCGCAAACATCGGTTTACGTTCTAGGTAGCGACGCAACAAGTCTAGTGCTGCCGTGCTGATCACTTTAACTTGATCATTGCGCTGATACTTTTTCGAGAGTTTATATAATGCTCCCCACTCGCCTGACGGTGTCGATAAAGCGACGGAAAAAACGCCCTCTTCAATATGGCCAGTGACGAGTGATAAATCCGTCCCACACTTCTCTCGCGTAGCACCAGCCAGAGCAAACGTTTCTGCTAATGGATCTCCGCTGTTGCCCATCGCCTGAGTCAGGCTCGGTAGTACCCAACCATGCCCTAGTTGCTTTTCAGCGTTTTCATCACTGTTTAGCCAGTACGTTAAGTATCCCCTGCTACTTTTTTCGGAGGTCGACACTGTTAGTCCTTTATCGACCAACAACTGGCCGACATTTTCAACCATAGGCAAATCAATACTAACGGTATTACTCTCAAGGTGTTTATTAATTATCTGTACGAGTTTCAAACGCTGTTCAAGCTGATCTGAAGGACCAAAAAGTTTCACTTCAATAAAAGGCAAGTAAGAGCGATACCCTAGCTCATAGCCTTGAGGAAGTTTTAGCTGATCTAGCTTATCTGAAATACCGGATTCAGACAGACCAAACGTGTAGATTCGGCTACAACATGAACCTTGCACATCGGGAAACACTCTTCTCAGATCGGGAAGAATTTGCGTCTCTGCCATGAGCTTAAATTCACTTGGTACACCCGGTGTGAAATAAAAAATGGCATCATTAATCAGCATTTTGAAACCGCAAGCAGTGCCTATCGGGTTGTCCAATATCTCTGCCGTTTCTGGCAGCATTGCTTGCTTTAAATTACTGTCCGGCATAGGGATGCCACGTCGAGCATACAAACTTTCTAGATGCTGCAACCACTCTTTGAATAGCACCAGTTTACAATCGGCGGCTCTCACGGCGGCGGCAGCACTCATGTCATCCGTTGTAGGGCCTAAACCACCATTAACAATAACCACATCGTTGTTAAAGCTGAGCATTAAAAACTCTTCAACCAAACTCGATAGGCTATCGCCAACCGTTGAGCGCTTTGTTAAGCCAAATCCATGTTGATAAAACAGGCTAGACAACCATGCCGCATTAGTATCAACAATATCACCGTGGAGGACTTCCTCACCAGTACTAAGCATTGCTATTTTCACAACTGACTCCTGAACGTAAGCACAATCCTATTTTCGTTATAGCGCTTATTTTTCTTTTTATTTGGACAAATCTCGCCGAGGTTTGTTGGGACTAAATAAGGGTCAAGTGTTTAAATGATTGATGTTTTGAGGGATAATTACGAGCCCGAACATACACCATTAACTCGGAGACCTTTGTGTCAAAATCATCCATGTTCAAGACGACTCTAACAGGCCTTTGCTTGGCTTCGTCAGCGCTTGCGCACGCAAGTCGCTATGACCTAAGCCGTCATACAGAGTTTTCTTACACACCTGATTGCTTGTCAGGTTACTGCGAAACGACGACTCTGTACACCTTCGAGGCTCAAAATCGCGGTGTTATGTATGAACAGAATAATGATGATTCGCTAAACCTTGACGCAGGGCTTCAGCCTAAACATCTCATCATCCCTCAAGATAAAGACTGGGATTATCTGATGGGTCAAACCTACACCATTCTAGGTCTCAGTATCGCGACCGTAGGCATGATGACTTTTCTTCCAGAAAGTATCACCAAATGGGACGAAGAAGACCGGGACATGAGTAAGTTGGGGCAAAAGTGGAAAGATAATGTCTCTGACGGCCCCGTTTGGGATCGCGATGAACATGTCCTCAACTACATCATGCACCCATATTTTGGCGGCGTTTACTACACGGCAGCACGTCACGCTGGCTATAATGAATTTCAGTCGTTTTTGTACTCCGCAACTATGTCGACGTTCTTTTGGGAGTATGGCGTAGAGGCGTTCGCAGAAGTACCATCTTGGCAGGATATTTTTATCACACCGTTCTTTGGTGCTGTTGTTGGTGAAATGATGTTAACGGCTGAGCAAGACATTATTGCCAACGGCGGCGAAGTTATGGGCTCTGAAACCGCAGGTGATGTTTCGCTCTTCTTCTTAAACCCTGTTGGACATATTCATTATTGGGTAACTGATGCATGGGGCGGTAGTGCAGAACTACAATTCAATTCATCACCTTGGTTTGGAAACCAAGATGTTGCAAAATTCGCCATGGACGCAGGCGCAAACTATGACAGTCAATTTTATGGTGTCGAGTTAAAAGTAACGTTCTAATCCTAAGTTGATACTCGGTAAAAAGCAGCCTTACGATGGCTGCTTTTTTGTGCTCTGAACATTATTTTAATTATTTCCATCACGAATTAGTGTTAAAAATTGACTTTCATCAAACATTACCTGCCCTTAGCACCTACACTAAATAAAAGGATTTATTCCAATAACTTAAGTAGCACGTTTATTCGTACTGCGTCCAAACCTTGATTCCAGGAGGGGACATTATGAACACCGTATTTATTGTTAATTTTGTCGGACAAGCGTCACCCGCCACGATTAAAGAGCTCGCTGCAATCACACACGAAAACGGCGGGAAATGGCTGATCAGCAAAGTAAACTTTATCGAAGACCAAGTTGCAGGTGTCATCAAAGTAGAGCTTCCAAGAGATAATGCCGACATCGTTAAACAGGCGTTCTCTTCTTGTCAGACTCTTGTTGTTAGGTTCGTCGACTCTGAACCTCATTCATATCGTGAAGACACTATCTTCCAACTTCGTTTAGATGCCAACGATAGAGCGGGTATTGTGAATGAAATTACTCACGTTCTCGATAATCAAGGTATCTCAATTTTAGATATGGATTGTCAGCGTGTATTCATTGCTGGAGGCGGAGGGGTAAGCTCTAGCTTATTCAGCGCTAAAATGGCGATAAAACTACCTAGCGAGCTAGAAATTGAAGACATAGCCAATGAGTTAGAATCTCTGAGTGAAGACACTCGTGTAATTGTAGAAAGCTAACTGCATACCTTTAACGCTTCCCCAATAAAAAGAGCAGCAATTCAGCTGCTCTTTGTCGTTCTAATACTCAATACGTTTTATTTCACTGACCACTGAGACAGTGAACGTTTGAAATCAGAGTAGTCAAATTCATTCAGTTTTTGAATGTCACCATTCGAGCGTTCACAGTAGACCGACGGCATACGTAGACCGTTAAACCAGTTTAGTTTCACCATGGTGTAACCGGCACTATCTAGAATATGCAGACGCTGTCCTATCTCTAGAGGCTGTTCGAAGTTCGCCACGCAGAACTGGTCACCAGCCAAACAAGAGCACGAGCCGATCACATACTCATGTTCACCATTTTCAGATGCTTCAAGGATTGACGCTGGCTCATTGTAGATCAACGTATCTAAGCGGTGAGCTTCTGTGGCCGAATCGACAATCGCCGTCTTCTTTACGTTCTCTACAATATCAACCACTGTTACAACGAGATCAGTGGTCTTAGTAATTATCGCTTCACCCGGCTCTAAATACATTTGTACGCCGTGTTTCTCTGAGAACGCTTTAAGTGCTAACCCCAACTTCTCGATATCGTACCCCGGCCATGTGAAGAACACGCCGCCACCCATGCTTACCCAGTCCAGCTTATCTAGGTACTCGCCAAACTGAGCTGAAATAGCATCGAGTAAGCCGATAAACGCATCCACGTCTTTGTTCTCACAGTTCATGTGGAACATTACGCCATCAATACCATCAAAAATTTCCGGTTTGATGTGATCAGCCTGAACCCCAAGACGAGAGAATTGACGCGCTGGGTTTGCTAAGTCTTGCCCTGCATAGCTCACACCTGGGTTTAGGCGCAAGCCAATCGATGCTTTACCTTCGACAATATGACGATAAGCCGCTAGCTGTGACTGAGAGTTAAAGATCATCTTGTCACAGATGTCCGCCACATCGCGAACGTCATCTTCGCTGTAACCCACACTGTATGCGTGTGTCTCACCACCGAACGTTTCGTAGCCAAGCTTCACTTCAAACGGGCCAGAACTTGTTGTTCCGTCTAGGTAAGGCTTGATGATGTCGAATACACCCCATGTTGAGAAGCACTTCAGTGCTAATACAAGCTTCACACCAGAGATGTCTTTTAGCTGTTTTGCTTTCTCTAGATTCTCAATCAGCTTGTCTTCATTGATCATGAAGTATGGCGTTTTTAGTTCGTTTTGTTGCATTTTGATACCTTACGTCCCTTCGCCTTAGCAAAGACACTATAAAATCGAACAAAGCCGACGCAAGTGCATCGGCTTAAACGTACAAATAAGAGTCGCTAAATTCTTACTTCAATTTATGGATAACAGGTTGTCCTGGCTCCAGTTCTTGAACATGCCAATCTAGACCAATAGATGGCATGGTTTCTAGGAATGGGTCAGGATCTAGCTGCTCCATGTTGAACACGCCTTTGTCTGCCCATTTGCCACGGAAGAACTGCAAAGCAGCAGTGATCGCAGGTACGCCAGTGGTGTATGAGATAGCTTGGTGTTCAACATCTTCGTATGCGACTTCGTGATCAGCGTTGTTGTAAATAAATACACTGCGCTCTTTACCATCTTTCTTACCTTGAACCCAAGTACCGATACACGTTAGGCCAGTGTAGCCTGGCGCGAGTGATGTTGGATCTGGTAGTAGTGCTTTTAGCACGTGCAAAGGTTGAACAACCGTACCGTCGTGAAGCGTTAGTGGATCTGGGCTGAGTAGACCGATGTCGCGCATCACATTGAAGTAGTTTAGGTAACGGTCACCAAAGCCCATCCAGAATTCGATGCGTTTCGCCGGGATGAACTCTTGCATAGATCGAACTTCGTCGTGCGCCATTGAGTACACTTTGTGTGAACCACAATTCGGGAATTCAAACTCAAGCATACGTGAGTGACAAGGTACTTGTTTCCACTCGCCGTTTTCCCAGTAGAACGAATCGCCTTGAATCTCAAGCATGTTCGTTTCTGGATCAAAGTTAGTTGCGAACTTCTTACCGTGGTCGCCTGCGTTTACATCCATTACGTCGATAGTATCGATTTCATCGAACAGATGCTTCACTGCGTATGCGGCAAACACCGATACTACGCCCGGATCGAAACCAGCACCAAGAATACCTGTAATGCCCGCTTCTTCAAACTTCTCACGGTAACCCCACTGCCAATCGTAAGCTTGAGGTACTTGTTGGCCTTCAGAGCACAAATCAACCGCAACAGATGTATCAAGGTATGACACTTTAGCTTGGTAACATGCTTCCATAATAGACATGTTCACCCAAGGAGGACCTGCGTTGATCACTAAGTCAGGTTGTACTTCTTTAATTAAAGCAACTAAAGAATCTACGTCGTCCGCGTTTACCGCTCGCGCTTCTAATTTCTTAGTTGAATCTTTCAGATTGTTTTTCTTCTGAATCGATTCGATGATTTTCTCACACTTACCTACGGTACGTGATGCGATTGTGATATCACCCAGAACGTCGTTGTTTTGTGCTGCTTTATGTGCAACTACCCAGCCAACGCCGCCTGCACCAATCTGTAGAATTGCCATAGTTTTCCGTTACCTTTGTTAAACTAGCTCTGCCGCTAGCGTATTGATTTTTGAGAGCAAAGATTCAAAGTCCGCCGTCGTCAGACACGGGTTCAAAATCGTAAATTTCAATGCAGTTTTATCGTCGACAATGGTTTCACCCAATACCGCGATACCGCGTGTTAACGCTTCTAAGCGCAACGTTTTGTTCAGTTCATCAAGATCCGCTGATTCATGTGTCGCGCGGAACAGAACCGTAGATAGTGATGGTTCAGCCAACAACTCAAAGTGTTTGTTATCTCGAATCATGTCCGCCACTTCAAGCGTCTGTTCAAGCAAATGATCATACATATCGCCTAGGGCTTTTGGCCCTACGCTTTGCATCGTCATAAACACTTTGAGCGCATCAAAACGCTTAGTTGTCGCAATAGACTTATCCACCAAGTTCGGTAGTTCGTCGTGTTCGCGGTTCAAATAGTCTGCATGGTGAAGCAGGAATTTAAAGTTAGACTTGTCATTTACCAATAGCGCACCACAACTGATGGTTTGGTAAAACAGCTTATGGAAGTCTACGCTGATGGAATGTGCACGCTCACAACCTTTCAGACGCGCTTTTTGGCTACTTAGAATCAGAGCTCCACCGTATGCACCGTCGACGTGCATCCACATGTCATGTCTCGCTGCCATATCGGCGATAAAGTCTAAGTCATCAATAGCACCGTGGTCCGTTGTACCCGCTGTACCAACAATGGCAAATGGGATCAAACCTTCTGCTTTGGCCTGATTGAGAACTTCGTCTAATTTAGTGACATCCATCGTTCCATCGGCATTAGCATCGACAGTCATGACCGCTTTTTCACCCAACCCCATCCAAGACGCTGATTTTTGAACCGTGAAGTGGGATTTTTTCGAACATACAATACGTAGCTTGTCTGCGTATTCAGGAAGGCCAAGCTTTTGAATTGAGTGTGCACTGAGTTTGTCAGCAATCCAATCTCGCGCAAGCATCAAACCCATTTGGTTACTTTGCGTGCCGCCGCTCGTGAAGATACCGTCCGCTTTTTCACCTAACTCATATTTATCGCATAGCCAGTTCACAACTTTCTGTTCAACATAAGTCGCTGATGAAGCTTGATCCCATGAGTCCATCGACTGGTTCAAAGCCGCAATCATTGCCTCTGCCGCAATCGCTGGCATCAACGGTGGAGTATGTAGGTGAGCAATACAATCTGGATGTTGAGTAAAAATTGCGTTTTTCGCGACCAGCTCAGCAGCATCGTCGATAACGGTTTTAAGAGGCGCATTTCCATTATCAAGATCAACGTCGCGAATCGCTGCTTCCAATGCTTTTGGATCCATACCTGAATACGGTGCAGTCACTTGTTCAAACACTGACTTCATTGCCGTAGTAGTGTGATTCATCACCGAAGCAAATTCATTGCTGCCCATCTCTCCAGTGTGGATGAAATGCTTCTTCCATTCATCTTGTGGCTGAGTTTCGATGTGACTACCGCCAGCGGCTAAAATCGCGTCTTCAAATACACGTAAAGCAAAGTCGATTTGCTCAAACGAGATGATAAGAGGAGGAAGGAAACGAATTACTGCGCCTTCGCGTCCACCTTTCTCAACGATCAAGCCACGCTCGAGTGCTGCGCGTTGAATAGAAAGTGTGAGTTCACTATCCGCTTGAGGTTCACCAAATTTATTGAGCTCACCGTCTGGATTTTTAATCTCCACGCCTAGCATCAAACCTTTGCCACGAACCTCTGCGATACAGTTCACACGCTTTTGAATACTTTCAAGGCCGTAGCGCAAGTACTGACCCGCAATATTGGCATGCTCAACAAGATTATCACGCTGGATAATTTCTAATGCTTTCGCACCAGAGACCATAGCTAGCTGGTTACCACGAAATGTACCTGTGTGCTCGCCCGGCTTCCATGTATCATGTTGCTTGTTGATAACCAATAGCGACATTGGTAAGCCACCACCAATTGCTTTTGATAAACACAGAATATCTGGAACAATGCCCGACTCTTCGAACGCGAAATTGTAGCCAGTTTTACCAACACCACACTGGATCTCATCGAAGATCAGTAAGATACCGTGTTCATCACAAATACGACGTAACTCTCGTAGCCAGAATGCTGGCGCAGGAACAACACCACCCTCACCTTGCACTGGCTCCACGATAATCGCGGCAGGCTTCATAATGCCTGACTCATCATCGTTTAAAAGACGATCGATATAGCGAATACTTGCTTTCGCACCTTCATCACCGCCAAGCCCAAAAGGACAACGCAGGTTGTATGGGAAAGGCATAAAGTGCACATCCGACATCAAACCAGTTCGACGAACTTTCGTGCCTAAGTTACCCATCATCCCCATCGTACCATTAGTCATACCATGGTATGCGCCACGGAAGGCAAACATAGTGTTGCGACCGGTAGTCTGTTTCGCGAGCTTGATAGCAGCTTCAACCGCATCAGCTCCAGACGGGCCACAAAATTGGATAACGCTGTTCTCGCTTAACTCTTGAGGAAGAAAAGACTTAACGGATTGAATAAACGTCGTTTTTGCTGATGTTGCAATATCTAGCGTCTGATATGGCAGTCCTGAATCTAATTGTTCTTTCAGCGCTTGGTTTATTTCAGGATGGTTATACCCCAAAGCTAGAGTGCCTGCCCCCGCAAGGCAGTCTAGAAAGATCTGTCCACGCGTATCTTCAACCAAGCACCCAAAGGCTTGTTTAATTGCGATCGGCAAACGACGTGGATAAGAACGTACTTCAGATTCATGCTCAGCCTGATCAATCAATACTTGATCTGGCGTTAAGTCATACGTTCCCTCAACGATAGGAACCTGAGACGAAAAAATGTTTGCGATATTGCTATCGACTTCAAAGGCAGTGCTCATACTACATAATCCCTTGAATTATAATAATTCTGTATCCTGTATTAATAATCATTAGAATGAAATTACAGGAGGTGTGAATACCCCTCCGCATTTGTCAGTGCATAAATGACAAATACAGATCATCCGCCACGATACTCGCGGCTTTATATGTAAAAGGGATTAATCAAGGTTCTGTAATGCACCCGTTTTGTAAAACAGGACATTTCGGCAGTATGAAGCTGATTAGTGTGTGTTTATTCAAAGGTTTCAATGTTGGGTTTCCCATTAATATGCCGCGTTTACAGCATTAGTATCCCGTCTATCGACAAAAGGCTTTGCCGATACCTACCCTACGCAGTGTCACAATCAGCTTGAATGGTCACTACGCGTATCCCCCAGAGATCAAACGTTGTTAATTACGCTCCGAGATTGCGCGCGAATTTATCACAAAATAAAATCTTCTGGCAACGATTTTTCATATTAGTAACAGTGATGTAAATCACAACAAAACATACCCCATTGCAACTCACATGTTCATATTCATGAGCTATGCTTTTCTGCTTCTCTCAAATAGCTGTTATTTAAACAAATATTCTTGAGATATCATCACCTCATCTAACAGAGGTTTAAGGTTGTGCTGCTTAATCGTAAAACATTCCTTTCTATATCCGGAACATTTAAAAAGATAGCATTCTCGTCACAGCTTTGCCTGGATCAAGAGTAGTTATTCTCCACAAGTGATGGTTTAAACATAGACTAGTAGGAATGGCTAAGATGCTTTGCAATGGCAGAATGAACAATCACTTGAGTCAATGAGACAAAGGGTTCGTTACTTAACGAAGCCTGTGACAGAAAAGAAGTTTGAGATTTTCAAAAAATACGAAAAAGGCCTAACATTTTCATGTTAGGCCTTAAATCTGGAGCGACACACGAGGTTCGAACTCGTGACCTCAACCTTGGCAAGGTTGCGCTCTACCAACTGAGCTAGTGTCGCATTTAATATGAGATGGTGCCCCGGGCCGGACTTGAACCGGCACAACGCGAACGTCGAGGGATTTTAAATCCCTTGTGTCTACCAATTCCACCACCAGGGCACACAAATATTCTTTGTGATGCCTTTACAGAAAAGTAAAACACCATCTGATACCGCTAATGCCATATCAATAAAACTTGGAGCGACACACGAGGTTCGAACTCGTGACCTCAACCTTGGCAAGGTTGCGCTCTACCAACTGAGCTAGTGTCGCATTTATTCTCGAAAGCCATTCACTCTCAAAAGAATAATGGAGGCGCCTCCCGGAGTCGAACCGAGGTCCACGGATTTGCAATCCGCTGCATAGCCACTCTGCCAAGGCGCCTCATTTGTGAATAAAGCTAAGCTTTTTCACAACCCTTTTGAGCCGTGCTCTCTTGGGTACGGGATGCATTCTACGGATTCGAGCGATCGAGTCAACACTATTTTTATTTTTTTAAATCGTTTGACTAGAATTTGTGCGAAAGACGATGGATTGCTTAGTTTTAATACTAAAAATCGCTTAAATACACTTGTTTATCATAAAACTTTGGCTACGCCTTACACTGCTGGCCGTGCGTTGCGTGCATTGAAGTATTAATAATCAGAAGACTCGCCTCTCTAAGACTCTCCAAGGACAAAAACAAGACTTAGATCACAAATGGAACTCTATCGAAGCAAAAGCCCCAGATACAAATTGCAAGCATGGCCGTTAACAAGCATTGAAAAGCGAGAGAAGCAAAAAATGCTGTAGATTGCCTTAGATACAAAAAAGCAGGCTACTAAGCCTGCTTTCTAACATCAGAATTTAATGGTGCTCTTCATTCAACAGATCGTCTTTCGCAGCAGCCAAATATTGAATCATTGACCAATATGTCAAGAAAGTTGCCACATACAAGGCCGCAAAGCCTAGCCAAACCATCCATTCATCGTAACGCCATATCAACACCCATAAGGCGAACATTTGCGAAACAGTTTTTACTTTGCCAACCCAAGATACCGCAACACTTGCTCGCTTACCGATTTCAGCCATCCATTCTCGCAATGCTGAGATAATGATTTCTCGCGCAATCATCGTTACCGCAGGAATGGTCACCCAAATTGAATGATAATGTTCCGTGATTAGAATCAATGCCGTTGCCACTAGCACTTTATCAGCGACAGGATCAATAAACGCGCCAAAACGAGAAGTTTGGCCAAGTTTACGGGCCAACATGCCGTCAAGCCAGTCAGTAAAACCCGCTACCCAAAACACCATTGCTGCTGCAAACGGTGCCCATGAATAAGGTAGATAAAAGACAACCACAAAAACAGGGATTAGGAACAGTCTAAGAAGAGACAGAATGTTCGGGATATTCAAACGCATTTTATTATTCTCTTACACATTGCGGCTTAATGTTGCGCGATTTTCCTTATTGTTTCAATGCTTGGAAAATAATTTCTGCTAAAGAGTGACTTATTCCCGGTACTTTGGCGATTTCTTCGACACTTGCACGTTTAAGTTCTTGTAACCCACCCATGTACTTGAGTAACGCCTGACGTCGTTTAGGGCCGATTCCCTCAATCCCTTCGAGTGCACTCGTACGTCTGGTTTTACCTCGCTTAGCACGGTGCCCCGCTATAGCATGGTTATGGCTTTCATCACGAATATGTTGGATAAGATGCAGCGCAGGAGCATCGCTTGGTAAATGAAACTCGTCCCCATCGACTGTAATCAGCGTTTCTAAACCTGGTTTGCGAGTAACGCCTTTTGCAATACCAATCATGATAGGACGCTTTGGCCAATCCCCCCAGTACTGCGAAATGATGTCATGCGCACGATTTAACTGACCTTTACCGCCATCGATAAAGATGATGTCGGGAATTTTCTCTACGTCCAATTGCTTCGAATAACGGCGCTCTAATGCCTGACCCATCGCTGCGTAGTCATCGCCACCCGTAATGCCTGTGATATTGTAACGACGGTATTCCTGTTTAACGGGTCCTTCACTGTTGAACACCACACAAGATGCAATCGTACTTTCCCCCATAGTATGGGAGATATCAAAACACTCCATTCGAGCTATAGACTCCAACTCCAATGTTTCGCGAAGCGCATGAAAACGCTGATTAATCGTCATCTTGTGATTGATTTTGGTGGTAATCGCCGTTAGTGCATTCGTGTTCGAAAGCTTGAGATACCTTGCTCGAGAGCCAGTTGGCGACGTATGAAAATGAACCTTACGGCCTGCCACTTCACTTAACGCTTTCTGTATTGGCGCAATATCTTCTGCCAACTCTTGATTCAAAATAATACGAGAAGGAATTGTACGTGCTTCGTTATGGCTCAAATAGTATTGAGTCAGAAAACTATCGAACACTTCCTGCTGGCTTGTATTTTGTGGGATTTTCGGAAAATGGCTACGGCTACCAAGCACTTTGCCTTGGCGTATCATCAGGATATGGATACACGCGATACCATTCTCCTGAGCAAACCCGAGTACATCCATATCATCCATGCTGTCTTCTGAGACGTACTGCTGCTCTTGAACACGCCTAATCGCTTGGATTTGATCGCGAAATTTAGCGGCATCTTCAAAGCGCAATTGCTGACTGGCAACTTCCATTTTCTCAATCAACTGTTTGAGTACTTGCTGATCTTTGCCTTGCAAAAACATGCGCACAAAGCCAACCAACTCTGCATATTCTTCATCAGAAATGATGGTATTAACGCATGGTCCTGCACAACGACCAATTTGGTACATCAAACATGGGCGCGTTCGGTTGGAATAGACAGTGTCTTCACACTGGCGCACAGGAAATATCTTTTGCAGCAAATGCAATGTTTCTCTTACTGCACCAGAATCTGGGTAGGGGCCAAAATATTCACCTTTGCGCTTCTTGGCGCCACGGTGGATAGAAAGCCGTGGGTGCTTATGACCGCTAATAAAGATATAAGGGTAAGACTTATCATCTCGCAGCAACACATTGTATTTCGGAAAATACTGCTTGATGTAGTTATGCTCTAAGATCAGCGCTTCTGTCTCAGTGTGAGTCACCGTGACGTCTATTTTGGCGATATTACTGACAAGCGCGCGAGTTTTCTCACTGTCTACTTTTTTTCGAAAGTAGCTTGAAAGGCGCTTTTTAAGGTCTTTGGCTTTACCTACGTAGATTACAACAGCTTCGGCGTTGTACATTCTGTAAACGCCGGGCTGATGAGTTACTGTCTTGAGAAAGGAAGCCGAATCGAAAGGAGGATTCACGCTAAAGGGTCTCGGTGTCCAGCATTCCGTGGCGAATCGCTAAGTGAGTTAACTCAACGTCACCATTAATGTCCAATTTACTAAAGAGTCGGTAGCGATAGCTGTTGACTGTCTTTGGACTTAAATTAAGTTGCTCAGAAATATCCGTTACCTTTTGGCCTTTGGTGATCATAAGCATGATCTGCAATTCACGTTCGGATAAGTCTTTAAAAGGGTTCTCAGAGGCTGGAGAAAATTGACTCAATGCCATCTGCTGCGCAATCTCTGGCGAGATGTAACGCTGCCCACTATTAACTACACGAATCGCATTCACCATTTCGTCAGGGCCAGCACCTTTGGTTAAATAACCAGACGCACCTGCCTGCATCACCTTGGTTGGAAACGGGTTTTCTGTATGAACGGTAAGTACGATGATTTTCACATCAGGATTCACGCGAAGAATTTTTTTAGTGGCTTCCAAGCCGCCAATTCCTGGCATGTTCATGTCCATTAAAATGACGTCAGCATGATTACTGCGACACCATTTTACTGCATCTTCACCGCTGTCAGCTTCTCCTGCTACGTTCATTCCACGGACGTCTTCAATAATACGTCGTATCCCTGTGCGAACCAGCTCGTGATCATCTACAAGGAAAACATTTATCAAACTTGTATCTCCACACTTTGTATTGGTTCTGCACCCACATAACCATTATTTGTTAAATGTGGATATCAGTATGACTGCCTATATACTAACGTAATCGACAAAAAATTGCTTTCTATGAATATGTGCTGAAACGCAAACTTTAGCAAGAACTTATTCATAAACCACTCTATTATTTTAGAGCGTGATGAGCAGAACCGAAATCTAAGAAAAGACAATTAACAACATTAAGTACAATAAATCAAGTAACTAGGTTTCATATTGCCCAGAGAAACACGCTATAACTTAAAATGACACTGTCCCTCTTGCACCAAAGACTAACTTGTAATCACTAATTCCAGCAAAAATTTGAGACGCTTTCTTTACTGGTTATTTTTACAGTTCTTAGTGTTAAACTAACGTTCTTCAAGTTTTCTAAGGTTTCTCACATTTGAATATTCAACAAGGCTTCCTGCTAACTCGACAGGCACGAGACATCAAAGGTCAAACTCAAATCGAGCTGTGGCTTTCGACAGAAGCAGGTCCTACTCAGTTACTTATTAATGGTGAGAAGCCAGTATTTTTCATCGCTCAGAAACACTCAGAGCAAGCAAAGACACTCGCACGAGAAAAAAACATATTCGTCGACATCCGCCTTTTGGATCTCAAAACCTTTGAACATACGCCTCTTGCTGCCTGCTATACCAATGTAACCAGAGACGCTCTCGCACTCAAAGACACATTCGCTCAAAAAGATATCACTACGTATGAAAGTGATATTCGCCTCGCCGATCGCTACCTAATGGAGCGTTTTATCAAAGGCAGTATCGAGTTTACAGGCAATGTGACTCGCACCAATGGCTACCAACGCGTCCAGAGCGCAAAATGCCGTGCGGGGCAATATGAGCCGAAGTTAAACGTTGTCTCGTTAGATCTAGAATGCTCTGAGAAAGGCATTCTTTACTCAATCGGATTAGACAGCGTCATGGATTCCCGCGTTATCATGATCGGAGAACCAGAACCTTCGGAGACACCGATACAATGGGCTAAGGATGAAAAAGCGCTTCTAGAAGCACTCATCGATTGGTTTAAAAAATTCGACCCCGATGTCATTGTCGGTTGGAATGTCATTGATTTTGACTTTCGTCTGCTACACAAACGAGCAGAATGGCACAACATGAAGCTAATGCTTGGCAGAGCAGACCAAGCCAGCTTTTTTAGAAGTTCATCTCAAAGCCAACAAGGGTTTATCTCCATTCCCGGGCGAGTTGTGATGGATGGTATCGATACGCTAAAAACGGCTACTTACCACTTTCGATCTTGGTCATTAGAGTCTGTATCTCAAGAACTCTTGGGGGAAGGTAAAGAAATCCACAACGTGCATGACCGCATGGATGAGATCAATCGTATGTACCGCTCCGACAAACCATCGCTGGCTAAATATAATTTACAAGACTGCGTGTTAGTGAATAAGATTTTCAATCACACTCACCTGCTTGACTTTGCAATAGAGCGCTCTCGTCTCACTGGTGTCGAACTGGATCGTGTCGGCGGTTCGGTTGCAGCATTCACAAACCTATACATGCCTCAGATACACCGAGCAGGCTACGTTGCTCCGAACCTACACCCTGAAAATTGGATTGCTAGCCCAGGCGGTTACGTGATGGACTCCATCCCTAACCTATATGATTCTGTTTTAGTATTGGATTTTAAGAGTCTATATCCATCGATTATTCGCTCTTTCTTGATTGATCCTATGGGTTTAGTTGAAGGGTTATTGCTCGATATTGGAAAAGAAGAAAATCAGGCTGTACCTGGCTTTCGCGGTGGGCAGTTCCATCGTACGAAACACTTTTTACCAGAAATGATTGAAAAGCTTTGGGCAGCACGTGATGTTGCAAAGAAGAACAATGAAAAAGCTTTTTCTCAGGCAATCAAAATCATCATGAACTCCTTTTATGGCGTACTGGGCTCATCGGGATGTCGTTTCTTTGATACTCGGTTAGCTTCTAGTATTACCATGCGCGGACATGAAATCATGAAGCAAACTAAGGTGCTGATTGAGGAGCAAGGATATCAAGTGATTTACGGCGATACGGATTCCACATTCGTGTCGTTGAATCGACCATACAGTCAAGTAGAAGCTGACGCTGTTGGAAATCAATTAGTTGATTACATCAACTCTTGGTGGCAAGAACACCTGCGTTCTGAGTACAACCTAACATCTATGTTGGAAATCGAGTATGAAACCCATTATCGCAGATTCCTTATGCCAACGATTCGTGGCGCAGAAACTGGCTCGAAAAAGCGCTATGCGGGTTTAATCGGTGAAGGAGAGCAAGAACGGATTGTATTTAAAGGGTTAGAAAGTGCCCGAACTGACTGGACCTCGTTAGCTCAGAAATTTCAAAATACACTCTATAGCATGATTTTCCATGGTGAAGATCCAAGCGACTATGTCCGAGAGATGGTTGAGAAAACTAACAACGGTGAATTTGATGAACAGTTGGTGTATCAAAAGCGACTGCGCAGAAAACTGCATGAGTATCAGAAGAACGTCCCGCCACAAGTGCGCGCAGCTCGTTTAGCGGATGAGATAAATGCCAAGCTTGGCCGCCCATTACAGTATCAAAACAAAGGACGAATTGAATACATTATTACCGTGAACGGCCCTGAACCTTATGAGTACCTCAATAGCCCGATTGATTATCAACATTACATTGATAAACAACTCAAACCCGTTGCAGATGCGATTCTCCCTTTCATTGGGACGGACTTTGACAGGCTTTCAGCGCCACAAATGGGGTTGTTTTAGCCGATACGAAACTCTGTTTTCTGGTACTGTTTGACTAACCAATCACCAAACGCATCAATTAGCCCGATAACAGAACGCTTGGGAATCCCCCGGCCAGAAAGTAAAATTTCTAGCCGCTCGATCTCAAGCTGCTTTTCAGGATGATAAGTTAAGAATACCTTGCCACACTCTACGGGGTCATCAAACCAACGTTTATCTCGATACATCACCAAAGAGTATGACGCTCTTAGTAACTTTTTAGCAATCACGCGCTGGGCGGCCACCTGCTCTTCTATCGTCTTCGCTTGTACGATTTTTTTGCGATAAGCCGTAATCCAATCTTCCACATCCATATTCCAGTGCTTAGCAATTTCCCAACTTGGGACGTAATCACCAAAACAGTCTGCTAGATCATCACCATAAACACAGACACAGCAATGCTTAAGCATAAAGCCCCAAGTGAAAATACTATCTAAATTAGCTACTTCGCTCACTAAGGCTGTACGGACCGATACACCATTAACGTGAGGGTAACTCTGCTGCGCACGCCACTTAATTGTGTTGAGCAAAGTCGCGCGATTGTGCTCAAAGGATGATTGAGTAACGACAACCAGGTCTAAGTTCGACTTCCCTGCGATCGCTGTTTTACGAGCAACACTACCGTATACATAAACGCTGTGTAAGTTTTGCCCCAGTCCACCTTTGAGACAAGCGGTGACTTCCCTAATTAAAGGCGCAAACTCTGGTTGAAATGGTTGTTTAGGATCGATAACAGGCAGAGACATGACTTAAAACGTGTTCTCAGATGGTTCAAGAAGTTGGGCTATATGTTCTCTTAGCCGACTCACTGAATCAAGTCCATTCAGGTGTTTAGTCATGGGAGTAACAACAAATTTCTGCAATGAATTTTAATGCTAGGCGGCTAACTTAGCGCTATAATCACCGAGTTTTGCTTAATAAGTATGAATAGGAATATACAATGCCAAAGGCAAGTGAAATCAAAAAAGGCTTCGCAATCGAGTCTAATGGTAAAACTCTTCTCGTTAAAGACATCGAAGTAACGACTCCTGGCGGTCGTGGCGGCGCTAAAATCTACAAAATGCGTTGTACAGATCTAAACACGGGCGCACGTGTAGATGAGCGTTACAAGTCTGATGACGTTGTTGAAACGGTAGAAATGAACAAACGTGCAGTTGTGTACTCATACGCTGACGGCGATGAGCACATCTTCATGGATAACGAAGACTACTCACAATACACATTCAAGCACAATGAAGTTGAAGACGACATGCTGTTCATCAACGAAGATACACAAGGTATCCACATTATCCTTGTTAACGGTGCTGCAGTGGGTATTGAACTACCATCTTCTGTTGAGCTAGTGATTGAAGAAACTGACCCTTCAATCAAAGGTGCTTCTGCATCTGCTCGTACTAAACCAGCACGCTTCGCTTCAGGTCTTGTCATCCAGGTTCCTGAGTACATTGCAACTGGTGACCGAGTTATCATTAACACAGCTGAACGTAAATACATGAGCCGAGCATAAGCATGTCTGATTTGATTTCTTACGACGACGTCATCGACGCAGCATACGACATTTTCCTTGAGATGGCTCCAGATAACCTAGAGCCTGCTGACGTGATTCTGTTTACTGCGCAATTTGAAGATCGTGGTGCCGCAGAACTTGTTGAAACTGGTGATGACTGGGTTGAACATGTTGGCTTCGAGATCGACAAAGAAGTATATGCAGAGGTTCGTATCGGCCTAGTAAATGAGGAAAATGACGTTCTTGATGACGTATTTGCTCGTATGCTAATCAGCCGAGACCCTGAACATAAGTTCTGCCATATGCTTTGGAAACGCGATTAACGTTTCTTCATCATGAACAAAGATACCAGCCTAGTGCTGGTATTTTTTATCTGTTGTTTTCGTCTAGCTGAGATATTTGTTTATACAAAGCACCCTGCTCTATATAGGCTTTAGATCCTTTTGTTATGTAACAGATAAGAAAAAGGCTTGCCGAATTGGCAAGCCTTTCTGATGTTTTGCTATCGATTAACGATGCTTGTTGCGTGCGCCTTGGTCACCAGCAGTCTTCTTCGGCTTACGACGAGAAGGGTTGTTGCTGCGACCTTTTGGCGTGTTAACACGCTCTTCATGGCGCTTAACTGCGCGACGAATTTTTTGGCTGCGTGCACGCTCACGTTTGCGTGACGTGTTGTCTTTGTTCAGATCAAGCATGGTTTCTTTCTCTGGACGAAGCTCTACAAGCTCACGCAAGTAGTTTACTTCTTTCAGGTCAAGCTCCATCCAACCGCCACGAGGCAGTTTCTTGTCTAAGAAGATGTCGCCGTAACGAACACGTTTCAGACGGCTAACGGTACACTCTTGCGATTCCCATAGTCGACGAACTTCGCGGTTACGACCTTCGTTGATAACAACGTAAAACGTGTGGTTCATGCCTTCACCACCCGCGTAAACAACATCTTCAAAGCGAGCTAAACCGTCTTCCAGTTCAACACCTTTGACTAGATTACGAACTTTCTGTTCAGTTACTTCACCGAACACACGTACTAGGTATTCACGTTCAACTTGGCGGCTTGGGTGCATTAAGCGGTTCGCCAGTTCACCATCCGTTGTGAAAAGTAGAAGACCAGAAGTGTTCGCATCCAGACGACCAACTGAAATCCAACGAGAGCCACGAATTTTTGGCAGACGATCAAAAACAGTACGACGACCTTCTGGATCGTGACGAGTACACAGTTCACCCTCTGGTTTGTAGTACGCAAGTACACGACAAATCACTTCTTCTTGAATCTTTGCAGAGACAATGTGACCATCGATACGAACTACGCTGCTCTCGTCTTCAAGTCTTTCACCAAGCTTAGCGACTACACCGTTCACGCTAACGCGACCAGATTTAATTAACGATTCAATCTCACGACGAGAACCGTGACCAGCACGTGCTAATACTTTTTGTAACTTTTCGCTCATTTATCTACCTATGTGTCGTCTTCACAGACGTCTAGACCAGGATTGGTCTGCATTTTGCTATTTACCCATTTCAGTGGGATTTTTCGGTCGGACATTATACGTAACTTTCTTAGTTAATGTAAGCTAAATCGGCGCCATTCTCCACACCAAAATTCACATCAAAAATGACCGAAATATTTGTCCTATTCTGCAACTTTTTTACTACTTAATGCAGGCATTGCTCAACGAGAATCCCACTAATATCGGTCTTCCTGAACCACTTTAACCACGCGGTACCTGATAAAATTGTCAGGGTTACAACAATAACCACTTGGGGTGTGTTTACTGTTCGTATTGCTAGAAAGCAACGAAAAATAAGCCGTCCCTGTTTGCTGCTAAGTAATACCAATCACCGCAGACAATGAGCGCTCATAGCAAAGCAAGGTCGTGGGTAACAAGACAAAAATTGTCTTTAAGTCATTAGTTCACATCAAAAATAACACTAATGCTATCGTGTACTCTGACTCACTCGGTTCGCTCTGCACTCTCGGCGATTGGCATAAATCAGACAAAAAGGAATAGAACAATGTCTATGCTAAATCTCGACCTAAATTGGATTTTTGGGACATCTCAAGATGACGATATGACAGGCACAAAAGGCTCTGAAACAACCGATATTTTCTTCGGCTTCTGTGGTGATGATAAGTTTGTAGGATACGGAGGTAATGATATTGTCTTCGGTGGCTGGGGAGATGATACCTTGCTTGGTGGCCGAGGTAACGACTTTGTTTCTGGCGGCTTTGGAAACGACTTCCTATCCGGCGGATTAGGAAACGACAAACTCTTTGGTGGCTGTGGCGACGACACAATTTTTGATTATTCAGGCAACAACTACTTGAGTGGTGGCTGGGGTAACGACACGCTCGTTGTTGGTGATGGTGAATCAGTACTGAGCGGTGGCTGTGGAGACGACACCTTCGTGCTTACAAACCGCCTTGCTATTGGTGTACCTGATCAGCCTGTATCTTCCAACGATATTGATGTCAAAGCCGACATTGTCGATTTTAATATTTTCCATGACAAACTTGTCTTTGATATGGGCCGAGACACTGATAACGATGGCATTCGAGATACGTTCTTGGATTCAGCGGATGATCTGACTTTATCTTACAATGAATGTGGCTGGGCAATATTCTCAAGTGATGAATACAATGTTGAAGTGACACTAAACGGTGTGAGCTCTGCATACATCAACTATGCAGAACAAAATGGTATCGACATTTTCGATTTTGCTTAACCTCAATCAGTTAAGTTCAATGAGATATTCGATATGACAACTAAAATAGGAGGCGCGATGCCTCCTATTTTGTTTGGCGGTGGTGCGTCTACTATTCGAATGGTGCAGGGTCACCTGATCCCAAACGAACTACAACAGGTTCACCTTCGCTAAAGTCAATTACAGTCGTAGGTTGTTCACCTAGGTAACCGCCATTAAGAATCACATCAACCGCATGTTCTAGTTTATCGCGAATATCCTCTGGATCAGATTCTGTTACGTCACTGCCAGGTAGAATCAACGACGTAGACATCATCGGTTCACCTAATGCTTCCAACAAGTCCAAGGCAATTTGATTGTCTGGGACACGGATACCGATGGTCTTACGTTTTGCATTCATCAAACGACGCGGCACTTCTTTTGTGCCTTTGAAGATGAAGGTGTAAGGACCTGGTGTGTTATTTTTCAGCAGTCGGAATGCAGAGTTATCCACTCGCGCATAGAGAGAAAGCTCCGACAAATCACGACACAGTAAAGTAAAGTTATGCTTATCATCCAGACGACGAATCTGACAGATTCGTTCCAGTGCTTGTTTGTTCTCCAACTGACAGCCAAGTGCGTACCCTGAATCAGTAGGGTAAACCACAACGCCGCCGTTACGAATGATTGCTACTGCTTGATTAATCAAGCGAGCCTGTGGGTTTTCTGGGTGAACGTAAAAAAACTGGCTCATTGTAATTCCTCATTATCGAGCCTCTCGGCTCTATATTTTTATGGGTTCTCGACTTCGTATTACTGAGTATTATTCAACGAAGGATCTATTCCCCAATCTTTCCAAACTGGTTCGACGCCAGCAGGCAACCATAGGTTCCTTCCTAGCTCCATCCACGGTGATGGGTAGTGAAAATCACTGCCTTGAGAGGCTAATAGTTTGTATTGTATAGCATAATCAGCCAAGTTGCGCCTTTCTTGTTGCGCTTGCTGTGGCTGTGCAACTTCCATCGCATCACCACCCGCTTCGACAAACGCTGCTAGAAGACGCTTAATCCACTTCGCTGTCAACTTATATCTACCAGGATGCGCTAATACCGCCATTCCACCAGCCGCATGGATAGCATCAACCGCATCCTTCATCGAACACCAATTCGGTGGTACATAACCTGGGTTATTACGCGTTAGGTATTTTTTAAACACCATTTGCATGGTTTTTGCGTAACCATTATCTACCAACCATTTCGCGAAATGCGCTCTTGTCACTGGAGCATCACCGGCGATTTGCCTTACCTCTTCAAGCACACCTACTCGAGTTGCTTTTTGTAGTCGCTCTGCAATTAACTCAGATCGTGTTATGCGATGCTGCTTCTGCTGTTCTATAAGGGCAGATAATTGTTCATTTTCCGGATCGATATTCAGGCCGACAATATGAATGTCTTTGTTTTGCCAGACGGTCGATATCTCAATGCCATTGATGATTTTTATTGGCAAATTATTATCTTGAACGTATTGCTTAGCTAACGCCAAACCGTCAACCGTATCGTGATCAGTGATCGCCAAAACCTCGATATCAAAACTCAGCGCCCTTTCCACTAAATCTTTAGGTTCTAACCGACCGTCCGATGCAGTGGTGTGACTATGTAAATCAATTCTCATATTTTTATCGTTTTAATGCCGTTTTGGGGTTGACTTTTTACTCTCGCACTAGTTAACTAGTACACAAATACAAAGTACGTAATTTAAGGTTCACCATGTTACAAGAATTTAACCAAAACCAAAAAGCGAAAGTTGCGGTTTGTCTTAATAAGGCAAACTCATCAGATCTTGCTTGGTGGCGCACTTGGACTAGTTCTTGGTGGGCAAACGTATACTTCTAGTTTATAGAACCAAACGTTGTAAAGCCCGCTACTTAAGCGGGCTTTTTTGTTTTGTTGCTCATTTCACATTCAACTGCCTAAACATTAATCGAATATAGCCAACTCTAGATTGGGAGAACGTTTGCTTTATGCGACTATGTACGGCAGGAAGATTTAAACAGCTACAAGGAGGTCTTGTGAACAAGGCCATTGAAATTAAGAAACTTGGACAGCTTGAAGTGCTAACGGCTTCCGTCCCTTATACTCAAGACCCGACTCGCTTGTTCCACACACTATGTGAGAACAAAACTGACAGCCTATTGCTGGAATCTGCTGAGATCGATTCAAAGCAAAATTTAAAATCCCTGCTGATCGTAGATTCAGCGGTTCGCATTGTTTGCTTCGGCCATACCGTTAGCATGCACGCCTTGACCAATAACGGTAAAAACCTACTGTCTCACCTAAACCAGAACATCCGTGGTGACGTTGAGAGCAAGTTCGATGGCGAAACGCTAACTTTGCAGTTTAACCAGCCATGCGACACGTTAGATGAAGACTCTCGCCTACGTGAAGCCTCTTCTTTCGATGCGCTACGTTTGGTTCAGCATAGTTTTGATATTTCACAGCAAGACAAACACGCAATTTTCCTTGGTGGTCTGTTTGCCTACGACTTAGTCGCAAACTTTGAGCCGCTTGGTAATGCCGAAGTAACAAATCAGTGTCCAGATTACGTGTTCTACGTCGCGGAAACACTACTTGTTGTCGACCATCAAACGGAATCTTGCCAGCTTCAAGCGACGTTGTTTGTTGATGGTTCAGAGAAAACAGCGTTAGAGACTCGTATTGCAGAAATCAGCGCTCAGTGTGCAGCGCCAAAACTGTTGCCGAGTGCAGAGCAAATAACAGATGTAACGGTAGAACCTAACGTGTCTGATGCAGACTTCTGCCAAACCGTTCGCGACTTAAAAGAGTTCGTAGTGAAAGGCGATGTATTCCAAGTTGTACCGTCTCGTAGATTCACTCTACCTTGTCCTTCTCCACTGGCGGCTTATAAAGAACTGAAACAAAGTAACCCAAGCCCTTACATGTTCTACATGCAAGATGAGCTGTTCACTCTGTTTGGCGCATCACCAGAAAGCGCGCTTAAGTATGAAACCGATACCAACCAAATTGAAATCTACCCAATTGCAGGCACACGTCGCCGTGGTAAACGCCCGAATGGAGAGAACGATTTCGACCTAGACAGCCGCATCGAACTTGAACTGCGCACAGACATGAAAGAAAACGCAGAACACATGATGTTGGTTGACTTAGCACGTAACGACGTTGCCCGTATCGCACAAGCAGGCACTCGCCACGTAGCTGACCTACTAAAAGTCGACCGTTACAGCCACGTAATGCACTTGGTATCACGCGTGGTTGGTCAACTGCGTGAAGACCTAGACGCACTGCACGCATACCAAGCGTGTATGAACATGGGCACGCTCACTGGTGCACCAAAGATTCGCGCAATGCAGTTGATTCGCGATGTGGAAGGCGCACGTCGCGGTAGCTACGGCGGTGCGGTTGGTTACCTAACTGGTGAAGGCACACTCGACACGTGTATCGTCATTCGCTCAGCTTACGTAGAAAACGGCATTGCTCAAGTTCAAGCTGGTGCAGGCGTGGTGTTCGACTCTGATCCACAAGCGGAAGCAGACGAAACGCGCGGCAAAGCACAAGCGGTAATCTCTGCTATCCAAGCAGCGCATAAGTCACAATAAGGAATAGGGTTCAGAGATGGCTAATATCATTTTTATCGACAACTTTGACTCGTTCACCTACAACCTTGTGGATCAATTCCGCTCGCTAGGTCACTCAGTCAAGATTTACCGAAACAACATCCCAGCAGAAACCATTGAACAAGCGGTAAACGCGCTTGAAAACCCAGTGGTCCTGCTATCACCAGGCCCTGGTGCACCGTCAGAGGCTGGCTCAATGCCTGAGCTTATCCAACGCATGAAAGGCAAAGTGCCGATGATCGGCATTTGTCTTGGTCACCAAGCAATTGTTGAGGCATACGGCGGCACCGTTGATGGCGCGGGCGAAATCATTCACGGTAAGGTCTCTATGATGGAGCACCAAAACCATGCGATTTACCAAAACCTACCATCACCACTTGCAATTGCACGTTACCACTCGCTAGTTGCGACCAAGGTTCCTGAGAGCCTAACCATCACAGCAGAAGTGGATGACTTGGTAATGTCTGTTGTACATGAAGAAGATAAAGTTTGCGGGTTCCAGTTCCACCCGGAATCTATTATGACGACCTACGGAGCAACACTGTTGGCCAATGCCATTGAATGGGCACTTGAAGAACAAACTTCAGCGACCCCACTCACTGCTTAAAAAGCACTTGGCACATAAGAAATTTAGGAGAGGAAATATGGAAGCAATCATCAACCCTATTATTACCAAACTGTACGAGCAAGAATCGCTTACTCAGGAAGAGAGCCAACAGCTATTCGACATCATTATCCGTGGTGAACTAAATCCAATTTTGATGGCGTCAGCGCTGACTGCACTAAAAATCAAAGGCGAAACGCCAGACGAAATTGCAGGCGCGGCAAAAGCACTGCTGGCAAACGCAAACCCATTCCCTCGTCCAGATTATGATTTCGCGGATATCGTAGGTACTGGCGGCGACGGTCACAACACCATCAACATTTCAACCACTGCGGCGTTTGTTGCTGCAGCATGTGGTCTAAAAGTAGCGAAACACGGTAACCGCAGCGTTTCAAGCAAATCGGGTTCTTCTGACCTTCTTGATTCATTTGGTATCAACCTAGCTATGAGCGCAGAAGATACGCGCAAAGCGGTAGACGATATCGGTGTTGCTTTCCTATTTGCACCTCAATACCACGGTGGTGTGCGCCATGCGATGCCAGTGCGTCAAACCATGAAAACACGCACCATCTTTAACATTCTTGGCCCACTGATTAACCCTGCTCGTCCTAACATCGAATTGATGGGCGTTTACAGTGAAGAACTGGTTCGTCCTATCGCAGAAACCATGCTACAAATGGGTATGAAGCGCGCCGCTGTAGTACACGGCAGTGGTTTGGACGAAGTAGCAATTCACGGTGAAACAACCGTTGCCGAAATCAAAGACGGTAAGATCACAGAATACAAATTAACGCCTGCAGACTTCGGTCTAGAAGCGCACCCACTAGAAGCAATCAAAGGTGGCGACCCTGAAGAAAACAAAGCGATCATTACCAACATTCTGACGGGTAAAGGTACAGACGCACAATTGGGCGCAGTGGCAGTGAACGTTGCTCTGCTAATGCGTCTATTCGGCCACGAAGATTTAAAAGCCAACACGCAACAAGCGATTGAGGCAATGAATTCAGGCAAGGCGTACCATTTGGTACAACAACTTGCCGCACACGCTTAAGGAATTGAAGAAGATGACTGACTTCAACACTCAGCAAGCTGACAACCTGTCTGAACACGTTTCTAAGAAAGAAGCAGAAATGGCAGAAGTACTGGCGAAAATTGTCCGCGACAAATATCAGTGGGTAGCAGACCGTAAGGTGTCTCAACCGCTAAGCACATTTCAGTCTGATTTGCAGCCATCGGACCGCAGCTTCTACGATGCTCTGAGTGGCGAAAAGACGGCCTTCATCACCGAATGTAAGAAGGCATCTCCTTCTAAAGGTTTGATTCGTGATCACTTCGACTTGGATTACATTGCATCGGTTTACAACAACCACGCAGATGCAATTTCAGTCCTAACAGACGAGAAGTACTTCCAAGGTAACTTTGATTTTCTTCCTCAAGTACGTGGTCAAGTCAAACAACCCGTTCTGTGCAAAGACTTCATGGTAGATACCTACCAAGTTTACCTAGCACGTCATTACAGTGCTGATGCCGTGCTACTGATGCTTTCTGTCCTGAATGACGAAGAGTATAAAGCGCTAGAGGAAGCAGCACACAGCCTGAACATGGGTATCTTGACCGAAGTCAGCAACGAAGAAGAGCTTCATCGTGCAGTTAAGCTAGGCGCACGCGTTATCGGCATTAATAACCGTAACCTTCGCGACCTAAGTACCGATTTGAATCGTACTAAAGAACTGGCACCGACCATTCGTGAACTGGCTCCTAACGCAACAGTAATCTCAGAATCTGGCATTTATACACATCAACAAGTTCGTGATTTAGCGGAATACACAGACGGCTTCTTGATTGGTAGTTCACTGATGGCGGAAGACAACCTTGAACTTGCAGTACGTAAAGTGACGTTAGGCGAAAACAAAGTCTGTGGCTTAACGCACCCAGATGACGCAGCGAAAGCGTACCAAGCTGGTGCGGTATTTGGTGGTCTGATTTTTGTCGAGAATTCGAAGCGTGCGGTCGACCTTGAAGGTGCGCGCTTAACCATTAGCGGTGCTCCACTTAACTACGTAGGCGTGTTCCAAAATCACGATATCGATTTTGTTGCTTCTGTCGTGACCTCTTTGGGTTTAAAAGCGGTGCAATTGCATGGTCAAGAAGACCAAGCTTACGTTAAGCAGCTAAAAGCCGAACTGCCAGCAGCAGTAGAAATTTGGAAAGCTTACGGCGTGACTGATGCCAAGCCAGAACTGCTAGCAGACAACATTGACCGCCATCTATTAGATGCGCAAGTTGGCACTCAAACCGGCGGTACCGGCCAAGTGTTCGACTGGTCACTGATCGGCGACCCAAGTCAAATTATGCTAGCGGGCGGACTGTCGCCAGAAAATGCTCAACAAGCAGCGACATTAGGTTGCTTGGGATTAGATTTAAACTCTGGTGTAGAAAGCGCACCAGGCAAAAAAGATTCACAGAAGTTGCTCGCGGCATTCACCGCTATTCGCAACTACTAAAGCTGGATATCAGCTAAAAAATTTAAAGCTATTCGTAGCGAAAAATACGAGAAGGAATATAACGATGGCAAAACTGAATGCCTACTTTGGCGAATACGGCGGTCAGTACGTTCCGCAAATTCTAGTTCCAGCACTGGAGCAACTAGAGCAAGCGTTTATCGACGCGCAAGAAGATCCAGAATTCCGCAGCGAATTCATGACGCTTCTTCAAGAGTATGCGGGCCGTCCAACGGCTTTGACTCTAACTCGTAACCTAACCAAAGGTACGAAAACCAAACTGTACCTAAAACGTGAAGACCTACTTCACGGTGGCGCGCACAAGACCAACCAAGTGTTAGGTCAAGCGCTGCTTGCGAAACGCATGGGTAAAAACGAAATCATCGCAGAAACAGGTGCAGGCCAACACGGTGTTGCAACCGCACTAGCGTGTGCACTACTTGGCCTTAAGTGCCGCGTTTACATGGGTGCAAAAGACGTTGAGCGTCAAAGCCCGAACGTATTCCGTATGAAGCTAATGGGCGCAGAAGTCATTCCTGTCCACTCGGGTTCAGCGACACTTAAAGATGCATGTAACGAAGCGCTGCGCGACTGGTCTGCAACTTATGAAGACGCGCACTACCTACTAGGTACAGCGGCAGGTCCTCACCCATTCCCAACCATCGTGCGTGACTTCCAACGCATGATTGGTGAAGAAACGAAGAATCAGATTTTGGCACGTGAAGGTCGTCTTCCTGATGCGGTTATCGCATGTGTGGGCGGTGGTTCAAACGCGATTGGTATGTTTGCTGACTTCATCGAAGAAGAAAGCGTTCGCCTAATTGGTGTTGAGCCAGCAGGTAAAGGTATCGATACTGACCAGCACGGCGCCCCACTTAAGCATGGTAAAACAGGCATCTTCTTCGGTATGAAAGCGCCATTGATGCAAGATCCAAACGGTCAAGTAGAAGAGTCTTACTCGGTATCTGCTGGCCTTGATTTCCCTTCAGTTGGCCCACAACACGCACACCTAAACGCAATTGGCCGTGCTGAATACGACAACGTGACAGACGATGAAGCACTAGAAGCATTCCAAGAGATTGCACGCCATGAAGGCATCATCCCTGCTCTTGAATCTTCTCACGCACTGGCTCATGCACTGCGTATGGCTCGTGAGAACCCAGAGAAAGAACAATTATTAGTCGTTAACCTATCAGGTCGTGGTGACAAAGACATCTTCACCGTACACACCATCTTAGAAGAAAAAGGAGCAATCTAATGAGCCGTTATGAGAAGATGTTTACGCGCCTAAACGAAAAGAACCAAGGCGCATTTGTACCGTTCGTAACGGTTTGCGATCCAAACGCCGAGCAGTCTTACAAAATCATGGAAACACTGGTCGAGTCTGGCGCAGATGCACTTGAACTTGGTATTCCATTTTCAGATCCTCTTGCGGATGGCCCGACCATCCAAGGCGCTAACATTCGTGCGCTAGATTCAGGCGCAACACCGGATATCTGCTTCGAACAAATTGGTAAGATCCGAGCTAAGTACCCAGAGCTACCTATTGGTCTTCTGATGTACGCGAACCTTGTTTACTCTCGTGGTATCGAAAACTTCTATGAGCGTTGTGCAAAAGCAGGCATCGATTCTGTTTTGATTGCAGACGTACCAACTAATGAAAGTGCCGAGTTCGTTGCTGCTGCAGAGAAGTTTGGTATTCACCCGATCTTCATCGCACCACCAACGGCAAGTGACGAAACACTGAAGCAAGTATCAGAGTTAGGTGGCGGCTACACTTACCTACTATCTCGTGCAGGCGTTACTGGCGCAGAAACCAAAGCAAACATGCCTGTAGGTCATATGCTGGATAGACTGAACCAATTTGATGCGCCACCAGCACTACTTGGTTTTGGCATCTCAGAGCCAGCACAGGTGAAACAAGCACTAGAATCTGGTGCGGCGGGGGCTATTTCCGGTTCGGCTGTCGTGAAGATCATTGAAGCGAACGTTGAGCAGCCACAAATTATGCTCGACAAGCTAGGTGAATTCGTTTCTGCAATGAAAGCTGCCACTCAAAAATAATTTCAGTTTGATATGACACAACAACGCCCGCTTAACATTATGTTTAGTGGGCGTTTTCTTACTATCGCGTTTATACCACGTCATTTTTTGTTCAACGCCCGCACTTTCCAAATCTATCTCAAGCAGAGCACTCAAAGAGTGTTAAGCTTGGGTAACTTAACTAACTCAATAAAGCAATGTGCAGTAAGGTTGCTACATGGAAGAAGTCAAAACACTGCTAGCCAAATGTCCTGTACTATCAGGGCTGCCAGATAAAGGGCTTAGTGAAGCAGCGCAAATGACTAAGGTTCGCTGCTTCGACGAAAAAGCACTGATTTGCAATAAAGGTGCGCTTCAATCTTCTCTTATGGTCATAGCTCAAGGTGCAGTGAGAGTGAACTCAATTAGTTCAAAAGGCAAAGAAGTCACACTGATGATTTTCGAAGCTGGTGGTTGGTTTGGAGACAATGTTTTTTCTCCCGGCATGCCTCGTATTTTTGGTGCGACCGCTCATTCTGACGTGACTGTAATGGAGCTTCCTGGAGATAAATTTCGCCAATTACTCGCCAAATACCCTCAAAGTTACCCCACTATACTCGACTTACTTAGCCGCCGCTTGTGGTCTGCTATTTCTGTTATCGAAGATGACGCGATTAGAGGAATTGAAGAACGAGTCGCCAAAAGGTTGCTGCTGCTTGCTGAATACCAACTTAATCAAGCGATCGATACTCGACCATGCGTTGTCAGGGTAACAAGAGAACATATCGCTAACATGATGGGGCTAACTCGTCAGAGCGTACACAAGATACTAAAACGATTAGAAAGTATCGGGATGCTAGAGCTAAACTATGGCTCAGTAACCATTACCAATCCGAAACGCTTAGAAGAATACTTTAAAGAACTCGAGCAATAGATCCATTCAGCAAACGGTAAGTATTGTCTGACGATAGCTAAAAAACTTATGCATCTAATTGGTCAAGAGCACAACACCATTTGCGCTTAGGCAAGTGGCGCTGTGACACAAAAACCATTGAATTGACTAAGCTATATTCAATTCAGATTTCAACTCACGTTTCAAAATCTTTCCTGTCGCACTCATCGGGAGGTGTTCACGAATTTCGACATAACGAGGATATTTAAACGAGGCTAATTGCTCTTTACCCCACTTTTGTAATGAATCGGCGTCAATGTATTCTTTTGGTTTAAGTACAACGTAAGCTTTTATCTCTTCGCCATACTCTTCATTTGGAATCCCTATCACCGCGACCATTGAAACTGCAGGATGAGTCATGAAAACTTCTTCAATTTCTCTGGGATAAACATTAAATCCACCTCGAATGATCAGATCTTTCATTCTATCGACAATAAATAAATTACCTGAACTGTCAAAGCGGCCCACATCACCAGTATGGAACCAACCATTTTGTAGCGCAGATTCAGTAACTTCTGGACGGTCAAGATATCCCTTCATAACATTATGACCACGCACAACAATCTCACCTTCTTCGCCTATCGGTAGTGCATTGCCTTCAATGTCGATAACTCTTACTTCGACGCCTTGAACCGGTTGACCTACCGAGCCTGGTATACGCTCCTGATCTAAATGATTAAAACATGCAATAGGACTTGTCTCCGACAACCCGTATCCTTCTAAGATCGGCACATTAAATGTTTCTTCAAAGGTTCGAAAGATTTCGGTTGGCAATGGCGCACCACCGCTTACTGCAACACGCAATGACGAGGTATCAAATTGATGCTGCACATGAAGCAGACCGATGTACATCGTTGGCACACCAGCAAATATCGTCACCCTATGTTTTTCCACCAGCTCAAGAACATGTTTAGGCTCAAACCTAGGCACTAACACCAATGTTGCCCCGCCCAAAACACTAGCATTTAAGTGGACGGTTTGACCAAATGTATGAAATAAAGGCAAAGTTACTAAGTGAATATCATCGGCCTGGCTGCCCATAATGTTTTGTGCCACCAGAGCGTTCATTATGATGTTCTGCTGAGTCAGTTCAGCGCCTTTTGGTAAGCCTGTCGTCCCTGATGTATACAAAATCACACATGTATCATCCGCATTACGCGGTATATAATCCGGCAACGGTTGGACATCGGCTATAAACGCATTGAGAGTTATTACACCATTCCAATAGCTTTCATCTTGAGATTGAGTCAGTACGACTATGCCTTCGCATGTATCGACTTGTTCAAAGGCTTTGACACCCTCTTTTGCCATTGGCAGTTCTTTCGTCCCTTCAAAGCAGAAATAAAACTTCGCTTTTGAATCTTCTAAGTGATACTTAATTTCTCGCGCTTTCAAAAGCACATTTAATGGGACTGCAACCGCGCCGGCTTTTTGTATTGCATAATAAACAAACGCGAAAAAAGGAATGTTTGGGCATGAAATCGCAACGCGGTCACCTGGCTTTACGCCTTTATTGATTAAAGACGCTGCGATCTTGCCAGCGATCGCATCAAATTGCGCATAATTTATCTTTTCAGCGCCACATATCAACGCCGTTTTATCTGGTTTACTCGCAGCATTTCTTTGTAACGCAGCAGCAAGATTCATCATAGTCTCTTCACCTCTTACTTGTCTTTCTCGTCTAATCAGCTCAGGAGCATTAACTAAGCAAGTTACCCCTAACACTGGATCGTCAGCATTTGAGTCTCACCAGTCATTATCATTTAACATTATGTTTACAACGCAATCAGGACTAAGAATGTAAAGCAATTAACATTTCAGAAGGTAAATTAATAAAAGTGTGAGCTTGAAAGAAATGAATTGTTATAAATATCAACCCAAGTCACTAAAAACTCTGACTGCAATATCAAATACAAAAGCGGTTAAAATTAACAAAAAGAAAACAAATAAAGAAAAATAAACTTGGACAATCCTAAGCGCGACCCTTATAAGAAAAATCAATGGCAAACGTTTGCTATTGAACAAAACTTTATCGTTCGTCAATAAAATATCGATTAATCCATCAATAATACCTTGCTGCATATTGCCAATTGTAAACGATAAGTGTAAAAAGCAAGGCGAGATAATTATCCGTAAATCCATTTATGGTTAGTGGGTAATTTTAGGATTTTACATTTTATTAGCACAGAGGTTATGGAAGTGTTAAAAGAAAAGAGTTTGCTAAACAACATTGGCGTACAAGTCGTAATCGCCATGATCGTGGGCACAGCCGTTGGTGCCATGATGGGTCATGATGCGACAGTGTTCGCTCCTTTAGGTGCTATCTTTATCAACTTAATCAAAATGTTGGTTATTCCTTTGGTCGCTGTAGCCTTGATTTCTGGCGCCGCTGGTCTTGGGAACAGCCAGTCAGCAGGTAAAGTTGGCATCGTCACTCTAGGTTATTTTGGTTTAACATCCGCCCTAGCCGTTGCGCTTGCACTATTTATGGGTGAAGTATTCCAACCAGGCATGGGTATCGACGTCTCTGGCGTTGAAGGCATGTTCTCAGCAGAATACGCTTCAAAAGGTGAACTACCTACTTTCTGGGCAACCATCACTGGTATGATCCCAACCAACGTTTTCCAATCACTAAATGAAGCAAACATCCTACAGATCCTCGTTTTCTGTATGTTCTTTGGTATTGCGATTTCTAAGCAAGCAAAAGAACGTCGTGAACCAATCATCAATGGTGTTAACTGCATCGTTGACGCAATGGTTTGGATGATCAACAAAGTAATGATCATTGCACCTATCGGTGTATTTGGTCTGATGGCAGAAGCAGTCGGTACGTTTGGTTTTGGTGCGCTAATGGTGGTATTCAAACTGTTCGTTGTTTACGTTGCTGCCATCCTAATCTTCGGTTTCGTTGTTTACCCAGCAATGGTGCATGTTTTCACGAAGACATCTGCGAAGAAATTCCTGTCTTCAATGAAGAAACCGCAAGCAGTTGCGCTTTCAACAGCGTCTTCTATGGCAACACTGCCTGTCACAATGGACACCTGTGAAAAAGAGCTGGGCGTAAAAAATTCAACTGCATCATTTGTTCTGCCTCTAGGCGCAACGATCAACATGTCAGGTAATGCGATTTACTATGGCTTGGTCGCTATCTTCTTTGCTCAACTGTTCAATATCGATCTAGGCATGGGCGCTTACATTGCAATTATCGTAACGTCTACATTGGGTGCGGTTGGTCAAGCGGGTGTTCCTGGCCCTTCTTTCCTAGTGGTTGCCGTGCTTCTTGCCGCTGGCATTCCAATTGAAGGTCTACCGCTGCTATTCGCTCTTGACCGTATTTTCGATATGATTCGTACAGCACTGAACATCACAGGTGATGCTGCATGTGCAGTTATCGTTGATGCGCTAATTGAAGAAGAAACGGCAGAAGCTGAGCTAAAAAAGCAAGAAGCCTAACCCTTTCTTGAATAGACCAAAAACCGCTCATAATGAGCGGTTTTTTTGTCTTTTCTTGCATTACGTAACTATACAAATAGAAACCGATGGCATAAATTTTTCAAAATGATATAAACCATTACAAAATATAACAAAACGTTAGAGCTAGGTTATATCATGAGTCTTGAGCAATCTTTGGAATATCTCACCAAAACAAATTTGCCGATCGAATCAAAGCAGCAGGCACTGGTTGACTCAGTTATTCTTACCCTAACGAAACAAAAACGAGATGCTCTTTTTCAACAGGTTGCTCTGTATCGAATAAAACTGCTTAAATCTCTCTTTCCTAAACACGCATCAAAAAGTCTTTCTGCACTATTTGAGTTAATGGATTATCGAGATCTAGTGCAACAGTATCCGACAGGTTTCTCCAAAGAGATTCGTTTACTTGAACAACTTGCCGCAGATTGTTACCCGAATTGGATGGTTTTCTGGTGTCAATGCGAGATCGAAGCAATCAAGCAAAAATATCCTTCAAACGAAGCTGCGATTCCTACTCCGCTTCCGTTTGACGACCACAGCTATACTAGCGTGTTAATTGAAGATATCGCAGATTGCGATCTTGAGGTAATGCTGCCAAATCATGCAGCGTTAATGCCGATTTCCGAAGCGATCACACTGAGTAATCTTGAGCTTTTCGTCCAAACTGAACAATGGTTTGAAATCTTGCCTCTTTTATCACTCTCGCAAAAAGGGCAGCACTTTGCGCTCTTGCTCAAATCGTCATCTTCACCAATCTTGGTCTCCTCCGCTTTAGTGCAAAGCTGGCATCAACGAAATAACTGGCTCAGTTACTCACCACAGTTTAGTAACGAACAATGGCAGTTTTGCTTTCCTAATCATGGGTACAGTGTTCTCAATCAACTGGGTATTTTGGAGTGTCGTGCTCTAACTCCTGAGCACACTCTTGTTGGGTTTGATGCTCAGTTTCAATCTCATGTAAAGAACACTGAAGCGGTTTGCGAAGTACTGCGTCTTACGGTGGGAGGCAACATTCAACAAAAGCTGTATTTTTTGTATCTGGCGCAAAAAACTATGATGAGCGAGCTCTATAAAGCAGGCTATAAGCTCGGCTTTACCATTATTGAGCAAGTGTTTATGTTAAATTTCTATCAATCTATTGATTTAAGTGCCTACTTTCACTCAGGATACCGCGACATTAACGGTGACGGTACCAAGACATACCGCGGTTTCTGGAATTTAGGTATGATGGTTGAAGCATTTCAAGACATACAATTTCGCGACTACAAACATTGCGTACGAACAAAAAGAATGGATAAAAAGGTGAATGAGCATGCTTGATGTTCATTTGCACGGTCTCTTTTACCCAAAAGCAATGGCATTGTACGCGACTGTACTAATAGTATTCGCTTGGCTACTGTATTACTGCTATCGCCTAAAACAGAAGAGTGAATCAATCTTAGGCTCGCATCACGCGCCTTACATCGCTTATTCCAGCTGTATCATTGTTTGGATAAGCAGCAACGCCTATTTCCATACCGATTTATTGCCAGAATTAGGCTCTGTTGGTGGCATTTTTATGGCTAAGTTAGCGAACTTAGCGTCTTTTTTCGCCTTTGCGTTTGCATTCTATTTTTCTTGCCAGTTAACCGCAGATGTTAAAAAAACAGCGGTCAAAGTCTGGCAAAAAGTCGTCTTTGTCACACTAGCAACGTATTCACTGTACATCAACTTAGTGCCGAATCTTACTGTCGAAAATGTCACCATTAGTGGTCCAAGCCAGTTCGTCATTGAATTTGGCCCACATACCTCATATTTTTTCATTAGTTTGCTAGCTTTCGTGGTACTAACGCTGCTTAACTTGATTGCCATGCGCGCGAACAGCAGCAAACTCACGCTAGCAAAAAGCAACTATATGATCGCTGGCATTTTGGTATTCATGTTATCTACGGCAGTGATACACCTTGGAATGACGTATTTCCTTGGCGACTTCTCCCTAACTTGGTTACCACCAGCACTTTCAATCAGCGAAATGTTGTTTGTGGGCTATGCCCTACTTACCTCTCGCTTCTACAGCGCTAAATATCTCACGTACTTAACGGTAAGCGCGCTCTTAGTCTGCGCCATTTTTGTTCTGCCGCTAGGGGCGATATTTATTCCTATCTCTGAAGATAACCAATGGCTTGTTGCGGTACCTTTATGTGCGCTTATCGGTATCACTTGGCACTTGCTTTTTAAGCGAGTCAGTCGTTTCGCTTCGTATTTTATTTATGGGAAACGACACACTCCCGTTCAGCAAATCCTTGGGTTAGAGGAAGAGTTTAAACGCTCAATAGATGATGCTATGCGTCAGTTGGCATCGTTACTTAACATACCAAACAACAAGCTACAGCTAGTCACTAGCAATTACACAGAAACGTTTTACGAAGAGTACCTGCCGTCAAGCAAGTCAGTTCTCGTGCTAGATGAGTTGTCTGAAGAAATTGATTATGCCTCCTCTTCTAAAGGGTCGATGAGAAAGCTCTACGAGCGCATGCGCTCAAGCAATACTGCGCTCGTTATGCCTCTCTTCGGTCGTGGAAAGTCTGTTACTCACTTACTAATTTCTTCACATAAAATAGATAATAAGCTGTTTTCTAATGAAGAAATCTCAGCTCTGCAAACGTTATTAGTTCGCATCCAGAGCACCATTGAAGCCGATAGAAAGGTACGCCAAAGCCGTGCGCTGGCTAACTCCATTGCACATGAAATGCGTAACCCTCTCGCTCAAGTACAATTACAATTTGAAGCTTTAAAACAGCATATAGAGTCAAACGCCTCACTGGATACGCTAAAAAGAGAAATTGATAAAGGTGAAGCCGCTATACAACGCGGTAGACAACTTATCGATATTATTTTACGAGAAGTTAGCGACAGTTCACCAGAGCATGAGCCTTTAGCTCTCACTTCCATACATAAAGCCATCGACCAAGCAGTAAGCCGTTATGGTTTTGAAAACGATCAAATAATAGAGAGAATTAACCTGCCACAGGCACACGATTTTGTCGCGAAGTTAAATGAGACCCTGTTTAACTTTGTCATTTTCAATTTGATTCGTAACGCTATCTACTATTTTGATTCTTATCCCGACAGTCAAATTGAGATTCGTACCCAGACGGGGGCTTACGAAAACATTCTGATCTTCCGAGATAGTGGGCCAGGTATAGATAGCAGTATCTTACACAAGATATTTGATGACTTTTTCTCGTATCAAAAAAGCGGAGGCAGTGGCTTAGGTTTGGGCTATTGCCAACGTGTTATGCGCTCCTTCGGAGGACGAATAGAGTGCCAGTCTGAATTGAACGAGTTCACAGAATTCTACTTGTATTTCCCAGTCGTACCAAACGCACCAAAACCAGAGACATTAAGAGCACCGGACTTTGATAGCTGGAAAGCAACTGCATCACATTCTGAAAATCATTCAGCTCAACACGTACAAGTATGTAAAGATGCACCAACAGTGCTCATTGTAGATGACAAAGAGGTGCAACGCACCTTGGTACAGATGTATTTAAAAAGATTGGGAGTCAACAGCTTACAAGCAAATAATGGAGCCTCTGCGGTAGAACTATTCCACTCTCACAAGATTGATCTCGTTCTTATGGATGTCCAAATGCCGGTAATGAATGGATTTGACGCAAGCCAACGGATTAAGCAAATCACATCCTCCGTTCCAATCATTGCCTTATCTGGTGAGTCTGGAGCTAGAGAGTTGGAGCTAATTTCGAAACTCATGGATGACAGACTCGAAAAGCCCACCACGTTAAATGCACTTCAAGTCGTCATCCAAAGATGGTTACAGAACGAGACTTTTGCACCTTCCAACACTTTTTAATTTGCAAATATAGAATTGGCACTAGATGTGCATTATTGGAGTAAATCGAATTATCCAGAAGGTCAAGCAGGCTGCAAATGAGTAGCGTATGAGCTTGATAAGGAGATCGCCATGTTACTTCATCGACATACATACTACGGCTTGATTCATCATGGAATCAAAACACTGTTACTTGATCGCTTAGGCCACTATACAGAAGAAGAGTATCATCAATATCTGAGCTTGATGACTGGTAAATCCACTTGCTTCACGATGTCTCTCGAAGAGCTAGAAGCAACGGTCGATAACTTACTGCGGGAAGGCTATTTGGAAGATGTAAAAACGCTTATTTCCCAATATCAACGTGTGGCTTAAGGTTTAAAATTCTCAACTTTATTGCCGCCTCATCGCGGCAATTTTTATTCCTTCCATATGCTGTTTCGACATGGAAGAATCTTGCGGTCTATACGATATACTAAGCGTTACTATTCTTACCTTAACTTCCTCAGTATTCACATCTTGTCAGATTCCGTTAGACTGTCTTCAATTCAATAATTAGGTAGATTTTGCCATCATGAAGCAGATCCTAGACTTTATACCACTCATCATTTTCTTCGCTTTATACAAGCTGTACGACATCTACGTGGCGACAGGTGCACTGATCGTAGCAACAGCCATTCAGCTTGTCGTCACCTACGCGCTGTATAAGAAAGTCGAAAAGATGCAACTAATAACATTCGTTATCGTCACTATCTTCGGCGGCATGACCCTTTTCTTCCACGACGACAATTTTATAAAGTGGAAAGTCACCATCATTTACGCGATTCTGGCGATTGGCTTAGCAGTGAGCCACGCATTGGGAAAATCAGCCATCAAAGGTATGCTAGGCAAGGAAATTACGTTACCTGACGCTGTTTGGGCAAAGATTAACTGGGCTTGGGTTGGCTTCTTCTCATTCTTCGCTGGCCTAAATATTTATATTGCTTACGAATTGCCGTTGGATGTTTGGGTTAACTTCAAAGTATTTGGAATGTTGATCGCGACATTTGCCTACATGATTGTGACTGGCTTTTACATTTATAAACACATGCCAAAAGAACAAAAAAATAACTCATCCGATGTGTCCACTGATGATTAAAAACTCAGTTTTGCTATAATCCTCGACTTCACAGCGACCTTAGGGTCGCTGTTTTGCTCCATGTATCAGTAAACCGCTCAAACAACGTACCGTTTTCAGACCATTCTTGCTGCTGTAAACCAACTTTCTCTGGTCCGGTATCTGCGGTTTTTTAAGGACCTTTGGTTCTAGGTATTTACTATGTTGGCGCTTAGTTTGAGCGCCTTTAAGATTTAGGATGTCACAATGAGTCAAGAAATTAGCTCTCCGAAAGGTCAAATGCTGCTTCGTACCCTTGCAATGCCTGCAGATACAAACGCCAATGGCGATATTTTTGGCGGTTGGATAATGTCTCAGCTCGACTTAGCGGGCGCGATTCTGGCAAAAGAGATCTCTTGTGGTCGCGTTGTCACCGTTTCGGTATCAAGCATTACGTTCAAAAAACCTGTTGGTGTGGGCGATGTCGTATGCTGCTACGGCGAATGCACTAAGATCGGCCGCACATCCATGAGTGTCGATTTGGAAGTATGGGTCAAACCCGTCAAAGCTCACGGTGTTGGCGAACGCTTCATGGTTTGTGATGCGACCTTCAACTACGTAGCCATTGACAGTGAAGGTAAACCACGTCCGGTTCAGAATTAGTCAACCTACAACGCTAACAGTTAGAAAGGATCTCACATTTTCTGTTGTTCACTTGTGAGAGACACAAAAAAGGCGTTAAATTAACACTTTACCCTACCAATTAAGGAACTATGCTATGTGGTATGTCATCTTTTCACAGGACGTTGAGAACTCGTTGGAAAAACGCATGAGCGTTCGCCCACAACACTTGGATCGCTTACAAAAGCTACAAGACGAAGGTCGCCTTCTTACAGCTGGTCCGATGCCTGCGATAGATTCTGACAATCCTGGTGAAGCTGGATTTACGGGCTCAACTGTCATCGCTGAATTCGCCTCTCTAGAGGATGCTAAAGCGTGGGCAGAAGCCGATCCTTACGTAGCGGCTGGTGTTTACGATAATGTAATCGTGAAACCGTTCAAAAAAGTGTTTTAATTTATGAAAAAATTACTGTGTCTTTTCTTGGTATTTGGTGCTCTGGCTGGCTGTTCATCAACCGATGATAATCAGCGCCAACTTGAGCTTATGGCATCAAACCGAGCAGGAGTCTTGTCAGCGGGCCTCCCTTTAGAGTACGGTCCACTGCAAATAATGCGTGTCTCATCCAACAAAAATGTTGTAGAGATGATGATGATTTATAACGATGGCGCACTCGGTGCAAAGCCGTTAAATCAAGTACTGAATACCAGTATCTATACCTACTGCAGCAACCCAGAAGTTCGCAAGCAAATTGATATGGGCTTGATGTATCGTATTAAAGTACGTAATTCTCGCGGTCAGTTGATGGCAGATGAGTTGGTTTCCGCACAGACTTGTACTCAGGTGAAGTAGCTACAGTAATTTTTGTTGCTTTCGGCATGAGACGATGATTCGCTATTATTGGATAATCTGAAAACGAAAGTTAACAGTTAAGAATAGAAAAACGGAGATCACAGTCTCCGTTTTTATTTGCTGCAACGATGTGTTACGCCAGCTCAGCACGGAGCTTCTTCGCCGCTGAAACCAGATTTGCCAATGCGGCTTCTGTCTCCTTCCAGTTTCGTGTTTTCAGCCCACAATCAGGATTTACCCACAAACGTTGAGCCGGAATTTTTTCTGCCGCTTTCTTGATTAAACCTTCAATCCATTCTTCCGTAGGAATGTTTGGTGAGTGAATGTCATAAACACCAGGGCCAATTTCGTTCGGGTAATTGAACTCTTCAAATGCTTTCAGCAGTTCCATATTTGAGCGAGATGTTTCAATGGTAATGACGTCCGCATCGAGTGCCGCAACCGAATCAATGATTTCATTGAACTCGCTGTAACACATATGAGTGTGAATCTGAGTTTCTGGTTTTGCACTTGCCGCAGAGACCTTAAAGGCATTTACGGCCCATTCTAAGTACGCTTTGTGATCGCGTTTTTTTAGTGGTAAACCTTCTCGAATGGCTGGCTCATCAATTTGAATGATATTGATGCCTGCATCTTGCAGGTCAGACACCTCATCACGCAGTGCCAAAGCAAGTTGCTGCGCAATTTCTTGACGTGTGATGTCTTCACGTGGGAACGTCCAACATAAAATCGTTACTGGTCCAGTCAACATGCCTTTCATCTGTTTGCGGGTTAGCGACTGGGCGTACGTCGACCATTCAACCGTGATCGGTTTTTCACGTTCAATGTCAGCAACTACAATGGCAGGTTTCACACAGCGAGAGCCATAACTCTGTACCCAACCAAATTTGGTCGTTTGAAAACCCGCCAAGTTCTCAGCGAAGTATTCCACCATGTCGTTACGCTCTGCTTCGCCGTGAACAAGCACATCTAGGTCGAGCGCCTCTTGACGTTTTACTGCGTCAGCAATATGTCCTTTAAGTGCTTGGATATATTCAGACTCAGATAATTGACCTGCACGATAAGCGCTGCGCTGCACCCGGATTTCACCCGTTTGAGGAAAAGAGCCGATTGTCGTTGTTGGCAACAAAGGCAAGCCCAATACTTCAGCTTGATGCGCAGCACGCTCTGCATAAGGTGCGCTGCGCTCGGCAAGTGACGCGGTAATGTTGTTTAAACGCGCTTGTACTTGAGGTTTATTCACATGTGTTGCTGTCTTGCGCGCTTTGATTGGCTGGCTATAGGTATCACAAGCGAGAATCGCATTTTGGTCACCATCGAGCGCTCGGCCAAGCAAGGCGACTTCTGCCACTTTTTGTTTTGCAAAGGCAAACCAACTTTTTACTTCTTCGCTCAGTTCTGTTTCCAGTGCTAAATCAACAGGGCTATGTAGCAGAGAACATGAACTGGCAACCCAAAGTTTGTCGCCCAGTTTCTCTTTGACTGGCTGTAGACGCTCGAGTTGGGCACTTAAATCTGAACGCCACACGTTACGACCATTCACAACGCCGGCAGAAAGCACCCACCCCTCCGGTAACTTGGCAACCACATCGTCAAGCTGCTTAGGGACGGTAGATAAATCGATATGCAAACCATCTACCGGAAGCTCTACAATTTTGCCTAGCGTATCGCTTACGGAGTCAAAGTACGTCGTTAGCAGCACTTTTACATCGCTTCGAATCACTTGGTAGGCTAGCTTAAACGAATCAGCCCATTTGCTTTCTAGCTCCAGTGACAAAATTGGCTCATCAATCTGAACCCACTCAACACCTTGACTTGCTAGCTTTGCCAAAATAGCTTGGTAAGCAGTAAGTAAGCGTGGTAGCAGGGTTAAACGGTCAAACCCTTCTTCGACCTCTTTGCCCAAGTAAAGGTAACTGACTGGACCAAGCAAAACAGGCTTCACTTGGTGGCCAGCTTGAAGCGCTTCGTTGACTTCTTCAAACAGTTGCGGCCAGCTCACTTCAAACGTATCGTCCTTGCTGAATTCAGGGACAATGTAATGGTAGTTTGTGTTGAACCATTTGGTCATATCCGATGCCGCAGCGCCCGCACAGCTGCAACCCGCCTGAGATTGACCGCGACCCACTTTGAACAACGTATCCAGGTTAGGGAAACCATCAGCGTGACGCTTTGGCACATGACCCAATAGCAACGTGGTCGTCAGTACATGATCGTACCAAGCGAAGTCGCCAGCGGTGGCAAAACTCAAGCCAGCATCTGTTTGCGTTTGCCAGTTTTTAGCGCGCAGATCTGCTCCAACCTTTTTAAGCTCTGCTTGATCAATTTCTCCGCGCCAGTATTTTTCCTGAGCGAATTTTAATTCTCGTTTTTCACCGATGCGTGGATAACCTAATATGTGAGTCGTTGTCGCCATGTCCCTATTCCTTTCTCAATTTTGTTCAATTTGTTTGGATCAGAGCATCTTTCGGTAAAGAATAAGATGTCTGGATGGCTAAACTATCGCTCTCATCTGATATTAGAACAACGTCCATTTATTCAACTTGTTTATTAAAAAAATTCATCATGAAGCGACATGATTCGCAAATAAAAACAACAAATAGACGTCTAGACGTTTACATATCCATTTTTTGTCGTTAAGTTATTTACACGATTGCTATTCTGTTCATAGCGAGCAACAAAGGATGAAAGGAATTCATGATAGAGCTAAAACATTTGCGGACACTCACTTCGCTTCGAGACACTGGCTCTCTAACGGCAACAGCGACCGCTTTACATCTCACTCAGTCGGCACTGTCTCATCAGATCAAAGATTTGGAGGCGCGAATTGGAGGGCAACTGTTCCTGAGAAAGACTCGTCCGGTGAAGTTCACTTCAGAGGGAGAAATCCTATTGCGTCTTGCAGAAGATATCCTTCCGAAACTCGCAAGAGCAGAAAATGATTTAGCGAGCTTGAAAGAGGACGTCAATGGCCGATTACATATGGCCATTGAATGTCACTCTTGCTTCCAATGGCTAATGCCTGCACTTAGGGAGTACCAACTTGCTTGGCCTAGCGTAACATTGGACTTTTCCTCTGGTTTTGGCTTTGAACCACTCCCAGCTCTATTGGCAGGCGAACTCGATCTCGTTATTACTTCCGATATCCAACCTCGATCTGAAGTCCACTACGAGCCTCTATTCGACTTTGAAATGCGTTTAATTACCGCAACCAACCACCCATTGGCGGAAAAAGAAATTATTGATCCGCAAGATCTCGCAGATCAAACCATGCTCTCTTATCCGGTTCAAAAACAAAGGCTAGACGTCGTAAAGCACTTTCTTCAGCCAGCAGGAATAGAACCTGCGAAATGGAAGCAAGCCGACAACACTCTCATGTTAGTTCAGATGGTCTCTGCTGGATTAGGGGTGGCGGCACTACCCAATTGGGCGATTTCTGAATTTTCTCGCCAAGGTCTTATTACCAGTAAACCTTTCGGCCAAGGCTTATGGCGTCGCTTGTTTGCTGCAACGCGTCACTCAGAGAAAGAAAAGCGTTACTTACAAGCTTTTTTCGCAACCGCGAGGCTACAATGTAAAAGCCACCTTGACGGAATCAAGGTGGCTTAAAAGATTTGGGTTATGAAAGGCTTAGCGTTGATATGCTTTAAATTGGTTAGTCAATGGATCGTACTGATAACCGAGCATATCAAGCTTGCCGACTACAGACTCTACATCCATCTCATACACTGATACTAACTCGTCAAAACTGTCGCACTCTAAACGTAGCTTTTCGTTGACGATACCTAGCAAAATAGTGCTGTCCAGATTACCTACATTGCTTAAATCCATCGCGACTCTCCTCTTCGACAAGGTATATAAACAAGCGTAGTAGTAATCACGCGAATTTAAAGTGAGTGCGATCTAAAACGTGATCACCTTATACCCAAGCACCAAGAAAGCACTTGGATATAAGCTGTCTAGCTTTGTCTTTAGAATAGAGGTTAAGCCGCGAGAGAGAATAAACCTTGCAGGCTCGTCATCGACGCGAGTGCTAGAAACAAGGCAACGCTCAGTTGCACCTTTTCTGGTTTCTTATGCGTAAAAATATGCCAACACCACACAATAATTGAAGAAATTAGCATAGCTAAAGACAGCAAGATCGGCTGTGTCGCAGCGTTTAGTGTGGCTTCATTTAACTGGTAAGAAGCAAACAACGTTGCGATGACTAATAGCATTCCAGACACAATGCCCGTAACTGGTAAAATACGGTGAAATGCCTGTAATCTGCTGCGAGCTATCGTAAGCAGCAATTGAGAAAATGACGCCCCAAGGAAAAATATCATTAGCGCCATCGCTATCGATGCTGGCCAGCTTGATTGCTCAAATACTTGAATACTCACATACGCAAAGGCCAAACCATTCGCTAAATGCATCGCCCATAGTGGCCCTTTTTCACGCGTTTTCTTGGTTTGAACCTGAGAATAGAAGTAGAAAATAGCAAACACGATCATAAATGCTTCAATGCGAAGTGACGCAACAGCGAGCCACAATACAGCTACTGCAGGCAACATTTTATGAAGACGTCCTCGCTGACCAGGACAAATATCGCCCTTGATTAGAAGCAAAGTCAGTAGCGCTTGTGCGCCAAATAGCATCGGAGGGAAAGTAACCAGCAATTGTTGAATCATGTTGAATGCACGCTCAAAAGTCATTTTGGGGGGCGATAATATCAAATCAACTATCGCCAAACCACCGAAAGTCGGCCCCCAAATGAGCTAAAACGGTAAGACAATTTTATTCACAGAGAAGCAAGATACTTCAACGCGTCTTCCTGCGTTAAAACTCCACGGTACTCTTCTTTGGTATTACACAGTACCCAAGGGAAACGAATCCCGGTTTTAACCAACTCTCGAATAACAGAGACAGGTAAATCCTCATCAACCAACACAAATTCGGTGCTCATTATCTGATTAACAGGACGTTTCCAAATTCGGCTTTCTCGTTCAGTTTCTCGCTCTGTTCCCATCGAAGGCGTTAGGTGTAAATTCACCGTCTCTTTCGTAATTAACCCAACACAACGATTTTCATTGAGAACAACTAAAGGCGAGCTTGGATTCAAATTCATGTACTCCACTGCCAAGGAGAGCGGTTCTCCAGGGTCCATAGACCTGACTTGTTCATGGCTCACAGATTGCAACACATCACTTTGCTTAGACTCAACCGCGATGTCAGAGAACAGATGCTCATAACTGTCCGCTTTATCCATCAAATCGACAGGCACGGCAGCAGAAAATAGAAAGCCCTGCATGTAATCGACACCGATTTCTGCCAATACTTGAAGTTCTTGCTTAGATTCCACGCCTTCAGCAACCACTTTTACATTCATTTGCTGTGCAAGCTCGGTGACCATTTTCACAATGTTATAGCTGGTGCTCCCTTTATGAATGTTCTTGATGAATTTTCGGTCTATTTTCAGTAAATCAAACTGCCCTTTTTCTAGATAAGAAAAAGAAGAATACCCAGTACCGAAGTCATCAATCGCGATCTCAATGCCCTCTTTCCGCACTTCCTCTAGAGCTCGAGTATGCTCCTCATCTTGTTCAAAATACGCGGTTTCTGTTAGCTCGATAGTTACTCGCTTAGGGTCTACACCACTGGCTTTAATCAAATCATGCGACCGCTGAAGGATCTGAAGAGAATCCAATTTCGTATTGAGGGAGCGATTGATGGTCACGCCCACTTCCTCGCCATAAATTTCTTGTAAGCGCGGAAAGTGCTTCAACGCAGCTTGGCAGACCACATCATCAAGTGCCGCTATGAGTTCTAGATCTTCAATAATAGCGATCATCTTTTGCGTACAATACGCATCATTTTCATCATAGAAGCGTGCGAGAGCCTCGAACTTAACCACTCTTCCGGTTTGAACGTCGATAATCGGTTGAAAGTAAACGTCCACTAGCCCACTCTCTATTTGCGCCTCCAAAAACGCCTCGAGATGTTGGCGCTTCACTAATTCAGAGTGAAGTTCACTGTCGTAAAAGTTGAAATAGCTGCCTTCACCGGAAATAGAGGACAACATCGCTTGCGCTGCATGTGCTAGCGCTTGTCTTGGTCGGTTCGTATCATAACCAAGGATTGACACACCAGTTTGGCCTTTAACGATAGTGGCATGCATTTTTGTGCCCATTTCATTTCTAAGCTCATTAAAGAATCCTTTCATGGCAATTTGGATCAAACGAACCGGGCTCAACCATTGACAATGAGGGGTCTGCAAGCATACGACAAACACATCCCGAGATAACTGCCCCGCAATACTGGTGTAGCGACTTCGCATAATAAAATCTGCAAAACCTAATTGCTGTTCAAGCAAGTATCTCTCCGAAAACTTGGGTCTTAGTGTCATAACAATGTTGAGTTCTTTATTTCTGCTTTCATTCGCTAAGGTAGCTAATTGGAGTTCAAATTCTTTCCTCGTCGGTAAAAAGGCAGCCCAATCATGCTGTTGTTCACAACGATTTTTCATCCACAACAACGAAGCAGAAATATCCGTAGAAAATCCGAGATAAAGAATTCGTCCAGAGTGAAACGTAAGTCGGTAAATACAAAGATGATGAGCTTGGTTGCTACCGTTTGCTGTTTTGCTCAGCAAGTTACCACACCAACATCCTTCATCATTAATTTGCTGCCACAGCTGATCATAAAACGCTTGGCTATGGTGAGAGGTACTGAATATATGAGTTTTAAGCCCAACCAGATCTCGGTTTTGATAGCCCATTTGTAACTCAAAGGCACGGTTACAACCTAAGATGCGCGTATCTTCATCGGCAACTAAAACGCCTACATTTGGCAAATCAAAAATCGTTTCGAGAATTTTCGCTAACTCCTCGCAACCAGTGATTGTTAATTGTGGAATGATAGTGCCTTGGATAATGCGCTTATTGAGCCTTTCAAAACTAATAGTAACGTGCACTAAGTTAACGTTTTTTAGCATCATGCAACAAGAAAACCGCCCCCGTCCGCCAAAGAGTTCCACTTCTAGAATTCGTTGTTTTAGCGTTTCTTGTTGCCCCATCAGCATATGATCAAACAAGTTATTTAGGCTGGTTACTGGCGTACTTATCCCAAATGCCTTTGCCATTCCTTGCTGATCACATTCGAACTCGCGAGTATCAATATCGTAAGACCACTCTATAACAGGAGTTAGACTGGAAGTCGTTTGCATTTTTGGATGCACTGTTGTCGTAGATTCACTCATACCCTAGCCCCTTTTTTTGTAATTAGCCCAAGGCTCAAAATTCACAGTCAATTCGCGACATTCCAGTTGGGACCTGCCGATCCTCTTTATAGATGGATTGTGTCAACGATAAGCCTATCGACTTAGAACTATTTCCAGAGCAGCTCAGCCTTTTGCATTTAATATGCACTAATTTGATTATAGGCTTTACCCCATATAAGCACACCATTGCTTATGCTTTGTATTAAGATTGCGACATTTTTCATGAACCGATCTATAACCATGAGGCTTTCAAGGTGAAATTAGACAGAAAATCGCCGATAGAGCATTGATATTTTTACAAACCAAATAAAACTCGATGAACTAAGCTTGAATAGATGAGTTTGTTATAGATACCTGATAATCAAATCGCTATAATTCGCGCTCCCTGGAACAGAGAGCAAAATATGACCAATAACATCACTCCTATTCATGAGTACAAAAAATACTGGGCAGAGTGTTTTGGTACGGCACCTTTCTTGCCGACCAGTCGCAAAGAAATGGATGCCCTAGGATGGGATAGCTGTGACATTATCATTGTAACCGGTGACGCTTATGTGGATCACCCAAGCTTTGGTATGGCTATCATTGGCCGCCTGCTAGAAGCACAAGGTTTCCGTGTCGGTATCATTGCTCAACCAGAATGGCAAAATAAAGATGCGTTCATGCAACTTGGTAAGCCAAATCTGTTCTTCGGGATCACTGCGGGTAACATGGACTCCATGATCAACCGTTACACCGCGGATAAAAAGCTTCGTCACGATGACGCGTACACACCGAATAACGAAGGTGGTAAACGCCCAGACCGAGCAACGTTGGTTTACTCTCAACGTTGTCGTGAGGCATACAAAGAAGTACCTATTGTTTTAGGTGGTATCGAAGCTAGCCTACGCCGTGTGGCACACTACGATTACTGGTCAGATAAAGTTCGCCGTTCTGTACTGTTTGATGCAAAAGCAGACATCCTACTTTTTGGTAACGCAGAGCGCGCACTTGTCGAAGTAGCACATCGCATCGCAAACGGCGAAGACATCAGCACCATGACCAATATTCGTGGTACTGCCGTGAACTTGCCAGCGGCGCCAGAAGGCTACACGGTTATTGATTCTTCTCGCATTGAAAAACCTCGTAAAGAAGCGTTCGTACCAAAGAACCCATACGAAGTAGAAACTCAGTGTGAAACTAAAAAAGACGAGCCAGTTGCACAACCAATCACAATTCGCCCATCACGCCACGATGCTGCGACGACTGCGGTCCGTTTACCTTCGTTTGAAAAGCTAAGAAACGATCGCATTCTTTATGCGCATGCAAGCCGTGTACTGCATTTAGAAACGAACCCGTACTCTGGTCGAGCGTTACTTCAAAGCCATGGTGATCGTGAACTTTGGGTAAACCAAGCTCCAATTCCATTGACGACCGAAGAGATGGACTTTGTGTTTGGCCTGCCTTACGCGCGTGTCCCTCACCCTATGTACGGGAAAGCAAAAATTCCTGCGTACGACATGATCAAGACGTCTGTAAACATCATGCGTGGTTGCTTTGGTGGCTGTTCTTTCTGTTCGATTACCGAGCATGAAGGTCGAATCATTCAAAACCGTTCGAAAGAGTCTATCATCAACGAGATTGAAGAAATTCGCGACAAAGTTCCAGGCTTTACCGGCACAATTTCCGATCTTGGTGGCCCGACTGCAAACATGTACCGCCTGGGCTGTAAAGATCCAAAAGCGGAAGCGAACTGTCGTCGTCCTTCTTGTGTATTCCCGGGCATCTGTAACAAGCTAAACACAGACCACAAACACACGATCGATTTATACCGCGAAGCGCGTAAAGTTGAAGGCGTGAAGAAAGTGATGGTTGCATCTGGCGTACGTTACGACCTTGCGATTGAATCACCAGAATACGTGAAAGAGCTCGTGACTCACCACGTGGGCGGTTACTTGAAGATTGCACCGGAACATACAGAGAAAGGTCCTCTTGATCTAATGATGAAGCCAGGCATGGGTACGTACGATCGCTTTAAAGAGATGTTCGAGAAATACAGTGCAGAAGCAGGCAAGAAGCAGTACTTAATCCCTTATTTTATCTCTGCGCACCCAGGCACAGAAGACGAAGACATGCTGAACCTTGCTCTGTGGCTGAAAAAGAACAACTTCGAATGTGACCAAGTACAGAACTTCTACCCTTCGCCAATGTGTAACGCAACGTCGATGTACTACTCAGAGACAAACCCTCTGAAACGCGTGAAGTACAAAAAACGTGAAGATGTACCTGTAGCAAAAGGTGAACGTCAACGTCGCCTGCATAAAGCGCTGTTGCGTTATCACGATCCAGCAAACTGGCCAATGATCCGTGAAGCCCTAGTCAGTATGGGTAAAAAACATTTGATTGGTGACAAACAAGGCTGTCTCGTTCCTGCAGAAGACATTGAAGCACAAACACCTGCGCAACGTCGTAAATCTGGTCGTCACGGGGCAAACCGCTTTGCAACCAAACATACCAAAAACCAACCAGGCTTCGGTGGTCATTTGAACAAACGCTCTGAAGGCGGTTCAAAAGATGGTAAACCATCTGGTAACCGTAACGGTTCTGGCAAAGCTACAGGTGGTCAACGCCCTGCAAGCAACGGCCAACGTCCTAGCGGCAACGGTGCAAACCGCCCGGCAGGTAGCAAGCCGCAAGGCCAAGGTCGCCCGCAAGGACAAGGCAAACCAGCTGGTCAACGTAAACCAAAGCGTCACTAATTATTTAGAGCTTAAATACTAGAAAGGGCTCCAGAGTAAACTCTGGAGCCCTTTTGTTTTGTCGGCTCATTGAGGCATCACTCACAACTCAAACTTTGATTCAATCAATACAAAAAATGGTAAACACCAACCAACTTATTGGAAAAACAAACAATTATTTGATTGAAGAAAAACCATAAAAATCTAACTCATTGATTTTTAATTGCTTTATTTTGGTGCGATATTTGCGTAATAGAATAAAACTCTTAAACATGGGCTAACGATGAATAATCCACTTCCCCCAAAAACTTCTATGTTCTGGTATGACAACAGCTATACCTATGAGGAGGCCGTTCAGGCATTTGAAAGCGATGGTACACTGAAATCGCTGAATATCGTTCCAACCACGGAATCCGATGATCTTGCTGGCTCACCCCCAGAGCGCAGTATGTTTTGGGAGGGAGAAACAAAAAAAATCGATCCGCCACCGCCGTCTGAACCAGAGCCTCTCAATTTAAAAACTGAGAAGGAAGCAACGGAAGCATCACCTGCGCACTTTATCCCAGTCCGCTATGCCATCGATCAGCTAGAAACAGAAGAGACACAACCTTTTGGTTTGCCTGAAGAATGGAAAGGCCAAGGCCCAGCCAAACTCAATACCGTTGGTTACACCCTGCGTCAACTGCGCGACGGTTGGCTGTATGTCTATGATGCAATCAACAAAAGCTTAGACGAATACAAAATCAAAGGAACGCAATTCACGCTCTATAAGTTGGGAGAATCGGAAAGCCCAAAATCAGAACAGCGTGGGACACCACAAGATGCAAAGCCCTTCCTTACTTACGTCAACGGAAGCGTACTATCGATTTGCTTCTCTGAGCACCGCTGGACATGGCACACGTTCATGCGCGTACTTAACAATCCGAGTAATCATATCGATCGCATGCAAACCATTGTTCTGTCCTCAAACGAGAATCAGCACAACATTGCACCAATAGATAAGTTAACCCAAGTCGCTGATATTGAATCTTCTGCCGTCGATGATGGTCGCTTTGCGGATTCTGGCATCGCCACCAAAGCAGATGAAGATGGTTCTGTTTTTAAACCTGTCGCAGTCGAAAGCGATTTAACCTCTGCGATTCCAGAAGAAGAATCAGGCTACTTCGTCGCGATAAAAGATTACGCCGCAGACATTCAAGATATGTCACTGCATTTTGTTGGTGCCGCAAGCCCTTACCGCCTTTTCACTGACCAGTTTTCAAACCAGTGGAACTTGATGCAGACCGCCATGCAACTGTGTATGTTTGGTGCAAGTGACGAGATAGACATGCCAGCTAGCGTTAAGCGTAACGGCGAAGAGCTGTCGTTTTATACCGACATGGCTGACTATTATGACTCCTCTCACCAACTTGATTTGGCAGAGCAGAACAAAAGCTCAGTTCAGTCCGGCTATCCTGCTAAATTTTCCGCTGGAGCGATTGAATCACACCAACATACCCAAAGTGACATTGCTAAAGCGATACAGGACAAATATCGAATTTCTGCGAGCCGTTTTGGTAAATACGAACAATGGATAGCGACTGAACGCTGGCGTCAGCAGCTCAACTGGAAGCAAATGCTGAGCGAGATGCAAGAGCTGTCAGAACAAAAAGAAAACATGCTAACCCAAGTGGTTTCGGTCAAACGCGACTTTATCGCAGTAATGGAGTCCTTAACGCCGCATCATCTCGAAAGAACCTTCGACCTATACAGCGAAGACACGCAGTACAGCTTGTATCAACTGCACAAGCAAGCGGTTGAGTCATTTACTTTGGTGATACAAGAAGAAGACCGCCAATGGGCTGAAAGCCAATGGGAGAAACCAACCAGTTTACTTGCTCTCTATGCCTCTGGGTTTAGTCGTAGTTTATTTAAAGTGATGGAGAAGAATATTACAGAGGCGCTTGATGAACAGTCGATCGTCTCAGAAAACCCTGATCCTGATAATCAGTTGATGGACCAGATATCTGATACCAGCAACCGCGTGAATATGTACTCTAAGATCATGGACTTTGTTTCCAACCCAAACACTGCGGAAACAGCCTTTCTCAAAGATATCGCCAAAGGTTTCCAAGAGCTGGATATTATTTTTAAATCTGCAATAGGTGCGCTTGCAAAAGGCGTTGTAGAGTTTGGTGTTAGCATGACCTCACAAGTATCAATTTCGCTGATGCCTGTTTTCGCTAAACCTCTGAACCGTCATAGCTATTATTTATTTGCCGTTATTGCAGAACATATGGCACACAATATGCCAGTTACTGTAAATGAAAGCTACGCTCGCGATTTTAAAAAATGGAAGACACGCGTAAATGATTACCCAAGTGAGCTCAAGAAAAACGATGCGGTCATTGCTGACTTCCAGAAAAACAACCGCAAAGCCGACTCTAAATACACAACAGCTTTAAAAAATAAAAAGAGAATTAAGAAGGCACTCGCTGTAGCTACATTGGAGTACCCACAGTACATTGAGTTACCTGATGATCTACCTCAAAGAACCATCGAGCTTAGAACGCGGATCGTGATGAATAAGCTCAATGATTTGAATAAACTGTTCGAGAATGCCGGTGGTCTAGGCTTTATGGCATTAGTATTTAACTGCATCGCGCTTGGTGATGCCATGAGTAGTATCCAAGACTCTGGGTTAATGTCCTCAGATGAATTTTTGGATATCCAGCAAAAGTTATTTTACACAGTCAACGCTTGGACAGGTGTTCGTACAGGTAAGTTATGGGAGAAAGTGAAGGGTGAACCTAGGTTAAGGTCACATTCATATAATGTCTTAAAAAAGTTAGTGAATAGAAACGAAGATACCTTTAAAAACTTAAACCTTGATGACCTAAAGGTATTCAATAAATGGCTAGCAATCACAGGGGCTTTAGGTGCGTTAGCTTCGGGTATTGAGGCTTACCGTTCTTGGCAGAGTGCTGACAAAGTTTATGGTCAAGAAAAATATCTGCATGTAGCAAATTCCCTAGTATTAACAGCAATGTCAGCTGTCGGTATATTCCAAGTATACGGAGGGTTAACTGGACAATTTGCATTAAACTTATCCTTTGGCGGGCCTATAACGGCCGGCCTGGTTATTCTCACGATTGCATACCTAGCCATCAATTATAAGTTGAATAAACTGAAACAAGATGATTTCCAAAAATGGTTAGATAAACTGCCTTGGGGTTATCACCCGACTCGCACTCAGTGGAGCCAATCTTCGAGCTTACCCGAAAGAGAGAAGCATAATTCAGCATTGGTTCAGCAAGCGCTGTTTGACTTACAATCTATTATTCAACAGCCTACGGTATACCATCAACCTATTGAAAAAGTACAAGCTTACCCAGGTTACACACATCGTGAGTTAATCGGTTTGGAAGTGCATATTCAACTGCCAAGGCGTGCTGCAACGAATGGTATTACGTTGAGAACTAACAGCAAGGCAACAGAAGATGATTTGATGTCAGGCTCGTGGCATCAAAACGCAGATTTAGTCACGCTACAAACTCAAGATCAAGCGAGCAAAGAATCACTGGTGTACAAAGTAACCTTGCCAATTGAAGAAGCAGATCATTACCTTGCAATGCAAGTAGCTTACGATGTGGAAGATGATGCCCCTGCTAAGCGTGAGTATTGGTTCCAAAACGGCATAAAACAGAGTGCAACTTATGGCATTATTTCAGACAATATCAAACAAGACATAATTAAAAAAACACTCACCCCCGCTGTTGGCACACTAGGTTTTCAGGAGTAACCCTTGGCATATTCACCGTTTTATATCACCCCAGAAGAATTGGCGGTTTATCAAGAAGCACAAGAGCAAGAGATTCTCAAAGGGGACAATTTAACAACATGGCATAAGTATGATGTAGAAGAGCCATTTCGCTACCATTACAAGTTAACGGCTTTGCCATTTATGAGCTTCTTATTTGTAATTGTATTTTTGACACACTCAAGTGATACGCTTGTCGTGACCTTTTTTGGCCTTATCTTGTCAGTAATGATGGCCGGGATCTTTTATCTTACGATTGGCCTCGACTATCGCTATGACTATATCTTTTCTGACAAAGGCTTTGTGATGAAGAAGCGTCGCAACATGCCTAAGTGGGCGAATACCGCCACACAAGCCGTTGGCTGGATCGGTGCGGTAGTTTGCGTTTTGATGGTAGCGGTAGTTGGCCCGATGGCGTTAGCTGGAGCGGGCGCTCTTATTTTATTCTCATTTGGTATGTTAAAACGCAAGCCCGATGAACCAACAGAAGTGAGAATTGGAGAGCGTGAAGATTGGTTGTTTGCCGACTACAACAAAAAGCGCAAAGTGATCCAGTTCTACTTTAAGCAGGATAAGTGTGAATATATCGATATGGAACACAACACTATTGTCCGTTCACATAGTAGATCTGATTGCTACGTATTTTTCAAAACTGAAACGGACTTAGAATCGATGGTAAATCAGTTAGCTACGGAATATAAGCTGGATTGTACAGAGGTAGATGACCACAAAAAGCTGTTTGAATCGAAGCCAGAAGCTAGACTGTTTAACATTCCTGTTTGTAATAGAGAATATAAAGCCGATGAGGTATTTGATTTAAGAGCGTCAAATGCCCCGCTTCCTGAGCGTGAATACCTTTACAACGGTAAGTGGCAAACCGAGTCTGAAATCGAACAATCAAAATCTGAACTAACGGCAGCCAAGGTATAAACCTTGGCTTATTTACCTTTTTACATCCCCCATGAAAAGCTTTAGGTTTACTCTGATGTACAAAAAGAAAAATTGGTTCAAATAACGAATTTTTAACTCGAGGATAGGATAGTAAGCCCGAACCTTTCTATCCTCAACTAAACACCCATTTTACACTGAGTAAATAGTTACTCACCATGCCTGCCAATATGCCTAAGATCAAAGCCAAATAGACCATCAGCCCTTGCGTTCCAAGCGCGAGCGCTACGCCTTTGAACACAATAAAGTTCGGCAAAGCACTGATACAAGCACTCACCATAAACTTTTGCCATTGAGCGAAAGGGTTGGTTTTTTCTGCTTGAGAGAAAGTCAGCCAGCGATTGCCAAGCCAAGTCGTGGTTGCTGCAAACAAAAAAGCTATCCCACGAGCCAGCATCAACTCCAGACCAAAGCAATGGAACAACACAGAAAAGATAAGGGTGTCGACCATAAAGCCGACACCACCTACTAGAGCAAACCTTGTTAACGAAGCAAACCTTTCCAGCGAAGCAAATTTTGGTAATTTGCGCATTCCGTTATCCAACCACACAGGTGTAGAGTGAGCGTTTCGATTTTGCTGTGAACTCGTTGGTACAACTCAACGCATTTTCATGAATCACGCTATCCACTTGCTGCGATTTACCAATCAGGTGGAATTTCTTCAGATTGTTTAAGTCATTCTTATCTTCAAGCTTTTTCGCCTGACCATGACTATAGAACTGGCCTGAGAACGGGCGCTTACCAATATAAAAGACCGGAGCGTTGTCATTAATTTGCGCGAAGATTATGCGGTCGCTGCGGCTATCTGCTTTGCCCATATTCAAAACCAACATCGCAATCATAAGCAGGGCTGGCAACACCGCTGCCGTTCCGGTCAACCATTTGAAATCGTGTTTATCCACCAGCATTGCAATCAAGATACCCAACGCAGGCACACCCGGTAGCACGTAAGCAGGCAAAATATTCCCAGCCATGGTGAACAAGATCATTGGAGAAATCAGCCAACACATCAGGAAGCTAAACAAACCTTGATGATCGGTTTCAATGGCTTTGAGTACCTTACGACGTTTCCACGCCAAGATAGGCAATACAATTGACCAAGGCGCAGCCGACTGTAGCCAGAATACCCAGATCATCCCACGTGGTTGATCATGAGCAGAACCATACAGATCCCCTTCCCAACCGCTGACAACAAAACGCTTAAAGTGCTCGCCAACAATGAAGTAATCAATAAATCCAGGCGTCGCCATTTCAGCCATGATGTACCAAGGTAGAGCAATCGCCAGCATGAGCGCCAACCCCGACACAATTGGAAAACGCTGCCACAAGGCTTTGAAGGCACCAAAGAAACCATGCTGAATCACGAGCCAAGGAAATACTGCGATGCCCATGATCACGATCGCCACTGGACCTTTCGCTAACAGCCCGCAAGCCAAGCCAAAGAAACCGAGGTAACCCCACAATCGGCTGTGTTTGTCTTTGCCAAGCCAGCAATAGTAAAAACCAACCATCGCCATCGTCATTGCCAACGTCAGTGCCATGTCTGTCATCACCGCACCCGCCGCAATTGAAAAGATGCCACACGTCGCCAGTACCAACGCTGCGATGACAGCATTAAAGCCTGCGCGATGCGCCATGAAAGCAACAAAAACAATTGTCGCAACCCCCGCCAACCAATGAGGTGCGCGCACTGCAAATTCATTCAATCCAAACAGCTCAATGCCATAAGCACTCATCCACGTGAACAGGGGTGGCTTCCCCCAAAAAGGCACGCCGTAATCAAACTGTGGGGTTAGCCAATTGCCGGTTTCCACCATTAAGCGCGCCATTTCGCCGTAGCGGGCTTCTGTGGTGTCCATCAAAGGGTAAGCGGCAAGTGAAATAAGACGGAGTAAAAGAGCAAACGCCAACAACAACCACAAATGGGTTTTATTAATACTCATGATTACGCGGTTTCTCCCAGTTTAAACTTCATGGTTTGGATGGATTGATGTTTTGCAGGCTGCTCGTAAACAGACTGAACAAGATAAAGAGGACGTTGCTTGGTCTCGACAAAAATGCGGCCAATGTATTCACCCAAAAGGCCAATCGACAGCAGTTGCACACCGCCCAAGGCAAGTTGGACGACCATCATGGATGGGTAGCCAGTGACAGGCTCACCAAACACTACGGTTTTCATCACTATGAATGCGCCATAGATAAAGGCACTGAACGCCACTAACGCACCAGCAAGTGTCGCTAAGCGCAAAGGACGAATGGAAAACGAGGTAATGCCGTCCATTGCAAGGCCAATTAGCTTGAGGTAGTTCCATTTGGTTTCACCACAAAAACGAGCATCACGCTCAAACTGAACCGTCACTTGCTTGAAACCCGGCCAAGAAAAAATGCCTTTCATATATCGGTTACGTTCTGGCAGCGCATTGATGTGTTTGACCACTTTTGCGCTCAGTAGACGGAAATCGCCCACGTTCTCAGGCACATCCAATTTCGCCATGCCGTTAAGCACTTTGTAAAAGCAAGCGGCCGAGAAGCGTTTAAACCAAGTTTCACCGTGGCGTTCGCTGCGCTGCATATTCACCACGTCATACCCCTCACGCCATTTTGATACCATTTGCGGAATCAACTCCGGCGGGTCTTGCAAGTCAGCATCAATCACGATCACCGCTTCACCTTGGCAGTGTTCTAGACCCGCACTCATGGCAGACTCTTTGCCGAAGTTACGGCTTAATGCAATACAACGAACATCGCTAGAAGATTGAGAAAAGTTTTGCGCGATCATTAGGCTGTCGTCTTTGCTGCCGTCGTCGACATAGACGATTTCACAGCGTTCTGGCATTTCATCCAAAACGGCGGCTAAACGACGATGAAATTCAGGCAAGACTTCTTGCTCGTTAAAGAATGGCACCACAACAGACAAAACTGTTTTAGGCTCAGTGTGTTGGCTCACCTTTGAAAAGGTTACAGCGTGAATGTTGAAGGTTGACATGCTACTCTTCCACTAAATCCGATGAATGAATCCAGTCTACAAACATCAATGTGAAAGAGATGTTATTGACATCTTTTTCACGTCCTTAGTGAATAATGTTCGGTTAATACGAAATGTTATTTTCGAACACCTGCCCACTTGGAGAGAAATACATGAAACGCGTACTTTTAGTCGAAGATAATCGAGAAATCGCAGGCATGCTGTTCGATTATTTTGAGTGTGCAGGTATGGAACTCGATTATGCAGACAACGGCGAGCTCGGCCTGAAACTGGCGATGGAAAACACCTTCGACATCATCTTGCTCGACCTCATGCTGCCACGCATGGATGGCCTGACCATGTGTAATAAACTTCGCGACGCGGGCAACAACACACCAGTGCTTATGCTGACGGCGCTTGATAGCCGTGACGATATGCTCAAAGGCTTCCAACACGGTGCTGATGACTATCTGACCAAGCCTTTCGATCTGGATATTCTTGAAGCGCGCATGATGGCCCTGATCCGCCGTTACCGTGGCACTGTCGCATCGAGTAAGTTGGAATACGGTGAAGTGTCTATCGACCAAAAAACGCGTAAAGCTTACCGCCAAGATAAACTGCTGGCGCTAAACCCCACAACTTACACCATTCTGGAAATGCTTGTGAAAAGCGCGCCAGACGTAGTGACACGTGAAGAAATCGCCTTCCAACTTTGGCAAGAAAACGAGCCGAACAACGATGTTCTGCGCAGCCACATTTACCAACTGCGTAACCAACTTGATAAGCCATTTGAACAACATGTGCTGATCACCGTGCCGAAAGTTGGCTTCCGCTTGGAGACAGGTGCATGATCAATCGCTTACTTGCCAGCACGCAAAGCACACAAAGTATGACAGGGCGACTCGCTCTGTTTTTCTCTTTTGTGTCGGTCGTGATTGGCATCTTCTGCTTTTTGTTGATTACCGGCTCCCTGCTTTGGTCTGAAGACCGCGTGGGCGAGCGTCGTATTATGGTCGATAAAAAAGAAGCGATTGAACATTTCCAGTCCCACCCAGAGCAAGGCAGTATTCAGCTTGACCTGCTCACCACCGCTTACAACGACATCTCATTGGTTGCCGAGCGCTACCAAAAATACCTGATTGGTCAAAAGCACTTTCTTGATGAAGTAGAAGACGGTGAATACTCGCGCATGGTTTACATGAGCACTTACACCTACAAAGGCGTTGAACATCCTGTGATTCTGGTTTCCTTGATTGATGAAATCGAGATCACCTCAGAGGAATTCATTCTCGTCGTCGCTATGGTGTTGTCCATTGTCGCCGTGCTGGTGTTTCTGTTTGGTAGCCTGCTGCTGCGTTTATCACAGCGCTTAATTGAACCCGTCAATGCGCTTAAAACTCAACTCGATCGTCACCAAGGCGATGCTACGCAGACTTTTAGTGTGCCTGAGGGCTCGGCCAAAGAGTTCCAAACCCTTGCGGATGAGTTGAATGAGTACCGCCACAAAATCAACCAAGTCATCAAGCGTGAGCAAGCCTTTGCACGATACGCAAGCCATGAACTGCGTACACCGTTAACCGTAATGAAAGGCTCAAGCAGCTTACTGGCGAGAAGTGCGAACACGGATTTCCAAACCCGCCAAGTGAACCGAATTCAGGATGCGACGCAGCAAATGTCGACCATGGTGGATGCCCTACTCGGCTTAGTGCGTTATGAACGCAATGCAGACGATTCACCGGTGCGCAGTATCACCGAAGAAGAGCTGAAACAAATCATCTTCCAAAGCCAAGCTCAGGCGGATGAGAAAGCACTCAGCTTTGATGTACAGATAGACGGCAACCCTAGAACGCGCGCGACCAATGCCGTGTTGACCATTATTCTTGGCAACCTGATTCGCAACGGCATCGCCGCAACACCTTCGGGATCAATTCATATCAATATGGATGAAAACACCATTTCGGTGCGCGATGAAGGTGAAGGCTTTTCAACCATTCCACATTCTGATGGGCACGGATTAGGTTTGATGATTGTGGACGATTTGTGCCAACGCTATGGCTGGCAATTTAAGATTGGTACACATCCAGAAGGTGGTTGTGAGGCAAAAATTAACCTCGCAACAGAACATCAGGAATAACCGAAATGGATGTACTGAAACCCAGACTTTTTATCTGGGTTTAATGGCGTTACACTACGCGCCCTTTTTAAATGGCAAAGGTGACACGGTTTATTCCGTCAGCATCGACATGAAACTCTCAGAAAGTCCTATCACCCAACATAGCTTTAATGGGCGCAAATTTTTCCTTAAACGTGACGACATGCTCCACTCCCACTTTTCTGGGAACAAAGCACGTAAGTTTATGACGTTAATGGAAGAGCAAAATCCCGACATCACCACGTTAATAAGCTTTGGCTCCGCTCAATCTAATGCCATGTACTCGCTAGCGGCTCTCGCCCAGATTAAAGGTTGGGCATTTGAGTTTTATGTTCATCACATTCCATCTTGGCTAAAAAGCTCCCCCATCGGAAACTATCGCGGCGCTCTCGATTTGGGTATGAAAATCACCGCCATGCAAGACATCGGTAGCGAACTCCACCCTAGTGAATACATCCACCAGGTACGAAGATTAGATGAATCGACATTGCTTATTCCAGAAGGTGGACGTTCCCACCTCGCTGAAGCTGGCATCAAACAGTTAGCACGAGAAATTCTTGATTGGACGCGATTGAGAGGTAAAGAGCAGTTTGCGGTCGCCCTGCCATCAGGCACTGGCACGACGTCTTTATATCTTCATAAACATTTAAGTCCACACGGCATTGAAGTGCTAACTTGCCCTTGCGTAGGCGATGCAGATTACTTAACTGAGCAGTTCAACCAGCTCGGTGAAAATAGCCACCCAACCATTTTAACCATCCGCAACAAACACCATTTTGGTCGCTTGTACGAAGAAGATTACATCACATGGAAAGCACTCTTTGAGCAAACCGACCTCGAATTTGACCTGTTATACGACCCGTATATGTGGCAATGCCTAACACCTTGGTTCGAAGAGAACACAGATAAAACGGTGATTTACATTCACCAAGGCGGGTTACTTGGCAACGAGTCGATGTTGCCAAGATATCAACGAGAATTTGAATAGCGTGTTCAAATAAAGTTGTTGCTGATTACAGTGATTCCACTATTTGATGAGCGCCAGAATTTCTTTGAATTCAGGTGCTCGGCAATCTTCGACCATTTCATACAAACACATTTCTAACCCAGTGAGCACCACACCGTTTGCGGTTAACTTCGCAAGAGCAAGCGCTTTATTGGCAGCGGTTCGGGAAGATACACAATCCGTGACTAATTCAACGCGATAACCGGACTGACGCAGAGAAACCGCGGTTTGATAGACGCAAATGTGGGATTCAATACCGCAAACCAACCAGGTATCAACTTTCGCGTTCTCCACCGCGACCTTAAACGTCGCCTCTTTGCAACCATCAAACGTGTACTTGGTAATAGGTAAATGCGTACTTTCAAGCACTTCACGAATCGGCTCCGCGGTTGGGCCCAACCTTTCTGGATTCTGTTCTAGCCACAGAATAGGCAAATCTAGTGCTTTGGCGCCCTTTACCAGTTTCGTGATATTTTCAATCAGAGCGTCACTTTCATGCATTAATGTAGCGAGTTTGCCCTGAACATCCACCACAATCAGGCCCGTGTTTCCTTTCGATAACATTTCCATCTCCTATCTTGTGCGACCACAAACCATACTCAACAAGTTGAGCAATAGTTAATGTATCAGAATCCTTTCATGTTAGAGCACTAAAACCTAGAAAGATGACCTTCGCTCACACATTTGCTCTTAGTTAAGAGTGGTTTGAACTGACTATTTAAATTTCTCTCGAATTAGCTCAATCAAGGCTTTGACTTTATTGGGCAGAAATAAGGCCGAGGGATAAATCAGAGTAAGATGCTGCTTCGGATGCGCGAATTGAGGCAGCACCTCGACCAACAAACCATCTCGCAATGCAGGCTTGGAATGAATTTGTGGAATAAACGCGATGCCGTTTCCTGCTATCGCCATCGAGCGCAGCAAGTTGAGATCGTCCGATCGCAACGCGACATGCAAATCTGAATCGAGCAAATCGGCATTGTAACGATTAGTTAAAAGGCGATGCTGCTTAAGATCTTCCACCGTTTTTACTGGAGGATGCGATTCTAGATAAGCTTTTGACGCAACAAAGTGACTACGATAAGGCAAAAGACTGAACTGCACATAGCTGTCATCGGTGACTTTGACCACGCTCGGAAGAAGCTGTAAATCAAACGATTGACGCTTGAGATCGACACTCTCTTGATAGTTTTCAATCTCGACCGAAATCTCCGGATACCGCGTTGTGTACTCGGTGATGATCGCGTTAAACGCGGCAGAGCTCATCAATGCGGAAGGAATGGCTAAACGCACCTTGCCCGTCAGCTCTTGTTGATATTCGTTCATGGCATTTAAACCTTGCTGAATATGGTCAATAGGCTGCCCCACCAACTCAAACAAGCGTTTCCCGTGCTCCGTCAACTCTATGCTGCGTGTTGTGCGGATCAAAAGCTGTACCCCGAGCGATTTCTCTAATTCTTGCAGGCGACGACTCACTTTTGAGCGTTGTAGTTGATTCGCCTCTGCCGCTGCACTTATACCGCCGTGAACCACCGTCTGAGTGAATAGATAAATATCATCAAAACTAACGTTCATTGTCCTATTTTTAGGTCATTTATGTTCGTATTATCATTCTACTGAATTGTGAGTGACTTCTCTATAATCCGCTATCCAATATGTTTAACGGAACTTGTAATGACGGCTGACCAAAAATTCAAACACTGGATGCGAACTTTGATTGTCCTGTTCATCGTACTATTTTTGTACATTATCATTGCTGACCGCTACGCCCCCTTAACGACCGAAGGACGAGTGCAAGGATACGTTGTCCAAGTCGCACCCGAGGTATCTGGTAAAGTGACCGACGTTCTCATCGAGAATAACCAGTCCGTTCAAAAAGGCGATGTGTTGTTTACGATTGATGATCGTAAATACAAGATAGCGCTTGAACAGGCGGAGCTGTCTCTGCAATCCGCCTATGAAAAAGAAGCAACACTGTATTCTCAACGCGAAGCCGCTCTTGCCAATATTGCCCGCGCACAAGCGACATTTGATAATGCACACCGCGAGTACAACCGCTTACTGACACTATCGAAGCAGAAAGTCATCTCTCAATCGACACTCGATAATGCCTTTGCCCAAAATCAGGTATCACGTGCAGCGCTTAAAGCGGAACGACAAAACTTAAAAGTCATTGAGGCGCAATTAGGCGATCAAAAAGGTCAAAGCACCGCCGTTCGAATTGCCAAAAACGGCATCGAAAAGGCGCAACTTGATTTGGCAAATACCGCGGTACTCGCTCCCAGTGATGGTGTCGTGACCAACCTGCAACTAGAAGTTGGCACGATGGCAAACACCAACATGCCATTGCTGACATTTGTACCAACAGGATCACTCTGGGTAGCCGCTGATTTTCGTGAAAAATCCGTCGCGAACGTAGACAAGACTTTCCACGCCTTGGTTACATTTGATGCCAACCCAGGTTCGGTGTACGACTTTGATTTAGCTAGCCGCGATTACGGTGTAGCAGCCGCACAACAAACGCCTAATGGCGCACTAACCAAAGTGGAAGTGAACAACCGCTGGGTACGTGATGCGCAGCGTACACGAGTGAACCTAACCAGCAGCGAAGAGTTACCACCAGCACTGTTTGTCGGCTCTCGCGCTACCATTGTTTTGTACCCAGACAACAGCATTTTCTGGCAGTGGATGGCGCAAGCACAGATTCACCTCGCAAGCTGGTTCCACTTCATTTACTAGGCGGCGACAATGAAAACCTTACGAATTTGGTTCGGCTGCTCTTTAGGGCTCGCGCTAAGCATGATCTTCGGTTGGTCTTACGGATTTTTTGCCATCATGATGCCGCTGTTTATATTGGGCAGAATGGACAACTTTAATCTTTCGGCTTTATTGATCGTGTTTTTCTCTGCGGTGTGGACAACCATACAAGCCACATTTTTGCTGGAATACTTGCAGTTTCATCCAACATTAATGACCGTAGCCGTCGGAATCATGATGCTGTTCAAGTGCATTGCAATGATGAACCAGAAAACCTATTTGTTTGGTTACATGGGGCTGTTAGTGGGTTCAATTGTGTTGAATTTTGCCAGCTATAACTTCATGGATATTGAAGAGTTCAATGTCAACATGTGGGTGATGGCGTTCAGCAATATTTTTGTTTGCGCATTCGCGTATTGGTTGTTCCCTGAGCCAAAATCCTCCGCCGAACACATTGAGATATCGACCCCCGTAAAAAGCGATATTGACTACATCAGCCAAGTTGCCATGGGTTGGGTAGTGGCGATGGCGGCATTTATCGTATTCCAAGTAGCAGACTTATATGACTCGCTATCCGCACAAGCTTCCATTTTGATCATCCTAACCCCAATGACTTTAGCGGGCTCGCTCGCCATGGCAAAAATTCGCATCATCGGCACCGCACTAGGCTGCATCGCAGGGATGGCTGTTCAGCTGATATTGGGCAGTTGGTATGGGCATGGGCTACTCTTTTGGCTCGCCTTTACCATTGCGATGGGGCCATTCTGCTTGTGGCTCACCAAGGGGCAAATTAAAGCGGCTATCGCGTTTTCTGCCATGTCTGCCCTATCGGTTCCGCTGACGACTTCATTGGTGCCAGAACAAAAAGACGCGTTCTTTTCGATCTTGTACCGTTTCAGCTCGATTTTCGTTGCGGTTCTGCTCACCGCGATGGTGATGTGGGTGGTGCATCACTGGATTCGTGTGATGTTGCTAAAGCATCCTGAGATTAAGAACGTGGAGTTGAATTAAATCTGGCCGAGGCTGGAAGCGGGAAATGTATGCCGCTCACTTTACTGTGAGCGGCATTTTTATTTAAAACGGTCACCCTGAACATCGAGGAACGAGCGTGATTCATGATCTGCTCACCGAGTGCTGTGAAGTTCTAAGGTTATCGCCATTTTCCAGTGAGTTGTTAGTAGATTCCTAGTCTCGTCTAGACTCGCTGGAATGACCCTGCCTTGGAGCAGATCCAATACCTAGGGTTGTGGCGAGCGATGTATCTTCCAACATCCGTCATCCAGAACAGCGAGGGACGAGCGTGATTCAGGATCTACCCACCGAGTGCTTTGAAGTGCGAGAGTTATCGCTATTTCCTAGCGAGCTGTAACCCGATTCCTAGTCTCGTCTAGACTCGCTGGAATGACCCTACCTTGGAGCTGCTCTAATACCTGGTGGATGGCGAGCAATGTATCTTCCAACATCCGTCATCCTGAACAGCGAGGGACGAGCGTGATTCAGGAGCTCCCCACCGAGTGCTTTGAAGTGCGAAAGTTATCGCTATTTCCCAGCGAGTTGTAATCAGATTCCTAGTCTCGTCTAGACTCGCTGGAATAACCCAAATTTGAATACAAGCCAAATAGTTGGGTATGTGAGTAACATATCTCCCAACATCCGTCATCCTGAACAGCGAGGGACGAGCGTGATTCAGGATCTACCCACCGAGTGCTTTGAAGTGCGAAAGTTATCGTCATTTCCTAGCGAGCTGTAATCAGATTCCTAGTCTCGTTTAAACTCGCTAGATTGACCCTAATTTTAGTTCATGGTGCGGAGCCTAAGTATTAATATCAACCCACCAACTCTTTACGAATGATCTCCGCACCCGCACTTAACGCATTGAGCTTAGCGGTCGATACTTCACGAGACAAAGGTGCCATACCACAGTTGGTACATGGGTAAAGCTTGTCGGCATCAACGTACTTCAACGCCTCTCGCAATGTGTTCGCTACTTCTTCTGGCGTTTCAATTTCGTTGGTAGCGACGTCAATCGCACCAACCATCACCTTCTTACCGCGAATCAACTCAAGTAACTCAATAGGCACTCGTGAGTTATGACACTCAAGCGAGATAATATCGATATTTGACTGCTGCAATTTAGGGAATACTTCTTCATATTGTCGCCATTCAGTGCCTAGCGTTTGCTTCCAATCTGTGTTCGCTTTGATGCCGTAGCCATAGCAGATATGCACCGCCGTTTCACATTTCAGCCCTTCAATCGCACGCTCTAAACATGCAATGCCCCACTCGTTCACATCATCGAAGAACACATTGAACGCAGGTTCATCGAATTGAATGATATCGACACCTGCCGCTTCAAGCTCTTTCGCTTCTTGGTTGAGGATCTTTGCAAATTCCCAAGCCAGCTTTTCACGGCTACCGTAATGATCATCATAAAGTGTGTCGATCATCGTCATAGGGCCTGGCAGCGCCCACTTGATAGGTTGCTTAGTTTGCTGACGCAAGAACTTGGCATCTTCAACAAACACGGGCTTTGTGCGGCTTACTGGGCCAACCACAGTCGGAACACTTGCTTCATAACGGTTGCGAATGGTCACCGTTTTGCGGTTTTCAAAATCTACGCCGCTTAAATGCTCAATAAAGGTCGTCACAAAATGTTGCCGAGTTTGCTCGCCATCACTTACGATATCAACGCCTGCCAGTTCTTGTTCTTGCAAAGCGACACGTAGCGCATCGCGTTTGCCATCAATCAGTTCTTCACCTTGCAGTTTCCACGGTGACCAAAGTTTTTCTGGTTCGGCCAACCAAGAAGGTTTCGGTAAGCTGCCAGCCGTTGAAGTCGGTAATAGTGTTTTCATCGTCATTCCTTTCTAGATTCTCGTTATCGATTACGCGCAGCTTGCAGACCATTGTTCAAGCACAGATTGATAAGGTTTGATGAAATGCTCCTCGGCAAATTTCCCTTGTTCAATCGCCAGTTGGCTGCGCTCTTCTCGGTCGTAAACGATTTGAGTTAGCGAGTGGTCTAGGTTTTTTAAGTTTGGCTGGTAGCAATTACCGGCAACCGCGTTGGCATTGTAAATCTCAGGTCGGTAAATCTTCTGGAATGTCTCCATCGTGCTAATCGTACTGATAAGCTCTAGGTTTGAATAATCGTTCAACAAGTCACCGAAGAAGTAGAATGCCAATGGTGCAACACTGTTTGGCGGCATAAAGTAGCGCACCTGTAAGCCCATCTTTTTGAAGTACTGCTCCGTCAACGAAGATTCGTTCGGCTGATATTCAAAGCCCAAAACAGGATGTTGGTTTTCGGTGCGTCGATATACCTTGTTGTCCGATACGCTCAGACAAATCACTGGCAGCTTTTTGAAATGCTGTTTGTAAGACTCAGAATTAACGAAAGCTTTGAACAGTTTGCCATGCAAATCACCGAAGTTCGCTGGGATACTGAACTGTGGCTGGTTTTTGTTGTGGTCCAACAGCAAAACGCTAAAGTCGTAATCACGCACGTATGAAGAGAAGTTGTTGCCCACAATGCCTTCGATACGCTCGTTAGTGTTGTGGTCAACAATGTTAGTTTTGAGCACTTCAATCGATGGGAAGGCTTCTCCACTACCTTGGATATCCATATCAACGGAGATGATTTCAAGTTCAACGGAGTAGCGGTCACCTTGCGCGTTATCCCAATATGCCAACGCATTAAAACGATTGTCGATCATTCGGAGCGCATTGCGCAGATTCTCTCGGCGGTAGTTTCCGCGAGCCAGATTAGCAAAGTTGGTAGTGATTCGCGTGTTGTCTGATGGTTGGTAATTCTCATCAAAGCGAATGCTTTTGATAGCAAATGTGAAATCGTTATTCATCGTGAGTTGGTATCCTATTTCCTTAGATAAAGCAGACTTTTCCTAACTCTGTGCATGGGGACATTTTTTGTTTTTTGGTTTTCCCAATCGTTAGGTTGCACAGCACTTACGACGAACGGTTCGTACAAAAAACGACCGTCGCAGTGCCTAACACCAGAGCAGTCCTTTTTTTATACTTGCTTCACGAGTTGAGTAATATTGGTATTGTTTCACATTGAACATGAAGGAAATTCATAGTGGCAGTTCCAACCCTGAGAGAGCTATCGTAGATACTGTTTTTCATTGACACCAATACACGTAACTTGGCGAGCATATTGCCAATATGTGTAATTAAGAAACGGATAAGAGATTAGCAGTACGTAAACCAGTTTAAGCCGAGAAAACGCATTGTATGAACAAGGCACCAACTGGAATATAGGACAGCGTAACTTAAATATTACTTTTCACACTCCATCGTTTATTCAAGCATTCGTTTAATTAGAAGTACGTTACATTTATATTCTCGGAAACATGATTATTTAATTATCTTATTTATTTCTTTTTCTATCTTTACCATCTTAAACGTAAAGTTTAATTTCCTGCTGTAAAGCACATATAACTTCATACACGAACATGGCAACTTCATTGACGGACTTTATCACTCAACTATTACATTAAGCTCTAAAAAACAACAACAAAAAAAACATAAGCCACTGTTTTAATTTGAATTAAAACCATAAACCCGAGATAACCACATAACGATACTTTACTTAGTTTGGTATAACAAAAACCCTAAAAATAACATGGCTAACATTTATAAAATTCACTTTTATCAATAAAAAAGCTCAATATAACATTAGAAAATTAAAATTAAGCAATAACTTAAAAAGACAAGACTTAATAACCAAATTCTTATTTATTATAGTTGAGTGGTGAATTTAAAAACTATGAGACATTAATCCCACGAATCTATCCTTTTTCTTTTTTTAATAAAAAACAAGATGCACTATTTCACCGCTCATTTATTGAGCTTGAATTTATAACCTGTCCATAATTATAAAGTGCCCATCAAGACAGTTTAAAACAAAAGTCTTTATGGGCTGACTAATAGGAAACAATAATGGAAAAACAGCATCTTTCCGCGAGTATTATCGCACTCGCTTTACTTGGTTCTTTAGCACCAGCACATGCTGAAGATACATTAAAATCTTACACTTCGACGTTGCTTCAGCTTGATGATGGTGATGCACGCTCGAAAAAAATCCGCTTAATTTATTCTTTAGAAAATGTCTGGAACCAATCTTTACTACCAAATGGCGCTAAAGAAGCCAAGTTGATCCTAAATGGCGGTTCTGGCTTCGACATGACTAATGTTCCAAACAAAGAACAAATCTATGGTTTTGCCACTGGGGGAGATTACCGTTACACCGTTCCAACGGCTTTTAAGCTAGCACTGAGCTATTTAAATGGCGCCCCTTTACGCCACATGAGCCATGCTCCCGAAAACACCATTGCAACGGCATCTGTCAGTGAGTCGCTAGATTTTAACCTTGGATTCAGTGCTTCTACTTCTCCAAATATTAGTGGGGGAATCTCCTGGAGCAACCGTGTAACGTACGACCAGCCAGAGTTTCAAACGGTTGCCGATTTTAACCAAGCTAACGAAAGCATTAATTGGTTAATTGAAAACAAGACTATCCGCCATAATACGCCAGCTAAAGACTGGTTATTGTATCGTTGGACCAGTTGTGACATGGGTAATTTGATTGATTACAATGAGTTACCTGTCGTTATGCGTTCAGACTTTAAACCACAAGTCGGCGTCGTATATAGAAAAAATGACATTCAAGATGGCCTAGATACATCAGAGGTCAAGCTGGTTGCTGGTTGGCGAAAAACCAATTACTACTTTGGTCGCGACTGGTGTAGTTGGTATACCACTCCAGAAAATACCTGGAAGAAAAATCGTGATAGCAGTCAATGGACAGAGACTAGCCGAGCCGTAACTATCTCTTGGAATGACGATCTCTACCACTAACTTATTAGCCTGCGGCCACGGAATAAATAAGTGGCCGCCGTATTTACTAATGAAATAAACGGTAAGACATGACACATGACAAGTAACAAAAAACTCTTGACTGGATCGGCGCTAGCACTTGGTGCAGTACTCGCCATATTTCTGATTAATTCAAATAACAAGAATGCCCAGACCGAACCTGTTGCAAGCCTTGACGAGCAAATCAAGACAGAAGACGCTGCGACAATAAGTGTAACGCCTCCTGAGAGCAATGCTGCTCAAAAGGTGGTTACCACTCCAACACCACAAAGTGGCAATGATGATACTTCCGACGTCATTCCAGCTACACCTTGGATATCTGCCCCATTAAATGAACTGAGCAATGAACTGTACGATTTTATTGAAGCTGAACAGGTAAGTTACATCAGTACGACCGACTATCCATTCGACGAGCAAAAGCAAAAACAATTGCGAACATTAGCTAAGCAAGGGGTTCCTATCTTGTTTGACAATACGGAGTCATCCTATTTGGATAGCTACGGTGTCAGCGAAACCAAAGTCGTATCAGAGTATTTTGGTACGGCGTCTGAAGGTGATGTCATCATCGCTACCGGAGTACAGAATGCAGATGGCAGCATTCATTATCTAGTTTTGCCTTTGAAGAGCAAAGATCTCAACGATAACAGTAAATTGATTGAGGACACTAAGCTCGCAATCACTCTACTTAAAGAACAAAAGCATGACTTGATAAAAGAGAGACAAAACGAACATCGCGAATAAAAGTAAAGGGAGATAGCCTCTGTATCGCTATTTCCCTTAAAACTCAGTTCTCAATTAAGAAAAGCTCATTTCTCCCTACTTACCGGCACCCTATCCGAAATCACCTTGCCGTCTTTGATGGTGATGATGCGTTTAGTGCGCTCTGCCAGAGCGTTATCGTGCGTCACGATGATCAGCGTTCTACCTTCGGCGTGGAGTTGGTTGAACAAGGCTTCAATCTCTGCGCCGGATTTTGAATCCAATGCACCCGTTGGTTCATCTGCTAAGATGATTTGCGGATCGTTGACCAAGGCTCTTGCAATCGCGACTCTCTGCTTTTGACCACCAGAAAGCTGGTTTGGTTTATGGTCTAAACGATCCCCTAGCCCGACTTGCTCTAGCAATTTAGATGCGCGCTGGCGACGTTCTTTGGCTTTGATACCAGAGTAAACCAACGGCAGCGTCACGTTATCAAGCGCCGTCGCATATTCCAATAAGTTAAAGCTTTGGAAGACAAATCCAATCTTTTGGTTACGAATGCCAGCCAGCTCATTCGCACTTAAACTTGCGACGTTTTGGCCGCCAAGTTGGTACTCGCCATCGGTGGGCTTATCTAAACAGCCGAGCATGTTCATCAACGTTGACTTACCCGAACCGGACGGGCCAAGAATCGAAAGAAACTCGCCTTGATTAATGGTTAAGTCAACGCCGTCTAGCGCGCGAACTTCCGTCTCCCCGCTTGAGTAGTATTTGCAGATGTTGGTCAGCTCAACAAGCGGCTTGTTCGACATGTTCTCTCCAGAGTTATTGTTGTTATTCACTTTGTAGCGCCTCCAACGGGCTGACTTTTGCGGCTCGGTTTGCAGGTAACCATGCAGATGCCACACCAATTATCACTAAGGTGAGGATGATTATCGCGACAACGACCCACGACAACTCCGGGACAGGTTTACCCAGTTGTTCATAAAAGGCATTGCCCTCTAAAGGAATGCCACTGATGGCAGACACCAGCGCGTACGTCACGGCTAACCCAAGCGCGCCTCCCATCATCATTGTCAATAAAGACTGCACTAAATAGTGCATGCGAATGGCCGTTGGGGTTGCACCGACTGCCATGCGCACGCCGATATCACGCGTAGATCGCTTTACGGTGGCGTACATCACATTGGCGATGCCAACGCCAGCAACAGCTAACGTCACGAAGCCGATAATGCCAAGAAAACTCTGCAAACCTATCAGAAACTGCTGCATACTCTTTTGTTTAAGGAACATATCATCGACTTGGACGACCTGTTCATCACTGACACTTGCCCCGTGCTTACGGGCAATCACTTGCCTGATCGTCTTTGCTAAGGCTTCTCGGTCTACATCGGCTTGTGGTTGCACATTGATGCCACCAATTTCACCGTTGACATGAAATCGCTTCCACGTCGCTAACGGCACAAAGCTGGAATAGTTGATAAGATCCCCCAGTTCTATTTGAGCGCTGTTTTTCTCCAATACGCCCACAACGGTGAACTCCTCATTGCCGATTTTTACCTTTTGCCCCACAGGGTTGACTTGCAATGTGACTGTCGCAAACCAACTAAAGTCCTCATTCGGGTTGAATAAGTCGGCTGCCAGTTCATAACCCAGTACAACGACTTTGCGCGTCTCTTTTTGATCGAGTGGATTTAACCATCGCCCCCCCGCCATCGGCACCAAATTGGTCATGGATTGAAACTCGCTCGTGACCGCTAACGGTTCTTGCCACGAGCTTCTGTCACCAACGGTGATGCGCTCTTTCCACTTCGCAGTTGGCGCAACGCTTTTTACATCGGGTAACGCTCGAACGACCTCTGAATCGTCCATTTTTAATGTCAGAAACTTGCCTTGGTGAAAAGCACCGTGGTCGACGGTGGCCATCCCTCCGGTCAAATAGATCAAGTTGCCGTTACCATTTTGTGCGGTTTTCAATACGCCCTGACGAATGCCCTCACCTACCGCCAACATAGCAGCGATACAGAGGGTCGCCCACGCGACTGCCAGAATGGTCAAACCCAATCTCAGCTTTTCTGCGGCCATTTCTTGGAAAATTTGTCTCATCGGTAACAACATGACTAAGCCCTCGCACTCAAAGCAATGACTGGCGTGAGACGCGATGCTCGCCTTGCTGGGAAATACGATGCCATCAATGCCAAGATAAGCGTCACAAGTAAAGACCAAGCAATGGAATCTGGCGTGATCACAGGCAAACCAATCCATTCCGGTAATGCCATGCTGCTTAGGACAGATACCACTGCATACGAAAACATCAGACCTAATGCCGTGCCCACGGCTACCAAAATAAGCCCTTCAAGAATAAACTGACTGAGTATGGATTTTTGAGTCGCCCCGATCGCCAAACGCACACCGATTTCACGCGTGCGCTCCGTGACAGATAAAAACATGATGTTGGCAACGCCAAGCGCACCGACCGCCATGGTCATCGCGCCGCTCGCTCCGAGAAAAATCTGAATGCCACGCAAAATTCCACTGATGACCGCCGCACCTTCACTAAAATCGGGTAATTCGACCGCATCTTTATCACTTGGGTCAAAATGAAGCTGCTTGGCGAAAAAGTTCACGATATTTTGTCGAAACGACGGTGCATCCATCCCGTCTCTCGGCTTCATCAATACCATCCAAGGTTTCGCATCCCACAAATCGCGGTACGTTGTTTGAGGAATGAAAACCGTGCGGCTATCGCCGAATGAAATGCCAGTGTCCTCACCAACGGTTATCCCAATCACCAAAAACGGAATGCCGTTGACTTTGAGCCTATCCCCGATTTGGATTCCGCCCATTTGCGCAATTTGATCGCCTAACACTGCCACGCGAGTGTGGTTTTTCATATCACTTGGTGACAGGTTTCTCGAACCGGATTGCAGCTTGCGTTGTATTAAAGGAAAGTAAGACGTATCAATACCGCTGACCGTACTCGATAAGTTCTGTCCTTTGAGATTGGTGATATTCGCATCCCATTTGGCGTAAACGCTTGACGCCTGTTGCACGAAGCCTGACTGTTTGATCATGTCGACTTTTTCTTGTGGAATATCAATTTGTCGTCTTGAAGGTAACCCTTGCCACGGTTTACTGGTACTCGACGGAAACACCACTTGCACATTGTTGATCATAAATGAAAACGACTGGGTCTGATGGCGATAAAAGCCTTCGCCAAGTGCGATTAACACCACCACAGAGATCACGCCCCAAGCAATCGCGATAATGGCCAGCACGCTCTTCATGCGGTGCGCCATCAACGTTTGCCAAGTTTGTTGCAATAGACTGCTCATGAATGAAAAGCTCGAGAGATCAACGCCATGGTATCGTCATCGAGTTTCCCTGCGGTTTGCAGTAAGCCGATTCTCTTGCGCCAGTAGCTGTACAAGTTGGTTTGCAGACTGTTTTTCGCCTCAAACAAGCTGTTGTGTGCGCTGATAACTTCCGACACTTCAAGCAGGCCAGCGTCGTAAAGTTTCTCTTTGCTTTGCAACACTCTGGCGCGCGACTCAACCAGCTCGTTCGCTATCAAAACTTGATTCCAGTTGATATCGACCTGCGTAAACTGCTGAATAACTCGTTTCTGAATATCAATTTCCACTCTACGCATATCTTGCTTGGCACTTAAAATGTTCAACGATGCTTCGTCCACTTTCGCTCGCACTGCACCATTGAGGTCAATCGGCAAACTCAAACTAATCCCAGCGTTAAACTCGCCGTTTGAACGACTATCACCATCGCTGTAGCCCACACTGCCTTTGACGGTTGGGTAGTATCCACCTTTAGCTGAATCTTTCGCGAACTCGCTCGCTTTCACCATCTGCGCCGCCACCAACAGCTCTGGACTACTGTCTTTCGCCAGCTTTAGCCATTGCTCCTGAGAGTCCACCAGCATCGGTGGCTGAATCAAAGAATCCGTTCGAATTTGGTCGACACTCTCCGGCATTTGATTGATTAACGCCGCAAGCTCTGCTTTTTTCACTTCGAGATCGGCTTTTGCATTGAGGATACTTGCTTGCTCAGAGACTTGATTCGCTCGCATCTCTTCAACATCAACCGACTTCACTTTGCCTGCTCGATAGCGTTTCTCGATGATGTTGAGAAGTTCCTTCCCCTCCTCCAGCTTGGACTGCGCCAATTTGAGGTCGCCCTGTGCGCTTGCCACATCTAGGTAAGCGGTGAGCAACTTCTGCGCAAGCTCGTTATGTGATTGAGATAGCTCTAACTGTGCTTTGAGATAATTGGCATTCGCTTGATCCAGTTCCGACCACAAACTGCTATCCCAAATAGTTTGAGATAAGGTAGCGCCGTAACTGTTGGAATGGCTTGAGGACTCATTCCAATCCGCTGACGCACTGGCACTTAAACCCGGCAATAACGCACTGCGGCTACTCTGTACGCCAACCTCGCCAAGCTGGACGCCGATTTTCGCTTTTTCGTAATTTGGATCGTTCTGCTTTGCTTGTTGCCAAGCTTGTTCAATAGAAATTGCGTAGGTCGGCAAACTGAGCGTGGCAGCCAACAATGCAAAGGCGATTGTTGATCGTTGCAGCTTAACCATGCGCCGCTCCCATCATACTGTTGTCGATAACCTCTTCATCAAGCTCCACGCCGTCAAGCACTTCGACATTGATGCCATCTGACAGACCGAGTTTCACAGGTTGTTTATGAAACCCTTGTTCTGAGCTATCGGGGATCAGAACATTCGGTGCGTCACCATCAAATTGCAGAGCGCGCTCCGGTAGCGTGAGCACGTTTTCAGAAGTCTTCAGAATGATTTGAGCCGTCGATGAAAAACCAGAACGAAGCAACACATCTTGTGGGATCTTGAGTTCTCCCACTTCAACCTCAAAACCGTTATCAAAACTTTTAGCCGAAGCGTTGCCTTCTGGTGAGTTAAGGTTCTCAGATTGAATCGCTACTTTGGTTAGCACACCAGAAATCGCCACATCAGGATAAGGCGCAACCGTCAACATAACGGGCATTCCCGGAGACAACTGCGCAGCATCATGCTCACTGACGCTACCTTTAAAAATCAGACTGTTCATGTCGGCCAATGACATCATTTCAGTCGCGGCTTGGCTTGATTGAGTCGAGATGATCGGCTCTCCGACCTCAACTTTCTGGTTGAGTACCGTGCCATCAATTGGCGCGTAGATCGTCGACGTTAAACGCGCATCACCGATAGACGCCTCACCACTGCGGATGAGTTCGAGATTCTGGCGCTTTTGCAATACGTCCGCTTGCGCAGATTTGACTGCCGAGCGCGCACTTACGTATTCGTCGTAGTTACTTGGAATAATGTCCTGCTTGACCAAGCTTTCTAAGTTGGACAGTTTTTGTTTGGCGGATTCCAGATCGGCTTCGCTACGCATGAGTTCTGCCGATGCATCCGTTAATGCTTGGGGTGTTGGGTTTGGACGCACTTTGATCAGCGGCTGGCCTTGCTTCACCTTTTCACCAACTTTCGCGTAAATTTCACCGACGATACCGTCGATTTGTGACTTGATAGACACAGAGTGTGCAGGGACAATTTTACCAACAGCCACCGCTTGTTTTTCAATCGTGCCTTTTTCCACAATCAATGTAGGCAGCAATTCTGGTTGAGCAGCAGATTGGAGATAGAAATACGTACCACCGCCGAGCAGCGCGATGCTCACAGCGGAGACAAGCCAACGTTTCGTCATTATTTATTCCAACAATTATTGGGTAGTCTAATGACTACTCCTAAAACACAAAGTTGAAGGAATAATATCCTGCTTTAATAGCGGTTTGGTTGTCACAGTTGGTAAGGCTTTGTCAGTCGCCTCTGACAATCAAAGACTAAAAAATCTCGACGAATCATTCAGCAAAGACGCTGTCTACGATGGCGACTAACAAGCTCTGTAACCGCTCGTTTCAACCACCACCCATTTCATTCTGAACAATGTGCAAAATGGCGCTGTTCTGTATCCAAGTGAGCGGCTGTTTCTTGAGCGTTTAATATGTTCTCTTGATTAGCCCCAAACTCAGCCCCCGTTCCAGGCCAATAATATGTATCTTTATCACGACATAGTGTGAGAATGACAGGATCATTGTGTATATTGGGCTCATCTCCTAGCTCGCCATACATACTGAAAGTAATCTCAGACCCAACGTCTCCACGAAGTTTCTGAATCACTTCTGCTTGAACTTTAAAGAGAACATCTTCCTCGTGTTCAGCAAACTTTTCAAAACCTGTAATTTTCACCACTGCAGAATAGGGCGTTTGAAATATCGCATCTTTGAGTACCTCATTCTGAGAGTACACTCCCTGTGAAGCACAAGCTGATAAGCTCACACAGCCTAGCAAACTTATAAATTTCTTCATATTTAACTTTCCGTTCCTGCTAAGGCAGAGCCTTTTGTATATATAGGTAAAGTACCTTTTGTTTCATCGTAGTTACTCGGTACTACGAACTTGTCCCAGACATCAATAGAGTACTTTGCTATATTGACTTGGTTGCTTTGGTTTCCTCCTAACATGTACAAATGCCTACCATCAGGGCTCTTTCCCACGACAAAAGCAACATGCCCACCACCTTTTCTCGATTTAATCCCTAGAGCTCCATGTATAGGCTCTGAGATGTTTTTACCAAAACCCTTCCACTCCTTTGCTCGATAAGCTTCTTTTACTGGAGTGATTCCGTGTTGTTTAAAAACCCAAGCGGCAAACGAACCACACCAAGCATTTTGACCTCCAGAGTCATCAGTGCCCCAGAACTTAGATGCTGTAAAATACTCTAAAATCCTTGGATTGGCCTTAGTGCCTGAAACTTCTTTTTGTCCAATTTCTCCCAACGCTGTTTTCATCCAAGGCACTTTGGTTACTAGTTTTTGAGCATCATGAGGATCATTTTTCACTGAACTATAGGATGGTAATCCATTGAGCTTACGATGAGTTCTACCATTTACATCGATCCGACCATCTGGCTTTACCATATAAAGTAGCTTACGCTGACACACTTTTATTGCCTCTACTGTTTTCGACAAATGAGGACTCCGCCCTAACGAGCCATCAACAACCAACAGTCGGGTAAAACCTATTCTCTTTTGGTTATCATTTAAAAATTGTTGAACTGCTTTCACATCATTTTTCGAATTAGTGCCATTTATACCAACAGAGCCACGGATTTTTAATCCCATTCTCGTTACCTTTATAACTAATCATATAATTAAGAAAGTACGCTTTAGCGTGACAACAATAAAGATAAAATGTTGTTTTATACGATTAGCCATACGAAGGGAATTAGGTGTTGAAAATATAGATTACAAATAAACTCAGCTCATATCACTAAAAACACCTATTTATCATCTTTTGGTCACGCTTCAAAGCAGGACAGCCCAGATGTTTTAAACCATGCGTATTAATAGACGAAAAAATGTTTATAAATAAACAATTAAATTAACATAGTAAAACTATCAATTACTATTTTAAATTTAAATAACACTTCCTTTTTAAGGGCACTCTATAATTAAATTTATCAAACTTTAATTTTTATTAAATTGAGCTTTAATTTATTAATCTGACTATTTAACTAATTTCATTTCAGTTAATTGTACTTTTTGGCATGTTAGCGGGTGATGGCGGCGCCAATAACACCGACCCATTTTCAGAAGGAATAACGGACGATAACCAATGGATTGTGGAAGAACCACACATGATGATTATTACCCTAGACCAAGTGTTGCTCGACTCTCTACCAACCGGTTCAAGTTATGATGGCCCATACGTGATGTGGAATGGTATGCCATACGCACACATTATTATTCCCGTTAGAGCGAGAAAATAAAAAGAAAAAATCCGATACTCAATATTTTGAATATCGGATTTTTATAGCGTTATCGAGCTAACCAAATTCTCGCTAGTATTCCTATCGGAGTGGTAACGCCAGTTGTTACAGAGGAAATTTCACCATTTCTTAAAACATAAATGGTTGGGGTCACGCTAATTTTCCATTCGCGCATAATATCGCTTGAAGGATCGTTTATGTTTTCGAAACGATATTCTTTTGCCCTCATAAACTGCGCCACACGCTCATTCGGTCCCGACGAGCCAGAGACGCCAACTACGGTGTAGTCATCACTCAGCCAGCTCACGCTTGGGCTTACAAATTTACAAGCGGGACACCAAGTCGCCCAAAAATAAACAACGACAGGTTGTTCATAACTTTGCGCGATTGCATCGAAGTATTCACCATCGCTCAATACGGAGCTCAATGGTGGAGCCTCCTGTTTAGGAATATCTTTGGTGCGATACCAATCCATCGCGATAGAAATCGCGGTGACAATGAGCACCATCTGTACGATTTGAATGAGCCAATATCGGAATGTTCTACGCTGCTTTGTCGAACTCATTGAATGGCTCCCCCACTCGCTTGTTTCACCGCGCTTAAAACAACATCATCAGTCAGAATCACAGGTAACGGGATACCTTGTGGCGCCGCCGGGCCATAGACGATGTTAAACGGCACACCGTAACGCCCATGAGCTCGTAAAAAGTCAGTTACCGAGCCGTCCGGATGTGTCCAATCCCCTTTTAACGTCGCTACATTAGGGCTTTGCAGCAATGAGTAGACAGGATCTTGCCAGATCACACCGATCTTGTTCGCTTTACACGTGACACACCAATCTGCCGTTACATCAACAAACACCACTCGCCCATTATTGACGTGATCTTCAATCGCCGAGTTAGAAAGCTTCTGCCACGCTAAGTCCTCAGGAAGCGGTGTCGCCCATTGGTCGGCAGTGACGCTACCAAGTAATAAGCCACCAGCTATCAACACTAATGACGCAGTTCCGGATACTGCAAGCGCTTTCTCACCATACACTTTCTTAACTCTTGCCATCATTACAACAAAAGCAACCACAGCTATAAGTGCAATCCATAACATCGGTACATGATTTGCCATTAATGAAAGTAGCCAAACGCTGGTTGCCAACATCATTATGCCAAACGCTATTTTAACGACATTCATCCATGGACCGGGCTTTGGTAGTTTCAGCGCGATACTTGGAAACACAGCGACTAAGATCCAAGGCAGTGCCATACCCAATGCTAATGCTGTAAAAGTTGCAAATAACGTTAATACGTCGGCACCCAAGGCAAACGCCACGGCTGTTCCCAGGAAAGGCGCGGAGCAAGGCGTCGCAAGCAATGTGGCAAACATACCTTGAACATAGTGACCAACTAGGGAGTTATCACCTTTCGAGGCCAGCCATGTATTGGTACCCGATGATAGACGGATTTCAAACAGCCCCAGCATATTGGCCCCAAACAAAGTGGTGACCAACACCATAAAACCTAAGAACCAAGGGCTTTGAAATTGCACGCCCCAGCCAATGGCATTACCTGTTAGCTTGAGCACCAAAATAAAACCAGCGAGAATCCAGAACGACGTTAATATACCAAGTGACGAGGCAACAAACTGAGCGCGAATTTGACGACGCTCGATACCTTGAGCGGCAACAATACTACTTAGCTTCATCCCCAAAACCGGAAGAACGCAAGGCATAATGTTAAGAATTAAACCGCCGAGCAACGCGAATAGAAAAACACTCGTTAGAGACGTGCTCGGCAACGGTTCAACTATTGCCTCAGCAGTTGCTTGAGTGGTTTCTTCTGCTAGTAAATTGGTGTCTTTGATGGTCACAAACAGCGACTGATCATCTAACTCCACATCGCCCAGCCAAGTATCAACGATATAGCTCGCGGTGACGATGTTTCCTTCTTGATGCATTCCTTCAAGCTTGAAGCTATAGTCTCGCGTTGCTTCATCGACACCATCCACCAGCACTTGTGGTTGTTGCCAACCCTGACTGTTCTTTAGCTTGATTTGTAGTTTCGATTGGTTCGCATCCCAACTCGCCTGAGTAACATCAATAAACGGCGATGGCTGCGGCACGTTGCTCACTGCTTGAGCGTAACTGAACATCACGCCTTCATCGACTGTTAGATCAGAAGGCAAGAACGTCAATTGAATTTGATAGTCCGTCAGCACACAAATCGTCGTACAAGAAGAAAGTGTCAGTACCGCATCAATCGTGACAGGTTTGGACATGTCTTCGACGTGCAGCGTCATGGGGAACAAAGTGTCGCCTTTATACCCAAGAGTCTCGATACCTAATAGTTCGAATTTTTGTGGGTGCGGCCATTGCCAATCCACTTTGGATAAATTTTGTGAATTTTGCCAATCAATAGATGGTGCTACGCCGCCCTCACCAGGTGAACGCCAGTAAGTTTTCCAGTCCCCAGCCAACTTGACGTCCAGATAACCAGTGATTGTTTTGGCTTGCGGATCTTGTTGACCAGTGAGCACAAAGCGCGTTTGCACTGGAGGATGTTGTGGGTTGGTCAGCCAACCTGTATCAGTAGTTTGAGCTGAAACACTCAGAGAGAGCAAACTCAAAGCAAGCGTCATAAAAAACATGGACGCAAACTGAGTCAGTTTAGTAATTTGATTCATAGTGATTCCTAGTTATAAAGACAAAGGTGCTAAATAACTGACGCTAGTGGTCAGAAAGCACGCTTTTATTCTCGGAACACACAGAAAGTCAGATGGACTCGATACTTACGGCCTATCGGTTCCGTCCAATGTTGCGCACCAATATAGGCACTGCACAACCAAATTGCCGAAGCAAAAAGACCGACAAACAGAACAACAATAAATACATCGAGTTGATGTTGAGAAAACTGAATTAACTTTTCAGACAATTCGCACTTGCTAGTTTCTTTAGTATCAATCGACTTGACGCTCGAACGCTCATCAGCAAGTGAAACCGCGGGCGATTCCGTCTCATATTTCATAGAGCATGACGATGCAAAGCCTGAATTTTGCATCAGACACACAACCACCACCCAGCCAATAATCGCCAGTAGCCATTTTGCCCGCTTATGTGGCGTGTGATGTCGTTTAGTCAACAAACTCATAAGAATTCAGATAAAGTAAGAACGAAGAAGATAATACGCGAGTCGTCATAAAGCTCAAGTTGTATCCCCTAAATAACCTTAAGAGGCTTCACTCGCTAAGCTTTAATCTAGCTTGCCATAAATATATGCCAACTCTGCGACGGTTTTTGCCGAGAACTTCTTCAATAGATTGGCTCGGTGTACTTCAACCGTTCGCATTGCTATGCAAAGTTCGTCAGCAATACGAATGTTGCGCTTTCCTTCAATGATCAAACGTAAAATGTCTTTTTCTCTAGGTGTGAGCGATTCATAAGCCGATTTTGCTGCTGCCATATCGAGGTTTGTGGCAGACTGCGCCTGTCCCTGCAAAATAGCTCGTGCCAGTTCATCGCCTTTGACTGGTTTTTGGAAGAAATTGACCGCCCCAGCTTGTAATGCATCGACCGCCATCGGAACATCACCATGCCCTGTCAGATAAATAACGGCCAACGGGCTGTTGGCTTGATTTAAAACTTGGTGCACTTGCTGACCACGAAGGTTGGGCATTCGGCTATCAAGGATCACGCATCCGGCCTGATGAATGTTCACTTTATCGAGAAAAGATTGCCCATCAGCAAAAGTCGTCACGTTGAAGTCATGCTCTTCCAGCATAAAAGCGAGCGAGTCACGCACCGATTCATCATCATCGACTACAAAAACAGGTAGCTGCTTTTCACCGCTGCTCATTGAATGCTCCTATGCCTAGTTCAGATTAGTTTTGATATGGAAACACAAGCTCAACCAAACAACCATGTGGTGCTGTCGAGCTGATGACAAACTCGCCACCATGCATTTCCATCACATCGCGACAAATGGCTAACCCCAGCCCAAGCCCTTCTTCTTTGCTACTCACAAACGCTTGAGTCGGATTCTCTTGCTGCAACCCTGTACCATTGTCTAACACTCGAATAGAGAGTTGATTGATTTGGTAATCGCAATGCAGGGCAATTTTACCTTGATAGCCTGATGAGTGATATTTCTCTTGGAACAAAGTACACGCATCAATCGCGTTGCTGATCACATTAACTAAAACCTGTTGTACGCCAACTGCATCGACAAGTAACGGACGAATGTTCCCTTCTGTACTGGCCACAATAGAAATGTTTTGCTTCTGCATTCTAAAATGGAGCAACTCAATCGTGTCATCAATGAGTACTTGAAGATCGCACGACGTTTTGTCGACACTGCGCTTGCGAATCAACGTTCTTAATCGCTGAATAATTGCATCGGCTCTTTCAACTTGGCCCTGTATTTTCTCAAGTACAGGGACAATATCTTCATGTGGGCGTTTTTTGGCCAAGCGAAGTAAACCGCCTTCACTATAATTGCGAATGGCTGCCAATGGCTGATTGAGTTCATGAGCAAGACTAGTGCCGATTTCTCCGACAATCGCGACCCTTTGTGAATGTTCTAACTGTTCACTTTTCTCTTTTAATCGTAACGATGTCTGCTCCAACGCTTGCTTACTCTTGCTAAATCGATACTCAAGCCCAAAGTGGTACGCGTTCAACACAATCACAAACATGAACAGCGCCCATGCCCATTCTTGATGACTACGCAGCCAGCGTAGAGCCTCACTCCACCAAGGTTGTTGCAACGGATGGAGATCCAACGCCTGATACAGTTTGTCGATACTCAGCAAGCTGACGGGGGACGTCCAACCTGACGCGCCTGCCGCAATAACCGCAGGGTGTTCAGGTGGCATCGCTAACAATACTTGCGCAATCTGTTTGGCAATCTGAGATGAGCCGCGCTCTGTTTTGGCAAATGACCAGTTCGGATAAAGCGGTGTGGAAACAGCGCATAACGAACGCTCGTTCGGCTGTTGATTTAAAACTCGGTAATTACTCGGTTGTAAAAGCCCTTCACTTAGCATCTGTTCCAATAAACAAGCAGGGACAACGGCCGCTTCCACATTGCCATCACGTAATTGATACAGGTTGGCATCAATAGGAAAACCAAGATAGCGGACATCAGAAAAGAAATCGTTTGGATTAAGACCCATTTTGACTATTTGATAGCGCATCGTGAGATAACCACCAAAGGCTTTTTCTGATACCGCTGCAACGGGACGTCCTGAGACATCTTGCACCGTTTGATAACTTGAATTGGCTCGAACCACAAGCGCCGAACCAATGCCGTAATTCGAGTTTTGTGGGGCTCTGCTGGTTAGCGTTGCCATCCACGACAGCGCGTATTGCCTGCCCAATCGCACTGCCTGACCTGGGTTGGTTAAGATGAAATCTATCTTCTGAAACTTCACCGCTTCGCCCATTTCATCCAAGTTAAGGGGATGAAGGACAAAATGCACATCGGAAATTTGCTGATTGAGCCAATCAATGGTCGGTTGCCATCTCTGCTCAGCATAAAGATGACCACGTATCGCTAACACGCCCACTTCGACTTTTTGCTTGGCCTGTGGCTGCTCTGCTTTTTGCTCTTGCATTCCTTGCAGATCTGCTTGTTCAGAAACTGCGCCGTGAGCCAAAGATGCAAAGGCAACTAAGCAAAGAATCCAAAGCTGAAGCCACAGTGCTTTTTTCATGATGAGTCGAATCGTTCCGTCAAGAGAGTACGACAAGAATAACAGCTACCTTCCCTAAACCACATTTGTTTTAGATCAAGTTTGATCTGGGTATGTGGAAATCCACAATATAAGCCTCGCGGTGCATTTCTCACAATGGAAGCATTCAATTCAAATACAACAAAAAAGCAGGTGAGTTATGGATTCCACCAAACGTCGCTTTCTCAGCGCGGTCACAGCCGGAGCCGCGTTAATTCCAGTCGCAGGCATTGGCACGGCAACTGCGGGAAACATTATTCGAAATAACCAGTCCGCTGACCGAAAAGGACAAGTCGGCAAGCGTTATGCCATGGTGATAGATTTGCGTAAATGTGTCGGATGCCAAGCGTGCACTGTGGGTTGCAGCATCGAGAACCAAGCGCCAATCGGTCAATTCCGAACCACCGTAAAGCAATACGAAGTTACGTTAGATGATGGCTCTACAGCCACGCGAGAAGCAAAAGCCTTTATGCTACCGCGCCTTTGTAACCACTGCGACAACCCGCCTTGCGTGGCAGTGTGTCCGGTTCAAGCAACCTTTCAGCGCGAAGATGGCATTGTCATGGTGGATAACAGTCGCTGCGTAGCGTGTGCGTATTGTGTACAAGCTTGCCCTTACGATGCTCGCTTTATCAATGAAGACACCCTCACCGCAGATAAATGTAGCTTCTGTGCTCACCGTCTAGAACAAGGTCTATTGCCTGCCTGCGTGGAAACCTGTGTTGGCGGTGCACGTGTAATTGGTGATTTGAATGATCCATCAAGTGAAGTCCGCCACTTAATTGCGAAGCACCAAGACGATATCAAAGTGCTAAAACCCAATGAAGGCACCAAGCCTCACGTGTTTTACATCGGCATGGATGAACGCTTCACCAGCCACATCGACGGACAACCTGCTATTTACGACCCACAGGGAGAGCGCGCATGAACATCACCGAAGTGTTAGTCCAACCTCAAGCGATGGCTTGGCTCCCGTGGGCGGTGCAATATTTCTTCTACATCGGTTCGGCTTATGCGGCTGCTGTTTTATTCCTAATCGCCCTATTATTTGAAAAACACACCAGTCACAGACTGCGCGCTGCGCTTGTTCTGACGCTGGCCATCGGCGCCATCGTGGGGCCATTAGCGTTAACTGGCGACCTTCACCAACCGGGACGCGCATGGCATTTTTACGCACACATCACTCCGTGGTCATGGATGTCTTTAGGGTCGCTTTTCTTGCCTGTTTTCTCAGGTTTAGCGGTAGTGACTGCATGGCTGTATCTCCGCGAGGATCTGATCAACTTACGTAATCAGCCAGGGAAAGTACTGCCTCTAATTTCAAAGCTGTCACTGGGTGACTGGGCGCGCTCTCGTAGAGTCATGCTTATGGTATCTGTTATCACGGTGCTATCAGGCATCACCATTGCAGTCTACACAGGCGCTGAAATTGCAGTCGTTAAATCGCGCTCTTTATGGCACCAACCCGCGTCGCCGGTTCTTTGGTTTGTCACTGCGTTTATGAGCGCGGTCGGATTTTCTCTGTTGATTTGGCTCTTGCTGCCTAGTCAGTCAAAGACGCTGACATCTGGCGATACTAATTTACTTAAAAAATCAGTGGTTACCAGCGGTGTATTAACGCTGATACTGCTACCGATTTGGGCATCCAACAATTCCGCATTTTCGCTCTATTCTAGCGAACAATGGATGCACAACATTGCCCTGCTCACTTTTGTCGTTTTAGGTTGTGTTTTGCTCGCTTTCATCTTCTTGCGCGATACCAAAAAGTCCGCATCAGCCAGATTTCGTCACGTCATAGGGCTCTGTGTTGTGTCTGCTGCCGCACTGGCAAGTGCATGGCTGATTCGCTGGTTTACCATCATGGAAGTGCAAACCATCGCCAAGTTCGATGCAGGGCTGTATCCATACCAACTCACTATGGATGGAAATGGCTGGATAGGCATTATCGGCATGCTCGGATTATGGCTTGCACTGGCACTGCTCGGTTCGGAGCTGGTTCAGCCAAAACAAAAGATCGAAGTAAAAGCCTCATCACTCACCTTAACTGAACGCTAATCAAAGAGGATTTCATCATGGATAACAAACGCCGTCAGTTTTTGAAATCAGGCATTGCAGTGGGTGGGCTTGGCGCATTCGCTGCGGGTTACGCCACCACCACCAAACACATGGTCGAGGGTGCGCTCGAAGGCACTGCGGGAGAAAAAACGCGTGATATTCACCACGGTAACTCGCTTGAACCTGAGTACACGGTCAACAGCAAAGGCAACCTAATCCCTAATCCAAATCAGCGCGTTGCGCCATCGATGTGTTTTGGTTGTTGGTCACTGTGCGGATTGCGTGTACGCATTGGTAACCGCAGCGACGAGATTTTGCGTATTACTGGCAACCCATATCACCCACTCTCTCATCAGCAACACATTCCGTTCGAAACGCCAGTCAAAGATGCTTATTTAAGTTTGGCAGGAGAAGCGGGTCTTGACGGTCGTTCAACAGCATGCGCACGTGGCAATGGGATGCTAGAAATTCGCAACAGCCCGTACCGCATAACTCAGCCACTGAAACGAGTTGGAAAACGCGGCGAAGGGAAATGGATTCCGATCAGCTACGAGCAATTGATAGAAGAAGTCGTAGAGGGTGGTGATTTATTTGGTGAAGGCCATGTTGATGGCTTACGCGACATCCGCGATTTAACAACGCCCGTAGATCCTGAAAACCCGGAATATGGACCGAAAGCCAACCAATTGTTAATGACCAACGCCGGGAACGAAGGCCGAGACGACATATTCAAACGCTTCGCGTTCAATAGCTATGGTACACGTAACTTTGGGCATCACGGCTCTTACTGCGGCTACGCATTTCGTGCTGGCAGCGGCGCATTCATGAACGACTTAGATAAGAACGCACACTTAAAGCCAGACTTTGATAATGCGGAATACATCATCTTCATCGGTATGTCGCCTGCGCAAGCTGGCAACCCTTTTAAGCGCCAGGCGCGCCAACTCGCCAATGCGCGAACAGAAGGTAACTTGGAATACACCATCATCACGCCAAGTTTGCCTGCGGGTTCATCGAGCTTGGCCGCCGGTGACAACAACCGCTGGATACCAATCAAACCGGGTACCGATTCTGCCCTCGTGCTTGGCATGATCCAGTGGATCATCGAAAACCAACGCTACAACAAAACCTTCTTGGCGCAGCCGGGGGCAAATGCGATGAAGCGAGCCGGCACCGCGCACTGGTGTAATGCTACGCATCTCGTGATAAGCGATAATCAGCACCCGAGAAACGGCACGTTTTTACGCGCGTCGGACTTGAATCTGCCATTCGAGGGCGAAGCGTTGTCTGACTCCGACCCGTACGTCATCGTGGATGAGCAAAGCGGCGAATTTGGTGTTCATACCCAAGCTGAGGAAGCGGCACTGTTTGTCGATAAAACGGTTTCGCTTGCATCGGGCGAAGTGCGCGTAAAATCGTCTCTACAAAGACTCAAAGAAGAGGCGTTCAAATACAGTCTTGCGTTCTACAGCCAACAATGTGAAATCCCTGTCGAACAAATTGTTGAACTAGCAAAGCGCTTTACCAGCCACGGAACAAAAGCGGTGGTCGATACCCACGGTGGCAACATGCACACCAATGGGTTCTATAACTCGTTTACTATCATGATGCTCAATGCGTTGATTGGTAATATCAACATGAAAGGCGGCGCGATGGCCAAAGCGGGTGGCTATCCAACTTCCGCTGCGGGTCCTCGTTACGACTTCACCAAATTTGCTAGCAAAGTCGGCCCGAAAGGCGTCTTTTTATCGCGCAGTAAATTCCCATACCACAAAACCAGCGAATACAAACGTCGCGTTGAGGCAGGAAAATCCCCTTACCCAACTCGCGCACCTTGGTATCCGTTTGCAGCGCCACTGCTGACAGAACACCTATCTGCGGCTATTGATGGTTATCCATATCGCGTTAAAGCGTGGATCAACCACATGGCGAACCCGATGTATGGTGTGCCCGGTTTGAAAACGCTGCTGGAAGACAAGCTTAAAGATCCAAAACAACTCGGTTTGATTGTGTCTGTTGATGCGTTCATTAACGAAACCACCGCATTGTCGGATTATATTGTACCTGACACGGTCACCTACGAAAGCTGGGGTATGGCAACGCCTTGGCACGACGTTCCGGTGAAAACCGTCACCGCTCGCTGGCCGATTGTGGGAGCGCGAACAGAGAAAACCGCCGATGGTCGTTCAATTTGCTTAGAAAACTTTTTGATTGATGTCGCCAAGAAAATGCAACTAGGCGGCTTTGGTGACAACGCGATTCAAGATGCGCAAGGGAATTGGCACGCTCTCCACAGCGCTGAAGATTTCTACTTACGTTCCGCGGCAAACTTGGCTTATGTGAAAGGCGGGGTACCTGAAGTTTCGGCAGAAGACATTGCGTGGTCCGGCCTAGAGCGTTTAATGCCAGCCATGCAGAAGACGCTGACAGCGGATGAGATGAAACGTGTGGCGTTTATTTTTGCTCGCGGTGGACGTTTTGAAAATGCAACCGAAGCGTATCAAGGTGAGCAAATGAAGCACAAATGGACACGACCTGTCGCGATATGGAATGAACGTGTCGGCAGCGCAAGAAACACCATGACCGGTGATTTCTACACGGGTTGCCCAACATGGCATCCACAAAAGCTGGCCGATGGCACACCAATGGAAGACCAGTTCCCAAGCTCAGAATGGCCTTTCAGCCTGACGAACTTTAAATCCAACATTCACAGTGCGGTATCCAACCTATCGCCAAGGTTGAACTCGATTAAAGGCGTAAACCCAGTGTACATCCATCCAATCGATGCCGAGCGCGCAGGCATTAAAACGGGTGATGAGTTTGTTATCGAGACACCATCTGCAAGCACCAAAGCACTTGCGATGATAGTCAGCGGGATTCGCCCTGGCACACTCGGATTTGAACATGGGTTTGGCCATACCGAGCTAGGACAACGCTCGCACTGGATCGGCGATAAGCAACAACCCGTAAAAACGCGCAGCCAAGATGGCGTCAATATTAACGACATTGGCTTAATTGACCCTACTCGAGAAGGCAAAGGCGTGTTGTTGGATTGGGTCGTGGGCGCGGCGGCACGTCAGTCCCTGCCGGCCAAAATCCGCAAAGCGTAACGCCGCACGTTAAGACGTCTCTACCACTTAGAGCTGCCGATTTGTGCAGCTCTTCACCACTTTGTTTTTATCGCTTATAGAACAACCAATAAAAACAAATACGGCCATTTACACTTATTAAATATGTGGAAATCCACAATACCTTTCATTATTGACAAGGCCGACAATATCGTCCAAGTGACTACCAAGTAGCACTTAGACATATTAATCAAAATTAAAGTGAGTCAGCATGTCAAAAATTCTTCCAGTGGTGGTGGCCTGTTTGTTAGCAACCACTATGGGCGCAAGCGCCTCTTCTATTCCGGAAAAAGCCAGCGTATGTAGCGGTTGTCACGGCCAAGATGGCATGGGACAGCCAAATATCGCGCCGATGATCGCTGGTTTAAACGCGAACTATCTCAACACTCAAATCGAACTATTCCTTAGTGGCGAACGCCAAAATGTGGTCATGCAAGGCATGGCGAAGGAACTCAACGATCCCGCAGACCGTAAGGAAGTTATGGAGTACTTTGCTAACCTCCCGAGCTACGAGTTCACTAACCCAGAGCAACGCGGCGACCAAGCCGACATTCGTAACCCGTATCGTAAATTGATCTTCCAAGGTGATTGGGATAGAAACATTCCAGCTTGCGCGACTTGTCATGGAGCCAGCGGAATGGGCGTCGACAAGGTCCCTCGCCTCGCAAGCCAACATGCTGATTACTTAAAAACGCAATTGATGGCATGGAAAAACGGCACTCGCAGTGGTGACCCGCTCAATATGATGGGGACCATCGCAAAAAATCTCACTGACAAAGAGATCGAAAATCTTGCTTACTACTTTGCCTCATTACGTTACTAGGAGCAGTCATGAAACGTTTCTATTCTTTGTTCGCATTGCCTTTCATTTCTACGCTCGTACTAGCTAACGATCCGTTACCGGACCGCCAGAAAGAGCTGCCTGCGATAGAAAAAGAAAAGCACGGTGAATACTTAAAACCGCGTGATCTCAGTACAATTCCAAACACCGCATTTGGTGAGCAAGTAAAACGTGGTTACTCGCTCTTTGTTAACTCACAACAAATGCGCGGAAAATACGTTGGCAACGAACAAAACTGTGTGAACTGCCATATGGAGGCAGGACGAAAAGCAAACGCTGCGCCACTGTGGGCAGCTTACATGGCATACCCGGCATATCGTAAGAAAAACGATCGCGTAAACAGCTATGCTGACCGTATCCAAGGTTGTTTCGAGTATTCCATGAATGGTAAAGCGCCCGCTTACGATTCGCCAGAAATTGTTGCCCTTAGTGCTTACGCCTACTGGTTAGCGATGGGCGGCTTGCTTGACAAACATGGTATGGCGGATGAACCCATTCCAGAGCTAGACGCAAAAGCGTTGCAAATTGGTGGAAAAGCAAAAGACTTCCCGTTGCCCGAAGCCATCGCACAAGCATTACCAATTGAAAATCGAGGTAATCTCTCTGGGCGTGGCTACCCAAAAATCGCCGCCCCTGAGCAAGAACCATCAATAGAGCGAGGCGCATTGGTCTACGAAAAAAACTGTGAAACTTGCCATCGCGCCAACGGTTCAGGCATCAAAGACACCAACGACCATTCATACATTCCACCACTTTGGGGCGAATATGCGTATAACTGGGGCGCAGGTATGCACCGGATTAACACTGCGGCCTATTTTATTTACGAAAACATGCCGCTTGGGAAAAGTGTGCAGCTGACAGAGCAAGAAGCTTGGGATGTCGCAGCATACGTCAACAGCCATGAGCGTCCACAAGATCCTCGATTCAAAGGCAATGTCACCGCAAACGCGGAGAAATATCACCAGCACCAAGGCTATTACGGCAAAACGCTCAACGGTACGCAAGTCGGCTCCAATGCCTTTAAGAGCGGAACGGTCAAGTAAAGTACAACTAACCACTTTAAATAAAATGCTCTTTTTTCCTGCTCAGACTATCTGGGCAGGGTTACTTACCCTTAAAAACAAGTAATTACCCCTCCACAGACAAGCAATATCACATTATTTTCGGCTTCCAACATACTCATCTTCGCCGTAAAATCTTGTACCAAACGCGACTTCGTTTATGTCTTAGATCTCCCATATCCTCTAATGCCAAAAGTAAGAAACTCGTAAACTCCTGAATCAAAACAAGCGTGCCTAGTGAAAAAAGAGTATTCTTAAAGCAAATGAATCTAAAACCTACCCGATGAGTATTCAACCTAATTCCCGTCAGTTAATTTCATGCGAAGAGTGCGGCCTTGTTGTTCGCATTCCCGATATCGAACAGGGGCAAAAAGCACAATGTCCTCGATGTTCGCATTCGCTGACTAAAGTGAATGCCAAGCCTTACCAAAGCGTGATCGCCATATCATCGGCATGTTTGATCATGTTAGTGCTAAGCATTTCTTTCCCTTTTATGTCGTTCAGCGTGCAAGGATTGTCGCAAGAAATCACCTTGTTGCATGCCGCCAAAATGCTGGCTGAGTTTCAAAATGTGCTTTTGGGTGTGCTGCTACTCGCAACAGTTATCGTTTTGCCTGCAATCTATGTTGGCCTCATTCTCTTTCTTCACCTTGAAGCATTAAAAGCACGTAAACATACCCCCTCTAGAAAGCAGCAACGAATGGCAAAAGTTTTATGCCGTCTTCTGTTTCGAGTCGAACCCTGGTTAATGGTGGATGTATTTTTGATTGGCGTGTTGGTCAGCTTAATTAAAATCGCTTCCCTCGCAGACATAGGAATGGGCACTTCATTCTGGGCGTTTTGTGTATATACCGTTCTGGTAGTCAAATGCATATCAATGGTCGACAAAAGCTGGCTCTGGGGACACTTTATTCCAGCTATCGAGCTATCTGATGTAAAAGAGGGTGATACGCACCATAACCACAACCATATTGGTTGTCATACGTGTCACCAGCTCAACCCTATTGAAGCTAAAAAACACCAACACTGCATTCGTTGTAAAAGCCCTATTCACAAATACAACCCCGCAGATAATTTACAAAAAGCTTGGGCGCTTTTGTTTGCTTCAGTCATTTTCTATATCCCTGCAAACCTCTACCCTATGATGTACACCGTAAGCCTTGGACATGCAGAAGGTTCAACTATCATGGAGGGGGTAATATTGCTTTGGCATTTAGGTTCTTACCCTATTGCGATGGTAATTTTCTTTGCTAGCGTATTTATTCCAATGGCGAAAATGCTGGCACTCACGTGGCTGTATTACAATGCGCAAAAAGCGCGATATCTTCCGCACGAAGAGAGTATTTCACGCTTAAAGATCTACCGCATAACTGAGTTTATTGGTCGTTGGTCTATGATCGATATCTTCGTCGTCGCGATCTTAGTTGCACTGGTTCAACTGCAAAACTTAATGGCGATTTATCCAGGTCCTGCTGCGCTCTCTTTCGCGGCAGTGGTCATTTTTACTATGCTTTCTGCAATGATATTTGACTCACGTTTGTTGTGGCAATTGCCACAAAACGAAGTGCAGGAGCCGATTTCTGACAACTTAAACGAGAAAGCCAAATATGAGTGATGAGAACAACGTAACCGCTCAAATAAAACCGCAAAAGCAGATTTCTGCGATATGGATTGTCCCGATCCTTGCGCTAGCCATGGGAGCGTGGATGCTGTTCCAATATATCAACAGTACAGGCCCACAAATTACTCTCCAACTGCCAACCGCAGATGGGATTGAGGTTGGCAAAACCGAAATCCGAGCATTGAATGTAAAAGTCGGACTGATTACTGAAGTCACTCTCAGTGAAAATTACGATCACATCATCGCTAAGGCACAAATGAACAAGGATGCAGAACGCATGCTGCGAGATGACACCATGTTTTGGGTGGTGAAGCCTCGTATTGGCCGTGATGGCGTTTCAGGTTTAGAGACCTTGCTCTCTGGCGCTTATATCCAACTTCAGCCGGGTAAATCTAAAATAGAGAAAGAGCGCTTTACGGTCTTAGATGTTCCCCCAGTCGCCTCTCCTGATGCAGAGGGGTTACGCCTTGTGTTAACACACCGCGAGGCTGGTAAGCTAGGCGTTGGTGACCCCGTCATTTATAAAGGCTTTACGGTTGGTCGCGTAGAGAAAACCAGCTTTGATGTTGACACTCGCAAAGCGTTATACCAACTCTTTATTTTCAAGCCTTATGACAGCTTAGTGCGCACTCGTACCAAGTTCTGGCTGAATTCTGGCGTAGATTTACAGCTCAATGCTGAAGGGTTCGAAGTCAAGTTTGGCTCATTAGAGAGCATGCTAACGGGTGGTGTTACCTTCGATACCGTTCCAGGTCTTGAATCCGGTGAACAGCTCACTGAAAATATGGTCAACTTCCGCTTGTACGATGATATTAAACAACTTCGAGAAGGTATGTACGATGATTATATTGAATTCGTTATGCTTTTTGATGAATCGGTACGAGGACTTAAACGTAAGGCACCTGTCGAATATCGAGGCTTGAGAATTGGTACTGTGATGCGTGTACCAATGCGACTTCCAACCCCAGAAGAGAACTTTTCTGCGAAAAAAATCCCTGTATTGGTACGTATCGAGCTCGGCCGTGTTTATGGCGATTTCCAATCCCAATCTTTACCAATGTTAAAAGATAAATTGAAGAGTGAGTTTGCTAAAGGCCTACGTGGTACTTTAAAAACAGGTAACTTATTAACAGGCGCACTGTATGTTGACGCCGACTTCTATCCAAATGACGAGCCTTACGTACCGAGTAAGTTTGCTGATTTAGATGTTTTCCCAACCATGCGTGGTGGTTTTGCGCAGGTTCAGCGCCAAGTGAACGACTTCCTAAATAAGATTAATAACTTACCGATGGAAGAAACGCTAGATTCTCTCAATTCAACGTTAAAAACGTCTGAAAAAACGTTAGCTTCAGCAGAACGCGTGGCGGACAGTATTGATAAACTTTTGAATCAAAAAGAGACGCAAGAGATCCCAACAGATATTCGCCAAAGCTTACAGCAATTACAAAAAACACTCGATGGTTATGGGCCCAACTCAACCATGTACAGCGAAATGGAAGCCACGCTAAAAGAATTAGAAAGCGTGATGACAGAGTTTAAACCCGTACTTAAACAGCTAAACGAAAAGCCAAACTCTCTTGTGTTTGGAGAAGATGAAATCAGTGACCCAATACCAATTAAAGGCCAAAACTAATGAAACGAGTATTCTTTCTGTCTATCGCGCTATTTGTCGGCCTAACGGGTTGCAGTAGCGCTCCGCAAACTAAAGGAGCTATGTACCTTCTACCTAAGGTGGAACCAGTGACGCTGAGCTCTTCTGATATCGCTCAGCCCCCAACTTTAGTTGTTCGTCCAGTGACATTGGCGAGTTATTTGAATGATAATGGCATTGTTTATCGAACCTCTGAGACCCAAGTTATTCAGGCGAAACACAATCAATGGGCGCACAGTATTTCTGAGCAAATCACTCAGAGAGTCGTCGCGGAACTACGCCACAAGCAAAGTCATTACTGGCCGACTGAAATGAATAATCTGTTGGATCAAAGCGGTGAAGCCAAACTACAGCTTACGTTAAATAAATTTAATGGCAGCTACAAAGGTAATATCGAAATTGAGGGAGAATGGTTACTCATTAATGCCGAAGGTAAGGTCGAAAACAGTGCGCCAATACAAATCTCAAAGCCGCTTCAAGATGAAGGCTATGAAGCGCTCGTCAACGCTTTATCCATAGGCTTAGAAAGCCTAACCTCAGACATTGCCAAACAACTCTAAGTCAATGTTAATTACAGGGAAGCAAGTTGCTTCCCTTTTTTATGCAGAGTGTAGCGACTTCTACTAAGCTGAAAGCTGACGAAAAGCCGAACAGCCGAAAAGGAAATTGGATGAAACCATGTAACCTGCTATCACTCTCCTCACTCATTCTTGTATTACCTACATCAGTAGCGCTCTCAGCCGAGACACAAGAATCTCGTTGGCGAAATAGCATAGAAGTGTACATGCTAGGACTGAATATCCACGGGGATACCAGTATTGGTCGCTTTTCATCAGAGGTGGATGTCGATCCTAAGTTCATCGTAGACCACCTCGATATTGGGGCGATGTTGCGATTCGAGAGTATTTACCAAAGTAAGTGGGGCTACTACATAGATTATAGTTTCATGAACTTAAGTGGTGATGTTAATAATATCAAGGGCGCTCTGCCTAACGCTCGTTATCGTGCGGACATCGAAATACGGCAAGGTGTTCTAGAAGCAAAGGCATTCCAACGCGAACAATATTCATTTGGTAAACTGGATTATATGTTTGGATTACGTTGGTGGGACAATGACATCACCGGCAAGCTGTATCGTAATGACAACCGGGTACTAGAAGATAGACTGTCATTACAAGAAGATTGGGTCGATTTTTTAGTTGGCTTGCGACTCATTGATGAATTGAGCGAAAACTGGCGATTTCATGCCAGCATCGACGCCGGACTTGGCAACGATACTCACTTCACTTATGCCATTCAAACTGGTGTTCGTTATCGCTTTAACGAATGGTCTGATCTCAACTTAGCTTACAAGTCGACCTGGGTCGATTACAAAAATGAAGAGGTATTTGAATATGATACGGCTTCTCAAGGGCTTTTAGTCGGACTTGGCTTTTACTTTTGATTAGGTTGAACCCTAGCCTATATTCAAGCGTTGTAACTTGTACCAACTCTAGGTACACGTCTAGTGCCACGTTACAGATGCTTAAATAAGGCAAATTGATCTTCATCAGACTATAAATTGCTCTTCGGTGCTACTCTCTGTCACAAAATATAAAACCCCACTCTATGACCTCATATAGGTCTTGTTGATAAGGTTCCCGAGTAGCAATGTCGATTAACATTTCCGATTTAACCACCGCCCTAAATAAGGTGGAGCATATTCATAAAGTGCAGCTTGAAAACGTACATCAGTTCTTCAAAGCAAACGAAGCTTTCTCGTTGCAAACATTCAGCCAGCTGATATCAAGCGACTCGCTTGATGATCGATTTAAAACCATCGATAAAGCGTTCTCTTTGCTTGGTGATGCAAAAACCTACCTTTTAGAAGCGTCTTACCTTATTAAGTAAAAAAGAAAGCCCCGATAAAATTCATTACCGGGGCTATCATTTTCTATCTAAACTACTGATTTACAATTTGTAACGATCATCAATTACCGTTAATTCTGGGAAGGTTTTACCCTCGTCCATCGCTTCTTCTGTCTCTTCTTTTACTTGGTTATCAATCCAGAAATTACCGATATCCATTGGATGAAGCACCCATTCTGTCGCTTTTGTCATGCCGTTTTTAGGAATTTTAACCCAGCGCCAATGAGCAACTCGAGAATAAGGCACCATGTAGCCAGGAACGATGATGTTCGCTTTGCTGACATAGTTTTGGATTTGATGCGACAAGTCGTAACGCTTCTCCTGATCAAACTCAGAATCATACGCTTCAATTAACTTGTCTAGCTCAGGGCTGCTGTAGTTGGTGTGAGCATTCGTTTGTGGTCGATTTGCATTATCCGAGTGTAGGTATTCCCAATACGCAGGGATCTCACCAGAGCCCATATTCAAAAACGCTAGCTGATGCTTTTTCTCAAGAATGTATTTAAACGCAGATGAGCCATCCACCAAGTTTAACGTGAACTCAAGACCAGCAAGTTTCGCTTGCTCTTTCAGGTATGCAATACGCGGTGTCCAAGAGTTGTATCCATAGGTGATAGCAAAGCTCAAGCGTTGGCCCTTGTCGTTAATACGAATACCATCTGCGCCCACTTTGTCAAAGCCCGCTTTTTCGAAGTGTTTAACCGCCGCATCAGCATCAAACTTTGGTGGTGTATTGTTAGGATCATCGTATTCGCCATGACCAAAGCCGAGTCCATGCGGTTTACGTGAATAATCTCCACGCATGATGTTTTCAATCATGCCGTCATAGTCAGTGGCTGCCATAACACCTTTACGCACTTCTAGGTTATCCAACATCGGCATCGCTGTGTTCATCCAAAGACCACCAGCTCCTTGCGGTGCTTCGTTAAAGCCCCAGTACTTTTGGATATAGCCTTTTTTGTACACATCACTATTGGTTTTGTCATGCCAAAAGCTTGGTAGCACCATCTCAAAGTAGTCTAAGTTGCCTTTCTCAAAGTGCTTCATGGCAATATCAGGATCGCGAATTACCTTAATGCGAACTTTTTCAACGTTATAACGGTTTTTATAGTAGCGGTTGTTGTATCCCCACCAATCTTCACCGACATGTTTGAATGTCACGCTCTTACCTTTCTTCACTTGATCAATGTAGTAAGGCGCTGCGGTTGGCTCAGATTTAAAGTTAAACTTTCTGACGAAGTTATCAGGCATGCCATCGTTATTTGCGTCCTTTTCTCCTTCAAAGAAGTGTTCAGGACGAGGCTGAAAACCATTACTTGGCATGTTAATCATAACCATAAGTGAGTCATGACTTTGAGCTACAGCAAGATTGACTTTGATCGTGTAGTCATCAATTTTTTCAACACTCACAATACTGTTTGTGAAGAAGTCGTTATACCACGGGTCGATAATGTCTTTTGACGTGTAGTACTTCATCATAAAGACGTAATCATCTGCTGTAATTTTTTCACCATCTGACCACTCGGCCGTTTCGTCGAGTTTAAAGAATACGGTTTTGTTGTCCTCTCCAAATGCCCATGACTTAGCAAGTTGAGGGATCCATTTGCCAGTATTTGGATGACGCTGAGCCAGTTTTGGTGAACCATCCATTAAGTATTGGCGCAAACCTGAGTTCGCATCTGGACCAACACTTCGTAATGTTTGCGGAAAGCTCTGAATGTAAGTGCGATAGGTGCCACCTCGTACCGCCTCTTCAGAGGCAAATAGAGGTTCGTTGTTGTTTGAAATCCATTCGATATCAGCTGGCAATTCTGCCGCACTCAGTTGAAAACTGGCAGCGGTCAGTGTTGCTAGTACTGAAAATGGCAGTTTTTTAGTCATGTTTCTTCCTTGTTGTGTTTGCGCACTAAGGTCGTAACAAGGAAGACAGCGTGTGAAAGCTCACAGAAAGCTGCGATTTAAAATACGCAGATAGGAAATAATAGGAACGTAATATGAAGTGACGTCCTGCCAGCTTCTATATTAATTTCAAAGAGTTTCACTAGGTCATCCTAGACCTTACAACGCAGTGAATGCATCTTCGCCATAGTATTCTTTAGACATTTGTAACGCAAGCCATCAATAACACATGGTTGCATTTTCGAGGCATCACAGTGAGTTATGTTACAAAAGTGTGATCGGCATAGTACCAAGCCCTACTTTACTCAGAATAAACCGCAGAACCTTTATCTCAATTGGCCCCGATATACCAGTTACAGCGAGTAAATGATCAGACATAGCTGGTTAAAAGGAATGGTTTTTTACCGCGATTAGTATTTTCATTCGATATAAAAAGTGAGGCATCTTAGCCTCACTTTTCTCCATACAATCGAGACAGTGCTTACATTTTAGATAAGCTCTCATTGATCGACTTCAGCACTTCTGCAGGATTTGACGCTTGAGTGATAGGGCGACCAATCACAAGATAATCTGAACCTGATTGGATAGCGTCTACTGGCGTCATGATACGGCGTTGGTCACCTTGTTCTGAGCCAGCAGGTCGAATACCAGGGGTCACTAATTTAAATTCTTGGCCTAGTTCGCTCTTCAGTAATGAGGACTCTTGCGCTGAACATACGACACCATCTAAGCCTGCGTTTTTGGTCAAGGTTGCTAGACGAATAACTTGCTCCTGAGGCGCAACATTCAAACCAATACCAGCTAAATCACTTTGTTCCATACTGGTTAGTACCGTTACACCGATAAGAAGTGGACGATCTTTACCATATGGCTCAAGAATTTCACGTGATGCCGTCATCATACGCTCACCACCGCTCGCGTGTACGTTCACCATCCATACACCCATTTCAGCCGCAGCGCGAACTGCTTTCGAACAGGTGTTTGGAATATCGTGAAATTTTAAATCTAGGAATACAGAGAAACCACGTTTATGGAGTTCACGTACAAAATCAGGACCAAATAGCGTAAACATCTCCTTGCCAACTTTTAGTCGGCATGACGCAGGATCAATTCTATCTACAAACGCAAGTGCATCTGCTTGGTTATCATAATCCAGTGCGACAATAACTTTTTGGTCGATCATTTCATCTCCTAACTGTTTTGGTTCTTATTAAATAAAAAGTTAAAAAAATGCAGCGGACAGAAACTCTGCCAGCTGCATTAAGAATTATTCACCATCCAATCCGCGGATTGGCTTGATCGTCCCCCATCCTTTACAGGACGGACAATGCCAATAAAGGGAATGGGTAGAAAATCCACACTTCCGGCATCGGTAATGTGGTTTCACTTTTAACTGTTCACCCACCATCGCTTGTAGTGTTGATAGGCTGTCTTTCGCTCGACCATCTTCTGCTTCTGCAATGTGGTAGTCAATTAAACGGTAGAAGCCCTTCATGGTTGGGTTTTTCAGCAATTGTTTCGTCAGTAACTCTTGAGCAGCCCCAACGTTCTCGTGATGAGCAACTAATTGAGCCAACATCAACTCGGCTGATACGCCTGCTTTCTTATCAATACAAGCTCGCAGAAACTCGACAAGTTCATCTTCCTGACCCAGATGATGATAGCATTCTGCAATAGTTGGCAAGACATCACTGATAAAGTCTTTATCTTGCTCAAGTACCCCTGTCAGATATTTGATGGTGTGCTTATAGTCTTCAGACTCTAGATAAATTCGTCCCAAAGCAATACTCGCTCGAACACACTTTGGGTCTTCCGCTAATGCTTTTTTAAAATGCTGTATTGCCTTGTTAGTATTCCCATCAGCTTGGTCGAGCATGGCTATTTCACACCAAAAATGGGCAATATTTGCACGCATCCTTGAGCGTTTATTACCTAACTTAGCCAATTGGTTCGCGTAATAAATCGCCTTTTCCCATTCTCGTGTTTGCTGATAAATGGTCACTAATTGTTGAAGAGCCGCCTCTTTGTAATCTGGCTCTTCGACTAACTGTTCAAAGATTTTCTCTGCACGATCAAGAAAACCTGAGACCATGTAGTCTTTCGCTAACTGTTGAAGGGCGAGGTTCTTTTGGTCCAGTGTTAAGCCTGAACGAGAAATAAGATTTTGGTGAATTCTGATTGCGCGGTCGACTTCACCACGAGACCGGAACAGGTTACCCAACGCAAGGTGAGTATCGATGGTCTCGTTATCAACTTGGAGCAATTCAATAAAGTGATCGACAGCCTTATCTGATTGGTCAGAGAGCAGCAGATTAAGACCCGTCATATACTGACGAGAGATTTGATGAGATTGCTTCTGCTTGTCTTGCTGAGCGCTGCGATGCCCCATATACCAGCCATAGGCAGCAGCTATAGGCAACAACAAGAAGAGTAGTTCAAGCATTAAAGTTAAGCCTTATCCTTATGCCTGTTTTTCAATGGCTGGCTTATCAGCAGCGTTGTTTGATTCAGTTGGTTCGTACTTTTTCAGTTTTTTCTTTAAACGACGGACCTGTAGCTGAGTTTTCAGTTGGATGCTACCAAAGATAACCCACGCTAAAGCAAAGCCAACCACAAATACTACACCTAATAGCGTAGATAAGTGGAACTCTCCTTTTGCTAGAAGATAGTTAAAAGTCACGAGCTCTTGGTTTTGGGAACCTAACGCCAATGCAATTAAAAAGAGAGCTAAAACAGCAACGATTTTTATAATTTTCATGTTACATCACCCTTCTAGGAGTAAGTCGGTAAGATTATGCAGGAAAATGCTTCTTCAGACTACGTATATTAGCAATAATCTATACCCAAGTAACCTCAAGATGCTTAGTTTGTAGACATGCTTAGAAGTTAAAGTTATTTGGGTATAGAAAGCAGCAAGGAAAACAGTTGAATCCACAATTAGATTAGTAAACGATCTTGGATGTATAACTTGGATACATTACAAAAAAGCGGCATACACAAACGTATGCCGCTTTTTTCAAACTAATAAGAGTGCATTAACCAATATTTACACGCTCACGAAGTTCTTTACCAGGTTTGAAATGTGGAACGTATTTACCTTCCAATTCCACTTTATCGCCCGTTTTAGGGTTACGACCTACGCGAGGCTCGCGGTAATGAAGAGAAAAACTACCAAAGCCGCGGATCTCGATACGGTCACCGCTCTCTAGTGTAGAGGCCATGTGCTCTAAAATATCTTTTACAGCATCCTCTACCTCTTTCGCTGATAAGTGTGTTTGCTCAGCGCAGAGTCTTTCAATCAGTTCAGACTTAGTCATAGTTGCCCTCTTTGAGTATCTTTATCACTTATTATAGTAAGTAATACTAATTCCAACAAACACTTGCTGACAATTCTAGACAAATTTTATGCAAAATGCGCAATGAAGAAATGCCTTTTATTAAGATAGTTTACTGTCATTAGTATTACTACTTAAATATGACCAAATATAAAAAAGGAGCCTTGCGGCTCCTTTTTTGCTTAAGCGAGTATATTATTCGCCTTTAGCAGCTTTGAAAGCGTCAGCCATTGCGTTACCGAATGCATTGTCATCTTGCTTGTTGATAGATGCCATTGCTTCTTGCTCGTCAGCTTCGTCTTTAGCTTTGATAGATAGGTTGATTACGCGGTTCTTACGGTCTACACCTGTGAACTTCGCTTCAACAACATCACCAGCGCTTAGGATTAGAGAAGCATCTTCTACGCGATCGCGTGATACTTCAGAAGCACGGATGTAACCTTCAACGCCTTCTGCGATTTCAACAGTAGCGCCTTTAGCGTCAACAGCAGTTACAGTAGCGTTAACTAGAACACCTTTCTTGTTGTCAGCAACGTAAGCATTGAATGGGTCATTTTCCATTTGCTTGATGCCTAGAGAGATGCGCTCACGCTCAGCGTCTACTGCTAGAACAACTGCAGAGATCTCGTCGCCTTTCTTGTACTCACGTACAGCTTCTTCGCCAGCAACATTCCAAGAAATGTCAGATAGGTGAACTAGACCGTCGATGCCGCCTTCTAGACCGATGAAGATACCGAAGTCAGTGATAGACTTGATCTTACCAGTAACTTTGTCGCCTTTAGCTTGTGCTTCAGCGAATGACTGCCATGGGTTAGCTTTACACTGTTTCAGACCTAGAGAGATACGACGACGTTCTTCGTCGATTTCAAGAACCATAACCTCAACTTCGTCGCCAACATTAACAACTTTAGAAGGGTGGATGTTCTTGTTAGTCCAATCCATTTCTGAAACGTGAACTAGACCTTCAACGCCTTCTTCGATTTCAACGAAGCAGCCGTAGTCAGTTAGGTTAGTTACGCGACCAGTTAGTTTGTGACCTTCTGGGTAACGCTTAGCGATTGCTACCCATGGATCTTCGCCTAGTTGCTTAAGACCTAGTGATACGCGAGTACGCTCACGGTCGAACTTAAGAACTTTAACTTGGATCTCGTCACCAACGTTAACGATTTCAGATGGGTGCTTAACGCGCTTCCAAGCCATATCAGTGATATGTAGAAGACCGTCAACGCCACCTAGGTCAACGAACGCACCGTAGTCAGTAAGGTTCTTAACGATACCTTTAACTTCAGAACCTTCTTGTAGAGTTTCTAGAAGCTCGTCACGCTCAACGCTGTTCTCTGATTCGATAACTGCACGACGTGAAACAACTACGTTGTTACGTTTTTGGTCAAGTTTGATAACTTTGAACTCTAGCTCTTTGTTTTCTAGGTGAGCAGTGTCGCGGATTGGACGTACGTCTACTAGAGAGCCAGGAAGGAAAGCACGGATACCGTTTAGTTCAACAGTGAAACCGCCTTTAACTTTACCGTTGATGATACCAACAACAGTTTCAGCTTCTTCGTAAGCTTTCTCAAGTACGATCCAAGCTTCGTGACGCTTAGCTTTCTCACGAGAAAGTTGAGTTTCACCGAAACCATCTTCAACAGCGTCTAGAGCTACGTCTACTTCAGCGCCAACTTCAACTTCAAGTTCGCCAGCAGCGTTCTTGAACTGTTCAGCAGGGATAGCAGATTCAGACTTAAGACCAGCGTCAACAAGAACGAAACCGTTCTCGATAGCTACTACAGTACCTTTAACGATGCTGCCTTGTTGGAATTCTGTTTCGTTTAGAAACTCTTCAAAGAGTTGAGCAAAAGATTCAGTCATTTAATTAATCTTCAATAAATTAAACTTCCACGGGTATCCTACCGCATGGGGTTATTAAATTCGCCAGTCATCATCCTTGCGACCAACGCTCTTAGCCTAGTCGAGTATTATTACTCAGCTAGCTTCGATTCGATATATTGTAGTGCCTTTTCTACTACTTCGTCGATAGTCATCGACGTAGAATCTAGCACAAGCGCATCCTCAGCAGGGCGTAATGGCGCCACTGGGCGGTTACGATCTCGGTCGTCACGCTCTTGGATCTCGCTTAAAAGGTCAGCAAATCTAACATCTAACCCTTTCTCTTGCAACTGTTTAAGGCGTCGATTTGCACGCTCTTCAGCACTTGCATCAAGGAAGATTTTTGCTTGCGCACTCGGGAATACAATTGTGCCCATATCACGACCATCAGCAACCAGACCCGGAGCGGTCTCAAATGCACGCTGACGACGTAGTAATGCTTCACGAACACGTGGCAAAGCCGCAACTTTAGATGCTGCCATACCCGTTTCTTCTTTACGAAGCTCCCCTGACACGTCTTCGCCTTCTAGAATGACCTTAACTAAGTCACCTTCCGCGATAAATTGAACGTCTAGGTGGGTTGCTAGTGGGACAAGAGCATCTTCTGACTCGGTGTCGACACCGTGGTGAATCGCAGCGAGTGCAAGTACACGATAAATTGCGCCAGAATCTAAGAGTTGGAAACCCAACTTTTTCGCCAGCAACATACATAAAGTGCCTTTACCTGCACCACTAGGTCCATCTACGGTTACAACCGGAGTTTGAGAGGACATGTTCTTCTCCACCAATAGTTTCTTTTCAGCAATTTGCTCGGTTTTCGAGGCGCACATTATACGGGTAATCAGTCTTTGGAGCGAGGAAAAATGTCGTGTAAAGCATTACACCTAATGCGTAATTGGATTCATAAATAAACATAAAGTTCAACAAAAACGGCGAGAGCTTCTGCCCTCGCCGTTTTAAATGTCATGAACTTAAGCTCGATTAAACAATCGGCTTTTGACCACGCTCAGCTAACTTTAAAATCACACTATCAGCGACTTTACCCGCCACACCTGCTAGCTTGTCGGCCAGTTTTTTCTTTTGTACATAATGCACAGAAAGTACAGTTTTATCTTTGCATGCTGCAACAACGATATCATCAGATGTACTAATGTCATCCACCAAACCAAGCTCTTTCGCTTGTGTACCGAACCAGTGCTCACCAGTGGCTACTTTGTCTAGGTCCAAACTAGGACGACGCTCACGGATGAAGTCTTTAAACAAGACATGTGTTTCTTCAAGTTCTTGCTTAAACTTATCGCGCGCTTTATCGGTATTCTCACCGAACATCGTTAGCGTGCGTTTATATTCACCCGCTGTTAGTTGTTCGTACTCAATGTCATGTTTCTTCAACAGTTTGTTGAAGTTAGGAATTTGTGCGATAACGCCAATAGACCCCACAATTGCAAATGGTGCAGAAACAATCTTATCTGCTACACATGCCATCATGTAACCGCCACTTGCCGCAACTTTGTCAACAGAGATGGTCAGAGGAAGACCCGCAGCTTTGATTCGGTCCAGTTGAGAAGAGGCAAGGCCGTAACCATGAACCATACCACCGCCAGACTCTAAGCGAAGTAACACTTCATCACCTTCACGTGCGACAGCCAAAATAGCGGTGATTTCTTCACGTAGAGACGCGACTTCTTTTGCGTCTATGCTACCGTTGAAATCAAGAACAAATAGGTGTGGTTCACGCTTGCTATCTAATGAACCGTCTTTGCTCGCTTGTTTGATTTCTTTCTCGCGAGATTTGTTCTTCTCTTTTTCTTCTTTCTTGACGGCTTTATCTCGAGCCTTGATGAAAGCATCGTCATGCAAATGATGCTCTAACTGCTCAACAGATTGTTTGTGTTGCTCTGAAAGGTTGGTAATCTCTAACTCCCCTTTCGCCGCACCCGATTTGCCACCAGCCGATTTTGCAATAATGAGCAGAACAATTATCGCAGCAACCACCGTGATAATTTTGGCCAGAAACAGACCATAATCTAATAAAAATTCCAACGAGAGCTCCTTTATCTCATTTCAGATGACGTTAGTATGTTACGCAGAAACATCAGCGAGAAGGCAGCGCGGTTTGTAACCACTTGTTCTGATTGATAGCATACCTAACGAAAGTTCTGGAATTGGTATAACACATGAATTGGTGTATTGTAACCATCTTGTCACGATTACCAAGATTTTCCATTGAGAAACAGGCGTTTTTTAGCGTCAATTAACTATCATGGACCCTCTTACAATAATAAGGATTTATCGCCGTGAACTACTCCGTTTCAGCTGATGCTCTAAAAGGTAAAGTCATTCTTGTTACTGGCGCTGGTAATGGCATCGGCCGTCAAGCCGCGCTTTCTTATGCCGAGCACGGTGCAACTGTTATTCTCTTGGGTAGAAATGTGCAAAACCTTGAATCTATCTATGATGAGATTGAAGCTTCTGGCTACCCACAAGCAGCTATCATTCCATTGGATCTCAAGGGCGCAACTCAGCAGAATTACATTGATATGGCAGAGACAATCGAAGGACAGTTTGGTCGCTTGGATGGTCTATTACACAACGCAGGTGTCTTGAGTTCGCTGTGTCCATTTGATCAAATCAAAGAGGAAGACTTCGACGATATCATGCAGATCAACGTGAAAGCCGAAGTGCTAATGACTCAAGCACTACTGCCTGTGATGCGTAAATCAGAAGCTGGGCGTATTATCTTTACCTCTTCAACCGTCGGCCACTCTGGCCGCGCATTCTGGGGGCCATACGCTATCTCTAAATTTGCCGTAGAAGGCATGATGCAAGTTTTGGCTGACGAGCTGAGTGATACACCGATCCGCGTTAACGCAATTAACCCTGGTGCCACTCGTACTCGCATGCGTGAAAAAGCATATCCGGGTGAAGATGCGAATACTCTCAAAACGCCACTGGATATCATGCCGCTATATTTGCACTTAATGGATCCTGCGGTTACCGATGTGAACGGTCAGTGCATCGACGCTCAACCGAAGCGTAAATAACTCATTCAGGTTACCTCACATAATCGATTGAAAAGGCAGCAAACGCTGCCTTTTTTCATTTCTCTCTTCATAAAAATCTTGCGACTTTCTCCCACAGAAATATACTGTACATATATACAGGTGTTTATTATGCAAGATATTATTCAGAACTTAAAAAGCCAACACCTTGTTTGGCAAGCAAATTTAACGAAAGCAGATCCTCAGCAGTTGCAGACTAGTTCCGGTTTTTCTGAATTAGATGATTTGCTCGGCGGAGGCTTTCCACCTCATGGCGTAGTGGAGATGGAATCTATTGGTAGTATTGGTGAATTGCGTTTGCTCGCTCCCTATTTAAAAGCCACTCAGACCAATGGTATAACCGCATTTATTCAACCACCTGCGCTAGTGAATTCTCTGTTTTTACACTACATCGGGTTGGATATAAACCAAGTGTGGGTTGTTACTCCAACTCACCCCAAAGATGCTCTTTGGGCTGCAGAGCAATGTCTGAAAAGTGGGGTATGCAGTAATGTTTTGTTATGGCAAGAAGAGCTTGAAATACATCAAGTGAAACGCTTACAGGTAGCAAGTGAACAAGGGAGTTGCCCGCTCTTTATGCTTAAAACAGATACTATCAACCGCTTGTCTTTGCCTGTGTCACTCAGTTTAAAACTGAAAGGCGACGAGCAAGGGATTAATGTTGAAGTGCTGAAAAGGAAAGGAGGCTGGAATAGAGGTAGCGTTAGTATCGGCTTCCAACACCATTACCCGCAACTGGTGAAACCATCATCTGAAACTGTGCACTCGACTGTGGTCAATTTCCCACTGGCGAACCAAGGTTAGTGATATGGCTCTGTGGATTTACTTGCACTTCCCTCGCCTACAGCTAGACGCACTCTTTGGTGATAACCAAGAACAACCCGTGGTGATTGTCGAAAGCCAACGTTGCCAGATTATTCAATACAACGAGATTGCCGAACAACAAGGCATTAAGCCAGGTATGGGCCTAGGCAGTGCTGCGTCCTTGTGTCGAGATTTACAAGTGCATCCTTATCATCCACAAACCGAATTAAATAAATTACAAGAGGTAGCTCAGTGGTTGTATTTGATCACATCTGACGTTGTGTTGATGCCAAACCAAGGTATTTTACTGCGTGCTACTCCAATGCTCGCTCTGTATGAAGGGCTTGAAAACTATTGGAATAAAGTCAGAGCTCACTTATCGGAGCTGAAACTGAGTTTTCAATTCGGATGTGGTTTTTCTCCTTTTGCTGCCAAATTGATGGCAATATCAGGAGCGAACGTCATCAGTGAAGACAAATCTGCCATACAAAAAGCTTTATCACCACTACCGTTAAAACTGACAGATTTATCAAACGCTACCGTAGAGAAGTTACAACGTGTAGGTGTCACCACATTGCAAAACCTGCTTGAACTGCCATTGCAAGACATCGCACGACGCTTTGATATCGATTTGGTGAACTACGTTGGTCGACTGACTGGGCAGTTTAAACACCCTGTCGACTTTTATCACCCTACCGAATCCTTCCAAGTTTATTTAGAGCTGTTGTTTGAGATCGAAAACGTTCAGTGGATTGAAAAGCCGTTGGCCAAATTACTTCGTCAACTCGAAATCTTTCTTAAATTAAGAGATAAGGTCGCTTTTGAACTGTGTTTAACACTCCACCAGCGTGAGAAACAAGAGCAACACCTTCAACTCACTTCTGCGCAAGGTGATTACCTATGTCAGCGTTGGCAACAGTTAGCGAGTTTGAGCTTAGAGTCACTCTCGCTTAATGGCCCAGTCACAGGGCTAACGTTAAAAGTCATCCGTCAAGGTGAGCCTCTTAGTGCATCACGCGATCTCTTTGCTGGGCAGAAAGGAAACATGAATGCTTTAGAGTTGCTTTCTTTACTGCAAGCTAAATTGGGGAAAAGTGCCGTTTTAAAACCCAATATTGCTTGCGATCCTAGACCAGAAAAGGCCAGTCAGTATCGCCCTGCTGATGCTACGGATGAAAAGGGGCACGCCATACCATCCATACTACGCCCAGCAATGCAATTACCGACTCCCATTGTATTGCAAGAGCAAGTTTCTTTGGTCCACGGACCTGAGCGAATAGTTTCTGGGTGGTGGGATGGTGATGAGATCATGCGTGATTACTACATTGCACACACCAAGCAAGGCCGCTGGTTATGGATATTTCGTGATCAGCACAAGCACTGGTTTCTTCATGGCTATTTTTGTTAAATCGACAGTTATTTTTGTTGGGTCATTATGAGTTACGCGGAACTATTTTGTCAGTCTAACTTCTCTTTTTTGACTGGAGCTTCTCATGCAGAAGAGCTGGTACTCCAAGCTGCTTTCTATCGCTATCAAGCTCTAGCTATAACGGATGAATGTTCAGTCGCGGGCGTTGTCAAAGCCCATGCGACCATCGAACAACATAAACTCGATATCAAACAAATCGTTGGAAGTATGTTTTGGTTAAATGATGAATGCCAAATCGTACTGCTTTGCCCTTGTCGCAAGGCTTATGCCGAGTTGTGTCGTATCATCACAAACGCAAGAAGACGCAGTGAAAAAGGCAACTATCAACTGTTCGAATGGGATTTGATGTCGGTTCGACATTGTTTGGTATTGTGGCTGCCCACACATCAAGAGAGTGATCACTATTGGGGGCGCTGGCTCAATCAACACCACGCTAATCGTTTGTGGGTAGCGATTCAGCGCCATTTGAGTAACAACGATACTGAGTACATTGCGCACTGCGAGCAGTTAGCACATGAATTTCAATTACCTATAACTGCCTGCGGAGGCGTTCTCATGCATGACGTTGAACGCTTGCCATTACAGCATGTACTTACTGCTATAAAACATGGGTGTAGCGTCGATAAACTCGGTTTTGACCGTATTTCGAATACTGAGCGAGCGCTTCGTCCTTTTAAAAAGTTGATTCGGATTTACAAACCAGAATGGCTGGAAGAAAGTACTTACATCGCCGATTTATGCGAGTTTAAGCTCTCCGATTTAAAATACGAATATCCTACCGAGCTGATCCCAGATGGTTATACACCCGACTCTTACTTACGTATGTTGGTCGAACGTGGTAAAAAGCTGCGTTTTCCTGAAGGCGTGCCAGCAGAAGTCAATCAAACCATCGAGAATGAACTGGCGCTTATTCAAGAGCTTAAATACCACTACTACTTCCTTACTATTCACGACATCGTAATGTTTGCGAAACAGCAAGGTATTCTTTACCAAGGGCGAGGTTCCGCTGCAAACTCTGTAGTGTGTTATTGCCTGGAAATTACCGCCGTCGATCCTCGACAAATCGCTGTCTTATTCGAACGATTTATCAGTAAAGAACGTAAGGAACCGCCGGATATTGATGTGGACTTTGAACACGAGCGCCGTGAAGAAGTTATCCAGTATATTTACAAAAAATATGGCCGTGAGCGTGCAGCACTTGCTGCAACAGTGATCAGCTATCGCTTTAAAAGTGCCGTGCGTGAAGTCGGTAAAGCACTAGGGATTGAAGAGACCCAATTAGATTTTTTCATTAAGAATGTTAATCGCCGAGATCGCAGCCAAGGCTGGCAAGCTCAAATTATTGAACTTGGCTTACAACCAGAATCTCTCAAAGGGCAGCAGTTTATCCAATTGGTCAACGAGATCATTGGCTTCCCACGCCATTTATCTCAGCACGTAGGTGGCTTTGTAATTTCATCTGGCCCTTTATATGAGTTGGTACCTGTTGAAAATGCCTCGATGGAAGATCGCACTATCATTCAATGGGATAAAGACGATTTAGAAAGCTTGAAGCTACTAAAAGTCGATGTGCTCGCACTCGGCATGTTAAACGCCATCAAAAAGTGCTTTCAGCTGGTCGAGAAACATCACCAGCGATCCCTCTCTATTTCCGAAATCACTCGCCGACAAGATGATCCACACGTGTATCGCATGATCCAAAAAGCTGACACGATAGGCGTATTCCAAATAGAATCTCGTGCACAAATGAGCATGCTTCCTCGCCTAAAGCCTGCTTGTTATTACGACTTAGTGATTCAAATTGCAATTGTTCGTCCAGGCCCTATTCAGGGTGATATGGTGCATCCTTTTTTAAAACGACGAGATCACAAAGAGCCTGTCAGTTATCCATCGGAAGAAGTAAAAAGCGTTCTTGAGCGGACTATGGGCGTCCCTATTTTCCAAGAGCAAGTCATCAAGCTAGCCATGGTAGCCGCAGGGTTTAGCGGCGGCGAGGCCGATCAACTCCGTCGAGCGATGGCATCATGGAAAAAGAATGGCGATCTCGCTAAATTCAGACCAAAACTGATCAATGGTATGCAAGAGAGAGGTTATGACTTAGCGTTTGCTGAGCGCATTTTCGATCAGATTTGCGGCTTTGGTGAGTACGGCTTCCCTGAAAGTCATTCAGCGTCTTTCGCAGTGCTGGCATATTGTTCTGCATGGTTAAAATATTATTACCCAGCCGAATTTTACACTGCATTGTTGAACAGCCAACCAATGGGATTTTATAGCCCATCGCAATTAGTACAAGATGCTCGCCGACATGGCGTCGAAGTATTGCCGGTGTGCGTCAATCATTCAAAATATCAACATCATCTCGTCTCACGTCCGAATGGCAGGCTCGGCGTGCAACTTGGTTTTCGCTTGGTGAAAGGCTTTAACGCAGAAAGCGCACAAAGGCTTATTGAGCGCAAACCACTTAATGGTTACCGATCGATTCAAGAAGTAAAGCAGATATTAAGAAGCCGAAGTGACATTGAATTATTGGCTTCAGCCAATGCATTTCAAGCCTTATCGGGAAATCGTTATAACGCTCGCTGGGCAGCAATGGATTCCTTATCTGACCTACCATTGTTTCACAAGGTCGAAGAACCCAATGTTAGCTACCAGACTCAACCCTCTGAATATGAAAATTTAATTGAGGATTACGCAAGCACGGGACTATCTCTTAGCCGCCATCCAATTAAATTATTAGAAGAAACGGGCAAACTCCCTCACTTTACCCGCATGAGGCAACTGACAGAGAAACCGCATAAGTCACTGGTCACAGTGGTAGGTGTGGTAACAGGAAGACAATCTCCAGGCACCGCCGCTGGCGTGACATTTTTTACGTTAGAAGATGACACGGGCAACATTAATGTGGTCGTTTGGCAAGCTACAGCACGAGCCCAAAAGCAAGCGTATTTAGGCGCTAAAGTATTAATGGTGAAAGGCATTCTTGAAAGAGAGGGAGAAGTCACGCACGTCATTGCTGGTAAGTTGATTGATTGCACGCACTACTTGAACAATCTACAAAGTAAATCTCGGGATTTCCATTAGTACAGAGGAATTAAGGAGAGAGATGTTAAAAATCAGAGAGAGGTGCGCTCCCTCTGATTTCACTAGATCTAATCATGCACTTTTAGAAAGCATCTGGCGTAATCGGTCTTGAGCAACTTCAACCAGCAGATCCGGTTGGAATTTAGATATAAAGCGATCACAGCCTACTTTTTGTACCATGGCTTCATTAAAACTACCGCTCAGAGAAGTGTTCAATGTGATAAACAACTTAGACATACGTGGATCTTGGCGCACTTCATGGGTCAGTTTATAACCGTCCATTTCAGGCATTTCAGCATCCGTAATCATCATCAACAGCTCTTTTTCTACATCTTTACCTTCATCACACCAACGTTTTAAAACCGTTAACGCTTCTAGCCCGTCACGACACTCGATGATATTCATACCTAATTGAGAAAGCGTATCGCGAACTTGATTACGAGCTGTAGAGGAATCATCCACAATCAGAACATTACGCCCGACCATTGCTTGGGCCAATTCTTGATCGAGAATATCCTCCGAGATAGTCACGTCGTAATGTACGATCTCTGCTAAAACTTTTTCAACGTCAATAATTTCGACAATTTGAGAGGCATCCCCCTCTTTAATTTGCGTGATAGCCGTGAGGTAATTCGAGCGACCAGACGTGGAAGGAGGCGGCTGAATTTCAGTCCATGCCGTATTAATAATGTTTTTAACCGGACCGACTAAGAAGCCCTGCACCGTGCGGTTGTACTCTGTCACGATCAAATTTTCTTCTTCCGCTTCACCACGCAAAGCTGGGAAACCTATCGCGCCACGCAAATCAATCACTGGCACTGCTTCACCTCGTAAAGAAGCGACCCCACGAATGTTGTAGTGTGAGCCAGGAAGCTTGGTTAACGGTGGCAGCTTGATGACCTCTTTCACTTTGAACACATTAATCGCAAACAATTGGCGACTATTTAAAGTGAACAGCAGAAGCTCTAGTCGATTTTCACCAACCAAGTTTGTACGCTGGTCAACCGTATTTAACACTCCGGACATACTACTACCTAAATTATGGATAATTCTTATTTTACTCGAAATCAGTACAGACACAGCAAGGTTATATAACCAAATAACCTTAAAATATTTGGCTTTTCGAGCACAGCTTTAAAGTACAACAGTTTTAGCGTATTACTTCTCTTTGCATCAGACGCAAAGTCACGCAGCACATTGAAAGCCATTTTGTTTATTTACTTGAGCTTTTTAGGAAATTACATGAATGGCGCAGATATAGCAATGCAGCATAACTCAAATTCCCTTTCTAGTAATAGGCGATCAAAAAGGGTGAGCCGTTAAGTCTCACCCTAAATCACCTACAAATGCAGTCTCAACAGCCAGGCACATCATCATGTTAAAAAGTACTTAACCTTCCACAACCTTCATCAATAGTTGACCATCGTACAACGCTTGCTTAATCAACGCGGCACCAGGCATTGTGGCTTGCTTATAGAAACGAGACTCCACCAGCTCAAGATCTTGGTGATAAACAGGTAAACTCTGCTCTTCGATACAGCGACGAACCGCAGGATAAAGCACATCTTTTGCTTGGTTAATCACACCACCGATCAAGATTTTCTCAGGGTTAAATAAGTTGATCACAATAGCAATTGCAGAGCCTAAGTAGCCTCCAAGTTTTTCAATCACATCGACGGCCAAAGGATCACCGTTTGCAGCGGCTTCACAAATGCTCTCAATACTCATTTCCTCTTGTTTAGCAAGAATAGAGTCTTCGCCATCAGCGATTCGTCTTACGACTTCTTCACGAATTGCCTGAGAACTGGCAACGGTTTCCAAACAGCCAATATTGCCGCAATGACAACGTTTTCCATTTGGGTCAATTTGAATATGCCCGAGTTCACCAATGTTACCGTGACGGCCTTGCAAAACGCGCCCATCCAGAATGATGCCCGCACCTAAACCGTGGTGGATAGAGATAAGAACGGAGTTGTCATTATCTTGAGAATGACCAAAAAGCTTTTCTGCTAATGCCCAAGCTCGCGTGTCATTGGCAATGAAAACTGGCAAGCCTGTTGCTTTGTATATCTCTGGTCCAAGAGCAAGATTTTCGACATTGTAATGAGGCATCTGCAAAACGACACCTTGCTCTGAGTTCACGAGACCAGGCAGCGTAAGGGCAATACTGGTAACACGATCAAGTTGATCCGCGTAAGTCTGAAAGAATTCATCAATTTCGTAAAGCAGGCGCTCAAGCACATCGTCTTGATCAAGCTCGTGTATCTCGATTTTAGTATCGATTAGTACATCACCGCCTAACTCATGCAAAGCAATGGTTAAATAACCCCGCCCCAAACGCATTGACAAAAATTGCCAGCCTTCATTATTGACCTGCAAACCGACAGCAGGTCGACCACGACTCGTCGCTTCTTGTACTGTCGTTTCATGAATCAAGTGCGCTTCAATTAATTCTCGAGTGATTTTGGTGATACTAGCAGGAGCAAGCTCACTCTGCTTGGACAAATCAATTCGAGAAATAGGACCTTTTAGGTCAATTAGTTTATATACACGACCAGCATTGACCTGTTTGATATGATCAATATGGCCCGGTTGAGCCATGTACATCTTGCACTCCGAAATTCTATAACGGGACAATTTTTTTACTTTGCGAACTAATTGTGAAGTGAATTAATAAATCCCCGTGACAAGCATCACGTATAAACCTGTTTGTTTGTGTATTCAATCAAATAACGAAGAATCTACTCCTGTTAAATTGTTTGAAAAATAACTTATTTTTATTCACTAAATTATGAAGTAATGCCTTTAAAGCAGCGTATTTTTATCAATAAGGCCATTGCCTGTCGAATATCTGTCTGTTTTACCGGGGTTACTCTTAATGTAAACATTCTGTGCATATACTTATATTCAAGTAGCTTTAAGGTGTGGGCTAAGCGAGGCTAACCTTGAGAGCGATTACGTAAAGTAAGGATAGAGTTCAAGTTACCTGTACACACACATTCATCGGAGAATCTATGACTTCCAAATTAAGACGAACAAAAATTGTCACTACGCTGGGTCCTTCAACGGATAAGGACAATATACTTGAGGAGATCATCAAAGCCGGTGCAAACGTTGTCCGTATGAATTTTTCACATGGAACCAGTGAAGACCACATTCAACGTGCGAACAAAGTCCGTACCATTGCAGCAAGACTTGGGCGTCAGGTTGCAATTCTTGGTGATTTACAAGGCCCTAAAATCCGTGTATCAACGTTTAAAGACGGCCAAGTCATTTTGAATGTGGGCGATAAATTCACATTAGATAGTGATTTACCAAAAGGTGAAGGCAATCAAGAATCTGTAGGGTTAGATTATAAAGAACTACCGCAAGATGTTTCACCAAATGACATTTTATTACTCGATGATGGACGCGTTCAGCTGCAAGTTACCAAAGTAGAGGGTAATAAAGTTCATACCCGTGTGATTGTCGGTGGTCCACTGTCCAACAATAAAGGGATCAACAAAAAAGGCGGCGGATTGTCAGCCGATGCGCTCACAGAGAAAGATAAAGCCGACATTCTTACCGCCGCAGCAATTCAAGTAGACTACCTTGCTATTTCATTCCCGCGTAACGGCGAAGACATGCATTACGCTCGACGCTTAGCCAGAGATGCAGGCCTTGAAGCCATGTTAGTGGCTAAAGTCGAACGAGCAGAAACCGTCGCGACCAATGAGTCTATTGACGACATTATTCTCGCATCCGATGTGGTGATGGTTGCACGTGGTGACCTTGGTGTAGAAATCGGTGACCCTGAGCTCATTGGTGTCCAGAAAAAACTGATTCGCCGCGCACGCAGTTTAAACCGTATCGTGATTACTGCGACACAAATGATGGAATCCATGATTACTAGCCCAATGCCAACGCGTGCTGAAGTGATGGATGTAGCCAATGCGGTTCTAGACGGCACTGACGCGGTGATGCTGTCTGGAGAGACTGCTGCAGGTAAATATCCTGTAGAAACGGTCAAATCCATGGCCGAAGTATGTGTGGGGGCAGAAAAAATGTCGGAGGCAAGTCTATCAACCTATCGCTTAGATAGAACCTTCGAAACCGCTGAAGAAACCATCGCAATGGCAACCATGTACTCTGCGAATCACATGGAAGGAATTAAAGCGATGATCTCGTTAACTGAGTCCGGCAGGACTGCGTTGATGATGTCTCGCTTAAGCTCTGGCTTGCCAATATTTGCCTTATCACGGAATGAATCGACACTAAATCGAGCAGCATTATACCGAGGCGTGACACCTGTATATTTCGAGTCAAAAAGTGATGCGGGTTTACCAACGGCTCAAGCAGCGATTACTAGCCTTAAAGAGCAAGGGTTCTTGCACAAAGGTGATTTAGTCATTATTACTCAAGGCGATGTAATGGATGTTGTTGGCTCAACCAACTGCATGCGCATTCTACAAGCGTAGTCGTTATACCTAACTGGAATTAACCACAAGAACCGCAAATAAGGCTCCGAAAATGGAGCCTTACTTATATGCTTTGTATATTGCGCACATCGTGAACGTAAGAAGGTTTATGCACTCTCTCTACCATCAATTTCAACATCCAGCTGGTCATAGAGTTGAACTAGGTTAAACCCAGCTTGAAGCCCAAGTTGATAGTCATGCTCTAGTGACTCTTGGTCACTTAACAAAGAAGAAGAACGAAGTCCCTCTTTAGGCGCAACTTGTAAAATAAAAGTGTCGTCAGGTGGAGCAGATATAAAGGCCTGAGTGAGCTCAAATGTTTGATAATGAATCATCAGCATGTCGGCTAAACCTGAATCAAAATTCTCACCAATCAGATGACTTAAACGATACAAGTTATCGGCACCGAACAACCAACGACCTCCATTTAACAGCATTTTCCCTGCAAGCTTCGATTGATGTGCTGCATTAATTTTTTGTTGGAAGAACGACGCCCAATCCAGCTTCCACTGATTCACTTTTTGCTGCCATGATTGCTGTACTGAGTTGATAGACTCTCGATACCATTCGACAGGCACATCCCCCACTTCACTTTGGGCTCTCGCTTCAATCTCTGAAAACGGCTCTGTGCGAATGACAATAATGTTGCGAGCATTCTGACGCCACGCTTCTTGAACAGGGATAGAGGCAGACACGCCGCCATCAACAAACTTATTGCCATTTACGTCGACAGGTCCGTGGTACAACTTGGGAATCGCACATGTCGCTAGCATAGTGTTAAACCACGAGTCATCCAAGATTGGTAGATATTGATCTGATAGCGTCTCTATATTCGTTACCGCAGCAAACGCTCCTCGTTTTCCCAATGCAGTGCGACCTAAATCAAGGTCAAGCTTGTATGGGAAATCTTGAATCCGTTCTAATGCCCACTCTAAACCTAAGTACTGCTGCTTTCGGATATAGCGAAACAGATTAAAAAATTCAGGAGACGTTGTCAGCTCGGTAATAAAAGCTTTGCCCATGCCATGTTGACGACACAAGTAAGAACATAAGTTAAGTGCTCCGGCAGAGGTGCCATAGAATTCATCGAAAGGATCGAAGTTGGAAAGTAAAAAGGCGTCTAAAACGCCAGCGGTAAAAATCCCTCTCTGCCCTCCACCTTGCGTGACTAAAGCAGTTTTACCATGCCTAAAGTGCTCATAAACTTTTACATCAAGCTCTGCATGGCTTTCTGTGATTATACCGCTGTTACGTATCATAGGCTCACGCCATTTTGTTAAAACGTTTGGTAAAAGTGGTTATCTTAAGCTGTTGTAATAGCAATGATGCCAAATGACAAAAGCACTGCAAAAACAGTCACCACAATGATTAATGCGGATTTTAGATCGTGTTCCATAAACACCTCCTTAATATGTAACAAATTAATAACACCGGTGTGAAATATGTTCAAGATTTGCTTAATTTAGTCGCGCAATTTTGACTAACCCATCACAATTAGCTTAGTCATAATAAGGAGATAGGGCATGAACCAAAAACTCAGCTGGCTAGTAGGAATCATGATGATGAGTACTGCTATCAATGCACAAGCGAATATCATCGTTACGCCATACATAGGCTATACAGGAGGCGGCCAAGTAGAGGATGAAAGTGGTAATACATACGATCTCGACCCCGCAGTGAATTACGCTCTTTCAGTCGAGACTCCCTTAGAAAAAGGAAGGATCGGATTGTTTTACTCCAATCAATCGACGGAACTTGAAAAGCTGTCCAACTCGGCAGATATCCATTATCTGCACTTCCAAAGCAGCATGTACTATCCTGTCGCAGCAAATTGGCAAACCTATATCGGTGTAGGCTTGGGGGCTTCTTACGCCGATGTGGATTGGGTAGACAAAAAATACGGATTTTCGGCTAGCGCTTTTGCAGGGCTGGAATATGAATTTTCAAAGAACTTTGCGTTAACAGCCCAACTGAGATGGTTAGGAACGGTCGTTGATAACGATACATCTGGCGCCTGTACTCTACCTAATGACGGCTCAAACTGTATCATTAAGTTCGATACTGATTGGATGAACCAATTCCAATCAAATGTTGGTTTTAGTTTCCGCTTCTAATTTTTATGCATGTTCCTCTGTAGGGCTCGTCACAAAGAACGCTGAACGAGTCCTGCACAGAGCCGATAAAGGACATCGTCTAAACACCATTGTTTGGCAAAGTAACGAAGCATCATCTAGATAGGTGCACAAAAGATAGCCGTACGCCCTAATTCATCAAAATAGTCTTAAACACCAAAGCAATTATTAGATCCCAGTCATTTATTCCAGACAAACAACCAACCACCCACACAAAACCACAATCAAACTCAAATTTAACAAGATTAAAACCAGACAACGCATCTGAATTAACATTTAGATTCTATTGCGCTAAGTATTATTAGAAGTTAGTCTGATCAGTGAAAACAGATAAATATTTCAGTTTTATCAAACACACATCAAAATTTTAAGATTAATAATCTACTTTCTCTTACAGTAGCCAGAATATAGCTCTATAAAATTATAAAAAGTTAGAATTAAGGATAGAAAAGCTGATGGATAACAGCGGTCCTTTCTTCCAACTGTTTGCGCAATTATTACTGTGTTACGTAGAGAGCTTCATTCCTCAGGGAGTCTTATAGGAGTCAAATATGAAGCGAGAACAATGGGGATCCCGGGCGGGATTCATCTTAGCAGCAGTTGGGTCTGCTATCGGTTTGGGAAACATTTGGCGTTTCCCATACATGGCCTATGAAAACGGTGGCGGCGCATTTTTTATTCCTTACATTTTTGCCATGATCACTGCCGGTATTCCATTTATGATCCTTGAGTTCAGTATGGGACAAAAATACCGAGGCTCGGCACCAAAAACACTAGCGAAAATTCATTCTAAATTTGAATGGCTTGGCTGGTTCCAAGTTGGTGTGGCTGCAGTTATTGCCGTTTACTATGTGGCTGTTATCGGTTGGTCGATTTCTTACTTTGGGTTGTCGTTCACTCAAGGTTGGGGAACCGATACCAACGCATTTTTCTTTAGTGAATACCTAAAGCTAGGTGACAACTCACCAACAGACTTAGGCAGTATTCAATGGAAGATTGCTTTATCCATGGTAATTGCTTGGGCAATTACTTACACCGCCATTGCCAAAGGCGTGAAATCAGGAATTGAACGAGCATCTAAAATTATGATGCCAATCCTATTCTTGATGGTGATTTTCTTAATCGGACGTATGATTTTCTTGCCAGGAGCTCTAGATGGCGTGAACTACATGTTCGAACCCGATTTCAGCAAAATTTGGGATGTGAAAGTATGGGCAGCGGCATATGGTCAGATCTTCTTTACGCTAAGTATCGGCTTCGCCATCATGCTAGCTTACTCTAGCTACCTACCAGAAAAGTCAGACATAACGAATAACGCGTTTATGACCGTGTTGATCAACTGTGGCTTCTCGATCCTAGCCGGCATCATGATCTTCTCAGTATTGGGTTACATGGCTCAAGAGCAAGGTAAGCCGTTAACAGAGGTGGTATCTGCAGGCGTTGGCTTGGCTTTTGTTACTTTACCTGCGGCAATTAACCTACTACCTGCCCCATATATTCTTGGTCCACTGTTCTTCTTTGCACTGGTGGTTGCTGGTCTAAGTTCGCATATTTCAATTATGGAAGCCGTAACTTCAGCCATTATCGACAAGCTGAAGTGGAGCCGTAAAAAAGCTGCAAATGTTGTGATTGGTATTGGCTTCGTTGTCTCTATGGCGTTTGCTACCAATGGCGGTCTGCTGCTACTCGATCTAGTAGACCACTTTGCAAACAACGTTGGCATCATGGTTGGTGGTCTGGTTGAGATTGTCTTGATGGCGTGGCTATTGAAGCGCGTGCCAGAAGTACGTAATTACGTTAACGAGCGCTCTGATTTCTCTGTTGGTCAATGGTTCGAGATCTGCTTACGCTTCGTTACACCAATCATGCTCGCCATTATCTTAGCGACCAAGCTATACGCCCTAATTACTGAAGGCTACGGTGGCTATGATCTAACTTTAGGCTGGGCACTTATCGCCGCACTCTTTATCTTTGGTCTAGTGATCAACGCAGTGAACCGCAAGGAGACAGCAAAATGACAATCAGCGCAATTATTATGATGGTTATTGGTTTAGGTATCACTTGGGGCGGCGCTGCCGTTTGCATCAAGCGAGCCATGGATAAACAATAGAACGTTAAGTTCCATATAAAAAACGCCGGTAGTTACCGGCGTTTTTTTATACATACATTAGTTCAATTCTAGAAACTGTACTTGATGCCAACGGCGCCGCCAAGTTGCAAGTCAGCACCTTTGTAAAGATCTAGCTCTGGGTGTATTTGGCCATAAAGGTCCCAGCCGCGTGATAAATCCCAGTTCACACCAAGTGGTACTCTCACACCAAACTCGTCATCCCATTCATACCAGCCACCAACGCCGACATACCAAGTCACAGGCATGTTTTGATCGAATGTTCCACGCTTAGCGATGTAATCAAACGCCATACCATCGTTTCCGATAATGCCACGATATTTGTTATCTAACTCTACAACAACACTTAATTGTTGATCGACAGCCATACCAACTGATAGATCCGTTGGTTCGCTTGCCGCCATTGCCGTACTAGAAACTAGTCCCAAAACTAAAATGAATTTGTTCTTCATACACGTTATCAATTATTCAAAAAAACATTATTCGCTATTCAAACATAATGGCATATCAATATGTCAACGATGGGTAAGCTCGATGTATGAAAAAGCTGACAAAAGTAAAGATGAGTTTAGGATCACACTAAAAAAGGAACTGTCAGTTAATAAAATAGGAACTAAAAAAGGAGGCCGAAGCCTCCTTTTATGCATTACTATGAATGACTGCGATTAACCGTGGTTACGAATCCACTCATCCATTTCAGTTTTTAGGTTATCAGACTTAGTACCGAAGATAGCCTGTACACCACCAGCTACAACTACAACACCAGCAGCGCCTAGTTGTTTTAGCTTGTCTTGGTCAACAGCTGCTGTATCTGCAACTGCTACACGTAGACGTGTGATACATGCATCTAGACCAGTAATGTTAGCTTTACCGCCAAACGCTGCAACCAGTTCACCGCCCATATCAGAGCCAGAAGTTACAGCTGCACTTTCCGTTTCATCTTCACGGCCAGGTGTTTTTAGGTCAAGCGCTGTGATTACACCACGGAACACTACGTAGTAAATTACTGCGTAAACTAGACCAACGGCAATCATTAGCACCATCTTCTGAGCGTTACCAGATAGAACTAGGAAGTCGATCAGACCGTGAGAGAAAGAAGTACCGTGTACAAAGCCTAGAGTGTTCGAAACGATGTATGCAGAACCAGCTAGTAGAGCGTGGATACCGTATAGTAGTGGAGCAACGAATAGGAATGAGAATTCGATTGGCTCAGTAATACCAGTTAGGAATGAAGTCAGTGCAGCTGACGCCATGATACCCATTACTTTTGCACGGTTTTCTGGTTTAGCACAATGAGCAATTGCGATTGCTGCAGCTGGTAGACCGAACATCTTGAACATGTAACCACCCGCTAGCTGACCGAAGCCATTACCAGCAGCACGAGATGCTTCATCAGCAACTAGGTAACAAGTTAGTACACCATTTTGAGCTTCACCGGCAGCGTTAACACAAGAACCTGCTTCGAAGAAGAACGGTACGTTCCATACGTGGTGTAGACCGAATGGGATTAGAGAACGCTCAACAACACCGTAGATACCGAATGCTAGCTGTGGGTTTTGGTGTGCAGCCCAATCAGAGAATGCAGAAATTGCACCGCCAATTGGTGGCCAGATAACAGAAAGGATAACACCTAGGATGATCGCAGCAAAACCAGTGATGATTGGCACTGCGCGCTTACCAGCGAAGAAGCCAAGGTACTCTGGAAGTTGGATTTTGAAGAAACGGTTGAATGCCCAAGCAGCCACACCACCGACAAGGATACCACCTAGTACACCTGTATCGATTTTCTCAACACCCATAACGCCCGCCATTACACCTAGCGTTGCCGTCATGATGCCGTAACCAACGATAGCTGCAAGACCTGCAACACCGTCGTTGTTAGTGAAGCCTAGAGCTACACCTACTGCAAATAGAAGTGCCATTTGGCCGAATACTGAACCACCAGCTTGTTCCATAAGATTAGAAACGATCTCTGGAATAAAGCTTAGATGGGCAGCACCCACACCTAATAAAATACCTGCAACTGGTAAAACTGATACTGGAAGCATCAGAGCCTTACCAACTTTTTGCAGGTTAGCAAAAAGGTTCTTAAACATGTTTATGCTCCTGATAAATTTATAAGTATTATTTGGGCACTAACGGCACACCCCCGTAGCCTAAAGGTTAGCACCCAATGAAAATGTAACCACAACTGCATTATATTTTCCGGCTCTAAATATATATTGATGACCCTCAAACTTTCCACACAGTTACGAAATTTAGTTTCAAAACAAGTCTTGGATCACACCCAAAAACAGCCGATGAAAAGGTTTGCATTGCACTTATATTACTGTTTTATAAAGAATTAATTATTTATATAATTAATTTTAAGGCGTAAATAAAATACGCCTCAATGTTATTTTTAGTAACAAAATTACATTTGTGATTTTTGAATGTTATTAAATCAACATTTTTAGTAAACATTAAACTCGTGAGCGTATCTGTTGTTTTTATCAACAAAAAAGGAGCCTAAGCTCCTTTTTTATGCTCTTATTATTTTTTCATCGCAAAAAAAGATTTCGGAAGTTTTCGGTGGTTTTTTGTGCCACTTCAGAAAGAGAGCACGATTTGAGTTGCGCAATATAAGAAGCGACTTCGACAACGTAAGCGGGTTGATTCTCTTTGCCACGATGGGGGACAGGAGCCAAGTAAGGAGAATCTGTCTCAATAAGAAGCTTCTCTAAAGGTAGAGTCTTCACCACTTCTTTTAACTCTGTAGCTTGACGGAAAGTAACAATCCCCGAGATAGAAATATAAAACCCCAGCTCCAGTGCAGCTTCAGCAAATGGAAGATCTTCTGTAAAACAGTGGATAACACCACCACATTTCTCTGCCCCACCCTTACGCAAAATATCTAGAGTATCCGCACGTGCGTTTCTGGTATGGATAATTAAAGGTTTGTTGAGCTCCACTGCAAGATCAACGTGTTGCTCAAAGCGCTCTTTCTGTAACGCGGCCATTTCGGGCTTGTAATGATAATCTAAACCCGTTTCGCCAATAGCGACGACTTTTGCATTCGACGCATGGTGGCGCAATACGTCCATCGAAAAGTCGCTTTCAACATCAAGTGGGTGCACACCGCACGAAGCATAAACATTGTCATAAGGCTCGATCATTTCCATCATTTTCGGGAAAGAATCCAGCGTTACTCCAACAGAAAGTAGTTCAGTTACGTTTGCTTGTTTAGCTTTGTTAATAACGTCTTCCACATTGATGTGGAGATCGTCGTAATTCAATTTGTCTAAATGACAATGAGAATCTACGAACATAATGCCTCTCGTGATTCAATTAACCAATTCATTGATAGTAGCTCAAGATTCAGGCCAGGAAAGGCTTGCACCTGAGCTTTCAGGTTCATCAGCGCCTTCGCTGATGAGTACAAACCGTTATAGTTGTCCGGTTGAAACTTTGTCGCGCCCGGAAGCATTTGAGCTTCTGATACACCAAACTGCGCTTTCTGAGCATCTGTCAGTAAATACCATGCCCAGTCTAGTGATTGCTCTGAGTGTTTAGCGATTAAAGAAGCACACTCAGAAACGTCTGAAACAGGCGAAGACATTGCCTTAATAAAACTGCGTTCAAAAGCCAAGTAAGCTTCGAGCTCACCATTATTTAACGCATCCAATGTTTTTATTGGAGAGCCCATATTCAGTTTTAAGGCATAAGCAGGAACTTGCTTCGCCCCTTGTTCGTGCATCCATTGCATTGCTTGTTCCGCTGACGGAGGCGCAACAACCCAGTGTTGACAACGGCTACGAATCGTTGGGAGCAGACGCTCCTGATTGTGGGTAACGAGCAAAAACAAGCACTTTTCCCCAGGCTCTTCTAGCGTCTTTAACAGCGCATTCGATGCCGACTCGTTCATAGAGTCCGCCGGTTCTATTACAAATAGGCGGTAACCATTAAGCTGAGATGATTCCTGAGCAAGACGGTTACAAGCGCGAATTTGGTCCACCGTTATCGCCTTTCCTTCTTTCTCTGGCTTGATCCAGTGTAAATCAGGGTGGTTTTGAGATTGATTTAGCTGGCAGCTATGACAAAAACCGCATGCTTCACTCGCGTAATTTTGGCAAAGAAGTGCTTGGCTAAAAAACTCGATAAGTTTTTCGATGCCCAAGCCCTGCTCGCTTTGTAATAAAAGCGCACCTGGTATTCTGTCCGACTCTAACCCTACTTTGAGGTTATCCCATATTGGCTGTAGCCATGGATAATCATTTAACATGAGTCACCTAAATTTACGTTTCACTTATTGACGAGCTAGCCACTCGTTTAGAGCGTCCCGAATATCACGCGACACGCCTTCAATCGTCTGTTCTGCGTTAATGATAACGATGGAAGGATCGGCATGAGCAATCTCCAAATAACGCTCACGTGTACGCTCGAAGAAACTAATATCCATCTTCTCTATACGATCTAACTCACCACGCCCACGTGCACGCTCAAGCCCAACACGAGGGTCAATATCCATATAGAGAGTGAGAGCAGGTTTAAAATCACCAAGCGTTGTATCCCGGAGATTTTTCATTAACGATGCGTCAATCTGACGGCCACCACCTTGATAAGCTTGCGACGACATATCGTGTCGGTCACCAACCACCCACTGACCGTTTTCCAAAGCTGGTTTGATCACGTTCTCAACCAACTGAACACGTGCAGCGTACAGAAGAAGCAACTCCGTCATGTCCTTAAGTTCTTCGCCTTCGTGCTCTTCTTTCACCAGAGCGCGCATTTTTTCTGCTAGCGGTGTGCCTCCTGGCTCACGGGTATTTACGATATCCTCAATACCGGCCGCTTTTAGCGTATCTAAAACGGTTTTAATCGCAGTGCTTTTACCCGCGCCTTCTAGGCCTTCAACGACAATAAAGTTTGCTTTCATCATTTGTTCTTTCTTAGTTCTCTTAAATAGGCACGAACAGCACGGTTGTGCTCAGCAAGGGATTTCGAAAATACATGTCCGCCCTTTCCACTTGCTACAAAATATAAATAGTTGCTGCTTTCTGGATTCAAAGCCGCTTCAATGGAAGCTTCACCAGCCATCGCAATCGGTGTTGGTGGCAAACCATTGATGGTATAGGTGTTATATGGTGTCGGCGTACGCAAATCTTTCTTACGAATGTTGCCATCGTAGGCGTCACCCATACCATAAATAACTGTCGGATCAGTTTGTAACCGCATGCGTTTGTTCAATCGGTTGATAAACACAGAAGCGACGCGCTCACGCTCAGAATCAATAGCCGTCTCTTTCTCTATGATAGACGCGAGAATCAAGGCTTCATATTTGTCCTGTAATGGCAGCTTTTCTTGACGAGCTTCCCAGCTATCATCCAGTATTTTATTGAGTTTTCGATGCGCTCGTTTTAATAACTGGCTTTCACTCGCACCCGCTGTGTAATGGTAGGTTTCTGCTAAAAACAACCCTTCTAGCTTTTCTCTCTCAATTCCGAGCTTCGCAGCCATTTCTTTTTCTGAAAGATCGGTTAAATCATGCTTTAAATAAGGAGCACTTTTTAGTTGATCTACCCATTCAGAAAAGCGGCTGCCTTCAACAAAAGTGATCGCAAACTGGTATTCTTTTCCAGTATTCAGATGCTCCAATGTTTGCGAAAGCGACATACCAGGCTCAAGTTGGTAAGTACCCGCTCGCACCTGCAACAATTCTGGATATAAGTGAGGAATTAAACGGATGTACTCCGATGTTTCAATCACCTCATCTTCAACTAAGGCGCGCATGACATGATGAAAGCTTGTACCACTTTCTACAGTAAACAGCTGAGGTTGTTCCAATAGAATAGGCTTTTCAACGTATTGTTTAGCCTGTGAAATTATATAAAAAACAGCTGCTGCACCTATCACTGCGATCAGCACAACAAAAGCCAACAGTTTTTTAATCACGTAGTTAAATTCCCTTGCAGTCGTTGAGTCAATTTTCCTATCGGAAATATAGTCTTAGAGTTCGATGTCACTATGCTGCTAATAGGTGCGACACCTAATATTGAGTTACACATGAAAGCCTCGTCAGCACTCAGCAAATCTGGAAGTATAAAACGCCCCTCGATGACTTCAATATGACTTACTTTAAGTAACTCAAGCACCTTACGACGCATTACGCCCGTAACGCCTGATAAGGTCAGCTCCGGCGTAAATACTTTATTACCTTTAACCCAAAAAAGGTTGGCCATTGTAGTTTCAATGACATGGTTTTGCACATTTAACGTTATTGCATCTGCAAACTCTGTATTGTCGATTTCAGCCTTGGCGAGAATCTGCTCTAAACGGTTGTTGTGCTTATGTCCCGCAAGTAAAGGTTGAATCCCTAGACGAGTATTACAAACGCCCAAGTCCACACCTTGTTCTTGCCAAGATGAATAATGAGAAGGAAATGCAAAATTGGAAATCGTCACGATAGGGCCTTTAATCCCATTAGGGCTATACCCTCGCCCGCCAATACCGCGGCTAACGTGAATCTTCACCCCCGCTCGTGCGTCAGATAAAACCGCTTTGCTTGCCCAATCATGCACAACTTTCCAGTCAGGTGAAGAGATCTTCAAAGCGTCAAGGCAAGCACTCATGCGCTCAGTATGTTCCTGCCAGTAAACCAACTCTCCATTTTGGGTCAGGATGGTGGTAAAGCCTCCATCACCGTATTGGAATGAGCGATCACCTAGCTCTACATGCGTTTGCGGAACTCCATTTACCCAAAACATTCACGTACCTTCAAATTAGCAGACAACAAATAAAACAAAACGGCTCAATGCTAAGCATCGAGCCGTTAGAATACAAGTTTCGCTTATCTAAATTAGGTTAGATAGCGTTACTCAGCGAACTTTTTGAAGATCAAAGAACCGTTTGTACCACCAAAGCCAAACGAGTTACAGATAGCGTACTCCATACCTTCAACTTTGCGCGCTGTATGCGGCACAAGGTCGATGTCTAGACCTTCTTCTGGATCATCAAGGTTAATGGTTGGCGGAACAATTTGGTCAACCAAAGACATAACCGTGATAATTGCTTCAACAGAGCCAGCAGCACCTAATAGGTGCCCCGTCATCGACTTAGTTGAAGACACAAGAACTTGCTTCGCACCTTCTTCACCAAGAGCACGTTTCACGCCTTTGATTTCTGCAACATCACCTGCTGGAGTAGAAGTACCGTGAGCATTCACATAACCTACTTGAGTACCTGTGATGTTAGCGTCACGCATCGCCGCTTCCATCGCAAGTGCACCACCAGAGCCGTCTTCGCTTGGAGATGTCATGTGGTAAGCATCACCAGACATACCAAAACCAACCAGTTCTGCGTAAATCTTCGCGCCACGTGCTTTTGCGTGTTCGTACTCTTCAAGCACCATCATGCCAGCACCATCACCTAGAACAAAACCATCACGGCCTTTATCCCATGGGCGAGACGCTTTTTGAGGCTCTTCATTACGAGTAGATAGCGCTTTAGCTGCACCGAAGCCAGCCATGCCAAGAGGCGTAGAAGCTTTTTCTGCACCACCAGCAACCATCGCATCTGCATCGCCGTAGGCAATCATACGTGCTGCATGGCCGATATTATGCAGGCCAGTAGTACATGCGGTAGAAATCGCGATATTTGGACCACGAAGACCACGCATGATAGATAGGTTACCTGCAACCATGTTTACAATGGTCGAAGGAACAAAAAATGGGCTAACTTTGCGAGGGCCTTTGTCTACTAATGCAGTATGGCCAGTTTCGATAAGGTCAAGACCGCCAATGCCTGAGCCGATAGCAACACCAACTCGAGCCGCATTTTCTTCGGTAATTTGTAAGCCAGAGTTATCAAGAGCTTGAATACCCGCTGCAATGCCGTACTGGATGAAAAGGTCCATCTTACGAGCATCTTTTTTAGACATGTACTCTGTGCAATCGAAATCTTTAACAAGACCTGCAAAACGAGTTGAGAAGTTCGTAGTATCAAAGTGCTCGATATTTACGATACCACTTTGACCTTCTAGCAGGGCTTTCCAAGATGATTCTACTGTGTTGCCTACCGGTGACAACATACCCATGCCAGTGACAACTACACGACGCTTGGACACGATATAATTCTCCGGGAATTGAATATTTCTATGAGAGGATAGAAGAAGTTAGAAAGAACACAGGCGGTCTAGGAGACCGCCTGGGAGAGCTAATTACTGAGCGCTGTTTACGTAGTCGATTGCAGCTTGAACAGTAGTGATCTTCTCAGCTTCTTCGTCAGGAATCTCAGTGTCGAATTCCTCTTCTAGAGCCATAACTAGTTCTACAGTGTCTAGAGAATCAGCACCTAGATCGTCAACGAAAGAAGCTTCGTTTTTAACTTCTGCTTCGTCTACACCTAGCTGTTCAACAATGATTTTCTTTACGCGTTCTTCGATGTTGCTCATTTTTCTTTTCCTTTACAGATTTCGCCTAATGCGATGATTCCGTAGTTTATTCGAACTATTGAAAGTTGCAAGGGGGTCCTTGCTGGTCAAACCACAAAATTAGCGAATTTAACCGAATTTCAATACATTTTTGACTTAAATCATGCACAAATCTTGCGCATAAGCATGACAAGTTCATGACAGTTAACTGCAACTATAGGCTATTTTTCACAATGTAAAATAGCTTATTTTGCATAAACTGTCGCATTAAACCATGTACATGCCACCATTTACATGCAAAGTTTCACCAGTAATGTACGCTGCTTCAGGAGAAGCAAGGAAAACTACTGCTGATGCAATTTCACGTGGGTCACCTAAACGACCTGCTGGCACGTTCGACAAAGTTGCCGCACGTTGGTCATCATTTAGCGCCTTAGTCATGTCAGTTTCGATGAAACCAGGAGCAACAGTGTTCACTGTTACACCACGAGACGCAACTTCACGAGCCATTGATTTAGTAAAACCAATCACGCCCGCTTTCGCTGCTGCGTAGTTAGTTTGACCAGCATTACCCATGGTACCAACAACAGAGCCTACGTTGATGATACGACCCGCACGTTTTTTCATCATACCGCGTAAAACCGCTTTAGACATGCGGTAGATAGGCGTTAGGTTGGTATCGATGATGTCGTTCCACTCATCATCTTTCATGCGCATCAATAGGTTGTCACGAGTAATACCAGCGTTATTCACCAGAATATCGATCACACCAAATTCTTCGTTGATCGTTTTTAATGTCGCTTCGATAGACTCGACATCAGTCACGTTAAGCGCTAAGCCTTTACCGTTATCACCAAGATACTCGCTGATAGCAGCCGCACCACTTTCAGAAGTAGCAGTACCGATAACCGTAGCACCTCGCTCGACAAGAAGTTCCGCGATCGCGCGGCCAATACCACGGCTTGCGCCGGTAACTAGCGCGATCTTACCTTCTAGATTCATCATGTTGTGTTTCCTTTTCTTATCGCAAATTTATCGCTTGATGGATTACTTCGCAGCGTCTAGCGATGCGATATCATTCACTGCTGCTGCAGTTAGCGTTTTCACGATACGTTTTGTTAGACCTGTTAAAACTTTACCAGGGCCAAGCTCAAGAAGATTTTCTACGCCTTGTTCGTGCATCAGTTCAACTGTTTCAGTCCAACGAACTGGGCTATGTAGCTGACGAACAAGCGCATCTTTGATTTTTGCAGGATCTGTCTCAGCAACCACATCAACGTTGTTGATAACTGGCAGCTGTGGTGAGTTAAATTCGATAGACTCAAGAGCTACAGCAAGTTTTTCCGCTGCTGGCTTCATAAGTGCACAGTGTGAAGGTACTGAAACAGGAAGAGGAAGCGCACGCTTCGCACCAGCTTCTTTACATAGCGCACCAGCTCGCTCTACTGCGTCTTTGCTACCAGCGATAACGACTTGACCAGGCGAGTTAAAGTTTACTGGAGAGACCACTTCGCCTTGCGCTGCGTCTTCACACGCTTTTGCAATCGCATCATCAGCCAAACCGATAATCGCGTACATTGCGCCAGTACCAGCTGGTACTGCTTCTTGCATAAGTTGACCACGTAATTCAACCAGCTTGATGGCTTCTTTAAAGTCAATAACACCCGCACATACAAGTGCTGAGTACTCACCTAGGCTGTGACCGGCTAGGTTTGCTGGTTGTTCTAGACCAAGCTCTTGCCATACGCGCCAAATAGCGACAGAAGAAGCAAGCAATGCAGGCTGAGTACGGAAAGTTTGGTTTAGATCTTCAGCAGGGCCATTTTGAACAAGCGCCCATAGATCGTAACCTAGTGCGTCAGATGCTTCTGCAAATGTTTGTTTTACTACGTCATATTGTTCGCCTAGATCAGCAAGCATACCTACAGCTTGAGAACCTTGACCTGGAAATACGATAGCAAACTTGCTCATGTTGTTTTCCTTTAAGCAATGTAAAAAGAAATAAGATGCACGTGAGTGCACCTTAAATTTTGAATTCTCGCGAAACTTAGAATTTCACCAGAGCAGAGCCCCATGTGAAACCGCCACCGAATGCTTCAAGTAGCAACGTTTGTCCACGCTTAATACGGCCATCACGAACCGCTTCATCAAGCGCTGTCGGAACTGTTGCTGCCGACGTGTTACCGTGTCTGTCTAATGTGACAACAACTTGGTCTAGTGACATTGACAGTTTTTTCGCCGTCGCTGAAATAATACGGTAGTTCGCTTGGTGCGGCACTAGCCAGTCTAGCTCAGACTTGTGCATATCGTTTGCTTCAAGCGTATCTTTAACGAGTTTAGACAGTTGAGTTACCGCAACTTTGAATACTTCGTTACCAGCCATATGAAGCCATTTATCAACATCTTTACCACGCTCTGGTACAGGTAGACTTAATAAATCACCAAATTGGCCATCCGCGTAGATATGCGTAGAGATAATGCCAGGCTCTTGGCTAGCGCCTACGACAACGGCTCCGGCACCATCACCAAATAGGATAATGGTTGAACGGTCTGTCGGATCACACGTTTTAGACAAAGCATCTGAACCAATCACAAGTACGTTTTTGCACATACCAGATTTGATATGTTGGTCTGCAACAGATAATGCGTACACAAAACCAGAACAAGCAGCGGCTAAGTCAAAAGCTGGACAACCTTTAATGCCAAGCTTTGCCTGCACCTGACACGCAGATGAAGGGAAAGTATGGCTACTGCTCGTTGTGGCTACGATAATCAGGTCGATATCGTTTTTATCAATACCCGCCATATCGATAGCGTTTTCAGCTGCGTAGAATGCCATGTCTGCTACAGTTTCGTTTTCTGCAGCAATTCGACGCTCTTTAATACCCGTGCGAGCAACGATCCACTCATCACTTGTATCTACCATTTTCTCTAGATCTGCGTTTGTACGCACCTGAGATGGCAGGTAGCTGCCAGTACCTAAAATTTTGCTATACATGAAGACTAATAATGCCTCTCGAGTAAAACCGCTTCCAAACGATCGCTAATACGGCTTGGTACTTGTCGTTTGACCTCGTGTACTGCCTCGCCAAGTGCATTGACAATCGCAGATACATCCGCACTTCCATGGCTTTTTATGACAATGCCGCGCAATCCTAGCAAACTTGCGCCGTTATACTGGTCGGGGTTCAGTGTTTTTAGTTCATTAAACAGCCTAGAAAACAACTTTCTAGCTATCCAACCCTTTATCGTTGATGCCATTATGCTGGTTTTAATTTTTTCGATAAAAAGTTGAGCTGTTCCCTCACTGGCTTTCAAGCATACGTTGCCGACAAATCCATCACAAACAATGACGTCAGCAACATCATGCAAAATTTGATTACCTTCAATATAACCGACAAAGTTAATCGCATCGGTCTGAGAAAGCATTTCTGCGCAACGTTTGACTAAATCGTTACCTTTAATCTCTTCTGCGCCAATATTGAGCACAGCAACGCGAGGAGGACGACCCAAGTGTTCTTCAGCTAATGCACTGCCCATTACAGCAAATTGGAACAAGCTATCAGCATCGCACGATACATTCGCCCCCAGATCTAGCATCCAAGTGCGCTTTCCGGTAATCGTCGGTAAAGCGGAAACTAAAGCAGGACGTTCAATGCCAGGAAGTAACTTAAGAATGAAACGCGATAGTGCCATTAATGCACCGGTGTTGCCACCACTAACACAAGCATCCGCTTTCTGCTCAGAAACCAAATCGATAGCCATACGCATAGAGCTATTTTGGCTATTACGTAACGCCAATGAAGGTTTTTCTGAGTTCGAGATAACTTTCTCGCTGTGAAGAATAGTCAAGCGGGAACTGGTCGAGGTACCGAGTTGAGATAATTGAGACGTGATCAGAGATTGATCACCAATAAGAATCACTTTTAGCTCTGGGAAATGAGACAGTGCCTGCACGGCGGCAGGCACTGTTACGCGTGGACCGAAATCCCCGCCCATTGCATCAAGTGCAACGGTAATACTTTGCAAAGGTTCAACCTTACTTGTTGATAACCTTTTGACCACGGTAGTAACCTTCAGCAGTTACGTTGTGGCGTAGGTGAGTTTCACCAGAAGTCGCGTCTACAGATAGAGCAGCTGTAGTTAGCGCATCGTGTGAACGACGCATACCGCGCTTAGAACGAGTTTTACGGTTTTTCTGTACGGCCATTGACCCTACTCCTATACTATTGGGTTAAAAACCTGAAGAAGAATCGGCTACCACACCTATTACTTTTTCAGACTTTTCAAAACGTCGAATGGATTCGGTTTTTCTTCCTCAATTTCTTCAGGAATCTCACCAAAAACCATGTTATTTGAATCAACGCTACAATCCGCTTCATCGTGCATCGCAATTTGAGGTAATGCTAAGATGAACTCGTCTTCAACAAGTTGTATGAGGTCTAATTCACCATATTCATTTAGATCTACCAAATCATAAACTTCTGGTGCTTCCTGTTCTGTTTTCTCACCGTAGTAAGGAGTAGAAAGGAATTCAACTTCGCACTCATGTGCGAATACCTCATTACAACGCTGACACTCTAAATCGACTTCGATGTTAGCTTTACCAGAGATAACAACGAGTCGCTGTTCATCCATCCCAAATGACAATGAGACTTCTGCGTCGCGTTTTACGCCTTCAGTTGTTTCCACTAAGCGCTTGAAAAGACTAGCTTGGATGATGCCATCGTAATCCAATCGTTTCTGTGCAGCTTTAGCTGGGTCAACCGTTCGCGGTATTTTTACCTTTTGCATAGGGCGCGAATATTATCTTCCAAATCAAAATTAGTCAAAGAAAAAGGCAAAAAAGTTGTACTTTTTTACGCTTAACATACAGAGCATTAGCCAGAATCATTTTTGATCGATTATCCTATTGGAAATGCTCCCACGAATTGTAATTCAAAATGAAAAATTACCAACTGGTTTTAGCCTCAACTTCCCCTTTTCGTAAACAACTGCTTGAAAAGCTCTCACTACCATTCGTTTGTTTACCACCTGATTGCGATGAAACACCTTTTGACCAAGAAACGCCAACTGAACTTGTACAGAGACTGGCCCAAGAGAAAGCAATATCTTGCCAGACGGATAAAGCAAGTTTAGTTATCGGCAGTGACCAAGTTTGTGTCATTAATGGTGAAATCGTTGGCAAGCCTTTAAATAGAGATAACGCGATAAATCAACTTTTGGCTCAAAGTGGAAAAGTCATCACTTTCTATACTGGTCTTGCGGTACATAACACCGTCACAAACCATACAGAAGTCGGCTTTGATTCTTTCGAGGTGCACTTTAGAGATTTAACACTTGAACAAATCGAACGCTACGTCGACAGGGAAGAACCTTTTTACTGCGCAGGCAGCTTTAAAAGCGAAGGCATGGGAATTTGCTTGTTTACGAAATTAGTCGGTAAAGACCCGAACACACTTGTCGGACTACCATTGATTGATTTGATTGATATGTTGCATGTTCAAGGACTCGATGTCCTTTAACCCAAATACGATAAAAGGGAGCCACAGGCTCCCTTTTGCATCCGCGAGGAAAACATGGTTACGCGTTTCTTAAACCCGCCAACACTTTTTCTAGTTTCGGTTCCATCGGTGCGTTGATTTCCATCCACTCATCATTTGATGGGTGTTGGAACTTGATGTTTGCCGCGTGTAGGAACAAACGATCTAAACCAACTTGACCTGTGTAAGCATCAAAGCGACGATCACCGTAGCGATCATCCCAAGCGATTGGGTGACCAGTGTATTGCGTATGAACTCGTATTTGGTGAGTTCGACCAGTAATCGGACTCGCCTGAATCAATGTAGCTTGTTCGAACTTTTCCAAAATCTTAAAACGCGTTTCTGACGGCTTACCATTAGGGTTAACACGAACAATACTGTTCACTTCGTTTTTGAGCAGTGGCGCGTTCACAACCTTACAACTGCTTTTCCATTGCCCCATGACAAGAGCTAAGTAAAACTTCTTTACTGTCTTTTCACGAAACTGGGCTTGCAAGTGACGAAGTGCAGAACGCTTCTTAGCAACCAGCAAAATCCCTGAAGTATCACGGTCAATACGATGCACAAGTTCAAGAAAGCGAGCTTGAGGACGCAGAGCCCTAAGCGCTTCAATCGCACCAAACTTTAAACCACTGCCACCATGCACAGCGGTGCCAGATGGTTTGTTTAGAATCAACATATGATCATCTTCGAAGATAATCATATTTTCCAACTCAGCGACTTTGTTAAGTTTCGTACTTGGTGCGACATCGTCATCTTTTTTCTCGACGGTCACCGGTGGAATACGAACGAGATCGCCTGCTTTTAACTTGTACTCTGCTTTTATACGCTTTTTATTTACGCGCACTTCGCCCTTACGCACAATTCGGTAAATCATGCTTTTAGGAATGTCTTTTAATTGGTTGCGCAAAAAATTATCAATGCGCTGACCCGCCATATCTTCGTCAATGTCGACGAACTGGACTTTTGTTCTTATTTCGTTCATGGGCGGTATTGTAAACTCAATTTCGTGCGACTTCACATTATTCTTGTCGTAAAAGAAACACTCGGTGGCACATACTGGTCTAAATTTCGCCAAGCTTTTGTTTAAATTATTAAAACTCTCAATCAAGTTCTCAATTTGTTTTCTGTCCTGAACAGTTTGCACATCTCAATTGCTTATGAAACAACCTGTTATAAATTAGAAATTTTGAGTTTAGCGGCAAATTTTCTATCGTTTGCGTGAAAGCAGATTGCTGATAGCCACGCGCACTGCTATAGTTCACAGCTGCTAAGGAAGGTTTGGTTACATTTTATTCATTACCAATCATTTATCCTCAAGCAATGTGAGTAGATCGTTGAAGGTCGAGTGCAGCATTGGCGTGAGACACATCGAATTCAACACTCTTGCCACCCTACTCCTCGCATATTCACGTTGAGTACCTACCGCCCAAATAGCGGGTCACAAGTCTACGTTTCCAACAGAAACCACAAGAGGCTTGTGATGACTGAAGTGCCCGAGAGCATCCCCTTCCAGCCGGGAGGCTGCAAAATACAAGCCATGGGATCAGGCACCGTGAAAGAGCGAAAAAACAGTGGCAAGTCGACAAGAAAGATATAAAAGAAAAGACAACGAGAATTTTCAATGAAAAGAATGTTAATTAACGCAACTCAAAAAGAAGAGTTGCGTGTCGCTCTGGTTGATGGCCAGCGACTTTTCGATCTTGATATCGAGAGTCCAGGTCATGAATCTAAAAAAGCGAATATCTACAAAGGACGTATCACACGTATCGAACCAAGCTTAGAAGCCGCATTTGTTGATTACGGCGCCGAGCGTCACGGTTTCCTCCCTCTCAAAGAAATTGCCCGCGAATATTTCCCTGAAGGTTACACCTACCAAGGTCGTCCAAGCATCAAAGAAGTGCTAACGGAAGGCCAAGAAGTTATCGTTCAAGTGGAAAAAGAAGAACGTGGAAGCAAGGGCGCAGCTCTTACTACTTTCATTTCTCTTGCTGGTAGTTACCTTGTTCTGATGCCTAACAACCCTCGTGCTGGCGGTATTTCTCGTCGAATCGAAGGTGACGAGCGTACTCAACTAAAAGCCGCATTAAGTACTTTGGAACTGCCTCAGGGCATGGGCCTAATCGTACGTACTGCTGGCGTTGGCAAGAGTGCTGAAGAGCTTGAGTGGGATTTGAATGTACTACTTAACCACTGGGGTGCAATCAAAGGTGCAGCGGACTCTAACCCTGCTCCATTCTTAATCCACCAAGAAAGTAACGTTATCGTTCGTGCAATCCGTGACTATTTGCGTCGTGATATTGGCGAAATCTTAATTGATAGCAACACCATCTACGAACGTGCAAAAGAGCACATTCAATTGGTGCGCCCTGATTTCCTTAACCGCGTTAAGAAATATGAAGGCGAAGTTCCACTATTCAGCCACTACCAAATCGAAAGCCAAATTGAATCGGCTTTCCAACGTGAAGTGCGTCTGCCATCTGGTGGTTCTATTGTTATTGACCCGACTGAAGCACTAACGTCTATCGATATCAACTCTGCTCGTGCAACCAAGGGCGGCGATATTGAAGAAACAGCTCTAAACACGAACCTAGAAGCAGCCGACGAAATTGCTCGCCAATTACGTCTACGTGACTTGGGTGGCTTAGTGGTTATCGACTTTATCGATATGACCCCAGTTCGTCACCAACGAGAAGTAGAAAACCGTCTACGTGAAGCCGTTCGTCTTGATCGCGCTCGTGTACAAATCGGTCGTATTTCTCGCTTTGGTTTGTTGGAGATGTCACGCCAGCGCTTGAGCCCTTCTCTTGCAGAAGCAAGCCATCACATCTGTCCTCGCTGTAGCGGAACTGGTGTCGTTCGCGACAACGAATCTCTAGCACTTTCTGTACTTCGTTTAATTGAAGAGGAAGCGCTAAAAGACAACACAGCACAAGTACTTGCAGTCGTACCTGTGCCAATCGCCTCTTACTTATTGAACGAAAAACGTCGTTCAGTAAACCATATCGAACGCATTCAAGAAGTGAAAATTACGGTTGTTCCTAACTCTGATATGGAAACACCGCACTTTGAAGTTATCCGTGTTCGTGAAGGCGAAGAGTTCGATCTGATTTCTTACTTACTTCCTAAGAAACTGGAAGCAATGAAAGAAGCAGAAGGTAAAGAGCCAGCGGAAGTTGACGTAAAACCAAAACGAATTGAAGAGCCAGTTCTTAAAGGCTTTGCTGCTCCGTCTCAAACCGCACCTGCACCAGCAGCTAAACCAGCTCCTGAGGCGAAGAAGAAAGAACAAAACGTTGAACAAGAAGAGAAACCTGGATTGTTCAGCCGTCTGTTTAAAGCACTTGGTAGCTTCCTATTCGGTGGTTCTGAAGAAACAAAAGAAGAACAGAAACCTCAGGAAGAGAAAAAACCAAATCGCGATAATCGACGTAACAAACGTGATCGCAACGATCGTCGTCGCAATAACAACCAGCGTGATAATCGTGATAACCGCGACAATCGCGATAACCGACGTCGTCGTAAGCCTCGTGATGAGCAGGCTAATGAGCAAAACGAAGCTCAACAACAAACAAATAAACCGCAAAACCGTAACCAAAAGCGTAAACCTAAAGCTCAACAGGCTGATAAAGCCCAAGAGCAGAAAGCAAACGCAAAAGTAGCGGAAAAAGGTCTGCAGCTAGCAGCGGAAGCTCGTACTGAAACAAAACCAGAAGAGAGCAAACCGAAGCAGCAAAATGCGAAAGCAGAAAAAGTGAAAGAGCGCCGCCAACGTCGCAAATTGAACAAGTCTGTACGCGTTAAGGACCAAGAAGCTATTGAGAAGAAAGCCGAAGAAACAGCGGTTAAGACTCAAGAAACGGTTGAAGCTAAAGTTGAAAAGCCAACAGAAGCAGCGGTAGAGGCACAGCAAGACAACAAGCAAGCAGAGTCTAAGCAACGTCGTAATCGTCGTTCACCACGTCACCTGCGTGCAAGCGGCCAGCGTCGTCGCCGTGGCCGTGATCGCCGCCCTAACCCATTCCGCCTACGTAAGGGAGGTGTCGCTTCTCCTGAAATGGCTATGGGTAAAGTAATGCCACGTTACATTCCGAAACCAGCACCTAAGAAGGAAGAGCGAGTTAAGGAAGAAGCTGTAGCAGCAGTACCTGCAATCCAAGGTGGCTTTGCTTGTCCAGAAATGGCAATGGGTAAAGTGATTATTCGTCGCGAGCAGCCTGTCGTAACAGATGCGCCAGTTGTTGAACACAAGGTTCAAGAAACCGTTGAAGCGAAAGTGGAAGCTCCAGTAGTAGAAGCACCCGTTGTGGAAGCACCTGCTGTGGAAACAGTAATCACAGAAAAAGCTGAATCAGCAGTAATAGAAACAGCCTCGGTAGAGCCTATCGTTGAAACTCCTGTAACTGAACATGCTGAACCGGTTGATGCCATTGTAGAAACGGCACCTACTGAAGAGCCTATCGTTGAAGCAGAAAAAGAGATTCCGGCCGAAGCGCCAGTAGATAAACCAGAGCCTAAAGTCGAAGCCATTAAAGTTGCGGCTAAGCTAAACGCTAGCGCACCGATGACGAAAGCACCTGGCCCTCAAGAGCTACGCGAAATCACGGTTGCAGCAGCACCGTTCAAAACCGAACGTTACCAAGCTAAAGGTGCTGGTAGCCAAGTGGCTAAAAACCGTGCATCGGCAGAGATGACAAAGCCTAACTTTAACTAGGCTAAATCATTACGTTCAACTGCTTAACGGCATAAATAAATTAAAGGCTACCATCTGGTAGCCTTTTTTATCTTCATATTTGCCCAAAAAATTGTTCATATAAATACCAATTCGTGATCACATTTGTACGCCATTATTCGTATCATTCTTGAACTTAATCACACTTTTCGGTAGCATGCGCCGACTCAAGTTTTCGACACCATTCTGATGCTGCTCTTTTAATACTACGGTTTACACTGCAATGTTTGATTAAAATTCAACCTTCCAGTGGCTTGTGCAAATACGAATATGTGTCGGGTTTAACTCATTGCAAAGAGAACTTAAAAACAAACATGTTCGAATTTCCCCAATTTTCTAAGCACTCCGTAAAAAATGATGTGCTATCAGGCTTAACCGTTGCGCTAGCATTGGTTCCTGAAGCTGTCGCATTTGCGTTCGTCGCAGGCGTAGATCCGATGGTCGGTCTTTACGCTGCATTCATCGTTGGTCTTATTACTTCCATTTTCGGTGGTCGTCCTGGCATGATCTCTGGTGCAACAGGTGCCATGGCAGTCGTAATGGTTTCGCTTGTCGCGACTCACGGTGTCCAGTACCTATTCGCAGCCATCATGCTCGCTGGTATTCTTCAAATTGCCGCTGGTATGTTTAAATTGGGTAAGTTCATCCGTATCGTACCTCACCCTGTGATGATCGGTTTTGTGAACGGTCTGGCTATTGTTATCTTCCTAGCTCAGTTGGGTCAGTTTAAAGCGCCAGACATCAACGGCATGCTTACTTGGCTACCACAAGACCAGATGCTGCTAATGCTTGGTTTGGTTGCGCTGACTATGGCAATCATTCACTTTCTACCAAAAATCACAACAGCTGTACCCTCTTCACTTGTTGCGATCGTAACGGTGACGGCTTTAGTGGTTGGCTTGGATCTGGAAACTCGCACTGTTGTTGACTTCCTGCGTACAATGTCTGGTGATGAAGCTGCAACACTCGCAGGTTCACTACCAACCTTCTCTATTCCTGCGGTACCATTTACACTAGAGACACTACAAATCATTCTTCCATACGCGATCATTCTCGCGGCCATTGGTCTAATTGAATCTCTACTAACACTGACAGTTTTAGATGAGATGACGAATACTCGTGGTCAATCTAACCGCGAATGTATCGGTCAAGGTATGGCAAACATGACGTGTTCTGTGTTTGGCGCAATGGGTGGTTGTGCGATGATTGGTCAGTCGATGATCAACGTAAACTCAGGTGGTCGCGGCCGTCTATCTGGTATCGTTGCGGCTATCGCTCTATTGATGTTTATCTTATTCGCTTCTTCGCTAATTGAAATGATCCCACTCGCTGCTCTGGTTGGTGTGATGTTCATGGTTGTCATTGGTACATTCGAATGGGCAACATTTAAGCTAGCACGCCGCGTACCGAAGCAAGACTTCTTCGTTATTGTTCTTGTGACCGTTGTTACTGTTCTTACTGACCTTGCTGTTGCCGTAGCGGTTGGTGTTATCGTTTCTGCATTAATGTTTGCATGGCAACACGCTAAGCACATCTATGCCGACACGTGCTTAAACGAGGAAGGTTCAAAAGAGTACAAGATTCACGGCCCTATTTTCTTTGGCTCTGCGGCTAACTTCCTGGAGTTGTTTAACGCGCCTGAAGATCCAAAAGATGTGATTGTCGATTTTGCAGACTCTCGCGTGACAGATCACTCTGCAATTGAAGCCATTGAAACACTGGCTGAGCGTTACAATGCTCAAGGTAAAACGCTGCACCTTCGTCACCTAAGCCCAGATTGTCGTAAACTTTTGGACAAAGCTGGCAGCTTGGTTGAAATTAACGTGAAGGAAGACCCAAGCTACAAAGTCGCAACCGACATACTAGCGGGTTAACACGAATAAAAAGGGATGAGCTGAGCTCATCCCTTTTTCTATTGTCTTCAAGCACGGCGATTATAGCTTCTTCAAAATTGCGTCTGATGCCTCTTCGATTAAATCAAGCACCAGTTCAAAGCCATCTTCCCCACCATAATATGGGTCCGGGACTTCGTCGTAACCTGACTCAGAATGACTTAAAAATAACGATACTTTGTGTCGATACTTCAACGGACAAATATCCAATAAATCGGCCAAATTTGCTTTATCTGCGGCTAATATAAGGTCAAACTTTTCAAAGTCATCAATGGTGACTTGGCGCGCTTGCATTCCTTTAAAAGAATAACCTCGCTGCTTTCCTGCTGCCATCGCTCTTGAATCCGGTCGGTTTCCTGCGTGGTAGCCAATTGTACCTGCCGAATCAACCTCTACTTCAACGCCTAGCTTTTGAGCTTTCGCTCTTAACACTGCCTCTCCAGTTGGTGACCGACAAATGTTTCCCATACAAACAACAAGTATTTTCTTCATTTTATTCCCTGAATTATCGGTGGTTTTTCTTCACGATATGTTGGTCTATCATAGCGAGATAAATCAATGAACCCAAATTAACTTGGGCACAGCACGAAAAGGAATTGAGGAAGTATTATGTCTATCGAAGAAAATAAAGAAGCACGCCATAAAGCTCGCCAACAAAAAGTCAAAGAACAGGTAGACGCAAAAATCGCTGCTGCTCAAGAGGAAAAAGGTCTGCTACTGATCATTACCGGAAATGGTAAAGGTAAATCGACATCAGGATTCGGTACGATCGCACGCGCAGTGGGTCATGGTTTGAATTGTGCTGTCGCGCAGTTTATTAAAGGTACTTGGGACAACGGTGAGCGCAACCTACTTGAGAAACTCGGCGTTGAATTCCAAGTAATGGCAACCGGCTTTACGTGGGAAACTCAAAACAAAGCCGCTGATACCGAAGCAGCGCAAGGCGTATGGCAAGAATGTAAGCGCATGCTGCAAGACGACTCTATCGATGTCATCTTGTTTGACGAGCTAACTTATATGGTGAGCTACGGCTACATCGACTTAGACGAAGTGGTCGAAGCGCTGAGCAACCGACCTAAAATGCAGTCGGTTATTATTACTGGGCGTGGCGCACATCGAACCCTGATTGAAATGGCCGATACCGTTTCTGAAGTGAAAAATGTAAAGCACGCATTTGAATCTGGCGTAAAAGCCCTCAAAGGCGTCGATTGGTAACACTCGCAGAGTAATTTAAAAAGGGTTGGCAAAATGCCAACCCTTTTGATTTTCACGCACGGTTAGTTGAAAAGATTCTTCAATAAACCATCGACCGCATCTTTGGTTTTCTCGTCTTTGATTTTGTCCGTTAGCTTCTCTACGCCACGATCGATTTCTTTCTGAGCTTTCTGCTTCAGAACATCATCGAATACGAGCTTGAATTTAGGTTCTGCCCACTTACCAGACACATTGATTGGAATCGTGATGTCTTTCAGCTCATCTATATCTTTACCGCCCTGGCCTTCTAGGCTGCCTACAACTGACGTGCTGATAGTAAAGTCGACTGTTTCATTAATGTAGTTTGCGGTACCTTTACCACGAACACGTAACAATGGAGACTGAGCTTGCATATTATCCGTTGATACAACACCTTTGTTGAGTTTCAATGTCGCCGTCATCGCACTGAAGTCTGTTTTCTTAGCTTCATTGGTGCCTTCAACTTTTTGCCCTTTAAATTTCGCATAGTTTTCACGAATCAACTGAGCAACGTTGATGCCATTCACCGCACCGTCAGCAAAATTGATAACAACCGTACCAGATAGATTCTTCTTGATACCGGTAGGCGTGAGACTCTTACCTGTAACATTCACATCAATGTTACCTGTCCCTTCAAGTTTGTCGTTTTCAGCAACGTCTATAAGTAGCGGTTGAACTTTCACGCCTTTGATTGACTTTTTAACACTGTAAGTCGCTGGTGATTGGCGTGCATCTAACTTCGCTGTCGCTGAGATTGAGCCTTGGTACAACTTCGAACTAAAAGATGTAAGCTCAAACACGCCACGATTTACAGTGAAGCTCGTTTTTACCGCTTCCATCTTCGCATTTGCCGCTTTGAATTTGTCGATGGTAATGTCACCCTTTACATCTAACGTTTTCAACGCAGACAAATCAGGCTCAACCTCAGGTCCGGCAGGAGCACTCTCGCCACCAGAAGCAGGCTTATTACCTTCGGCAGCTTGCTTATCTAACCCTAAAAACTCATCAAGATCGATATTGGGGCTATGGAGAGCAAAGCGTACTTTAGGAATATCACCGAGTGTCACATCTGCCTTACCATCTAGGGCGATAGCATTCGCTGTTAACTTCTCTAGAACAAAACTCAGATGGTTTTTCGTTAGGTCGAAAGACAGATCAGACACCATGTCGACTTTCATCGGGGACTGAGGTAAAGCATCACCCTCAAAAGTCGATTTAAGAGTTAACTTATCCAACTGTACTTTGCTGATAGCCTTGTCCACGCTAAGTTGACCAGCACCCTGCATATCTAACTTCATACCACCAGCGACACCCTTAATGGCATAAGTCAGGTTATTTACTTTATCGAATTCAAACGTGTCTAAACCGATCGTTGCCGATTCAATTTTATTGGCAGGGTCAGAGTATGTCGCATCAAAGTTGATGTTCTTTAGCGCGTAGTTTGCCAAACCTTTTTCTAGCTTAAAGTCTGCCTGACCTTTCGCGGTGAACTTTTGGTCGTTCATTTCGCCCTTCACGCCAAAATCAGCCGTTGTCCAGTTGTCAAAAGCGAATTCGGAAAGGTTTAATGAAATATCATAAAGTTTGGTGTAACTACCGGCTTGCTTATCCTGCATTTCTAATGAACCGTTAGAAACCGTAACGCCAGCAAGATTAATACTCCAATCAGAACCAGAAGTTTGCGTTTCACCATTTTGCGTAGGCGCAGCATTGCTCTCTTGTTCTGCTTGTTGTGTTTGGGCTTTCGTCAATGCATCAATATTCTTGCTGCCATCTTTCTTGGTTTCAATGTAGAACTCAGCACCATCAAGCGTGACGTTTCCAATTTCAAGCTGTTGACTAAAAAGTGGCATAACAGAGATGTCTACACCAACGGTATCAACTTTGAATAAATTGGGTTTACTAAAGCCTTGTGGGTTTCGCAATTCTGTATGTCCCAACTCAAAGCCAATTGATGGGAAAAATTGCCAACTGATATCCCCTTCAATCACCAACTCTAATCCCGTTTGCTTTTGCGCTTGCTCAACAATAAGGGGTTTAAACTGATTCGGATTGACGAAGATGGTTAACGCTAAAATTGCGACCAAAATGACCACAATCGGTATTGCTAGAATTAAGAGCAGTTTCTTCATTTGTTTTTCCTTGCTCGAGTGTTTTTACAATTATAAGCGCAGACTCCATTTGCCGCTGACAGTTCCACAAAAGCGTGAAAAGTGTCTGGTTTTAACCTGCAACTGACTAATTTAAAAACAAAAAAAGAAGTGGCACTTAAGGTGCCACTTCTTCTCCTAAAAATAAAGCGATATAGCCGTCTATAGGCTTAAGCTTTCAAAAGTCTTGCAATGTGAGCTTTTAATACATCAATTGCGATACGGTTTTTACCACCGCGAGGAACAATAATGTCCGCATATTGCTTAGAAGGTTCGATAAACTGCATGAACATCGGACGTACTGTTTGTTGGTATTGCTTAAGAACAGACTCCATAGTTCGGCCTCGTTCTTCCACATCACGCTTAACACGGCGAAGCAAGCAAATATCTAACGGTGTGTCCATAAATACTGTCGCATGCATCAAATCACGAAGACGAGGGTCTGTAAGAAGAAGGATACCTTCTAGAATGATCACCTTTTTAGGTGTCATTGTGGTGGTGTTAATTGTTCTTGTGTGCTCAGTGTAGCTGTACTCAGGCACTTCTACTGCTTCACCACGTACCAATTTTTCTAGGTGCTCACACAGTAGGTCGTGGTCCAACGCACTCGGGTGATCATAGTTCGTCTTTACTCGCTCTTCCATGCTTAGGTGGCTTTGGTCGTTGTAGTAGCAATCTTCCGTGATGACACCGATTTGATGATCGCCTACTTTCGCGCGAAGCTCATTATAAATAGTGCTCGCGATCAGACTTTTTCCAGAAGCAGAAGCGCCAGCAATACCTACGATGACGCATTGATTATTATCAGACATTAGTTTGCACCCGATGATGATTTCTAGTCACATAAAAAGATAAACTGCCTGATTATAGGGAGTTCACCCCATAGTTACTAGTTGGAATTAGGGTTTAGTCATAAGTTTCTGCCTGCTCAGAGGATTAACCTCCGAGCAAACGTTAAAATGTGCAATTATCAACCAACAGGCATAGTAAACTTAGTTCACCATTGTAAAGCTAATCGCATCTGGTTTTGCTTTGCCTTGCCAAAACATCGTGCTACATACGCGATCGGCAAGTTGCTTATAATACCCTGCATGCTCACTTTCTGGGCGTCTTGCTACCGTTGGCACGCCAGCGTCAATATCTTCTCTCATAGAGATATGAAGCGGAATTTGTCCTAACAATGCTAAGCCAAATTCTTGCGACATTTTTTCAGCTCCGCCCATACCAAAAATATGCTCTTTCGCGCCACATTGACTACAAATGTGATAACTCATGTTTTCCACAACACCAATAACCGGGACATGGACTTTGTTAAACATTGCCGCTCCCTTCCTTGCATCGGCAAGGGCTAAATCTTGCGGTGTTGTGACTAGCACGCTACCTGTTACCGGAATTTGTTGTGACAGAGTCAATTGAATATCCCCTGTACCTGGCGGCATATCAATCACCAAATAATCCAAATCTGGCCAATCTGTTTCAGTTAATAACTGCGACAATGCTTTTGAAGCCATTGGACCGCGCCATATCGCCGCTTCTGATTTATCCACCAAATAACCGATAGAATGAGTATAGATGCCGTGAGCAAAAATGGGTTCCATCCACTTGCCATCACGAACTTCTGGTTTAGCATCTTCTTGCCCCAACATCATAGGTACAGACGGACCATAGATATCTGCATCCAACAATCCCACTTTCGCCCCAGATTGAGCAATCGCCAACGCTAAGTTAACTGCGGTAGTAGATTTACCAACGCCACCTTTCGCAGAACTGACGGCAATGATGTTCTTAACACCCTTAACCGAGTTAGCCACTTGAGTTTCTAAAGCTTTAACTCCAAGGCGAATATTAAATGGGAATTCAGCCACTTTACCCGAGGCTTGCTGCTGTTTGATCCAGTCATGCAGTACGGTTTGAAGCTCATTACTTGCGAATGGCAACGTTATATCAATAGAACCCTGTGTCGTAATCGAAATTGCGCCATGAATATCTGCCCAGTTTTCCACCAAATGTAGATGTTGGAATTGGTTAAACCAGTGACAAAAATCTTGTTTTGAAGTGAACTGATGCATAAGCCCTCCTTTTAGATGTCATGCTACCACCGTCCAGGCTCAACCAGAACCCCAAAAAAACTAAGGCATTCCGCAGTTTGACACCTTGGAGTTAGTCAGTTCATGGGGTAGTATTATCCATCAAAATTTATTTATACCTATCAAGAAAAGCGAATATTAAGTATGGCAAACGATCCAAAAAACTTTCCGTCAAGGAAAATGCTGGTAACTTGTGCCCTTCCGTACGCTAACGGTTCGATCCACCTTGGTCATATGCTTGAGCATATCCAAGCGGACATTTGGGTTCGTTACCAACGCCTACGCGGCAACACTGTAAACTTCATCTGTGCTGACGATGCTCACGGCACGCCAATCATGCTTAAAGCGCAACAGATGGGTATTACTCCTGAAGAAATGATTGCCGCAGTTAGCGAAGAGCACCAAAAAGACTTCGCTGGATTTGATATCAGCTTTGATAACTACCACAGCACACACTCAGATGAGAACCGTGAGCTAGCGTCACACATTTATCTTGAGTTGAAGAAAAATGGCTTTATCTCTAGCCGCACTATCTCTCAGCTGTTCGATCCAGAAAAAGAGATGTTCTTACCGGACCGTTTCGTAAAAGGTACCTGTCCAAAATGTAAGTCTGAAGACCAGTACGGTGACAACTGTGACAACTGTGGTGAGACTTACAGCCCAACAGAACTGATCAATCCTAAATCTGCGGTTTCTGGTGCGACGCCAGTAATGAAAGATTCAGAGCACTTCTTCTTCGACCTGCCTCAGTTTGAAAGCATGCTAAAAGAGTGGACTCGCTCTGGCTCGCTACAAGCTGAAACAGCGAACAAAATGCAAGAATGGTTCGAATCTGGTTTGCAGCAATGGGATATCTCACGTGACGCACCATACTTTGGCTTCGAGATCCCTGGTGAGAAAAACAAATTCTTCTACGTGTGGCTAGACGCGCCTATCGGCTACATGGGCTCTTTCAAAAATCTATGTGACAAGCGCGACGACCTAGATTTCGACGAGTATTGGAAAAAAGACAGCTCAGCAGAGCTGTACCACTTCATCGGTAAAGACATCGTTTACTTCCACAGCCTATTTTGGCCAGCAATGCTAGAAGGTTCTGGCTTCCGCAAGCCTAACAACGTATTCGTACACGGTTACGTAACCGTAAACGGCGCGAAAATGTCGAAGTCTAAAGGTACGTTCGTAAAAGCAAGCACTTACCTAGAGCACCTAGACCCTGAGTGTCTACGTTACTACTACGCTGCGAAGCTAAACAGCCGTATCGATGATCTAGATCTTAACCTTGAAGACTTCACTCAGCGCGTAAACGCTGACGTTGTTAACAAGATCGTTAACCTGGCATCTCGTAACGCAGGTTTCATCGCGAAACGTTTTGAAGGCAAACTGTCTGACAACTTTGCAGAGCCTGAACTTTACAACGAATTTGTTGCTGCTGCTGACCGTATCGCTGAGCTTTACGAAACGCGTGAGTTTGGTCGTGCAATCCGTGAAATCACGGCATTGGCAGACAAAGCTAACCAATACGTTGATGAAAAAGCACCGTGGGTTGTAGCAAAAGAAGAAGGCAAAGATCAGGAACTACAAGACATCTGTTCTGTCGGTATCAACCTGTTCCGCGTACTGATGACTTACCTGAAACCAGTAATGCCATCGCTAGCTGCGCGTACTGAAGCGTTCCTAAACCAAGAGCTAACTTGGGAAAACATCGCTGCTCCACTAACAGGCCACGAGATCACTAAGTTCAAAGCACTGTTCAACCGTATCGATCCGAAGAATGTTGAAGCGATGATCGAAGCGTCTAAAGAAGATGCGGCGGTAGAAATGGCGGCGAAAGAGAAAGCTGAAGCGGAAAAGAACAAGGCTAGCCAAACCGAGCTAGACAAAGAACCAATCGCTGAAGAGATTGAGTTCGATGCTTTTGCTGCAGTAGATATGCGTATCGCTCGTATCATCTCTTGTGAAGAAGTACCAAAAGCCAACAAACTGCTTAAGTTCCAATTGGACATCGGTGGTGAAACTCGTCAGGTATTCTCTGGCATCAAGTCAGCTTACAAACCTGAAGAGCTAGAAGGCAAGCTAACGGTAATGGTAGCAAACCTAAAACCTCGTAAGATGAAGTTTGGTATGTCTGAAGGTATGATCCTAGCGGCAGGCCCTGGTGGTAGTGACCTGTGGATCCTTGAGCCACACGAAGGCGCTCAACCTGGCATGCGCGTAATGTAAGTTGTAGCTTTACAATCAAATTTAAAAAGTCCTCGCCAGTTCAGCGGGGACTTTTTTTGACTGAATTCACACTTTTGGGGAATTTGTGCACCAAACTTGTACAGCACCTCTCCCATCACAATCCTAAATTACTGTTTTAATAGAATTTAATTAGTGGCATCAAAACTGCAATCTTCCTTGTTAGGTCCAAACACTAACAAGGAGTTGGTTATGTTTGTTTTGATTTCCACACTATTGTCCATCGCTATTTTAGCTGGAATATATCACTTATCTTCTAAACGAGAGCAGCAACATGCGCGCAAATATCAGCTGTTAACATTGTTGCGAGATGTTGTTCACCTTCTGAGACACCACCGAGCTGCTACTCACTACTCGCTTCAATTCCAACAAAACGATCAACAAAAATTGGACGCTCTTCATGATGCTCTGACTAACAAGCTGCATCTTTTAGTCGAAACCTCACGGTTTGAAAACAAACCCATGTATCGCGTATTACAGATTAAAGTAGGGAAACTACTTGAACAATGGGATGCCCATAGTGTTGCAAGAAACCAGATGGAGCATGGTAAGTTGATTCGTCATTGCTTGTTTTTGATGGATGAAGTAACCATCGCATGGCTAGCGGTTGAGCAAAGAGATGACTTGCATAATGAGTATCACATGAACTGGCAAAACATTATGGATAGCTTGGAGACCCTGACTCAGTTACGAATCAGCATTCAAGATTTAGGAGAGCAAGGCGGAAATGAGCGTTTCAAAAATTATGCATCGGTCATGATGCGTAAGCTAAACCAACTAGCGGTTATCGCTCCACTTAGCATTACCTCTCCTGCTTCCACGCGCTCAATACAGACGCTAAATGAATACGTGACAGGGAGTCATGTCGACTTAACAGAAGCAGAGCTTTATGGCGTCACATCGGACTTGTCATTGACCATCTTCAATACTTACGACCATGTCCTTTCAGATGTCGTAGAGTCATTATATCTACCGTTACCCAGACTCTCACTAGCAGGATAAACGTTCCATACCTTATTATTGGTGCTTGGTTCGTCGCCGACTTATAAATAAAAACAAAAAAACCGCAGGCCTAAGGCACTGCGGTTTTCGTTTATTCAACTTGTCAGCGCTTAGCTGTCGTCTTCCGTGAAGTTCGTTGGTAATTGCTTTTTCATTTCGTTCCAGATCAACGCACTTTCCATACCATAATGACGAATCACTACTGGTAGTTGCTCACGCTGGCCACTTTCACAAGTTTCGAGCAATTGATGGTAAAACTTCAGAGCTAGCTCACGAGAAGCTGGATTTGAGAAGTAGTAGCTACCGACACGATCGTAGAGCTTCTTCAAACCATTAAAGATCAAACCGTAAATTTGATTTCCTGAATGGAATGCTAGGCGCTGGAAAAGCATATAATCGTAAAAGTTGAACGTTTTAGCAATCAAGATTTCTTGACGCTTCGCTTCATCTTTCTCGTTATCTTCTTTCACATTCTGCAGAACTTTTTCAGCATACGGCGAAGAAGCGATGAATTCGTCCCAGGAAGCCGCATTCATTAAAGCTTCACAAGATTCGATTACGTTCTTAATTGTACGCTCAGAGCTCTCTTTGTTCGCTTTAAATGCATAGCGCATAAAGATAGGACTGATGTTAGTACGTGCCGCAAGCAGATCTTCTACAATGTTTGTCGCATTATCAACGTCTAGCGTCATTAAAGTATCCAAAATATGCAGACCAGAGGTCTCCATAAATTGGTTAACTTTCGTAGGTTTGCCGTGCTGGATAGTCAGCCATCCATCACGGGCTAGTCGTTGAAGAACCTCTCTTAAAGTCGTTCGAGTAACACCAATCAGTTCGGACAGCTCGCGCTCAGCAGGTAAAATTGAGCCTGGAGGAAAACGGCCGTTCCAAATGCTCTCGATAATATATTTTTCTGCGAATCCCGCAGGGCTTTTCGCCTTTATGACCATTCTACTTTTTATCCAATATTGATTTCTGAGGGTCGATACTACTCATCATACCACTACTTAGCGGTTTGAGAAAATTTACGATCAATAGTGGAAACGACTCCATAATATAGAGTTAATACTCTATATGTTGTGTCAATTTAAGAGGCTCTAACATGCGAGCGAAAGCAGTAAAATATGAATTTTCATTTAATTAAACAGCTCACAAATCTCGGAGAAATAAAGACAACCGTGTCACATTTTTATATTCAAAATATGAAAAATTACTTTGTATATCACAGTTAATATTCTTTCTTAATTTGCCTTTTCTCGTCACTGACCGTCATTTAAAATCCAAGAGGATTTTTTTAAGACTTTCATGGTATAGTAACGCCGTTTTGATCGCGTTATTACATTTAAAAAGTCATTTTAGTCGGTAGCATCACGTTTTGTTATTGACTAATAAATGCCTGAGTGTAGAGTTTGCGGTCGAAAGTGAGCGGTGCTTGAGTTCAGGGGAAGTAACTTGGCAAGACTACAATAAACAAAGGATTGTTGTTTTACTAAGTTATTGTTTTTAAAGACTAGTTAATAAGTCTAACAAACAGATACTTAAGCACTATTGTAGTGTCTATTCATAATTTTGTTATAAAGAGAATTATCATGCCGATATCGCTCGGAAACGCTTTTATCAAGAACTTCCTTGGTAAAGCGCCTGATTGGTACAAAGTTGCCATTATAGCCTTCTTAATAATTAACCCGATTGTATTCTTCCTAATAAACCCATTTGTAGCTGGATGGTTGTTGGTCGCTGAATTTATTTTCACGCTAGCAATGGCATTAAAATGCTACCCATTACAACCTGGCGGTTTACTTGCTATTGAAGCCATTGCTATCGGCATGACTAGCCCTGCGCAAGTTAAGCACGAATTAGTAGCAAATATCGAAGTACTGCTACTTCTGGTATTTATGGTTGCGGGCATCTACTTCATGAAGCAGCTATTGCTGTTCATTTTTACCAAAATTTTACTTGGCATTCGCTCTAAAACCCTACTATCACTCGCGTTCTGCTTTGCTGCGGCATTTTTGTCTGCATTTTTGGATGCCTTGACGGTTATCGCCGTTGTTATCAGCGTGGCGATCGGCTTTTACTCTATCTATCACAAAGTGGCGTCTGGTAACCCTATCGGTGACCATGACCATACACAAGATGACACGATCACTGAACTAACGCGTGATGACTTAGAAAACTATCGTGCGTTTTTGCGCTCTTTGTTGATGCATGCTGGTGTAGGTACTGCCTTAGGTGGCGTAACCACGATGGTTGGTGAACCTCAAAACTTAATTATTGCAGACCAAGCGGGTTGGTTATTTGGTGAATTCCTAATCCGTATGTCTCCAGTGACACTACCTGTATTTTTCTGTGGTCTCATCACTTGTGCTTTAGTTGAAAAGCTTAAAGTGTTTGGCTACGGCGCGAAGCTTCCTAATAACGTTCGTCAGATCCTCGTCGATTTTGACCGTGAAGAGCGTAAAACGCGAACAAATCAAGATGTCGCAAAACTCTGGGTTCAAGGTCTTATTGCGGTTTGGTTGATCGTTGCACTCGCTTTGCACTTAGCGGCTGTCGGCTTAATTGGCCTTTCTGTGATCATATTAGCGACCGCATTTACTGGTGTCATTGAAGAGCACTCCATGGGGAAAGCGTTTGAAGAGGCCCTGCCCTTCACTGCACTGCTTGCAGTATTTTTCTCGATCGTTGCCGTAATCATTGACCAAGAGCTGTTTAAACCAGTCATCGATGCGGTGCTTGCCGTTGAAGATAAAGGTACTCAGCTAGCTCTGTTCTATGTGGCGAATGGCTTATTATCTATGGTGTCGGATAACGTGTTCGTTGGTACGGTTTACATCAATGAAGTAAAAACTGCACTCATTGAGGGTCTCATTACTCGTGATCAGTTCGACTTACTGGCGGTGGCAATCAATACTGGTACTAACCTGCCTTCTGTTGCAACGCCAAACGGTCAAGCGGCATTCCTATTCTTACTCACATCGGCTCTCGCTCCATTAATTCGTCTGTCTTACGGTCGAATGGTTATCATGGCGCTGCCTTACACCGTCGTTCTTGCGATTGTCGGTCTGATGGGAATCATGTTCTTCCTAGAGCCTGCAACAGCTTCTTTCTACGAAGCTGGTTGGATTTTACCTCATAGTGGTGATCTGACTCCCGTAGTATCCGGTGGTCACTAAAATTTGAGTTGATTAGGAAACTTATCCACGATAAAAAGCTCTGAGTATTCAGAGCTTTTTCTATTTCAGACAGGAACAAAAACGTGACTATTTTAAATTCACTTAACCAGTTTTCAAAGGGACGTTTATCGTGGCTACTGCTTCTGCTATTCGTCGTTTTCTTTGAAGCATGTGCCCTCTATTTTCAGCACGTCATGATGCTTGCACCATGTGTCATGTGTATTTATGAAAGAGTCGCGATGATGGGAGTGGGCGTCGCTGCAATGGTTGGTATATTGGCACCCAAGAACCCAATTTTCCGCTGGCTAGGTTTGATAGGCTGGGGATTAAGTGCTTACAAGGGTTTGTTACTTGCGATGCAGCACGTTGACTACCAGTTTAATCCATCACCATTCGCGACTTGCGATTTATTCGTCACATTCCCTAGCTGGGCTCCGCTCAATCAGTGGGTTCCTTGGATGTTTGAAGCATATGGTGATTGCTCTAAGGTTGTATGGCAGTTCCTTGATTTATCAATGCCACAATGGTTAGTCGTAATTTTTGCAGGCAATTTAATCGCTTTGGCATTAATTGTAATTGCACAATTCTTCCCTGCAAAACGCGTTAATCCAATTCGTTAATCCTACTGACGCGTAAAAATTAACAAAAAGCCGACCATCTGGTCGGCTTTTTGTTAAGTGGATAGCGCGGCGATTCGACTTAGCCGCGTGATTGACCACAGCACTGCTTGAATTTTTTTCCGCTCTCACAAGGACAGGGATCATTGCGCCCGATACCTTTGAATGGGTTTAGGCTTTGAGCTTTATTGCCTACCATCAACTCATCCGCGCCCAGCGCGACTTCACCGACCATTAAATCAAGCTGGTCGACTAAATCTGTCAGGGCCGGTGGCGTTTCAATACCTGCGTCACGCATCTGTTGCTGCGTTGCTGGCTCATCGATCGCCAGCATCAAAGTGGTCAGTAATGCTTGCAGCATACGCTGTAATCCATCATTGAGCTCAACGTCTTGCCACTGTTCTTCAATCATTGGCCAAACAGACATAAAGCCTTCGGCAAAATCAGCAAGTTGTTCAGGTTCTTTGCCTGTTAGCTCTAGCACGGAATATTCGTTTCGTTGAATTCGGTTATGCTGCTTGTGAATTTGCTCTTCCACAGCTGGTTGAATCGCTTTGAATCCCTCACCTAATAGCGGCTCTAACCACTTTTCAGGAGCGAGTGGTTTTGTCGTCAGATTCGCAGCTAACACTGCGCCTTCGATAAATAGGCAAGATTCATCGACGTGAACTTCACCTTTTTCAATCAATGTGTATTGCATGACATCTGGTTTCCCATAAATTTGGCGGCATTATACCTCAGAGCTCAAAAGCACGTAACCTAACGTTGTGTGTTTGACTGCATTGGGCGCTTCGACTCTTTTAATGACAAACTTAACTTACATCGCTACAATCGCCCTCCTTTTTACCACCAAACTGTATTAGGCAAGCTATGCGAGTTGTACTAGGCCCAATGGAAGGCGTTTTAGATCATTTGATGCGCCAAATCCTGACCGAGATAAACGACTATGACCTGTGTGTTACGGAGTTTGTTCGCGTAATCGACCAGCTATTACCCGATCATGTATTTCACCGTTTATGCCCGGAGCTGTTGCAAGGTTCTCAGACTGCATCTGGTGTGCCAGTACATGTGCAATTGTTGGGACAAGAACCAAACTGGATGGCTGAGAACGCAATTAAAGCGGCAAATCTTGGCGCCAGAGGTATTGATATAAACTTTGGTTGCCCAGCCAAAATGGTCAACAAAAGTAAAGGTGGAGCAGCGCTACTCCAACATCCAGAGCTCATTCACCGTGTTGTTAAAGCTTGTCGAGAAGCCGTTCCAGAAGCCATTCCCGTAACTGCAAAAATTCGTCTTGGCTGGGAGAACCCTGAAGATTGCTTTGAAATTGTCGATGCCATTCAGTCTGCTGGCGCAAATGAATTGACCGTACACGCACGTACTAAACAAGGTGGTTATAAAGCTTCTGAGATAAAATGGGATTACATCAACCAAATTCGTGAACGTTTTGATATCCCACTGATTGCGAATGGCGAAATTTGGAATTATGAAGACGGTCAACGTTGCATTGAAACGACTGGCGTTAGCTCTTTGATGGTGTGCCGAGGCGCTTTCAATATCCCTAACTTAGGCAATATGGTAAAACATAACCACCAGCCAATGTCATGGCCCGAGGTGGTTGAGTTGCTCATCTATTACTCCAAGTTTGAGATGAAAGGCGATAAAGGCTTGTATTACCCAAACCGCGTAAAACAATGGTTCTCTTACTTACGTCAGGCTTATCCTGAAGCAAAAGACCTATTTAGAGAAATCAGAACGTTCAACAAAGCCGCACCAATTGTTGAGCATATTCAACGCTACCGCGATGACTTAAACTCTCAGGTTGCATAATTCCCGAACACAAAAAGGACGAATATCTCGTCCTTTTTTGTACCTAAATCCTAGTAACAGATCTTATTTTTGCCGGTACTTTTGGCTTGATATAACTTTTCATCCGCCGCTTTAAACAATTCATCAAAGTTTTCTACTCGGCTCTCTTTACTAAACACCACACCGCCAGAGATCGTAAAGCCTTCTTTCGTTACGCGTATCGAGCGCTCATCTATGGCTTTTTTTACTCTGTCTAAAATGAGTTTAATGCCTTCTGAATCTTCGTCATAAATAGCTAAAACGAACTCTTCGCCACCAAACCTTGAGGCAACATCGGTATGGCGAATATTTTCACGTATACATTTTGCAACAAGCTGAATTGCAGAATCACCGACATCATGACCATAGGTGTCGTTGATCTTCTTGAAGTTATCAATATCGAACACTGCCAAAGCAACCTGTTTTTTTGTCATCTTATTACGCCACACGGTTTGCATACCTCGACGATTCAATAAACTGGTCATTGGGTCTCTTGCTGCCAGTTCTTTAAAGTAACGTCGCTCGCTATGCATATTCACATAGAACAAGACGACGGTACTCAGCACGTAAATAAATAGTGCGACAATAAGGCTGTATTTTTCAAAAACCGCTAGGTTCTTAGCTTCATCCCAAAGGTTGTACTCGTAGTACATGCTGTGATTCGCACTCAATCGCTCTAATTCGACAGGTTTGATTCGTGTACTGTTTGAAGGAATGGATTGTAAATTGGAAACCAAATGAAACTGACCAACAAGACCTAGCGACGAAGCCATGAGCGTATTGATGTCGAAATCAATAGACAAAACACCTTGATGTTCTCCTTTCTCATAGACGGGTACCGTCATACTAATGACTTGACCTTCCATCGAGTCCAACACAGGCCCTGGTCCAGCCAAGGTAATGTTCACTTTATCTTGCGCGGTTTTTTGCCAAAAAGGTCGGGCTTTTAGCGTTGACAAAAGCTCTCTAGTGAAATTTTTTGCGTAGGTATCGGGTGAGGAGATAACGTAACCGCGCTTGTCAATGTAATGGATTCCAACAATGTGCGATTCAATATCGTGCAGAAATGACAATGACGGCGCAAAACCCGCCTTTTGTTCAGCTAACTGGTTAATCGTTGAACCTTGCTGACATAAGCTTTCATCCCCTACGATCATATAATCAAGGTCAACCGCAGGTAACCCTTCACTATAAACACTTTCGAGTAATAACACATCTATAGGCCAAAGATAACAAAGCCCTTCTTTGACTAAAGAATTATGTTCTTCAAACAGTGGGTTAGCGTAATTGGTATAGTTGGTGAAGCTGTAATCTAAAGCCGTGAGTACTTTAATACCGCGAGACATTGCACGCTCGATACGCGAATACTCAGAATCGATATAGCGGTTAACCGCATCATAGTAATTTTTCGTTGTCACGAGTAAAACCACTACAAATAACGCCAGAGGAAAAAAGATGACAAATGAGAGGCTAAATCGCCTTTGGTTTACCATTGAGTACCATGCATATGAAAGGTCAATAGTCTCTTATGACTGCTATTAAATTGATACTCGTTATCTGGTGACGCATGCAATGCAGCACCAGATAACAAGAGACCAAACAAATGTGTGCGCGCTGTTTGAGACCGTTTATATATTAAAGGAGTTTAATCAATATAGAGTGTGGTGTCACTTTAGTCGCCATAATTTGCAGCTCTGTGCCGACATATTGACAGAGATATGACCTTTATAATCAACCTGTTCTGTGTCATCTAACAACGATATAACTTGGCTAACCTCCAAGCCCAGTTGCCACATAGGTAAATCGATTGAACATTCATTACCACTGAGATTAATCATAACAACGACTGCTTCACGACCCAGTACACGTGCGTACGCCAACTGGTTGTTAGTGCAATGCAGCCATTGAATACAGCCCGACTGTAAAGGCTTACATTGTTTACGTATCTTGACCCATTGTTGGTAAAGCGATAGCCATTGTGAACTTTCAATTTCATTCCAAGGAAAACAACGACGATTATCCGGGTCTAGCCCTCCTTCTAGACCGACTTCACTCCCATAGTAAATACAAGGCGTGCCAACGTAAGTCATAAGCATTGCTAGCGCGATGTTCATTTTACGCTTATCACCATCAACCAATGTGATAAACCGAGCAGTATCGTGACTATCGAGTTGATTTAGCTGCGATAGCTGATTCGAAAATGGGATTTTTGCTCTGGCTTCGTCCAACCATACTTTAAACTCCAAACCATCAATGTTGATTGGATCGTACATAATGTCTTGTCGTGCGATAAAAGCTCGGACTGGATGAGCAAAACCGTAGTAGTTCATCGCCCCATCCTCTTGATCACCTTGCAACCACTGCGTTGCTTCAAAAAAGTGCTCACCTAACACATAAGCATTCGGGTTTACTGACTTAGTTGCATGACGAAACGCTGCCACATAATGAGCATTGTTTTTCGCGCCGTCCCCTTCGCCAAGCATATGGATTACATCAAACCGCCAGCCATCAACCAAGTACGGTGGCTTCAGCCAATACTTGATGACAGAATCTTCACTTTGGTAGATGTAGTCGCGCACCTGTTCATTTTCGAAGTTCAGAACCGGTAAGTTACCAATGCCTTTCCAACCAATGTAGTGATTGGTTTCGCCTTCGAAAAAGTAGTAATCACGGAGCTTTGACTGCGGATTGCCATATGCTCCTTCTCCTTTTTGTTGGATATCAAACCAAGGATGATGCACTGACGTGTGGTTAAACACCGCGTCTAAGACAATCTTCATATTCTTACCACGAATCTTCTCACACAGTTCAGCAAACTGATCGTTGGTGCCGAACATAGGGTCAACAGTGAAGTAATCAGTGGTGTCGTATTTATGATTACTTGGTGAAGAAAAGATCGGATTAAAATAAAGCGCAGTAACGCCGAGCTGTTCAAGATAGTCCAACTTTTGCTCCACACCTTTGAGGTCGCCGCCAAAGAATTCACGTGCCCCGGTATTTTGGTGAGAGCCTACCGCGTCTCCCCACGGCTTGACGATCGATGCAGAATCATACTGAGCATAAGCGTGGCGAATATCAGACTCACTTTTACTAGCAGAAAAACGGTCAGGAAAGATTTGATAGAAAACTTGCTCTTGGACCCAGTTTGGTGGTTGATGCTCTACATTCAACTTAAAGTGGAACTCTTTGGGTGGAATACGCTTTTGTACGCCTCGTGCATCGAGCCAGTATTGTTGTCCGTCTTTGAGGAGCTTAAACACATAATGTGTGACATCTCGATCTTGATTTGGTCGAAACGATGCCTCCCATAGTAATAATTCACCAGCCGTTCCTACTTGAGCCATGTCGACCAGATATTCTTCATTGTCCGGCTCAATACGCACATAGACGGAATCAAAACCCAATGTCTCGGTTTTCAGTCTGACTGTAACTTGCTCGTCATTAAAAGCTAAACCATCAATAGTTTGACTATGAAAAATAAATGGCAGGTTCATTATGGGCACTCCTCGTCATCGGATATGCCACTATGTTATTGAAGAATTAGAGACAAGAAATCCTCCCTGCGAGTTGACATATCAGCCAATTTTCCCAAGGAGGATCACACTTAGTAGGCGTAGTGACTTGTCGGATACCGCTTAGTTCAACAAGAGACTGTCATCTGCCAGCTCTTCACCACGCACTTTGGAGAACATATCCAACAAGTCTGGTACTTGCATGTTAGCGCGCTGCTCTCCAGCCACATCAAGCACAATTTCACCTTGGTGAAGCATTACGGTCCTATCGCCACATGCTAATGCGTCTTTCATCGAATGCGTCACCATCATCACTGTTAAATCGAACTCATCGACAATACGTTTAGTTAAGTCGATAACAAACGCCGCCATACGAGGATCAAGCGCAGCCGTGTGTTCATCAAGCAATAACAGCTTACTCTCCGATAACGTCGCCATCACAAGGCTAACGGCTTGTCGTTGTCCACCAGACAGCAACCCAATGCTATCGCCCAAGCGGTCTTCTAAACCAAGACCGAGGATGCTAATTCGCTCTTGGAACAGCTTGCGACGTTTAGTAGAGAGCGCCAACCCCCAGCTGCGTTTTTTACCACGCATGTGCGCTAGAGCCATGTTCTCTTCTATCGTCAGTTCACCACAAGTCCCGGCCAATGGATCTTGAAACACTCGGGCACATTGCGTCGCACGTTGGGCTACCGTCTGCTTGGTGACGTCTTTGCCGTCAATGATAACCTGACCACCTATCATCGGCGTCTCACCTGTCACCGCACCAAGCAACGTCGATTTCCCTGCGCCATTAGAACCAATCACGGTAAGAAATTGATGCTCTGGAACCTCTAAAGAGACGCCTTTCAATGCACGATTTTCCAAAATCGTCCCAGGGTTGAACGTGACCTGAATATTATTTAGTTCGATCATAATGCCTCCCCAGAACCATTTTTTGATGCCGCTTGTTTAGCATCAGTAACGCGTTGTTTCGCTCTCATGCTCTGTTTTAGCTTTGGAGCAATAAGCGCCACAGCCACCAATACTGCGGTAACAAGGTTGAGGTCTGAAGCTTGTAAACCAAACATGCCAGAGCTCAAAGCGAAAGCCACTGCAAGGCGATAAAGTGCCGAACCGATGATGACCGCAAATACCGCAACCCAAATCTTGCGCCCGGGAATAAGGGTCTGCCCCAAAATCACAGCTGCCAAACCAACGACAATGGTGCCCACGCCAGAGGTCACATCCGCAAAGCTGTTCGTTTGTGCAAACAACGCGCCTGCGAATCCCACAAACCCGTTGGATAAAGCCAAGCCAAAGTAGGTATAAAAGCCAGTGCTCGCCCCTTGCGCAGAAACCATACGCGCATTCACACCCGTGGCTCGTAAACCAAGACCAAAGTCGCTGTTCAGCAGGCGAATGACAAAGAAAGCGGAAAGAAGAACTAAGACCCCAACAACCAGAGGGCGAATAAACATCGCATCGCCCAATGCTTCAAACGGAGTGAGAATCGTATCCTCTCCAAGCAACGCCATATTAGGTTTGCCCATAATACGAATATTAATTGAAAATGCAGCGATCATGGTAAGAATGGAAGCTAACAGGTGTAAAATGCCACACCGAACAGCCAGAAAAGCGGTTACCCACCCCGTCATACTACCAGCTATCATCGCCATTATTGTCGCAAGCCAAGGATTAATACCAGCGACAATCGCCGTTGCAGCCACCGCCGCTCCCATTGGAAAACTGCCATCCACACTCAAATCGGGGAAATCGAGAACACGGAACGTAAGATACACACCCAGAGCGACTAGGCCATAAATCAAGCCAATTTCGAGTGCGCCAAAAAAAGCAAATGCAGACATAACTGCTCCTTTCTGCATGCTCAGGCTGGCTAATACCAACCTGAACTTAAGACTTCTAACGTATACTCCCCTTCTTCTCTAGCAGAATGCTTTACACGAGAAACCTGGAGAGTATCAGTTTTGGGGCAAGCCTCTATCAACCAACGTGACAGGCTTAACCCCAAAAAGCGTTACTTATTGCATGCTTGTCGCACGTTCAACCACAGAACTTGGCAGCTTGATACCGAGCTTAGATGCTGCGCTTTCATTAATTACAAGGTCAGAGCCCGTCGCGACTTTTACATCTAGCTTGCCTGGTTCTTGACCATCAAGAATCGCCGCCACGTAATCCGCGGTTTGTACACCAACCTGGTAGTAGTCAAAACCTAAGCCTGCAATTGCACCCTTTTCCACATACGACGTCGCGCCACCAAATACAGGTTTCTTCGCTTGATTCGCTGCCACAATCATCCCTTCAATAGCACTTGCAACTGTATTGTCTGTTGGGGCGTAAAGAATGTCTGATTTCGCTGCAATCGCTTGAGTCGCAGACTGAACATCAGCACTTTTTAGTGCGGTCGCTTCAACCACTTGTATGCCTTTTGCTTTTGCGCTTTCTTTTAGTAATTCAACTAAAGTCACGGCATTAGCTTCACCGGGATTAAATACAACCCCGATGCTTTTCACCTGAGGAAGAATTTCTTGGATGAGATCGACATGCTGAGCAACGGGTGAAAGATCAGACAGGCCAGTTACGTTTTTGCCTGGTTGTTCCATCGACTTAACCAATTTCGCACCAACCGGATCTGTTACCGCAGTAAAGACAACAGGAATAGAGCGAGTAGCCGACACCAAGGCTTGTGCCGAAGGTGTCGCGATGCCAACTAACACATCAGGATTTTCGCCGACGTACTGACGGGCAATTTGCACCGCAATCGCTGGATTACCCTGTGCGGTCTTATAATCAAATTCTAGATTTTTGCCTTCTTCGTAGCCTTTCGCTTTCAAACCATCAAGTAATCCTTGGCGCGTCGCGTCTAACGCCGGGTGTTCGACAATCTGTGAAACTGCGACAGTTGCAGTGGCGGCCAGTACATTGGTAGAAGAGAAAATAGCAGTAGCAGATAGAACGGCGGTGGCTAATAAACGTTTCGTTTTCATCATAACTCCTTGATGTGACTTCGTCCTTGTTTCACGAGCTTTCAATATGTGTATCGACTCGTGAATTCAAATGTTTGAAGGCGGTATTGTTGTGTTCGTATAACTGTGCACTTCTTGCGCATCTTGTTTTTATTATTACTACTAAGTCTTAGTAAAGAAAAGAAAGATTTAACACTAAAGCAACATTTGTGATCGGGGGACTTCTTCATCCGGAAAGAATCTTTGGTAAACAAAGCTTCGCTCGCTTCATCAACGACCGTCAAAGTAGGTAATAGAGGCAGGATCAAAAATGGAGCAGCCAGTGCACACTCCATTTCAAACAATTTAAATTAGAACCAACGCTCTAATGACGATTTATCGAGCTGGCGAAACGCTCGGTTCAGTATTATCGCAAGCTCTTTGTAACGAGGGCGAGCTTTGACAGGCTCTAATGCAAAACCTGTTTCCACAATTTTTTGATGCAACTCCCGATACCAAGAGGCCAAAGAAGGCGGCAATTTCGTGTTGGATCGAGCACCAAGCCACCAAATGCCTTGAAGTGGCAAGCTAATCGCAAACAAGGCGACAACAATGGATTGAGGTAACGCGTGGTAATTGTTGAATGCCATTTGAGTGAGTACGCTGATCGCAGCAACGGCCGGCATGACTTTAATGCCAAAGCGAGTCGCCTTAATGATACGCTGTTCCGGAAATATGGCGCTTAGCTCTTTACGAACCGGCCAGATCTCCATGTAATTCTGGCCATCTTTCAGGCTATGGATCAATCCGACTTTATTACTCATACCGCTCTCTCACTAAAAAATAGTTGAACATTTCAACTGAAGGTACAAAAAATTGATGAAAGTTAATATTCTTTCAAATTTTTTTTGTTATCATTGCTTATTATCGCTATCCTTTGCAGACCCTCAATCTCATTGTTGCTGTTATTTACAATTTAAGCAACTCCGAGATATCTATCTGCACGGATCGCATCATAGTGATGGAAGGGTTCATCACTATTTCTTTATATGGAATTAGAACAATTTTTGACCAGGATTAGTACGCAGCCTTCTGGGTATCGGCTATTCTTGTGATTAATTTTTCATTCTTTAACTGATTTTTTATCAGACGAATAACAGGTAGTCATACATGTCTAAGCTAGTTTTAGTTTTAAACTGCGGTAGTTCTTCTCTTAAATTTGCCGTTGTTGATGCCGAGAACGGCGACGAGCACTTGTCAGGTCTTGCTGAGTGTCTTCACCTTCCTGAAGCTCGCATCAAGTGGAAACTTGATGGCAAGCACGAAGCTCAACTAGGCAATGGTGCAGCTCACGAAGAAGCACTAGCGTTTATGGTAGAAACTATTCTTGCTTCTAAGCCAGAGCTTAAAGCTAACCTAGGCGCAATCGGTCACCGTATCGTTCACGGCGGCGAGCAGTTCACTCAATCTGCACTAATTACTGATGAAGTTCTAAAAGGTATTCAAGACGCTGCAACATTTGCACCTCTTCATAACCCTGCTCACATCATCGGTATCGAAGCGGCTAAGAAAAACTTCCCAGAGCTGAAAAACGTTGCTGTATTTGACACTGCGTTCCACCAAACTATGCCTGAAGAGTCTTACCTATACGCTCTTCCATACAACCTATACAAAGAACACGGTATCCGTCGTTACGGCATGCACGGTACTTCTCACTTGTTCATCACTCGTGAAGTTGCAGGCCTACTAAACAAACCAGTTGAAGAAGTAAACATCATCAACTGTCACCTAGGTAACGGCGCATCTGTATGTGCGATCAAGAACGGTCAATCTGTAGACACTTCTATGGGTCTTACTCCACTTGAAGGTCTGGTAATGGGTACTCGCTGTGGCGACATCGACCCTGCTATCGTCTTCCACCTACACGACGCTCTAGGTTACTCTGTTGATCAAATCAACACGATGCTAACTAAAGAGTCTGGTCTTCAAGGTCTAACTGAAGTGACTTCTGACTGTCGTTTCGTTGAAGACAACTACGGTCAAAAAGAAGAAGCAACACGCGCAATGGACGTGTTCTGCCACCGTCTAGCTAAATACGTTGCTGGCTACACTGCTTCAATGGAAGGCCGTCTAGACGCAATCACTTTCACTGGCGGTATCGGCGAGAACTCTGGCCCTATCCGTGAAATGGTTCTAAACCGTCTTGGCATCTTCGGTATCGAAGTAGATAGCGAAGCTAACCTTAAAGCTCGCTTCGGCGGCGAAGGCGTTATCACGACTGAAAACAGCCGTATCCCTGCAATGGTTATCTCTACTAACGAAGAGCTAGTCATCGCTGAAGACACTGCTCGCCTGACAGGTCTTTAATTGAATTCCTGGCTAGCCACTCGGCTAGCCAGATTTTCATTCAAACGAATTTCTTAGGGGCTCAACTCCTATTCTTCGAGCTTCATGGAATAAGAGTTGAGCTTTTATCCCCCAAATAGCTAAAGGTACTCTACGAATGTCTCGTACTATTATGCTTATCCCTACTAGCGCAGGCGTTGGCCTAACAAGCGTTAGCATGGGTGTTCTTCGCGCTATGGAGCGTAAAGGCGTTAAAGTTTCTTTCTACAAGCCAATCTGTCAGCCACGTTCAGGTGGTGATCAGCCAGATCTGACTTCAACTATCGTTGGTCGTAACAGCGATATGAAGATCGGTGAACCAATGGCGATGTCTGTTGCTGAAAGCCTAATCGGTAACGACAACATGGACGAGCTGCTAGAAACCGTTGTTGAACGTTACAACCAAATCAACAAAGACGCAGACGTTACGCTAATCGAAGGTCTTGTACCTACTCGTAAGCACCCATTTGCAAACCAAGTAAACGCGGAAATCGCGGCAACACTTGGTGCAGAAATCGTGCTAGTTGCGACTCCAGGTACTGATAACCCTGCGCAACTGAAAGAGCGTATCGAAGTAGCATGTTCTAACTTCGGCGGCACTAAAAACAAAAACATCTCTGGTGTTATCATCAACAAGCTAAACGCTCCTGTTGACGAAGCTGGCCGTACTCGCCCTGACCTATCTGAAATCTTTGACGATGCAGACAGCGCGAAACAAAACGAATTGAAAGTGATGGAAATTTTCAACACTTCTCCAATTCGTGTACTAGGTTGTGTGCCATGGAGCATTGATCTGATTGCGACTCGTGCAATCGACATGGCTAAACACCTGAAAGCAGATATCATCAACGAAGGTGACATCAACACTCGTCGCATCAAGAGCATCACCTTCTGTGCACGTTCTCTGCCAAACATGATTGAGCACTTCAAACCGGGTTCTCTACTTGTTACTTCTGCAGACCGTCCTGATGTTATCGTTGCTGCTTCTCTTGCTGCAATGAACGGTGTGGATATTGGTGCAGTACTGCTAACTGGCGGTTACGATATCCCTAGCGAAATCGAAGGCCTATGTAAACCAGCATTCGACACTGGTCTACCTATCTTCAAAGCACAAGGTAACACTTGGCAAACGTCTCTAAACCTACAGAGCTTCAGCATCGAAGTACCTGCAGACGATAAAGAGCGTATCGAGTTCATCAACGAACACGTTGCTGGCCACATTGACGGTAACTGGATCGAGTCTATGACTGAAGGCACTCAGAAGTCTCGTCGTCTAAGCCCACCAGCGTTCCGTTACCAGCTAACTGAACTTGCTCGTAAAGCAGGTAAGCGTATCGTTCTTCCAGAAGGTGACGAACCACGCACAGTTAAAGCAGCGGCAATCTGTGCTGAACGCGGCATTGCAGACTGTGTACTTCTAGGTAACCCAGATGAAATCCGTCGCGTAGCGGCTCAACAAGGCGTTGAGCTAGGTACTGGTGTAACCATCATTGATGCAGATGCTGTTCGTGAAAACTACGTTGCTCGCCTAGTTGAGTTGCGCGGTGCTAAAGGCATGACTGAAGTTGTGGCTCGTGAGAAGCTACAAGATTCAGTATTCCTAGGCACAATGATGCTTGAGAACGACGAAGTTGACGGCCTAGTTTCTGGTGCTGTTCACACTACGGCGAACACTATCGTTCCTCCGTTCCAAATCATCAAGACGGCACCAAATGCGTCTATCGTATCTTCAGTATTCTTCATGCTTCTGCCTGATCAAGTACTGGTTTACGGTGACTGTGCAATCAACCCAGATCCAACTGCTGAACAGCTTGCTGAAATCGCTATCCAATCTGCCGACTCTGCAGCAGCATTCGGTATCGAACCACGCGTTGCAATGATCTCTTACTCTACTGGTGAATCTGGTAAGGGTGCAGACGTTGATAAAGTACGTGAAGCAACAAAACTGGCTCAAGAGAAACGTCCTGATCTTATCATTGACGGTCCTCTACAGTACGACGCTGCTATTATGGAAAACGTTGCTGCTTCTAAAGCACCAAACTCTCCAGTTGCAGGTAAAGCGACAGTATTTGTATTCCCAGACCTAAACACGGGTAACACAACTTACAAAGCGGTACAACGTTCAGCTGACCTAGTATCTATCGGTCCAATGCTGCAAGGTATGCGTAAGCCTGTAAACGACTTGTCTCGTGGAGCGCTAGTAGACGACATCGTGTACACCATCGCTCTAACAGCTATCCAAGCAGACCAAGAAGCTAAATAATCGCTTCTGACATCTAGTTAGATATAGATACAAAGCCCTCGATTCGTCGAGGGCTTTTTCTATTGCTGGCCAGAACACTTATTTGTTTTTTATACCAATCACTGCACAACCTATAATTACTGGTGCGCAAAGCTTTTCTCCCTATCGCCCCACCACACCTAATCGACAATGCTCGCGCTTGTTCTTACACCGATTGACCCATTCCCCAAAATACATTGGCTCCAAGGCAGCACGGCCCCTGTTCAATTTATCGGCATTATTTACGTTTTAGCTAAACTTTTTTGCTAGGAAATACGTAAAAGCTACTGCAATGCACAAACTCATTGACTGCTAAGGAATATATATGAAGGATTTCATCAATACATCACTGATAAAGTTTGGTTTAGCTGCGTTTCTGATTAGTTTTTCTTCATTCAGCTTTTCCGCCTCGAGTATTAAAGGCGTCGATCAAGATATGTCCGGAGGAACGGTGACCGCTGAAATGGCTCATGCTGATGACAATGGGTGGATGGTTGTCCACCGAACAGACGAATCAATGAAGCCTGGTCCTGTTATCGGCTACGCTCCGTTAAAAATGGGAAAGAATGAAAACGTAAATGCAATTTTGATGGAACCAGTAGAATCAGGCGATATGCTGATGTTAATGGTCCACGGAGAGAAAGGTGGCATGAAGACTGGTGTGTTTGAGTATACGCTCGGCGCTAAAGAGGACGGTCCTGTAAAAGTGGACGGAAAGCTAGTGATGGACATCGTACGCGCTAAGTAAGGTGGCGATGAATGAAAAAGTAAACTTCCTACTCCCGGTATTTAGATGACACAAAAGTACTTAACGGCATTGCTAACCGTTAAGTACTTTTTCATTTGCGATGGAAGCAGCAAACTAGCCAATCCTTTCTCTTCCATGAGGAGTATTTAGGTCTAAATCAGGCCCTTTTGGTACAACTTGCGTCGGATTAATCCCAGTGTGGCTGAAGTAGTAGTGGCGTTTAATGTGATAGAAATCCGTCGTATCTTCGACGCCTTTTACTTGATACAACTCTTTTAAGTAGCCTTGTATATTTTCGTAGTCTGCGATGCGCTGCTTGTTACACTTGAAATGCCCCACATACACCGCATCAAAACGAATAAGAGTCGTAAACAAACGCCAATCCGCCTCAGTAATTGTGTTCCCTGCTAAGTAACGATGCGTAGCTAGGTGAGCATCGATTTTATCTAACGCATTAAACAAAGAATCAAACGCTTCTTCATACGCCTCTTGTGTAGTCGCGAAGCCACAACGATACACTCCGTTGTTGACATTTGGATAAACAAAATCGTTCCACTCATCAATAACGTGTTTTAGATGATCTGGATAGTAGTCGTCGTGATTCCCTGTTAACGCATTGAATTCCGAATTGAACATGCGAATGATCTCTGACGACTCGTTTGACACAATAGTATTGGTCTTTTTATCCCAAAGTACAGGCACGGTTACGCGGCCCGTGTAATCGGGTTTGGCCTGCGTGTAAATTTGATACATGCGCGTGTGACCAAACAATGGCTCAGGAAGCCCCATTTGCCAACCTTGGCTGAGCATATCAGGGCAAACGACCGTGACATCAATATGTGGTTCTAAACCTTTCAGCTTGCGGAAAATGAGGGTTCGATGTGCCCACGGACAAGCAAGAGAGACATACAAATGGTATCGACCGGACTCTGGTGTAAACTCCGCATCAGGGTCGTTTTTAACCCAGTTACGGAATCCGGCATCTTCGCGCACAAATTTGCCACCATTTGATTTTGTGTCATACCAGACATCTTGCCAAACACCTTCAACCAACTTACCCATGATTGCTCTCCTCTCGTTCTGTTTGTGTCTATATTAGCGTTTCCTATCAAACAGAGAATCATCGAACTTAGGACATCATGTTCAAGAAATTCGAATGTATAAATCAGACACATAAAAAAAGCGCGACCCGATGAAGGTGTCGCGCTTAAGCCCGTCACAGGCTGAATTTATACACTAACGTGTAAACAAGATACCGCGTGAACGTCATTACCTAAAATGGTTGGCTTTGTCTTCGCACACTCTTCGGTTGCTTGTGGGCAACGAGTGCGGAATACACAACCCGACGGTGGGTTGATAGGTGAAGGAAGATCACCCTCTAGCATTTGGATTTTCTTATTGCGCTCAATATCCGGGTCCGGGATCGGAACCGCAGACATCAGCGCACGCGTATATGGGTGCTTAGGATCAGCAAACAGAGCCTCGGCCTCGCCAAGTTCCACGGCATTACCTAAATACATAACTAAAACGCGATCTGAAATGTGTTTAACGACAGACAAGTCATGCGCAATGAATACCAGAGAAAGCCCTAACTCTTTTTGAATCTCTTTAAGTAGGTTAACCACCTGAGCTTGAATAGATACATCAAGCGCCGATACTGGCTCGTCACAAATGATCATCTTAGGCTTAAGGATAAGCGCACGCGCTATCCCGATACGCTGACACTGACCACCCGAGAACTCGTGTGGGTAACGGTTAATCACGTTAGGTAATAGGCCAACTTTCGCCATCATCTCTTTAACGCGATCTTTCACTTCCTGCTTAGACAGTTCTGGATAGAATGTCTCAAGAGGTTCAGCAATGATATCACCAACAGTCATACGCGGATTCAGCGATGCCAATGGGTCTTGGAAAATCATCTGAATTTCTTTACGCGTCTCACGGCGCTGAACGCTTTTCATTTTAGTAAGGTCTTGACCCAACCAAACTACTTGGCCGTCAGTAGCTTCAACCAGACCAATGATGGCACGAGCAAACGTCGATTTACCACAACCTGATTCACCTACTACACCAAGCGTTTCCCCTTCGTATAGTCGAACGTTCACGCCATCTACCGCTTTCAGGCTCGAAGGCTTTGACCACGGCCATGCCGACTTTGAGGCAATGCTGAAGTGAACTTTCAGCTCAGAAATGTCCAGAATTAGTTTTTTGTCTACTGCGTTCATTTGTTCCAAGCCTCCCATTCAGAAAAACATGCACGCTGACGACCATCACCAAATGGTGTCAGAATTGGCGCCTCGCGCTTACAACGATCCATCACACGGTGACAGCGCTCTTGATAAGGGCAGCCCGGCGGTAGACGAAGCAAGTTTGGTGGATTACCAGGAATGGTCGGCAGAATTTCACCCTCAGTATCGAGGCGAGGAATCGCCTTCAGCAGCCCCTCCGCATAAGGATGGCTTGGATTGTAGAAAATTTCGTTTACGTTGCCGTACTCCATAGTACGGCCTGCATACATCACCAGCACCTTGTCACACGAACCTGCAACCACACCAAGGTCGTGCGTGATCATGATGATCGCTGTGTTGAACTCAGATTTCAGCTCATTCAACAAGTCCATGATCTGTGCTTGTACCGTCACATCAAGTGCTGTTGTTGGCTCATCGGCAATAAGCAGTTTAGGACGACATAACAACGCCATCGCGATCATTACACGCTGACGCATACCGCCTGAAAACTCATGCGGGTACATCGTGATACGCTTACGCGCTTCAGGGATTTTTACCGCTTCCAGCATGCGTACTGATTCTTCAAATGCTTCCGCTTTGCCCATGCCTTTGTGCAGCATAAGCACTTCCATCAACTGATCACTCACTTTCATGTAAGGGTTCAGTGATGTCATTGGGTCTTGGAAGATCATTGCGATCTGTTCCGCACGCACTTTGTTCAGTTCTTTTTCTGGTAAGTTTAGGATTTCTTTGCCTTCAAACTTTGCGCTACCAGAAATAATACCGTTCTTAGCCAAAAGGCCCATGATTGCGAATACGGTTTGAGATTTACCTGATCCCGACTCTCCAACGATACCTAAGGTTTCGCCTTGGTTGAGAGAGAAGTTCAAATCGTTTACTGCGGTTACGATACCATCTTGCGTGGTGAATTCGACGCGCAGATCTTTGACATCTAATAAGCTCATCATTGCTTCCTTAATCTTATCTTTTAATTATCTGTCTTTTGGATCCAGCGCATCGCGCAGGCCGTCACCAACGTAGTTGAAGCAGAATAGCGTCACAACCATGAACACTGCTGGGAATGCCAGCTGCCAGATTGCTACTTCCATTGTCTGTGCACCTTCTTGTAGAAGAGCGCCCCAACTTGTCATTGGTTCCTGAACACCAAGACCAAGGAATGATAGGAATGATTCCGTTAGAATCATACTTGGGATAAGCAGCGTAGAGTATACCGCTACAATACCCAGTACGTTAGGTACGATATGACGAGTAATGATTTTCCAGTTGCTTACACCACACACATGTGCCGCTTCGATAAACTCCTTGCTACGTAGACTAAGAGTCTGACCACGTACGATACGCGCCATATCTAGCCATGCGATAGCACCAATCGCAACGAAGATCAGCATGATGTTACGACCGAAGAATGTTACCAGTACAATCACCAGGAACATAAACGGTACCGCGTATAAAATTTCTAGAATACGCATCATTACGCGGTCAACTTTACCGCCGATGAAACCAGATGCTGCGCCGTAGAGCGTACCAATCAGTACCGCTACAAATGCACCCATAACACCTACCATCAACGAAATACGACCTCCAATTAGCGTACGCACGTATAAATCACGGCCTAAGCTGTCAGTACCAAACCAATGGTCAGCATTCGGTGCAACGTGCATCGCGTACCAGTCAGTATCATCAAATGTGTACGGTGCGATCATTGGCAGGATAATAACCGCCAACGTCATTAGGACAAGAAGGAATAAGCTCACCATCGCCGCTTTGTTGCGCATGAAACGGATACGAGCATCTTGCCAAAGACTGCGACCTTCAATCTCCAAGTTTTCGGAGAATTTCTCAATCGCTTCTAGGTTTTCTTTTTTCGTTAACATAACCAAACGTCCCTGTTAGTAGCGAATTTTCGGGTCAATCATTGCAAGTAAAATATCTACAATCGCGTTGAATAGAATGAATAGGAAACCAATCAGAATGGTTACCCCCATTACTAGCGAGTAGTCACGGTTAAACGCAGCGTTAACGAATAGTTTACCAATACCAGGCAGACCAAAAATGGTTTCGATAACAACGGAACCGGTGATGATACCTACGAAAGCTGGACCCATGTAAGAAACAACAGGGAGAAGTGCCGGCTTAAGAGCGTGTTTGATAATGATATAACGGTAACTTAAACCTTTAGCACGTGCCGTACGAATAAAGTTACTGTTTAGGGTTTCGATCATCGAACCACGCGTAATACGAGCAAAGGTAGCAACATACAGTAGCGACATACCAATAACAGGAAGCACTAAATACTGCCAGCTACCATCTTGCCAACCGCCCGCAGGGAAGATATTCCAGTGAAGCGAGAATATGTAAATAAGCGCAGGCGCTAATACAAAGGATGGCATTACCACACCAAGCATCGCAGTCGACATAATGGTGTAATCAATCCAAGTATTTTGCTTGAGCGCAGCAATGGTACCGACGGTAACCCCCATTATCAAAGTAAAGATAAAGGCGATGAAGCCCACTTTAGCCGAAACAGGTAAGGCAACCGCGATCAGCTCGTTTACTGAGTAATCAAGGTATTTAAATGACGGTCCGAAATCACCTTGGATAACATTGGTCAAATACGTGGTGTATTGTTCAAATACAGGTTTATCCAAGCCATATTTAGCTTCGATATTTGCCATTACTTCGGGTGGCAATGGACGCTCTGTCGAGAAAGGGTTTCCCGGTGCAAAGCGCATAAGAAAGAAAGATACGGTGATCAAAACCAACATTGTTGGGATCGCCTCAAATATCCTTTTTGCGATGAATTTAAGCATAAACTCACTCTTTCAGTCTGTGACAGTTAAATTAAAGAAGTCGTCCAATTCTTTTGGACTAAAGATAGGCGCTACATGCAATTTCTCACATGTAGAGCCTCATTTTTATAGTTCTATCGAGTTACGAATTACTCTGTGATGTAGAGATCTTTAGAGTAAATCTTGTCTTCCGCGTTATTTACTGGGAAGCCACCAACTTTCGGTGATAGTAGACGTGATTTCACGTACTGGTAGATAGGTGCGATTGGCATATCTTTTGCCATCAACTTCTCTGCTTCTAGGTAAAGCGCTTGACGCTCTTCGTCAGAAGTTGAAGCAAATGCTTTGTTCATGATCGCATCGTACTCTTTGCTGTCGTAGTGAATACCACCAGTAGTGTTATTACTCATCATCAGCGTTAGGAAAGATGAAGCTTCGTTGTAGTCGCCACACCAACCTGCACGAGCAACCTCAAAGTTGCCAGAATCTTTGGTAGATAGGTAAGTTTTCCACTCTTGGTTTTCTAGCGTAACGTCTAGACCAAGTGTCTTCTTCCACATTGAACCCAGTGCAACCGCAAGTTTCTTGTGGTTCTCTGATGTATTGTATAGAAGGTTAAATTCAAGAGGGTTGTCTGCGCCGTAACCCGCTTCTTCCAATAGACGCGCAGCTTCTGCGTTACGCTCTTCTTGCGTCATTTTGCCGTATGCAGGAATTTCTGGGTTGAAACCTGCCGTAATTTCAGGTGTTAGGAAGTAAGCTGGCTTTTGACCTTGACCTAAAATCGCATCGGTCACAATGTTACGGTCAATAGCATAAGAAATCGCTTTACGCACACGAACATCATCAAACGGCTTTTTCTTCGTATTGAAGATGTAGTAGTAAGTACATAAGTTACCGGTTACAGACACTTCTTGTGGGTGCTCTTTCTTCAGACGCTTGAAGTGCTCTGTAGGCAGCTCGTTCGTGAAGTCGATTTCACCCGCTAGGAAGCGGTTCATTTCCGCTACTTGGTTCTCGATTGGTAGGAAAGTAACTTGGTCAAGCGTCGTGTTTTCGTTGTCCCAGTACTGTTCGTTACGTTTTAGAACCAAACGCTCGTTTACAACCCAGTTGTCAACAACATAAGCACCGTTACCTACAAAGTTCTCTGGCTTCGTCCATTGATCGCCGAACTTTTCAACAGTTGCTTGATGAACAGGTTTCACTGTCGTGTGGCCCATCATCATTACAAAATATGGTACTGCAGTATCTAACTCAACCACTAACGTGTGATCGTCAACCGCTTTAACACCTAACTCGCTCTTATCTTTTTTACCCGCAACAATGTCTTTTGCGTTCTTCATCTTGGTGTATTCCATGTACCAAGCATATGGAGAGGCGGTTGCTGGATCGACTGCGCGTTGGAAGCTGTAAACGAAATCACCTGCAGTGACAGGATCACCGTTTGACCATTTTGCGTCTTCACGTAAGTGGAAAGTGTATGTTTTGTTGTCTTCAGTTTCCCAAGATTCTGCAACACCAGGGATAGTGTTACCGTCCGCATCTTGGTTTACAAGGCCTTCAAGAAGATCGCGAATCACGTGGGATTCTGGAACACCTTGAGATTTATGAGGGTCTATTGTCGCAACTTCTGTACCGTTACCACGCACCAATTCTTGAACAGCAGCAAGTTTTGGCTCTTTAGAATCAGATTTAGCTTCAGGGGCTGGAGCCGGAGCAGGCTCAGCAGCTTGTTTCTCCGCAGGCTTTTCACCACAACCAGCTAGAGCGAGAGAAAGACCAGCACCAATAAATAAAGCGCGCGTGATTTTATTCTTATACATGCGTAAAACTCCAAATTTTTTCGTTAGCATCCATGACTTCTTTGTAAGGGCCTGGAACGGTCAGAGTTTTAGATTTTTTTAGTGCACTTTCTGAGCACAAAAGTCTAAAACCTTACAAAGACTGCGGCACACATTAGCAATCATTGAAGTAATTTGCCATAAAAATGTAGCAAAAAAACCAATAATGCTGACTAAACCACACATATCTAGCAGTAAACTCCAACCCCAAAGCATTCACCAGCCAAATAAAGACCAGAAGCGACATTTAACAGGCGAAACTTTCGATTAATCTGAGTTTAAACCATTTACTAGCATCTTATGCTAGATATTTACACATCATTTAACATTTATGACAAATCAAGTCTAACAAATAATTGTTTATATATTGGGCAAAAAACTTTTATTGTGAAGAATATCACCAGACAAAAGATAGGAAATATTGAAACAAAGTGAGCAATACAATGAAGATAAATACAAAAAAAGCTAAGTACCATTAGCACTTAGCTTTTTTCACTAGAATGCGGGTTAGTTCTATTTTTCCCAACGCTGTGCAGCTTGATGATCGGTGTCGCGCGACTCAACCCAACGATCTTCATTCGTCGTACGCTCTTTTTTCCAAAATGGAGCTTGGGTTTTCAGATAATCCATGATGAACTCGCACGCATCAAATGCCGCGCCGCGGTGCGCACTGGAAACGCCCACAAATACAATTTGATCACCGCTATCCATGTCTCCGACACGATGAACCACGCGTACACCTAATAGTGGCCAGCGAGACTCAGCTTGATCGCAAATGTCGCTCAAGCTCTTCTCTGTCATCCCCGGATAGTGCTCTAGATGTAAACCAATGACATTATCCCCAAGGTTCATATCTCGAACTTTACCAACGAATGTAACGACAGCGCCGGCAGCCGTCCCTTCAGATAGACGTTGATATTCTTGCTCAACCGAAAAGTCTTCAATTTGTACAGAAACACGAGAATCCATCTTAACCCCCAGTTACCGGCGGGAAAAACGCAACTTCGTCACCTGCTTTTACTTGTGTATCCAGAGGGACGATGGATTGGTTCACTGCAGCAAGTAGCTTTCCTGGCTCGAGCGCTAAATCCCACTTGCCATCTTTCTTAGTGCCTTCTTCCACTAGATGTGCACGAATGGATTCAACCGTTTCAAACGGCCCGTCTAACTCGACACTGTCGATGCCAATCAGCTCGCGAGTTTGAGCAAAGAAAAGTACTTTAATCATGATTCCACCTTAAAGTGACCAGATTTACCACCCGTTTTCTCTAGTAGACGAACTTGACCAATGACCATGTCTTTTTGTACTGCTTTACACATATCGTAAATCGTTAGAGCAGCAACGGAAGCTGCCGTGAGCGCTTCCATTTCCACACCAGTTTTACCCGCAAGTTTACATACTGATTCGATGCGAACTTTGTTTTCTGCTTCGATAGCTTCCAGTTGAACTTCAACTTTAGAGAGTAGTAGCGGATGACAAAGTGGAATCAAATCCCAGGTTTTCTTCGCAGCTTGAATACCAGCAATACGAGCCGTCGCAAATACATCACCTTTGTGGTGCTGGCCAGAGACAATCAGTTGAAGTGTTTCTGGGGCCATGTGAACAAATGCTTCAGCACGAGCTTCACGAACCGTCTCCGTTTTTGCTGACACGTCAACCATGTTTGCTTCGCCAGAAGCATTGATATGTGTAAATTGGGTCATTGTTTTTCCTTCGCTTTTAGGAAAGGTTATACAGATAGGTGTGGCATGAAGTTACAAGGGCGATGACTTGCATCCAACTGCTGTTTAATAATTTTTGTCCAGCCTGTGCGGCACGCACCAGTTGAACCTGGCATTGCGAAGATCACGGTGTGGTTAGCAAAACCAGCAATCGCACGAGACTGAATCGTAGACGTACCGATCTCTTCGTACGACACCATACGGAACAACTCACCAAAACCTTCAACTTCTTTATCAAATAGAGGCTTAAGTGCTTCTGGCGTGCTATCACGTGAGGTGAAACCTGTACCGCCAGTAATCATGATCGCTTGTACGCTTTCATCAGCAATCCATTGAGAAACAATCGCGCGGATCTTGTACATGTCATCAATAACAATTTGCTTGTCTACTACGTTGTGACCCGCTTCTTGAGCATGTTCAGCAAGGTAACGACCAGAGGTATCGTTTTCTTCAGTACGAGTGTCAGATACCGTTAGAACGGCAATATTTGCAGGTTGGAATTTGCTTTCAGCGTGACCCATTTGTTCACCTATTCTCTTAATTAGCTTTGATACGCTTGGTATCGATTCGGAAAAAGTTAGAGCCAGCTTATCAGTGAACTCGCTCTAAAAATTGAATGAAGTTAGCCGCCGATAGACGCGAGGTGTGGCGTCATACCAGTATTGCCATCATGCAAGAAATGGCTTACCGACTTGGTTTGTAACTGCGCCTGGATACGTTCAATAAGCTCACTCTCTTGCTCATCACGTTCCAAAAGATCACGCAATTCTACACCGTGGTCTCCAAACAGACATAGGTGCAGCTTACCCATCGCCGAAACGCGCAGTCGGTTGCAGCTTTCACAAAAGTCTTTTTCATAAGGCATGATAAGACCTATTTCACCCTTGTAATCAGGATGAACAAATACTTGCGCAGGACCATCATTATGCGAGCGCACTTTCAGCAACCAACCATTTGCAATTAGCTGGTTACGAATTGCCACTCCGGATACATGGTGCTTATTAAATAGCTCATCCATCTCACCCGTTTGCATCAACTCAATGAAACGCAGTTGGATTGGACGATCTTTTATCCAGTTAAGAAACGCTGGCAGCTCGTGATGGTTCAGATCTTTCATCAACACCACATTAACTTTTACTTGCTCATAACCGACCTCGAACGCACGTTCGATACCATTCATGACTTCAGTAAACTTATTTTCACCTGTGATTTGATGAAACATACGCGGGTCAAGGCTATCCACACTGACATTAATGTGGGTTAAACCCGCTTCACGCCAATCTGCGACTTGTTTTGCCATGCGATAGCCATTGGTTGTCGTTGCAACTTTTTGAATGCCAGGCGTCGCCGCTACTGAATGGATAATGTCGGTAAAATCTTTGCGTAAGCTAGGCTCACCACCAGTGATGCGCACTTTTGACGTGCCACAATCAGCGAATGCTTTTACGACCCGTTTGATTTCAGGGAGAGATAAAAAAGACGAGTTTTTATTGCCCGAAGGCTTATAGCCATCAGGAAGGCAATAGGTACATTTGAAATTACATACGTCGGTCACAGACAGACGCAAGTAATAAAACTTACGATGAAATTTGTCTTCGAATTGTTGCGCCACGGAACACCTTTCCAAACACGGGAGGCATGGCCATTTCCAATCATGCCCTTGTGACAGTATGCCACTGGCTCAAAACGCTTATCCAAGGACTTAGCAATAGTGAGCTCGGAGTTATGGCAACCAGAGATATGAAATCTCTGATAGCTTTGCGGTGTAAAATACTTAATATTTGTAATGGAATCCAGACTTGAGTGATAAAAAACTCTCTAGAGACACAATTTACCGCTAAGTGAGTACCTTTAAGACACTCCTTAAGATAAATTGTAGCCGTTTTTTATTAGATTATTAGAAGAACATAATGAATATCTACACAGATAAAAAAGTGGTCGCTGTTGGCGGTGGTCATGGCTTAGGTCGAATGCTGGCCGCATTACGAGATTTTGGCAGCAATGCAACTGGGATTGTTGCCACGACTGACAATGGTGGTTCAACAGGAAGAATTCGTCACTGCCAAGGAGGAATCGCTTGGGGAGACACACGTAACTGTATTAATCAGCTCATTACAGAGCCTTCGATCAGTTCTATGATGTTTGAATATCGCTTCAAAGGCACTGGCGAACTTGATGGTCATAATCTTGGTAATTTGATGCTTACTGCACTCGATAACTTATCGGTCAGACCTTTAGATGCCATTAATCTGATTCGCAATATGTTAAAAGTCGACGTTAACATCCTTCCTATGTCCGAACACCCTTCGGATCTTTCCGCGTTATCCGTAGATGGGAAGTGGGTTACGGGAGAAACAAATGTCGACGAAATGAAAGCAGACTTGCGACGTTTGGATCTTTCACCAGAAGTGCCTGCTACCAAAGAAGCCATCACAGCTTTGGCGGAAGCGGACGCGATTATTCTTGGCCCTGGCAGTTTTTTAACTAGTATCATGCCTCCTTTATTGCTGCCTGAACTCGGCAAAGCGATTGCAGCAAACACAAAAGCAAAAGTCATTTTTGTTGCTAACCTGAGTCCAGAATACGGCCCAGCGGGACGTATGACGATGGCTCAAAAATTAGAATGGTGTGAACGTGCCTGTCAAGGAAGAAAAATAGACGTGGTTCTAGCAGAGAAAACCGAGCAAGACGTCTTAAGTCAATGGAATGTAGTGACGGAGTCACTCGCCTCCTCTAACCGAGACTGGCGTCACGATAGAAACAAGCTCAAACTAGCGATTGAAAATCAGCTACAACTTTCTATTTAAGAGCACGTTACCTGGCTAGCGCCCTCTTTTAAGGTGTTTATTGATAATGAAAACCCTTCTGTCATCGAAGGGTTTTAGTTCAGGCATCCAGTAAGAACAGATGTTTACTAAGAAAAAATGGTTAATAGGAATAAATAGTTACTGTCGCCAAGAGCGATAAGCATCTCGAGTTTCGTGCAAAAGATCGAACATAACCTCTAACTCCTCAGACTCCGCAGTCAACTCACCGGCTTTCGCTTTTTTGTCTATGGACATCGCCAGTTCACAAAGGCGATCTGCCCCAAAGCTCGCAGCACTACTTTTCAACGCGTGGCTGATTTCTTTTGAGTAAGCTAATCGCTCTGCCCCCTGCAGTTGGGATAAGTTCTCGATATAGGTATCCATTTCTCCTAGGAAGATATCGAACAGTACAGGTACGTTGTCACTGCCAATTTCCATCGACAGTTCATCTATTTTTTGCTGATTTAATACATTTACACTCATACTTTTTGCCGCTCTTCCTTGCCGTTCCATGCCTGTAACTTGCGGTAAATCGTCGACGGACTGACATCAAGGTATCCCGCCGCTCGAGGAATATTGCCATCACATGCTTCAATCGCTTGCTCGATTGCCATTTTTTCCGTCATCCATAATGGCATAATCTCAGATGCGGTCATCGCTTTCGGCTCAATTAATTTAGCCACAGACGACGGACGGTCAAGCGGTTGATTCAACGGTGGCGGTAACATGTCCAACGTAATCTCTTTACCGTTGTTTAGAACAACGATATTGCGTAGCACGTTTTGTAACTGACGAACGTTACCCGGCCACTCATAGCTGTTGAATCGCTCGATGACATCAGGCGCAAAACGTATGAAGCTTTTTCCTTCTTCGTGTGACATGTAACCTAGCAGTGAGTATGCAATTTCAATAACATCTTCGCCTCGTTCGCGTAAAGGCGGTAAATGCAAAGGAATGACATACAAACGATAGTACAAATCTTCACGGAATCGACCTTCTTGTACCTCTTTCCAGGGATCACGGTTAGTGGCACAAACAAAGCGCACATCCACGCTCTTCATTTTTGAGGAACCCACTTTTTGGAATGTGCCCGTTTGAATAAATCGTAGCAACTTGGTTTGTAAATCCAAGTCCATCTCACAAAGCTCATCTAGAAAAAGTGTGCCGCCATCCGCTAACTCAGCTGCCCCTTGACGATCATTCGCAGCGCCAGTAAAGGCCCCTTTTACGTGACCAAACAGTTCACTCTCAATCAAATCTTTTGGAATTGCAGCACAGTTAATTGCAATAAAAGGTTTGTCACCACGTTTACTTGCTGCGTGAATAGCCTCAGCACATACCTCTTTACCAGTACCACTTTCACCTGTGATAAAAATACTCGCTTTACTGCTCGCCGCTGAATCTATCGTACGGTAAACCTGCTGCATGGTTTGGCTACTGCCGATAAACCCCTGATAGCTCTGATTGCCTGGATTATCGGCTTCATTTTTTAGCTTGGTCGCTTTACGAATTGCATTGTTAACCGTGACACGTAAACTGTCTGCTTCACACGGTTTAATTAGAAAGTCTTGTGAGCCATGACGCATGGCCTCGACAGCGGTATCGATAGAACCATGCGCTGTCATAAAGATTATAGGTACGTCGGGATGACTCTTTTTAACGGCATGTAAAACGTCCATCCCCGTCATATCTGGCAGACGGAGATCGAGTAAAATAAGATCTGGAATTCGATGATTTAGGCTCTCAATGGCATCCCTACCTGTGCCGACAATATTGATATCTATGCCAAGCGGTGTCAGGTATGAGCGGTACAGAGCCGCAACAGATGCGGTGTCCTCGACCATTAAAAGGTAACGAGACTTTGGGCCTTCGGGTTTTTGTTGCATAACCTAGCTATTATTTTGTTGTGTTTTAAACAATAATCGCATTACGCTTTGCATTTTGCAAATAACATTAGCTAAATTATGGGCAAAGGAAAAAATTCAAAAATAATATCAATTATTTAAAAAGTGGCACAAACCATGCTGTAACAATAGTGACCCCTCGGGTCACCTAGCCAACTGACGTTGTTAGTGAACGATATGTTCACAAAACAAGCCAATAGACCCGACTGCCTATTGGCTTCTTTTTTTACAAGCGACCTAAAATGCTTGGATAGTTAAATCGGTAAGTTTGTTCAACTATTTGCGATGAACTGCGCTCGTAGTTTTTCAATCTCGTCACGCTTTTGTGCCGCTAACTCAAATTCTAAATCTTGCGCATGCTGATACATCGCTGCCTCCAGTCGACTGATTTCTTTTTCTAGCTGCTGAGGGGACAGTGCCTCGTAAGTTTGCGAAGGCTCCGCCACTTTCGATAATGGTACCTGTTTAGTGTTACGCTGGCGTTTAGACTTAGTGATATCGCCAAGTTCCATGATGTCTTTGATATTTCGTTTGAGCGCTTGTGGCGAAATACCCATTTCTTCGTTGTACGCTTCCTGCTTCTCGCGACGACGGTTAGTTTCATCCATCGCCTTTTTCATTGAGTTGGTGATTCGGTCAGCGTATAAAATCGCCTTACCTTCGATGTTTCGTGCAGCACGACCAATGGTCTGAATGAGTGAGCGTTCAGACCGCAAGAAGCCCTCTTTATCCGCATCCAAAATTGCAACTAACGAGACCTCTGGCATATCCAGGCCCTCTCTCAATAAGTTTATTCCCACCAGCACGTCAAATTCCCCAAGACGAAGGTCACGGATAATTTCCACACGCTCAACAGTATCAATGTCTGAGTGTAAATAACGTACCTTAACATCATGTTCGTGAAGGTATTCGGTGAGATCTTCAGCCATTCGTTTGGTCAGTGTTGTAACCAGAACTCGTTCATCTTTAGCAGCGCGAATACGGATCTCAGACAATAGGTCGTCGACTTGGGTCGCTACTGGGCGAACTTCCAACTCAGGGTCAAGCAAGCCTGTTGGACGAACGACTTGATCCGCCACATCACCCGCCGATTTTTCTAGTTCGTAATTTCCGGGCGTAGCAGAGACGAAAATCGTTTGTGGCGCTAGTGCTTCAAACTCCTCAAACTTCAGTGGACGATTATCCAAAGCTGAAGGTAACCGGAAACCAAACTCCACCAGCGTTTCTTTACGCGAACGGTCACCTTTATACATGGCACCTATCTGCGGTACTGTCACGTGAGATTCATCGATGATCAACAAGCCATCATGAGGTAAGTAGTCAAACAGGGTTGGTGGCGGCTCACCTTCCGAGCGTCCACTGAGATAACGAGAATAGTTTTCGATACCGGAGCAAAAGCCCAACTCATTCATCATTTCGATATCGAATTGAGTGCGCTGGCTAATTCGCTGCTCTTCCAGTAGCTTGTTGTTATCTAGAAGCTGCTTTTTGCGCACTTCTAGTTCGACTTTAATATTTTCAATCGCTTCAAGAATGCGATCTCTTGGCGTGACATAGTGCGTCTTGGGATAGATGGTATAGCGCGGCAAGTCTCGTTGTTTGACCACGCCTGTCAATGGGTCGAACACACTGATGCAATCCACCTCATCGTCAAACATCTCAACGCGCACAGCGTCTTGGTCTGATTCGGCTGGGAAGATGTCAATCACTTCACCTCGAACACGGAATTGGCCACGCTCAAATGCAACGTCATTGCGTGAGTATTGCAGCTCTGCAAGACGGCGTAGCATATCGCGCTGGTCAATCACATCACCGCGACGTAGGTGCAGCATCATTTGTAGATACGATTCAGGATCACCCAAGCCATAGATAGCCGATACCGATGCAACAATAATGGCATCTTTACGTTCTAGTAGTGCTTTTGTAGCAGACAAACGCATTTGTTCTATATGCGCGTTAACTGAAGCGTCTTTCTCTATAAAGGTATCCGTGGTCGGAACGTACGCTTCAGGTTGGTAGTAATCGTAGTAAGAAACAAAATACTCAACCGCATTATTAGGAAAGAATGACTTCATCTCACCATATAACTGAGCAGCAAGCGTTTTGTTTGGCGCAAGTAATATTGCAGGTCGTTGGGCTTGAGCAATCACATTCGCTAGTGTGAAGGTTTTACCTGAGCCTGTGACCCCCAACAAGGTTTGATGTGCTAGCCCAGCATCGAGCCCCTCAAGCAACTGATTGATCGCTCCTGGTTGATCGCCCGACGGCTGATAATCGGAGACCAATTCATAGACTTTACTCATACCCTTCCTCAATTTTACTGCGCTTTGGCTGTATATATATACACCTTAGCTAATGAAATCTACGTCTATCGAGAATTTAACCATCATTGTTAATAAATTTTCTTGTTTGTCTAGAATGCTATAGCCATACAAAAGTGACTCTGATATAGTACTTCGCCCTAGTTGAAGAGCTACACACATTCTTCACATTATAGTTTCCACAACTTTTCCCCAAAAATTAGCTTAAAACTTTCTTATCCCCAAAAGATTGATTTTTATCCACTTTGAATACCTTTTGATTAACATCGATAAATCTCTGTTTTATTTGCTTATTTTACGCATAACTCTGACTAAAGATTCATTAAATAAAAACTTAGTTGCATATCAATTTTCTTTACCCAGATCTCATCAACATACTTATCCACAAATTTAGTGGATAACTAACCTCGAGCCTTTACTGGCAAGCCATACAGAAAAGTAAAGCCCTTAACTCAATATTTTTTGCTAAAAATGTATTTTTTTACTGTTGACAGTAGTTTGAGTGCTCGGTAAGATTCGTCCCGCTTTGAAGCAAAGCAATTCCTCCTTAGCTCAGTTGGTAGAGCGACGGACTGTTAATCCGCAGGTCGCTGGTTCGAGCCCAGCAGGAGGAGCCAGATTAGAGAAAAGCCGTGTCGCAAGACACGGCTTTTTTTGTATCTTAATCGCCATGAAATCTAAGCCAATCTAGGCGTCATAAAATCACACCGAAATAAGTTCAAATTACAGAACTCATAACATTGTCATAGATAGTGTTCTCACAGCACCACACATTTAATTCTGTCTCTTTTCTAGCAAAAAACAATCATAACCAATTGAATCTATTATTAATGCAATTTAATCATTGAAAAAATGAAAAGCATTCATTTTACTCATACCAAATAAATCCATACGATTAAAAGGGTTAAGAATGGTTCCGTCCTACTCGTCGCCTCCATTCTAATTATCAATAACTTAGGGATTTACTTATGACTATTCCGACAACTGACATGCTAGATGCATGGGCTGGATTTACTGCTGGTGAATGGCAAAACTCTGTCAACACTCGTGACTTCATCCAAAAAAACTATACACCCTATGAGGGAGACGAGTCTTTCTTAGCCGAGGTTAGCGAATCCACTTCAGCATTATGGAACCAAGTGCTTGAAGGCATAAAACAAGAAAGCCGCACACACGCCCCTATTGATTTTGACACAGACTTGCCCTCAACAATCACTTCCCACGATGCAGGCTACATCAACAAAGAGCTGGAAAAGATCGTTGGCTTACAAACTGATCAACCGCTAAAACGTGCAATCATCGCCAATGGCGGGATTCGCATGGTCAAAAACTCTTGCGAAGTTTATGGCCGCTAGCTGGATCCAACGGTTGAAAAAATCTTCACTGAATACCGTAAAACTCACAACAAAGCGTGTTTCGACCTTTACACCAAAGAAATCCTAGCGTGTCGTAAATCCGGCATCATTACGGGTCTTCCTGATGCCTATGGCCGTGGTCGTATTATTGGTGACTATCGCCGTCTCGCCCTATACGGTATCGACTTCTTAAAAGCAGACAAAAAAGAACAATACAATTCAACACAAACGTTCTTAGAACAAGGCAACGATCTTGAGAAAACACTTCGTCTTCGCGAAGAAATAGCCGATCAAGTTCAAGCGCTTGAAGACATTCGTCAAATGGGTCTGAAATACGGCATTGATATGTCGCTACCTGCAAAAACTGCACAAGAAGCGATCCAATTTACCTACTTTGGCTACCTAGCGGCGGTTAAATCGCAAAACGGCGCAGCAATGTCACTGGGCCGTACTTCGACTTTCCTAGACGTCTATCTAGAGCGCGATATCGCAAACGGTTTGATTGATGAATCACAAGCGCAAGAAATGATTGACCACTTCATCATGAAGCTACGCATGGTTCGCTTCCTACGCACACCAGAATACGATTCATTGTTTTCTGGCGACCCAATCTGGGCAACCGAAGCCATGGCAGGTATGGGTGTTGATGGCCGTACACTAGTATCTAAAACGACATTCCGATACTTACATACGCTACATACTATGGGCCCTGCTCCTGAACCAAATATGACGATTCTTTGGTCAGAGCAATTGCCTGAAGCGTTCAAACAATATGCTGCAAAAGTGTCGATTGATACCTCTTCGGTTCAATACGAAAACGACGATCTAATGCGTCCTGATTTCGACAATGACGACTACGCGATTGCCTGTTGTGTGAGCCCGCAGGTTGTTGGTCAGCACATGCAATTCTTTGGTGCACGTGCCAACCTTGCAAAAGCACTGCTTTACACCATCAATGGTGGTATCGATGAAAAATCGAAAGCGCAAGTGGGTCCGGTAGTGGACAAAGTTCAAGATGAAATTCTCGACTTTGACGCTTTGATGCCTCGTTTCGACAATATGTTGGAGTGGCTAGCAACGCAATACGTCACAGCGTTGAACATCATCCATTACTCACATGACCGTTACAGCTACGAGGCGTCACTGATGGCATTGATGGATCGCGACGTGCACCGCACCATGGCGTGTGGTATTGCAGGTCTGTCTGTTGTCGCTGACTCTTTGGCGGCAATTAAATACGCAACGGTAAAGCCTGTTCGTGATGAAGATGGCATCGCCGTTGATTTTGAAATCGAAGGTGATTATCCAAAATTTGGCAACAACGATGCCCGTGTTGATGACATCGCTTGTGATCTAGTTGAGCGCTTCATGAAGAAAATTCAGAAGATGCACACCTACCGCGAAGCAGTGCCAACTCAATCGATTTTAACAATCACATCTAACGTGGTTTACGGTAAAAAAACGGGCAATACACCTGATGGCCGTCGCGCAGGTATGCCTTTTGGGCCGGGTGCAAACCCAATGCACGGTCGTGATGAAAAAGGGGCAGTTGCGTCTCTGGCATCGGTGTCTAAATTACCGTTCGCTTACGCTAAAGATGGTATTTCTTACACTTTCTCAATTGTGCCGAACGCATTGGGTAAAGATGAATTAAGTCAGAAGAAAAACCTAGCCGCGCTAATGGATGGTTACTTCCATCACGAAGCAAGCAACGAGGGCATTGCGATTGAAGGTGGTCAACACCTTAACGTCAACGTTCTAGACCGAGAGATGTTATTGGATGCGGTTGAACATCCAGAGAAATACCCTCAGTTGACGATTCGAGTGTCTGGTTATGCGGTACGTTTTAACTCTCTAACGACAGAGCAACAGCAAGACGTCATCACTCGTACTTTCACAAGTAAGATATAAACATAGTCCATCAAGCACTCAGAAGATTTAAATAATTAGCTTGTAAATATGCATTGCCCGCTTCTCTTTTCTACCTGGGAGAGGCGGGCTTTTTTTAAAATCACACATTAGATGAAAATTAATAGGTAGTATCCTCTCGCTAACAATACATTCAGCAAACGATTCAATTTCTTATTGATTCATCAAAATACATCAATTAGACGACTATTTTTCCATCGTGTATGTAAAACCACATCGTTCACTGGTTGTTATTGGTGTCACAAAACACGATAATATCAAGATCGGATTTTAAGAACGTAATAACTATGACCGAATATGTTTTGTTGTTGGTCGGCACTGTGCTGGTGAACAACTTTGTACTGGTGAAGTTTTTGGGCCTATGTCCTTTCATGGGTGTGTCCAAAAAACTGGAAACAGCAATAGGTATGGGCTTAGCGACAACTTTTGTGCTAACGCTCGCGTCAGTGTGTGCGTATTTAGTGGAAAGCTACATCCTTCGTCCACTAGGTATTGAGTACCTTCGAACCATGAGCTTTATTTTGGTGATAGCCGTTGTGGTGCAGTTCACCGAAATGGTTGTGCACAAAACCAGCCCGACGCTTTATCGCTTGCTTGGCATTTTCTTACCGCTGATCACAACAAACTGCGCAGTATTGGGCGTGGCACTTCTTAACATTAATGAAAACCATAACTTTATTGAATCGATCATCTACGGCTTCGGCGCCGCTGTTGGTTTCTCATTGGTGTTGATACTTTTTGCATCCATGCGAGAGCGCATAGCCGCCGCCGACGTTCCTGTACCTTTTAAAGGTGCATCAATAGCAATGATTACAGCAGGTTTAATGTCACTCGCCTTTATGGGCTTTACAGGTTTGGTGAAGTAAGCGATGAGTACGATTTTAATTGCGATTATCGCGTTAGCGGTTCTGGCTGCGATTTTCGGCGCGATACTTGGTTTTGCTTCTATTCGCTTTAAAGTTGAAGCGGACCCTATTGTGGATCAAATCGACGCCATTTTACCGCAAACTCAATGCGGTCAATGTGGCTACCCTGGTTGCCGCCCTTATGCTGAAGCAATTGCAAATGGCGACCACATAAACAAATGTCCACCTGGTGGTCAGGCAACAATCGAAAAGCTCGCCGACTTAATGGGTGTTGAGCCAGAGGAATCTGCGCACGATCTCGACAGCAAAATTCCAACCGTTGCGTTTATTCATGAAGACATGTGTATTGGCTGCACTAAGTGTATTCAGGCGTGTCCGGTGGATGCAATTGTAGGCGGAACAAAGGCGGTCCATACCGTAATCAAAGACGAATGTACGGGCTGTGACTTGTGTGTTGCCCCATGTCCGACTGATTGTATTGAAATGATTCCTGTGGCAACGACCACAGAAAGCTGGAAGTGGCAACTTCACTCCATTCCGGTACTTAACATTACGGATGCTGCCGACAATGCAGCGAACGTGAAAGATTCAATTAAGTAAGGTTTCACATGTTGTCTTTGATTGAACAAATTCGTACAGGCGCGCTTTGGGATTTCCCAGGTGGTGTGCATCCGGCAGAAAATAAAAAGCAGTCCAACAAAACTGAACTCGCTCATGCGGCTATCCCGTCAGAAATTGTATTGCCGCTAAAACAGCACATTGGTAAAGCGGGTAACCTACTGGTTGCCGAAGGTGACTACGTATTAAAAGGTCAGCCATTAACGCAATCGGAGACCGGCTTTACGGTTCCAGTGCATGCTCCAACATCAGGTACGCTCACCGCGATTGAGCCACGAACTGTCGCGCACCCTTCTGGGTTAAGTGAATTGTGCGCTGTCATCACGCCTGATGGTAACGATGCATGGTGTGAAAGAAACCCCGTCGCAGATTACCAACAAGAAACCCCTGACGCACTGATTGATGTTATTCGTCTCGCTGGTATTTCTGGTATGGGTGGCGCAGGCTTCCCTACTGCAAAAAAAATCCAATCAGGTTTTGCTCGTACCGAGATTCTTATCGTTAATGCAGCAGAGTGCGAGCCATACATCACGTCTGATGACAAGCTCATGCAAGAACATGCCGAAGAGCTTATTCAAGGTATCGAAATTGTCGAACATATCCTGACACCAAAGCTCACGATTATTGGCATTGAAGACAACAAACCAGAAGCAATCAAAGCGCTAGAAGCTGCGGCTATAAACAAAGATATCGTTATTCGCGTTATCCCAACTAAATACCCTTCTGGCGGTGAAAAACAGCTGATCAAAATTTTAACCAATAAAGAAGTGCCAAGTGGCGCGATTCCAGCCGATATTGGTATTTTGGTTCAGAATGTTGGTTCTCTTTACGCTATAAAACGCGCAGTCATCGACGGTGAGCCGATGATAAAACGCATCGTGACTCTCACTGGTAAAACCTTCAAACAACCACGCAACGTTTGGGCATTATTAGGGACACCAGTACAAGCACTGTTGGATGAGTTTGGCTATAAAGCAGATAAGAAGTTACAGCGTTTAATTATGGGTGGGCCAATGATGGGCTTTACCCTTCCTCACTCCCAAGTGCCGATTACCAAGACAGCAAACTGTATCCTTGCTCCGACTCGTCGTGAGATCTCTCCGCACCAGTATGAGATGGAATGTATTCGCTGTAGCCAATGTGCCGAAGCATGCCCTGCTTCGCTGCTGCCTCAACAACTGCAATGGCATGCGAAAGCTGAAGAGTATGACAAACTCGAAGAATTAAACTTAAAGGATTGTATCGAGTGCGGCGCTTGTGCGTTTGTATGTCCAAGTGAAATTCCGCTCGTACAGTACTACCGCCAAGCGAAAGCAGAAATTCGAACTAGAACACAAGAAGCGGAAGCTGCAGAGCGAGCAAAACTGCGTTTTGAAGAGAAAAAAGCGCGTATGGAACGCGAAAAAGCAGAACGTGAAAATCGCTTCAAGAAAGCTGCCGATCAACGCCGAAAAGAGATGAAGTCTTCTGGTAGCGATGATGCGATAGCAGCAGCGATCGCACGAGTGAAAGCTCAAAAGACAGAAACCACAGAAAAAGCAGAGCCAGCAGTAAAACCCGCCGTAGCGGCAGCCATTGCCAAAGCGAAGGCGAAACAAGCTGCAGCAGCTAAAGCAGGCTCTAGTGAACCTGATAACTCAGAAATGGCAAAACTGCGCGAAGAACGCAAACGTCTTGCTCGCGAACGTAAAGCGCAAAAAGAACAAGGCGAAACGCCAGACAATAACGCTGATGATAAAAAATCGGCAGTTGCGGCCGCCATCGCCCGAGCTAAAGCGAAAAAAGCACAACAAGAAGATTCAACTGAATCTGTAGAATCGGAAACGTCTGCACAGCAAGACAGCGATCCGAAGAAAGCCGCGGTTGCTGCTGCCATTGCACGTGCCAAAGCACGTAAAGCGAAGCAAGCAGACTCAACTGAAGCGGAAGAAGCTGAAGCACCTACTGAGCAAACCGACGATCCGAAAAAAGCCGCCGTGGCTGCTGCGATTGCACGTGCCAAAGCACGAAAAGCGAAGCAAGCAGACTCAACTGAAGCGGAAGAAGCTGACGCACCTGCCGAGCAAACCGACGATCCGAAAAAAGCCGCAGTTGCAGCTGCAATTGCTCGAGCCAAAGCGCGCAAAGCGAAGCAAGCAGACTCAACCGAAGCGGAAGAAGCTGACGCACCTGCCGAGCAAACCGACGATCCGAAAAAAGCCGCAGTTGCAGCTGCAATTGCTCG